>NZ_WHZW01000019.1 GCF_010667685.1 Bifidobacterium aerophilum | reverse complement strand
GGTTTAGGCACCACCCATTCTGCCTAGAAGCCTCTAACTATTCCCACCCCTCCATCAGAACAGCAAACACGGTCGCGGTCGTTCCCCGCTTTGACTTGAGAACGTTTGCAGAGTAAAGTTCAGCCCATGATTTCAATGACGAAAGCCACAGCGCCGCGGCTTGGTCGCACTGAACGGATCGCCGACAAGGTTGTCGCCGAAGCCGAACTCGGTTCCACCCATGCGCTGGCGCGCGACATGGTCTCCTCCGGAGATATCGCCCGTACCTCGCCGCACGGCATCCCGATCACCGTATGCGCCGCCGACCGGCTGACGAACGCGCTCGTGCGGTTCGGCCGGACGTGGGTGAACCAGTCGGGCAACTCGTTCACGATGACGTTCGTCGTGGTGATCCCCGAGTCGGTGGCCGACGACGAGGTGGTCAACGGATGGCTGCCGATGATCGCCGGCCTGTCCGCGCTCGACGCGCTCGAAGGGGCGATCGATGAGGCCGACGCCCGCCCGTTCAACCCTGAATGCGGATTCCAGCTCAAATGGCCGAATGACATCTACTGCCACGGGCTGAAGATCGGCGTCACCGCCACCGAGGTGCTGCCGTTGCCCGATGCGGCGGGGACTAGGGATGAGGCTGGGGAGTCGTCTGAGGTCGGACCTGCCGCGCCGGATGCCGAAGCCGATCCGGTCGACGGCGACATGGCCGTGGTGTTCAGCGTCGGCATCAACCTGACGATGCCGGCTTCCAGTCTGCCCACCGCGCAGGCCACGTCCCTGCAGATGCATGTCGGGCCGTTGCCGCCCGTATCCGAATTGCGCGACATGATCGCCGAACGGATGGTCGATTCATTGCGCGCGCGGCTGACGGCGCTGGTGGCCATGCCGATGATCCAGGCGAGCAGACTGCGTTCGGAGATGCGGCACGTCTGCTGGATGATGGGCCGTACGGTTCACGCGCAGCTCATCGACGGCAGCGCGGTGCGCGGCGAGGTCGTCGCGCTCAACGACGACGCGTCGCTGAGCATCCGTACCGCCGACGGCGAGACGCGCGCCCTACTGTCCAGCGAGGTAAGCCTGCTCGACTGAGTTGCCGCCTACTGTCTGCAAACCAACGCCGATGCCCTTGTTCGCGTTGGTTTGCACACAGTGATGGGCTGATGGGGTGACGGGTCGGTTCGATCGACCGGCCTATGCTGGGTGGCATGACGGAATATGATGATGCGATGACGCAGGCCATGGCCCGGGCGGCCGAACGTATGCCGCACGCGGTTGCGGCGGCCGCGTCCGGCATGGTGCTGTTGTTCGACGAGGCCGGTTCGACGAACACGGTCATGCGCGAGGCGCTTGCCGACGGACGGCTGACGGTCGGATCCGATGCGGCCGTCAGCGGGACGGCTGCTGATGTCGCGATCGTGGCGGCCGATACGCAGACCGCCGGACGCGGACGGCTCGATCATGTGTGGGTCAGCCGGGCGGGGGAGTCGTTCACGGTATCGTTTGCGATCGCTGTGCCCCGATCCGTGGCGACGAATGCGAACGTCAACGGATGGCTGCAGATGATCGCCGGGCTGAGCGCACGCGATGCCCTGCTCGACGTGACGCGCGGCCTGATGCCGTTGGATGATCCGCCGGCCGGGATCCTGCTTAAATGGCCGAACGACATCTTCTGCGGCGGTCGCAAGCTCGGCGGCGTCCTCGCCGAAATGGTGTTCCTGCCGGACGACCCGCGATCCGTGGCACTGGTCTTCGGCATCGGACTCAACCTTGCCGTCCCCGCCGACCGGCTGCCGACCGGGCAATCCACATCGTTGCAGCTGCATTATCAGGTCGGTGATGCTGCCGGGGCACATTACGGGATCGGCGATGCGGGTGCGGCGATCGCCGGGGACGCGTTCTCGGGTACGGTCGGTCTGCCCGCCGTCGTCACGGATGCCGTGCGCGACCGCATCGCCGCGCGGGTCGTCGCGTCATTGCGTTCGCGGATCGCGTCGTTCGTCGCGCGCCCGCACGACGAGGCGGGACGCCTGCTTGCGGAGACGAAGGCCTGCTGCTGGACGCTGGGCAAGCAGGTCGAGGCGCATTTCACGGACGGTTCGACGCTGCGGGGCACCGCGCTCGCGCTTAACCCGGACGCCTCGCTGACGATCCGCGACGACAACGGCGAAACCCGCATCGTGCGTACGGCCGACGTGGGCGTATTGGCGTGAGCGCTGGCGCGTAACGTCGGTTGGCATTGGGGTATCGCGCTTCGCGTGATGCCGTGTGGTTGACGGCGCTTCCGCGCCGCGGTACCCCACCCGTCAGCTTCGCTGACACCCTCCCCTAAAAGGGGAGGGAAGGGGACAAACCCTCAGAGGAGTTCCATTCGGCTGATCGTCGCGGCGGCGACACGTTTCCCTCCCATCTCAGGGGAGGGTGCCCGGCGTAGGCCGGGCGGGTGGGGTATCGCGGCCGGGCGGCGAGACTTTCCTGGAATTGTTACCGGGAATGGCTGATTTTCGAGACATTCCTAGGATCAGCGGCGGGAACGGGCGAGCCCCGTCACGCCCGCGATGACCAGCGAGGCTACGATCGCCTTGACGAGATCTCCCGCCACGAAGCCCATCGAGGCCAGCGCGACCGTGCCGAACGGCATTCCGGTGATCGCGGACTGCACGGTGAAGCCGATCAGGTAGTCCAGCACGATGCAGCCGATCACGGCGGCCGCGAAGTAGCGGGCCGCGGTCAGCGCAACATGTGCGAGGCGGGAAGCGGAATCGCTCGCCGCGTCGAGCGGCTCGGTGTTCGACGCCATGCGCGGCGCCGAACCCTTGAGCCATGCGGTCACGATCGCGGCCGGCAGGAAACCGAGCAGGAAGCCGGCGCTCGGGCCGAACAGCGCGGCGGTGGATGCGCCGCCCGCGAACACCGGCAGTCCGGCCGCGCCGGCCGCCAGGTACAGCGCGATCGCGGCGGCGGCCTGGCGGCGGCTCATCGTGAGCGCCGCAACCATCACCACGAAGGTCTGCAGCGTGATCGGCACCGGCGTGCCCGGGATCGGGATGCGCCCCGCCATCGTGGCCAGCGCGAGCAGCGCCGCGAACACGACCGGTTTGGCGACGGCGATCGCGAGGCGGCCGACGCCCGCGGATGACGCGGATCGGGTCTCGGTCCGTGCGGCGGATGCGGAGCGCGTGGGTTCGATGATGTCTGCCATATGAGATTCCCCTTCACAAAATCAGGCAAAATACTGACGAAAATATTGAGTTCGTCAACATTGCTTCGATATCGTACGCCGCGATCCGATGGTTACGTTTGTGTAGGCATACAAAACGTTCGCCGGTTTTTTGTCGGATCGTCGACGGCGGAATCCAGTTTTCGGGTCTATCTTTTGACGCTATGACTGAAACCGTCAAAAAGATACTGATCGCGAACCGAGGTGAGATCGCGCTGCGGGTGGTACGGACCGCGCACGAAATGGGGATCGCCACGGTCGCCGTCTACACCGAACAGGACCGCCACGCCCAATACGTGGACATGGCCGACGAGGCGTACCTGCTCGGCGGAGACACCTACAAGGACACCTATCTCAACGAAGACCTGCTCATCGACGTGTTGCGCCGCAGCGGCGCCGACGCGGTGCATCCAGGCTACGGATTCCTTTCCGAAGTCGCCTCGTTCGCGGCCAAAGTGGCCGACGCCGGCGCGACCTGGATCGGTCCGAGCCCGGAGGCGCTCACCGACCTCGGCGACAAGATCACCGCGCGCCGCGTCGCCACGCGCGCCAAGGTCCCGCCGGTCCCGGGCCTGAACGAAGCGGCCGGCGACATCCGCACGCTCTACGATTTCGCGCACACGCACGGCTATCCGATCATGATGAAGCGCACGGACGGCGGCGGCGGACGCGGCATCACCATCGTGCGCAACGACGACGAGCTGCGCGGCTTCTATCTCAACCACGACGCGATGCAGGGCGGCGACCTCGACGAATACTTCGTCGAACGGTTCATCGACAAGGGCCGTCACGTCGAAACGCAGTGCGGCCGCGACTCCCACGGCAACTTCGCCGTCTACTCGACGCGCGACTGCAGCGTCCAGCGCCGCAACCAGAAACTCATCGAGGAGGCGCCCGCGCCGTTCCTCCCCGAAGGCGTGCACGAGCAGCTCGAACGCTACTCGCGCCGCCTGTTCGAAGCGGTCGGCTACGTCGGGCTGGGTACCTGCGAATTCATGCTCACCGACACCGGCAAGGTGTATTTCCTCGAAGTCAACCCGCGCCTGCAGGTCGAGCATACGGTCAGCGAGGAGGTCAGCGGCATCGATCTGGTCCGCGAGCAGATCACGATCGCGGACGGCGGCGAGCTCACCGAACCTCCCGCGCCGCGCGGGCACAGTTTCGAGCTGCGCATCACCTGCGAGGATCCGGCGAAGAACCTTACGCCGAGCTCCGGCACGCTCACGAAACTCGCGTGGCCGTCCGGGCCGGGCATCCGCGTCGACTCCGGCGTGGAGGAAGGCGACACGGTCTCGCCGAAATTCGACTCGATGATGGGCAAGCTGGTCGTCACCGCACAGGATCGCCAGGCGGCGGTCGCCAGGGTTCGTCGCTCGTTGGGGGAGCTGCGAATCGAAGGCGTGCCGACGCCGGTCAGCCTGTTCGAGCAGGTGTTCCGCGACGACGAGTTCACGGCCGAGCACGGGCACGCGTTCGACGTGAGCACGAAGTGGCTGGAACGCAAGTATCTGAACCGCGAGGCGAGTGCGGCGAAGGCCGGTCAGCCGGCCTCGCTGAGCGCCGCGGCCGCTGGTTCGACCGGTGCCGCCGGTGCCGGCGAACCGGCCGACGCGAAACCGACGCCGACCGAAACGTTCGTGATCGAGATGAACGACAAGCGCGTGAAACTGACCGTGCCGCTTGACATCGTCGAGAACATCACCGGTTCGGCGCGAGCCCGCGGCGCCCAGAGGCCGACGCAGCCGTTGCGCGGCGCCGGACTGCATCGAAGCGACACGGCCAAGACGACGACCGCCGATCGGCCGGGCGTGATCTCCGCGCCGATGCAGGCGGTCGTCACGCGCATCAACGTGGCCGAAGGGCAGCATGTCGCCAAGGGCGACCTGCTCGTCGTGCTCGAGTCGATGAAGATGGAGAACTACGTGTACGCGCCGGCCGCCGGCACGGTCACGAAGATCTTCGTCGGTCCGGCGACCGGCGTCGAAGCGGGGGAGACGCTGGTCACGCTGGACGTGGACGGAGCGGCGACGAAACCGAAGACGGACGGAAGGGCCGCCGCCGAATCGTCCGACACGCAGCCGAAGGGGGACATGCAATGACCGACATCATGCAATCGCCGGCCGTGAAACAGTACGTGGACGAAACGTCCGACGACGCCCGCCAGCCGATCCGCGCGGCCGTCGCCCGCGCCGCCGAACTCGCGCGCGACGCCGAGGCGCACGCCCGCGACCGGCAACACGTCAAAGGCAAGCAGACCGCACGCGAACGGCTCGACCTGCTACTCGACACCGGCAGCTTCGAAGAGATCGGCCGGTTCGCCGGAGGCGACATCAACGGCGGCAAGGCCGGTTCGGCCGTCATCACCGGATTCGGAACCGTCTACGGCCGCAAGGTCGCCGTCTACGCGCAGGACTTCTCCGTGCGCGGCGGCACGCTGGGCCGCGCCGAAGGCGAGAAGATCTGCCGTCTCATGGACAAGGCGCTCGAACTCAAGGTGCCGATCGTCGCGCTCATCGATTCCGGCGGCGCGCGCATCCAGGAAGGCGTCGCCGCGCTCACGCAGTACGGCCGCATCTTCCGCCGCACATGCCAGGCGAGCGGCTTCGTGCCGCAGATCTCCATCATCCTTGGCCCCTGCGCGGGCGGCGCGGTCTACTGCCCGGCCCTGACGGACCTCATCATCATGACCCGCGAACATTCGAACATGTTCGTCACCGGCCCCGACGTGGTCAAGGCCGCGACCGGCGAGGTCATCAGCATGGACGATCTCGGCGGCGGCCTCGTGCACAACCGCGTCTCCGGCGTCGCGCACTATCTGGGCGAGGACGAGGCCGACGCGATCGACTACGCGCGCACCGTGCTCGCCTACCTGCCGTCCAACGCCGACGAACAGCCTCCGACCTACGCGTACGCCGTCACGCGCGCCGAACGCGACACGGCGAAACGGCTCGCGCAGATCGTGCCCGACAACGACCGTCAGCCGTACGACATGCTCGACGTGATCCGCTGCATCGTCGACTACGGCGAATTCGTGCAGGTGCAGGAACTGTTCGCCGGGTCCGCGGTCGTCGGATTCGCATGCGTCGAAGGCCATCCGGTCGGCGTGGTCGCGAACCAGCCGAACGTGAACGCCGGCATCCTCGACGTCGACTCGTCCGAAAAGGTCGCGCGGTTCGTGCGGCTGTGCGACGCGTTCAACCTGCCGGTCATCACGCTCGTGGACACCCCCGGATACAAGCCGGGCGCCCAGCAGGAGCATGCGGGCATCATCCGGCGCGGCGCGAAGGTGATCTACGCGTACGGCAACGCGCAGGTGCCGATGGTCACCGTCGTGCTGCGCAAGGCGTTCGGCGGCGCGTACATCGTGATGGGCTCCAAGGCGATCGGCGCCGACATGAACTTCGCGTGGCCCAGCTCGCAGATCGCGGTGCTCGGCGCCACCGGAGCGGTCAACATCATCCACCGCAAGGACCTGCAGAAGGCGAAGGAATCCGGCCGCGACGTCGACGCGCTGCGGGCGAAGCTCGTCGCCGACTACCAGAGCACGACCGTCAACGCGAACCTGTCGCTCGAAACCGGACAGATCGACGCGATGATCGACCCCGAACAGACCCGGCAGGCGATCGCCGAATCGCTGCGGCTGCTCGCCGGCAAGCGCCGCACGCGCGCGACGAGCCGCCACCACGGCAACCAGCCGCTGTGACAGCCCGCTCGGCAGGCCGTTACGCGGGGAGGAGGACAGTCCGGTGGGCTGTCCGACGACGGAGCCATCCGCAGAACAGAACGTAACCACAGATTTCACGCACATCATCGATAACCCCTCAGTCACCTGCGGTGACGGCTCCCCCTGAATAGGGGAGCAGAGGGAATGGGAAAGGAACCTTCATGACCACCTTCTTCCTGAACAGGCTGGCGAACGAGCCGCACGCGCTCGCCTTCGCCGGACAGTCCACGCCGTGGACCGCCGCGCTCGCCGACGAAACCGCCGACCCGACGCTCGACGCCGCGCTGCACGACCATGCGGCTGCGACCGACGCGATGCTCGCGCCGGTCGCAGCCGACCTGCTCGCCACCACCGGCCGTACGCTCGACCCGTTTGCGCTCGCCTCGGCGAACGCAAACTCGGCCAAACTGGGCGCAGCGGCCGACGCCGCCGTCTCCGTGCCGGGCATCGCGCTCGCCCAGCTCGGGGCGCTCATCGACGCGGCCGCGCTCGGCTACGACGTCGCGACCGCCAAGCCGCTCGCCGTGCTCGGACACTCGCAGGGCATCCTCGCCGTGCACATGGTGCGCGCCATCCGCGAAGCCGGCTCGATTGACGCGGCCGCGGCCGACATCGACGAGATCCTCGCCATCGCCAAGCTCATCGGCATCGCCGGCACGCGCCGCGTCCGCGAACTCGCGCTCGCGCCTCGCCTCGTCTCCGGCACATCCGGTGCGGCCTCCGATAACGGCCCGGCCGCGCCGATGCTGTCCGTCAAGGACGCGACGCGCGCACAGGTCGACGCGCTCATCTCCCGCGTCGCCGAACGCCATGCCACGCGCGGCCCGATCGCCGTGGCCGTCACCAACTCCGCGACCCACGTCGTCCTGTCCGGCTATCCGCAGGACCTCGCCGCGTTCGCGCTCGAAGCCGGCAAGGAGCACGCCAAGCAGGCCAAGCTGCGCGCTGACAAGGTGCGCGGCGGCCGCGTGTTCGCGCCGACGCTCGAATACCTCGACGTCACCCTGCCGTTCCACAGCCCGCTCATGGCCGACGCGGTCGAACAGGCCGTGGCATGGGCCCGCGCATGCGGCCTGAACGCCGACCATGCGCGCGAACTGGCCGCCGAAGTATTGCTCAACCATGTGGATTGGGCCGCGCGCGTGAATGCCGCACTCGCCGCCGCAGACGATCCGGCCCGCCTGTGGATCGTGGATTTCGGCCCCGGCCAGACCGTCGGCAAGCTCGTCGCCACCGTCGCGCAGGGCACCGGCGTGGGCGTGGTCGAAGCGGCCACGCAGGCCGATCGCGCCGCGCTGTCCACCCTGGAGGGCGAACCGGCGCGTACGCAGGACTGGCGCCGGTTCGCGCCGCGCGTCATTCACACGCCGGCCGGCGACAAGGTGCGCACCCGCTTCTCCGAACTCACCGGCAAGGCGCCGGTACTGCTCGCCGGCATGACGCCGACCACCGTCGACCCCGAGATCGTCGCGGCCGCGGCCAACGCCGGATACTGGGCCGAACTCGCGGGCGGCGGCCAGGTGACCGCCGACGTGTTCGACCGTCATGTCGCCAAGCTTGAGGAGCTGCTCGAAGAAGGCCGCACGGTCGAATTCAACGCGATGTTCATGGACCGTTACCTGTGGAACCTGCAGTTCTTCGGCACGCGCATCGTGCCGAAGAAGCGTGCGTCCGGCGCCCCGATCGACGGCGTGGTCGTCTCCGCGGGCATCCCCGAGCTCGACGAGGCGGTCTCGCTCATCCGCGAACTCAACGCCGACGGCTTCCCGTACGTGTGCTTCAAGCCGGGCACCGTCGATCAGATCCGCCAGGTGATCCGCATTGCCAAGGCCGTCGCCCCGGTCAAGGTCATCATGGAGGTCGAAGGCGGCCTCGCCGGCGGCCATCACAGCTGGGAGTCGCTCGACGACCTGCTGCTGACCACGTACGCGCAGGTGCGCGAGCAGGACAATCTGGTGCTTGTCGCGGGCGGCGGCATCGGCACGCCGGAACGCGGCGCCGATTACGTCTCCGGAGATTGGTCGCTCGCGTATGGCCGTCCGAAGATGCCGGTGGACGGCGTGCTCGTCGGCACCGCCGCCATGACCGCGAAGGAGGCGCACACCAGCCCGCAGGTCAAGCGCATGCTCGTGGCGACGCCGGGCATTTCGGCGGATGCCGCGGTCGATGCCGATCCGTTCGCCCCGCTCGGCGAGCGCTGGGTGCCGAGCGGCAAGGACGTCGGCGGCATGACCTCGGGACTGAGCCACCTGCACGCCGACATCTACGAGGTCGAGAACTCGTCCGCCGCGTGCGGCCGTCTGCTCGTGCGCGTCATGAAGCACCCCGAGGAGCTCGAATCGCGCCGCGACGAGATCATCGCCGCGCTCGACAAGACCGCCAAGCCGTACTTCGGCGATCTGGAAACCATGACCTACCTCGAGTGGGCGCAGCGGTTCGCCGAGCTCGCGTTCCCGTGGGTGGACCCGACGTACGCCGATCGTTTCCTGCATCTGCTGCAGCGTATCGAAGCGCGCGTGAGCGACGTCGACCACGGCGAGATCGCGTCGCTGTTCGCGTCCCGCGCGGACGTCGAAGCCGATCCGGACGCCGCGATCGCGAAGCTTGCCGACGCATATCCGCAGGTGCGCACGCTCACCGTCGTGCCGTCCGACGCCGCGTGGTTCCCGACGCTCGTGCGCGAGTATCCGAAGCCGATGCCGTTCGTGCCGGTGATCGACCACGACCTGCTGCGCTGGTGGGGCCAGGATCAGCTCTGGCAGTCCGAGGACGCGCGGTATTCCGCCGATTCGGTGCGCGTGATCCCGGGGCCGATTTCCGTGGCGGGCATCACGAGCGTGGACGAGCCGATCGCCGACATCCTCGGCCGGTTCGAATCCGCGATGGTGGAACGCGTGGACGGGGAGTCGGCGGCCGATGGCCATGACGACGATCCGACGGCGTTCGCGCAGCTCGGCACGGCCGCCAGCGCCGAGGAATACGTGCGCAAGGCGCCGAACATCTCCTGGGTCGGTCATCTCATGGCCAACCCCGCGTATGGCACCACGGTCGACGACCGTGACTATGAGATCACCACGGTGGGGGAGCGCGACGGCGCGACGCTGCTTGATCTCGACATCCATCTCGACACGCACTGGGACCACGATCCGGACGGCGGACTGTCCAAGCACGCCGTGCGCGACATCGTGATCCCGCTCAATGTCCGTCCGAGCGAATCCGGCCTGCTGCCGGTCGTGGACCGCGACCGTCTGCCCAAGCACGTCTACGCGATGCTCGCCGCCACCGCCGGCATCGGCAACACCGCCATCACCGGCGACAAGCTCGAAGCGATGCCGCGGATCGTCGCCGCCGAAGGCAGGACGTTCGGCGAAGCGCACGCGACCTATACCCTCTCAGCCAACCTCGGCTTCGACCACGAAGCCGCGACCGCAGGCCAGCTGCCGGGAGACCTCATCGCCTCCCGCATCGCTCCGGACGCGCTCGTCGGCCCGGCGTGGCCGGCGATCTACACGGCGCTCGGCTCGGTCATGGTCGACGGATTCCCGATCATCGAAGGCCTGCTCAACGCCGTCCATCTCGATCACCTGATCGAACTCGACGTCACCGAAACCGAACTGCTGGAACGCATCGGCGAAACGGTCAGCCTCACGTCGTGGGCCGAGCCGTACGCCGAATCCGCATCCGGCCGTGTCGTGACGATCCACGTCATCCACACCGCAGCCGACGGCACGCCGCTCGCGCACGAAACCGAACGGTTCGCGATCCGCGGCCGCGCGTACTCCGACGCGCTGCCGGTCCCGGCTCCCGACAACGGCGACTGGACGGAAATTCACGACGCCGAGATCACGCCGACGAGTCGTCGCATCCTGCGTCGCGTCACCGTCACCGCGCCGGGCGACATGACCGCGTTCGCCCGCACGTCCGGCGACTTCAACCCGATCCACACATCCGTGCGCGGCGCCCGCATCTCCGGACTCAAGGCCCCGCTTGTGCACGGCATGTGGCTGTCCGCCGTCGCCCAGCACGTCGCGCAGGCGGCCGATGCCAAGGGTGCGCATTACGAGATCGCCGGCTGGACGTACAACATGTACGGCATGGTGCAGCTGAACGACCGCGTCGAGATCACCGTCGAACGCGTCGGCAAGGTGCGTCACGGCGGCCTCGCCCTCGAAGTCACCTGCAAGATCGACGGCGCGCTTGTTTCACGTGGAACAGCCGTGACCCGTGCGCCGATCAGCGCCTTCGTCTACCCCGGCCAGGGCATCCAGAAGCAGGGTATGGCACTTGACGAGCGCGCCAAGTCCGCCGCCGCCCGCGACGTCTGGGAGCGCGCCGACAGGCTCACGCGCTCCAAGCTCGGGTTCTCGATCCTCGCCCTCGTGCGCGACAATCCGAAGGAGCTCACCGCCAACGGCGTCGCCTATCGTCACCCCGACGGACTGCTCAACCTCACGCAGTTCACGCAGGTCGCGCTCGCCACCGTCGCGTTCGCCCAGACCGCGCGTCTGCGCGAGGCCGGCGCCGACCTGTGGCCGTCCTACTTCGCCGGCCACTCGCTCGGCGAATACAACGCGTTGAGCTCGTTCGCCGGCGTCATTCCGCTCGAGACCGTGCTTGAACTCGTGTTCCACCGCGGCTCGACCATGCACCACCTCATCGACCGCGACGCGCAGGGCCGCTCGAACTACCGCATGGGCGCGCTTCGTCCGAACCAGTTCGGCGTGGGCGACGACGGCGTTCGCGAATACGTCGAATCGGTCGCCAAGGCCAGCGGCGAGTTCCTCGAGATCGTCAACTACAACCTCGCCGGCCAGCAGTACGCGATCGCCGGCACCATCGCCGGGCTCAAGGCTCTGCAGGCCGATGCAAGCCGCCGCGCGAAGGAATATGGCGGCAAGCCGCCGTTCATGCTCGTGCCCGGCATCGACGTGCCGTTCCACTCCACGCTGCTGCGCAAGGGTGTGCCCGAATTCCGCGACAAGCTCGACGCGCTGCTGCCGCAGCACATCGACTACCGTGGTCGCCTGGTCGGCCGCTACATTCCGAACCTCGTGGCCGTGCCGTTCGAGATGACCCGCGAATTCGCGGCGAAGATCCTCGACGTCGTGCCGTCCGAACGCATCAAGGCCGCGCTGGACGATCCGGCCGTGTGGGACTCCTACGCGGCGGACGACCAGAAGCTCGGCCGTCTGCTGCTCACCGAACTACTGAGCTGGCAGTTCGCGTCCCCGGTGCGCTGGATCGAAACGCAGGCGCTGCTGTTCGGCGAACGGGCCGCCGGCGGTCTCGGCGTGGAGGAATACGTCGAGGTCGGCCTCGGCAACGCGCCGACGCTCGCCAACCTCGGCACGAAGACGCTGCGCCTGCCGCAGTTCGCCGGCCGTGCCGTGACCGTGTACAACGTCGGCCGCGACGAGGGACGCGTGTACATGACCGACACCGACTCGCTCGCGCCGGAAGCCGATGAGGATGCCACTATCTCCGCGCCCCCTGTTCAGGGGGAGCTGTCGGCAAAGCCGACTGAGGGGGTGCAAGCAGCGCAAGCCGCCAGTAACGCAGCATCGACTGAAGGCCGATCCTCTTCCACCGTCGCAGCTTCGTCGAGCGCTTCAGCTTCTACGCTCCCTCAGTCTGTTGCGCAGGCAGCCCTCTCAGCCGAGGGGGCCAGCGCTGTGGCACAACTTGGCTCCGCGCCGACCGGCCCCGTCACTGACTTGCCGTTCCACGCGTCCGACGCGATCGGCGTGCTCATGGCCTACTCCGCCAAGGTCCGCCTCGACCAGATCGGCGCGTCCGACACCACCGACACGCTCACCAACGGCGTCTCGTCCCGTCGTAACCAGCTGCTCATGGACATCAGCGCCGAACTCGGCGTGGCCAGCGTCGACGGCGCGGCCGAGGCGACGCTCACCCAGCTCGCGCAGATCGTCAACAAGGCCGCCCCGAACTACAAGCCGTTCGGCGCGGTGCTCTCCGACATCATCCGCGACCGTCTGCGCTCGCTGTTCGGAGCGGCCGGCGTCAAGCCGTCGCACATCCGCGACCGCGTGACCGGCGTGTGGCAGCTCGGCGAAGGCTGGGTGGCCGCCACCACCGCGGCGCTGCTGCTTGACACCCGCGAGGGTGCCAGCTCGCGCGGCGGCGATCTGGCGAAACTGCCGACCGGTGCCGTCGCGAACGCGGCGGCCGTCGATCAGCTCATCGATGACGCGGTCGCCTTGGTCGGCCAGACCAAGGGCGTGGCCGTCTCCAAGCCGTCCGCCGGTGGTGCGGCAGGCGGTGCGGTGGTCGATTCCGCCGCACTCGACGCGTTCGCCGCGAAGGTCACCGGAGAGAACGGCGTGCTCGCGACCGCCGCGCGCACCGTGCTCAGCCAGCTTGGTATCAGCGCGCCGGCCGTCGACTTCGACGCCGACGAGGCCGCCCGTAACGCGGCCGTGGTCGCGACCGTCACCGCCGAACTCGGCTCCGACTGGCCGCAGCAGGTGAGCCCGCGGTTCGATGCGAACAAGGCGATCCTGTTCGACGACCGCTGGGCATCCGCCCGCGAGGACCTCGCCCGCGCGTTCTACGACGACAACCCGGCGCTGCTCGCCGGCAGCTTCCGCGGCCTCGGCAAGCCCGTCGCCGACGAAGCCCGCTGGTTCGCGTCTCAAGCGGACCTGCGCCCCCGTGTTGCGAGGGAGCTGTCGACGCAGTCGACTGAGGGGACAGGCACCCGCTCCGCTCTGAAGGCCGCATTCGACCGCATCGCCGCAGAAGCGCTCGAACCCACGTCCACCGATCCGACCGCCTCCCGCTTTGCGGGCGACATCGCCGTGGTCACCGGCGTGGCTCCCAACTCGATCGCCGCGCAGGTCGTCGCAGGACTCCTCGCCGGCGGCGCGACCGTCATCGCCACGTCGCACAGCTTCAAGCCGTCCGTCAAGGCCTGGGCGAAGCAGACGTACCGCACGCATGCCACGGACGGCGCGAAGCTCTGGCTCGTCCCCGCGAACCTGTCCAGCTACCGCGACGTCGACGCGCTGGTCGACTGGATCGGCAACGAACAGAAGAAGACCTCCGGCGTGACCACCACGATTCTCAAGCCCGCGTACGAGCCGACCCTGTTCTTCCCGTTCGCCGCGCCGCCGGTGCGCGGCACGATGGCCGATTCCGGCGAACTGTTCGAATCGCAGGCGCGCCTCATGCTGTGGGGCGTCGAGCGTGCGATCGCCGGACTTGCGAAGATCGGCGCGGACACCGACGTGCAGCATCGCATGCACGTCGTGCTGCCCGGCTCGCCCAACCGCGGCGTGTTTGGCGGCGACGGCGCGTATGGCGAGGTAAAGTCCGCGTTCGACGCGATCGTGCGTCGTGCCCGCTCTGAGCGCGTGTGGTCCGATCGCGTGACGTTCGTCCATCCGAAGATCGGCTGGGTGCGCGGCACCGGACTGATGGGCGGCAACGATCCGCTCGTCGCCGTCGTCGAAAAGCACGGCATCCGCACGTACTCGACCGCGGAAATCGCGACGAGACTGCTCGACCTGTGCACCGCGGAATCGCGTGCGGCCGCAGCCGTCGCGCCGCTCGACGTCGACCTGACCGGCGGACTGGGCGATCAGCCGCTCGACATCCGCGCGCTGCGTGCCGAAGCCGAGGCCGATGCGGCCCTTCCTGCTCCCCCTGCTCAGGGGGAGCAGTCGACGCAGTCGACTGAGGGGGTCGCCAAACCCACCGCGGGCGTTACGCTCAAGGCCCTGCCCACGCCAAACGTACCCACCCAGCCGGCCGTCGATCTGGCCGACTGGTCGGCCGTCACCGCGCGTCCGGAAGACGAGGTCGTGATCGTCTCGATCGGCGAACTCGGCCCGTGGGGCTCCGGCCGCACCCGCGCCGAAGCCGAACTCGGCATCCGTTCCGACGGCACGGTCGACCTGTCCGCCGGCGCGGTACTCGAACTCGCGTGGAACATGGGACTGCTCACCTGGCAGGACAGCCCGAAGCCCGGCTGGTACGACACCGACGGCAACCTCGTGCCCGAAGAGGACATCCACGACCGCTATCACGACGAAGTCGTGGCGCGTTCCGGCATCCGTCCGTTCGAGGACGGCATGGGCAACGACTACCGTTCGGCCGACGGCGGCAAGTCCGGCAACGACGAAGAGGAAGCCGAGGTCTACCTCGACCACGACGTCACCTTCTCGGTGCCGACTGAGGACGCCGCGCGCGAATACGTCGCGCTCGACGCCGCGCACACGACCATCGCCCGCGACGTCGAATCCGGCGAGTGGAACGTGACCCGCCACGCCGGCTCGATGATCCGCGTGCCGCGTCGCGCCACCATGACCCGCACGGTCGGCGGCCAGTTCCCGACCGGTTTCGACCCGGTCAAGTGGGGCATCCCCGCCTCGATGGTCGGCGACGTCGACAAGATCGCGCTGTGGAACATCGTCACCACCGTGGACGCCTACCTGTCCGCCGGATTCACGCCGGTCGAGATCCTGCAGGCCATCCACCCGTCGATGGTGGCGAGCACGCAGGGCACCGGCTTCGGCGGCATGATGTCGATGCGCAAGCTGTACCTCGACCGCTTCCTCAACCACGAGATCCCGACCGACATCCTGCAGGAGGCGCTGCCGAACGTCGTCGCCGCGCACGTCATGCAGTCGTACATCGGCGGCTACGGCAACATGATCCAGCCGGTCTCCGCCTGCGCCACCGCTGCGGTGTCGCTCGAGGAAGGCTTCGACAAGATCAGGCTCGGCAAGGCCGACTTCGTGGTCACCGGCGCGATCGACGACATCGGCGTGGAATCCGTGATCGGCTTCGGCAACATGAACGCCACCGCGAACGCCGACGAGATGTACGGCAAGGGCATCGACGCACGGTTCTTCTCCCGCGCGAACGACCGTCGCCGCGGCGGCTTCGTCGAATCCCAGGGCGGCGGCACGATCCTGCTCACGCGCGGCGACATCGCGGCGCGACTGGGCCTGCCGGTCGCGGGCGTCGTCGGATACGTGCACTCGTTCGCGGACGGCGCGCACACGTCGATCCCGGCTCCCGGACTCGGCGCGCTGGCCGCGGCCCGTGGCGGCCGTGACTCCCGTCTCGTGCATGACCTGGCCGCGCTCGGCGTCACGCCGGACGACATCGCCGTGGTGTCCAAGCACGACACGTCCACCAACGCGAACGACCCGAACGAATCCGAACTGCACAACACGATCGCCCATGCGATCGGCCGTACGGACGGCAACCCGCTGTTCGTCATCTCGCAGAAGTCGCTCACCGGTCATGCGAAGGGCGGCGCGTGCGTGTTCCAGGTCAACGGCCTCACGCAGCTGTTCCGCACCGGTGTGATTCCGGCGAACGCCTCGCTCGATTGCGTCGATCCGAAGCTCGCGAAGGACGACCACATGGTGTGGCTGCGCACGCCGCTGGCGATCGGCGGCGGCTCGGCGGTCAAGGCCGGACTGGCGACCTCGCTGGGATTCGGCCATGTGTCCGGATTCGTGGCGATCGTGCATCCGGGCGCCTTCGAAGCCGCACTCGAGAAGACGGACGGCGCGGCGGCGCTCGAGGCGTGGCATGAACGCGCGAACGCGCGACTGGCTGCCGGCCGGCGTCGGCTCGAGGAAGGCATGATGGGTCACGCCGCGCTGTACGAGCCGATCGAGGGACGTCGCTTCCGCGAGGATGGCACGCGCCTGCCCGACGGCACACGCTACAACGCCCACGAGGTCGAAAAGGCCATGCTGCTGGATCCTGACGCCCGCCTCGGTGAATCCGGCTTCTTCGAAGCCTGATTCACCTCGACGGATCGTCAGGATCCCTTCGCGGGCGCCTGTGGCGCGCCCGCTCACTTCGCCTACGGGAAGTCCACTGGACTTCCCGCTTAACGGCTCTCCTCCGGCCCTGCGATTACGGACTCGCCTACGGCGAGCGTATTTTTACCTTCGCTCGACGCTGTCTCGCTCAGGCTTCGCCTACGGGAAGTCCACTGGACTTCCCGCTTAACGGCTCAGCCGACGCCCGTCTCGGTGAGTCAGGCTTCTTCGAAGCCTGACTCACCGGGGAAGAGGACGGCCTTCGGCTGCGCTATTGTTAGCGGCGTTGTCACGCCGCAGTACCCCAACTCGGCGCTGCGCGCCACCCTCCCCTGAAAGGGGAGGGAAAGACGGCAGGGTGGATGTCTGCTAATTCCCCACACCACTCTCTTTCCTGGGAAGAGAGATAGGCCTTTCCCTCCCCTTTCAGGGGAGGGTGTCAGCGAAGCTGACGGGTGGGGTACTTGGCGGCGAAGCCGCCGGCAACATGGCATCGCACGAAGCGTGATCCCATAATTGCGGGGCAAGTCACCGGGTTTTCGGTGATTTGCCCCGCATGTCAGTCCTTTGGCGGGGCAGGTTCCTGATGCTTCAGGGGGATTACCCCGCTGAATATGGTTCTGGCGGGGTAAAACGCCGAACTGTTCCGCAACCTGCCTCGGATACCTAGATGTGAGACATCTCAGTAAAGGAAAGAAAGGAGCCTCCCATGATGCTTGGCCTCGGACATGACGTGGTCGACGTGGCCGCCTTCGCGACGCAGCTGGCCGAACCGGGTTCCCGTATGCGAAACCTGTTCTCCGTCCGCGAGCTGCGGCAGGCGGCGGCCCACGCGCAGGCCAAGCACGATGAGGAAGCGGTGCATCTCGCCGCCAAATGGGCCGGTAAGGAAGCGGTGCTCAAGGCGTGGTGCGAGGCGCTGGGGGAGCGCCCCTACCCGTTCACGCTGGACGACTTCCCGTGGCGCGAAATCGAAATCCTCGACGATTCGCGCGGTGTTCCGCATGTATTACTTTCCGATACGGTCGTACAGGCGCTTCGCGAATCGATGTCCGTCGGGGTCGATGAGACGTCTCGCCGGTCCGACTTCCGATGGCACATCTCAATGTCCCATGACGGCCCCGTCGCATCCGCCGTCGCGGTCCTTGACTGATTCCGTGCGGTCATCTCCCGCAAAACGGCCCGTCTCCTGTGTGCAAGCCAACGTCGAAGCAAGGGCAAGTGTCGCCCGAAATCCCGATGTCCGCTCCTGTGCGCAAACCAACGCAACGGATCCGTTTTGCGTTGGTTTGCGCACAGGAGGCGCACGGGGTTGCCTAGGATGCGCGTCCTGATAAGGACGGATGCGCCCCGATAAGGATGCACGCGCCCGATAGGAACAGATGCGCCCGATAGGAACAGGCGCCGGGAGCCCGCATCCACGCGTGTTGAATCGGTTCGATGTCGAACCGGTTTGACATAATCGTGTCCAGTGCGCCGGACGATCGGCGCCACCCGAGCCGACCTCGCACATCGGCGAAACACCGGAGACGAAGGAGTTTCACATGGCACAGATGAGCAAAGCCGAAATCCTATTCAATGAGCGCTTCTCCCGCCATCGCGAGGAGTTCGAAGCCCTGTATTCGAGCCTGTACGACGACCACGAGTCCTACGACCAGCTCGTCAAGGCCATGATCGCCGCCGCGAAGGCGCGCCCTGCCGACCTCAGGCGTCTCGACGCCGCCCGCGAGCAGGATCCCGAATGGTACAAGCGCGGCGACATGTTCGGCATGACCATGTACACCGACCTGTTCGCCGGCGACCTCAAGAAGCTCGCCGAGAAGATCCCGTACCTCAAGGAGCAGAAGCTCACCTACCTGCATCTCATGCCTCTGCTGCAGATGCCGCACCCGAACAACGACGGCGGCTACGCGGTCGAGGACTTCGACACCGTCGACCCGCGTCTGGGCACCAACGAGGACCTTGCCGCCCTCACCAAGAAGCTGCGCAAGGCCGGCATCAGCCTGTGCCTCGACTTCGTGATGAACCACACCGCGTCCACGCACCGCTGGGCGAAGGCCGCGCAGGCCGGCGACCCCGAATACCAGGACTACTACTTCTGCTACTCCGACCGCACCATCCCCGACAAGCTCGAGGAAACCGTGCCGCAGGTCTTCCCGAACACCGCTCCCGGCAACTTCACCTGGAACGAGCAGATGGGCAAGTGGGTCATGACCCAGTTCTACCCGTTCCAGTGGGACCTCAACTACCGCAATCCGAAGGTGCTCGTCGCCATGATGTCGTCCGTCATGCACCTGGCGAACCTCGGCGTCGAGGTGTTCCGCATCGACGCGGTGCCGTACATCTGGAAGGAGCTCGGCACCGACTGCCGCAACCTGCCGCAGGTCCACACGATCGTGCGCATGCTGCGCATCATCCTCGAATGCGTCTGCCCGGCCGTCATCCTCAAGGGCGAGGTCGTCATGGCGCCCAAGGAACTCGCCGCGTACTTCGGCACGCCCGACAAGCCCGAGTGCCACATGCTGTACAACGTCTCCGTGATGGTGAACCTGTGGAGCGCGCTCGCCAGCCAGGACACCCGTCTGCTCAAGGCGCAGCTCGACGCGCTCAACGGCCTGCCGGACAACTGCTGGTTCGTCAACTACCTGCGCTGCCACGACGACGTCGGCTGGGGTCTCGACGAGGACGTGGAACGCGGCCTGGGCATCGACCCGCTCAAGCACAAGATCTTCCTGTACCACTTCTTCGAGGGCGCGGTACCGGGCAGCTGGTCGATGGGCGAACTGTACAACTACGACGAACCCAGCCAGGACGCCCGCAACTGCGGCACGACCGCCAGCTTCTGCGGCATCGAAAAGGCCCTGATCACGCACGACAGGCCGGCTCTGGACAAGGCCGTCGACCGTGATCTCATGCTGCACCGCACGATCGCGTTCCTGCGCGGCTTCCCGATGCTCAACTGCGGCGACGAGATCGCGCAGCTCAACGGCTGGGACTACAAGGAGGACCCGGACCGCATCGAGGACAGCCGCAACCTGCACCGCAGCAAGTTCGACTGGGACAAGGCCACGCTGCGCAAGCAGAAGGGCACGCTGCAGAACCGTCTGTGGGAGGGCATGGAGTCCCTGCGCGAGGAACGCAAGGATCCGTGCTTCGCGCCGGACGCGTGGGTGTCGACGTGGGATACGGCGAACGATGCGGTGCTGGCGATGGTACGCAAGATCGACGGCGAGACGCTGGTCGGCCTGTTCAACTTCTCGAACGCGCCGCAGCACGTCCACCTCAACGGCTCGCCGCAGGTGATGGACGCGCTCGACGCTGACCTCGAACCGTACGAGACCAAGTTCGTGCGTCGCTGACGTCGAGTCCTGATCGCAGCGTCGGCCGCTGATTCGACGGCCGCGCAAAAACCAGGGGCGGTTCCGACATCATCTGTCGGAACCGCCCCTGTCATATGCGGCGCTTGTCGGCGGCTGCGCGGCCGCCGACAAGTCTGCGATCACTTCCTGCGCTTGACTGCCAGCACGGCGATCGCGACGGCTACGAGCACCGCCACGACGATCGCCACCGGCAGCACCGCGGCGCCGGTCGAAGAGATCGTCGCCTTGTTGCCGGCCTGCGGCTTCCCGTTGCCGGGCTTGGTCGCATTGCCGTTGGTACCCGGCTTGGTGGTCGGCTTGCCGTTGTCGCCGGGCTTGGTCGTATCGGTCTTCGTCACGGTGACCGTGGCGGACACGGTGAAGTCGCCGACCTTGCCCGAAACGGTGAACGTGCCCGACGTCTCGATCCACGAGGCGTCGTAGTCGTCCCACGCCACCGTTTCGTCGGTGACGTCGCCGTTCGACCAGGTGACGGCCAGGGTCGCCGGCAGCGCCGGCTTGCGGCCGACCTGCGTGGTGACTTTCACGGCGCCGTTGTTCTCGACGCTGACCTGCGTGGCCGGGTTGACGTGCACGGTGATGCTCACGTCGAGACCGGCGGCGGTGCGTTCCTGCCGGGGTTGTCTGCCTGCCGATATTCGGCGATGATCATCACGAATCGTTCAGCAAAGGCGATTAGCCTTACGTTCCATGAGCACCAATGAACCTCAGCCGTCATCGGACGCGCCGTCGCCGGACTCCTGGCCGCAGCGGCCGGCCGTCGACCCGCAGACGCAGCAGTCTTCCTCGTCGTCCGTCGAACCGTCAACGCCATCTGCACAGTCCGCGCACACCGAGTCAGAATTATCTCCGCAGTCCGAGTCCGGACCGTCTTCGCAGTCTCAGCCGTCCCGGCCGTCCGCGCAGCCTTACACGCCGCCGCAACCACTGCCGCAGGGCGTGTATCCCGGCTATCCGCCTCAGCCGCAGTCCCAGCCGCCGTATCCGTACGGCCAGCCGGCCCAGCCGTACCAGTCTCAGCCGTATCGGTATGGTCAACCGCAGCCCGGTCAGTACGGTCATCCGGAAGCCCGGTATCAGCCGGCCGGTCAGTATCAGCCGCAGCCCGGTCAAGCCACGCAGCCTGCAGGCCAATACCCGCCGTCCGGACAGTACGCGAACCAGTATCCCGGCCAGACCGCGCCGTACCAGCAGCCTCAGTCCCAGCCGTACCAGCCCAATCCCTACCCGTATCCGCCGCAGTATCCGCAAACGGCGTATCCGTATCAGCAGTATCAGCCATACCAGCCGTATCAGCCGTATCAGCCGTATCCGCAGTACGCCGCCCGTCCGGTCGATCCGGTCGTCGCGCGCCGCCGCGCCCTGCGCAAGGCGGTCGGCCGTCCCGCCGGACTCACGCTCGCCTATCAGGGCGTGTTCACCGGCGCCAGCTTCGTGTGCGGACTTGTGCTCGGACTCGTCATGGGACTGGGCCGCTCCGGCGCGGGCCACATGTCCGGTTCGACGTTCGACCAGACCATGCAGGATGTCGCCCAGCAGACCGTGCAATGGATGGGCGTGCTGAGTCTCGTCTCGGTGGCGGTCGGATTCCTGTTCATGCTGCTCATGCGGCATCGGGTGATCCTCACTCGCGCGTTCTGGCTCGGCGATCCGCGCGAGCCGCACGCGCCGATGCGTCCCGCATGGTTCGCCGTGTTCGTCGCGCTGATCCTCGGCGTGCAGGGACTGTCGATCCTGTTGCAGCTCGCGTTCTCCGCGATCGGGCTGTCGCTCGTCTCTCCCACGTCGGAAAGCATCGACGAATCGGCCGTCACGATCAGCATGTGGCTGTACATCGGACTTTTCGGGCCGATCGTGGAGGAGGTCGTGTTCCGCGGCGTGCTCATGAAGGAACTCAAACCGCTCGGCAAGAACTTCGCGATCCTCACGTCGTCGCTCATGTTCGCGCTGTTTCACGACGACGTGGTGCAGGGCCTGTTCGCGTTCGGATGCGGTCTCGTGTTCGCGTTCGTCGCGATGGAATACTCGCTGATCTGGTCGATTGCGCTGCACATCTTCAACAACGCCGTCCTCAGCGGCGTACTCGGCGAATTCGCCGCCGGATTCGGCGAGACCGGCAACATGATCTACGCGGTATGCCTGCTGGTGATCGGCATCGGCGCACTCATCGCCGTGCTCGTCAAATACGGCTGGGGTCTCAAGCAGTACCGGCTGGCGAACCGCAGCATGCCCGGCACGTACTGGGGTTGGACGTCCGGACTGTTCCTCACGTTCGTGATCCTCAACGGCGGATACGCGCTGCTGTCGTTCGTGACGGCGATGATCTCCGCGAACGGGTGAGCCGGCGCGGCGCGTGCGTTGCCGGCGTGCCCTACAGTGGAAGTACCGCACCGATTACCACCGTGACCGTTGGGAGAACCATGAGTGATTTCGAACCGTTCTACGATGTCAACCTGAGCTACGACGACAACTACGCGAAAGGCCCGTTCGGCGCGTTCGCCGCGGCGCTGGCGGGCGGGACGACCCCCTCAGCCGGCTGCGCCGACAGCTCCCCCTGTCAGGGGGAGCAGGGGAAGGAATCCGAATGTTCTTGCTCCCCCCGTGAGGGGGAGCTGTCGGCGCAGCCGACTGAGGGGGTGCCTGAGCACTCCGACGCCGGCACCGCCGATTTCCTCGGCCATCGGGTGAACCTGCCGTTCGGCATCCCGGCCGGCCCGCTGCTCAACTCGCGCTTCACCACGGCCGCGTTCCGCATGGGCTTCGACCTCGCCACCTACAAGACCGTGCGCTCGCGTGCGTGGGGCTGCAACCCGTTCCCGAACGTGCTCGCCGTGCACCCGAAGGCCGCCGACGGCTCGCTCACCCCGGGCAGCGCCGAACTCGACGAGGGCGTGCTCGCCGATACCCGCTACGAGCAGCCGATCTCCATCTCCAACTCGTTCGGCGTGCCCTCGCGCGACCCGGACGAATGGCAGCCCGACATGAAGCGCGCCATCGAGGCCGCCGGCCCCGGCCAGTTGCTCATTCCGAGCTTCCAGGGCTCGCGCACGGAAGGCATGACTACCGAGGACTACATCGCCGACCACGTCGCCACCGCGCGGCTCGTCACCGAAACCGGCGCCGACCTCATGGTCATGAACACCAGCTGTCCGAACGAGGGCCACAACCGTCTGCTGTGCCATGATCCGGCGCTGGTCGGCCGCATCACCGAGGCTGTGAAGAACGAGATCGGCGACCGTGCGCTCGCGATCAAGCTCGCGTACATTCCGCCGACCGAAGTGACCGGTGGCTGGGGACCGGAGCGTCGCATCGTCGATGATTCCGCGCTTGAGTTCATGGTGCGCGAGACGGCCGCGCGCGGTTCGGTGCAGGCGTTCTCCGCGATCAACACGATTTCCGCGCGACTGGTTGACGCCGCCGGTCAGCAGGCGCTGCCGGGCGCCGGCCGCGACCGCAGCGGCGTGTGCGGCCGTGCGATCCGCCACGCCGGCCTCGACATGGTGGCGCGTCTGGCCGTGATCCGCGAGAAGCTCGGACTGGACTACACGATCATCGGCCTGGGCGGCGTGGTCTCTCCCGAGGATTACGCCGCGTACCGCGCGGCCGGTGCCGATGCGGTGATGAGCGCCACCGGCGCGATGTGGGACGCCGATCTCGCCCGCAAGATCAAGGCCGCCCGCTAAGCCTCGCGGGATCGTCCGGTCCCCGTCCCTTTTCCGTTCGTTTCCTAGGGTGTTCTCGTCCAATGGCCCTGTGGCGAGAGCACCCTAGAAATGTTTCGAACGACGGTCCGGCCCCGGTCCTGCCCCGCTCACACGCTCACGGTCGTCAGCGTCGGCGTCTCCGTGCTCGACTTGATTTGCTTGAAGCCCACGAACGCGATCGCCAGCGACGCCAATGCCAGCACGGTCACCACCAGGAATCCGCCGTGCGAGCCCATTCGGTCGATGAACTGGCCGGCGATCGCCGAACCCAGCGAACCGCCGATCGAATTCATCGCGCCCATCCACGCCATGCCTTCGGTGAACCGCGTCGGCGGCACCAGATGCAGCATGAGCTGGTTGCCGTTCACCCATGTAGGCGCTTGGCACACGCCCACCAGCAGGTAGATGATCATGATCACCCACAGGTGCCGCGCGAACAGGAAGCATCCGATGCCGAGATTCACCACGAGCAGGCAGAAGTAGAAACGCTTCCACAGCGGGATCGTCCAGTTCTTCGCGCCGTACACGAGCGCGCCCACCAGCGAGCTGATCGAGAAGCACGCGAACACGAAACCGGTGTACTGCTTCATGTTCGACTCGGTGGCGAACGCGACGATCGAAATGCCGGCCGCCGACTGGAACGCGCCCAGTCCGAACCACGTCACGCACATGGCGATCAGGCCCGGACCCCAGATCGACTCCTTGTGTCCGGCCAGGGCGTCGGCCTGCGCCCGTTCGACTGCCGCGCGCACGCCGGCTTCGTCCAGCCCCTCATCGATGGCCTGGCATCGCGCGCGTTCCACGGCGGCCTCGGCCTGCAGGGCCTTCGCCCGCGCCGCCTCGCGTTCGCGGTACTGCTTGCGTGTCATGCCCGCCTCGCGTGCGAGCACGGTCTGCGACTTCGGCTCGGTCGTCAGTTCCGTCAGAAACATCAGCGCGCCCACGACCACGCACATGCCGGTCACGGAGAACGCGAGCAGGCCGGAGATCACGGCCAGCGTCGAGGCGAGCGGATTGCCGATCACCCACATGGCCTCGTCGAACACGCTCGACAGGCTCAACGCGCGGTTCGTGCGTTCGCGGTCGCCCTTGAGCAGCGTCGTCCAGCGCTGGCGGCTCATCGCGCCCCACGGCGGGATCGCGGCCATGAACGGCACGATGCAGAACAGGATCCACGACGGCACGCGCGCGGTGATGCATGTCACCAGCGAGGTCGCCGCGATCATCCACACGATGATCGTCGGGATCGACACCTGCCGCTGGCCGAACTTGTCGACCAGCTTGCCGAGCACGGGGGAGAAGATCGCCAGCGCGATCGCCTGCACGGCCGTGAGCGCACCGGCCAGCGAATAGTTGCCGTAGTACTGCTGCACGGAGATCGTGATTGTCATGCCGACCATCGGGAACGGCATGCACGCGATGACCGATCCGACCGCGAACCGCGCGGTGTGGGGTATGCTCAGCAGTTCCGCATACCCGCCGAAGAGTTTATGGTTGATGTCCTTGATTGCGCCCACTACCTGGTTTGCCATAGCCGCTCCTTTCCGCTCACGGTTGGATATTGGGGCCGGTCGCCGTTTTGCGTCGCGGCGGACGGTCGTTCGTTGGTTTGATCGTTTGGCTGGTCGATGGTTTGACGTTCGCGCGCATCCTCGGCGCAGCGTTGATTACCACTTGGTAGCTTGAAGGAAACCGGCTGTCCCGTTACTCCCCAGCGGCAGGTCACTGCGTCATGTTGCCGTGCCTTGGGTCAGCCGTGCGAATGCATGCGTTGCTCTTCACTTGTGCAGTCATGGATACTCTAGAAGTTCGCCCGCCGCGACACGCGGTGCGCCGGATCATCCGTGTTGAATAATTGATGGAGAACACGAGTCCCGTCCACCGCACGAAGGAGCCGGACATGACAGCGACCACCATCCATTTCGTCCGTCACGGCAAGGTCTACAATCCCGGCCATCTGCTGTACGAACGGCTGCCCGGATTCCACCTGTCCGACCGCGGCATGCGCATGGCCCGGGCGACCGGCGCCTACCTCGCCGCCAACCCGCAGACCAACACCATCGCCGCCGTCTACTCGTCGCCGCTCGAACGCACGCAGGAAACCGCCGGCGCCATCATCGACGCGCTCAACCCGGTCCGCGCCGAACGCGGGCAGGAACCGCTCGCGCTCGTCACCGACCCGCGCGTCATCGAGGCGGGCAACGAGTTCCGCGGCCTGCGCATCGGCCACGGCGAAGGCGCGCTGTGGAAGAACGGCAACTGGAAGCTCGTGCTCAACCTGTACCGGCCGAGCTGGGGCGAGTCGTACCGTTCGATCGCCGAACGCATGAGCGCGTTCGCCCGCGAGAAGGTCGCGCAGCATCCCGGCGAGCAGATCGTCGTCGTCAGCCACGAATCGCCGATCTGGTCGTACCGTCACCTGCTCGAAACCGGACATCCCGAACACTGGATGTTCCTGCGGCACACCGCGCTCGCGTCCGTCACGTCCGTCACGTACGACTGCGAGAGCGGCGATGTGATGTCAATCACGTACGTCGACCCCGCCGCCGACGTGCAGTAGCGTGACAATGGTGAACGGTGACCGCCGCGTGATGCTCCCTAACGAGGGGCAGACGCGTTCCCTCCCCTGGCAGGGGAGGGTGGCCGACGGAGCCGGACGGGTGGGGTGCTACCCGTTGCGTTCGGCACGACGCGGTTCATATGCAAAGGAGCGAACATGACTTTTTCTCTTGATTCCGCTAAGGTCGCGCGCGTGGCCGCCCTGCCGGCCGTGCGCGAGGCGGCCGGGGCCGGGGCGCGACTGGTTTCGCTGTGGCCTCTGACCGACGCCAAGCAGATGGACAACGACGCGAAATACGCGGAGAACCTGCAGGTGCGGCTCACCCGCATGATCGCGCGCGTCGTCACCGGCGAGGACGTCACCGTGCCCGACGCCGAGTTCGTCTACGAGGGCGCGGACGAGATCCCCGGCCGCCCGCAGGAGATCGTCGACGTGCTGCTTGCCGCGAACGACGCGTACGACACGATGGTCGGATACCGTGACGCGCACGATCCTGCCGTGCTGTTCGAGGCGGCGTCCGCGATGGGTGTCGACTGGCCGGAAGCGACCGTCGCCGCGCTGGACGGCGCGATGCCGGCGATCGAGACAGTGCTGGCGGAAAGCGAGGCCGGCACGACCGGTACCGCGGACGGCGAGACGGATGCCGCGGCGGTCGCCGACGCGCTCGCCCGACGATTCGCCGAGGCGCTGACGATCTGCGACAGGCTGCTCGCCATCGTCTCCGAGACCGACACCGACCATCTGGCGACGGCCTCGCTGCCGGTCATCCTGTTCGTCAACGAACTGCGCGAACAGCTGTCGGTGCCTCGGCTGTGCCTGACCGACGAACAGTACCGTACGCTGCTCGACGCGCGCCGAAACGCGGACGATACGTTGTCCGCGACCGTTTCGACGATCGCCCCGATCGCCGCCGCCGAATGGAACCGCCACTACGACGACGTGACCTGGGATCCCGACGAGGCCAAGCGCCGCGCCAAGGAGGAGGACGAGCGCAAGAACAAGGAGGCGCTCGCCGCCAAGTTCGCGCATATCAAGGACGATCCGTCCAAACCGGCCGTCGAACTGTGAGATAACTGTTCGACGGCTATTGGCAGCCGCGATGTGCGTCGGCGGCCGTTCGGCGGCTGTTTGACGGATCCGGTACGTACGACGAGGCCCGTTGACCGATGACATCCATCATCGGCCAACGGGCCTCGTATCGTTCATGCTGCCGCGGGTGCCCGCGTTATGCGGACGTCACTGCTGCGCGGGGTTCTGCGTGCCCGGTTGGGACGGATCCTGCGGGTACTGCTGCGGATAGCCCTGTTGCGGCTGCGGATAATCCTGCGGTGCCTGCGGATACTGCTGGGTCGGGTCCGGGTACTGCTGAGACGGATACTGCTGATCCTGGGCGGGGTACTGTCCGGCCGGATACTGCTGGACGGACGTGTACTGCTGCGACGGATACTGCGCGGACGGATCGGTCTGGCCCGCGTACTGCGCGTCGGTCGGCTGCTGGTACTGACCCTGCTGGTACTGGTCCTGCGGGTAAGCCTGCGGCGCCTCCTGATACTGCGGGTACTGCTGTGCGTACGGATCCTGCTGGTACTGCTGCGTGTACTGCGACTGCAGCGCGGCCTGCCGGTAATCGTCGTCGAAGCGCACGCCTTCCGGTTTGGACGGCAACGCCATGTACACGACGTACACGATGCCCGGCACGACCACCAGCAACGCACCGATGACCAGCGCGATGCCGCCGCCGGCGAGCATGGCGCCGACGCCAGCGGCATCGCCCCCATGCAGTCCGACCGCGCTCATGACCGCGCCGAGGCCGCCGAAGAGCATCACCACGACGCCGACCGCCATCAGGCCGTAGAAGATGCCGACCAGCCATCCCGGACGGTTCGTGTCGTGCAGGCGGCGCATGCTCAGCGAGATCGTGGGAATGAAGGTCGCCAGATCCCAGACCGTGACGAGCAGGCTGATGCGGTCGTCGAGGCCGGAATTGGCGAAATCGAGCACGTTGCCGATGATCGTGGCGGCGAGAATCCACCACCAGAACTCGCTGCGGGACGCACGGCCGGAGAATTTCGCGTACTTCTTCCAGAAGCGCAGGAACGCCTCGGGGAACGGGCATCCGTAGTACGGCTTGTCCAGCGGTACGGTCGCCGCATACTGGCCGACGGCCGGCGGATACGCCGTCTGCTGCTGCGCGTACGGGTCGGGTTGCGGTGCGTACGCGTTCTGCTGTTGTGCGTATTGCGGTTGCGGTTGCGCGTACTGCTGACCGTAATCGGGCTGCGGTTGTGCGTACTGCGGCTGCTGTCCGTACTCCGGCTGTCCGTACTGTTGGCCATAGTCCGACTGTCCGTACTGCGGTTGTCCGTACTGCGCAGGCTGTCCGGAATATTCAGGCTGTCCGGAATGCGCGGGCTGCTGATAGTCCGGCTGCTGTCCGTACGATGGCTGCGCGTACTGCGGCTGTCCGTATGACGGCTGCTGCGGTCCCTCTCCGCTGGTGCCGTCGCCGGTGCCGAACGGGTTGTTTGATCCTTGATCGCTCATTGGGTACCCCTTCGTATGGCGAATGATGTCACCGTCATTGTCTCACGGATATTGCACGGCACGCGGCGATTCGTCTATTACGTGACGGTGTGCCGCATGCCGTGACATACGAAAAGGCCGCGGACGTGAAAATCCGCGGCCTTCGATCGTCTATCGTCTATCGTCAGTCGCCGTCGGCACCGCTTGCCACGGTATCGTCCTCGCCGAGCGCGATCCGTTCCACCAGCGTGATCACGCCGAGCAGCACGGCCGTCTCAACGATCACGACCACGGTGGCCGAGAAGATCAGCGGTGTACGGAACGAGTTGAACGCGGCCTGCAGCCAGATGCCGAGGCCGTTCATCGCGCCGAGGTATTCGGCGGTGGCGGCCGTGCCGAAGATGTAGGCCGCCGAGATGCGCACGCCGCCGAAGATCTGGCGGGCGGCCACGCGCATCTTCACATGCCACAGGGCCCATGCGCGGGTCGCGCCGCAGGTCAGGGCCACGTCCTCATAGAACTGCGGCACGGCGGCCAGTCCGCGGGTGGTCTGCACGGCGATCGGGAAGACGCCGAACACGGCGACGATCACGATCTTGCCGATCGGTTCGAAACCGAACCAGATCATGAACAGCGGGGCGACCGTGATCAGGGGGATCGTCTGCGCGGAGACGAGCAGCGGGAAGACCGCGCGGTGCAGCGTCTTCGACAGGTACAGTCCGATGCCGATCACGATGCCGGCGACGATCGCGACGGCGAAGCCGGCCAGACCCTCGTACGTGGTGATCGCCGTGGCCTCCATGAGATCGGACCAGTTGTCGGCGATCGCCTTGACGATCTGCGTCGGGGCGGCCAGCGTGCGTTCGGACACCTTGCCGAGCCGCACGCAGGCCTCCCAGACGATCAGCAGCACTCCGATCGTGACCGCGGGAGGCGCGACGCGGGCGAGCCAATTCCTGAGACTACGCATCGGTGCCGCGTCAGTCCACGAACTCGTTGGTGGAGATGTCGCCCATCTGCGGCGCCTTGTCCAGCGTCTTGCCGTCCTTGTCGGTGAACACCTTGTTCTCCTGCAGGAAGTCGAGGTACTCCTGGCCGTCCTGCTCGTTGAACGTGCCGTCGACCTTCTTCGGGTCCTTGGTGGACCAGATGTTCTGTTCGGTGATCATCTTCATCGACGCCTTGACCAGCTTCTCGTCGAGCTTGGCCTCCTTGGCCTGCTCGACGAGGATGTCGGAGGCCTTGTCCGGGTTGGCGAGCGCGTAGTCGTAGCCCTTCTTGGTGGCGGCGATGAACTTCTTGAGGTTCTCCTTGTTGCTGCCTTCGTTCAGCCACGACTTCTTGACGTGGAAGCCGATCTGGTCCGGGTTGCCGGGCACGCCCCAGTCGGAGGCGACGAAGCAGTTGAGCGCCGGGCCGTTGAGCTCGCTTTCCACGCCTTCCCAAGTGGCGTAGAAGCCGCCGAAGTCGCCCTTGCCGCTGGTGAGCGTGTTGAACGTGTTCGTGCCGGCCGTGGCGCGCTTGATTTCGGGGTTGCCGCCGGCGGTCTTGATCATCTGCAGGATGTTCGCGTCCTGTTCGGCCGAGCCGAAGCTCACGAACGTCTTGCCGGAGAAGTCCTTCGGGGTCTTGATGTCGGTGCGGCTGGCGAGCGAGCACCAGCGGGCGATCGGCTTCTGCACGAGGTCGAAGACGGCTTCGAGGTCGGCGCCCTGCGCGTTGTAGGAGGCGATGTTGGTCAGGCCGCCGAAGCCGACGTTCGCGACGCCGTTCTCGACGCTGGTCTCGGCGCCGGCCTGCGCGGTCGGCAGGATCTTCACGTTGATGCCGGCGTCCTTGTAGTAGCCGAGCTTTTCGGCCACGTACAGGCCGATGTGGTTCGTGTTCGGCGTCCAGTCGAGCATGAACGAAATGGTCGGCGTCGAGGCCGAGCCGTTGTCGGAGGCGTCGTTCGAGCTGCCGCACGCCGCCATCGTGAATCCGAGCGCCGTGGCCGCGGCCGCAGCCACGATCGAACGCATGCCCTTCTTGATCTCAATCCTCATCTTTGTCACCTTGCCTTTCGCGCGGTATCCCGCGCATTCGTTGCGGCCTGGCGCGCGCCGCGGGAAGGTGAGGAGCCCGCGCGAAACATCAGACCGCCGTTCCGTCGATGCCGTGCCTGACCATTCGCTTCCCTTGTCGGGAGTGCCGTCACGGAGTGACTGGGGGAATGGTCGGAAGGGATGACTCTGATCCGATCCGTCAAGTCACGTCGGTGTCGCGCGACATGAAAACGACGCGCGAACATGACGATGCCTGTGGTGGTGTGCGGAACTTGTTCCATATGATGCCGGCGCGATTGCTGCCACCAATCGCGCGAACGCCCCCAGTATAGGTGATGCGCCTGATCAGGTGGGGCCAAGTGAAATGTTAGTGAACTCACATTGTTCGTTATTGTGCGGTTCTGATGCATATGGTACGATTGAATCGTTTCATGAAGGTGCAGTGATGCATCTAAAACGGTTTAGTCAGCAATGGCGTGACGCTCAAGGAGGTGCCCAATGAACCAGCTCGAACGCGATACCCGCGATGACGAATCGCAGGATTGGACCGCACTGTTCGCCGGTCTGTCCGCCTGATCGAACGACGTACGCAGACGTGCGGCGAGACGTGGGGCATGACTTCCCGATCGGGGAGGTATGCCCCACGTCGTAACGGAAGGTCGCCGCGAAGGTGCGGCCCTCGTCCCGGTGCGGTCCACGTCCCGCTTGCGCGGCAGAATAAGGGATTATGACTGAAGCTGAAACCAATTCCGCAACCACCGAAAACACGAAGGACGGCAAGCCCGCCCTGCCGAAGGACGTGCGCGTGCGCTTCTGCCCGTCGCCGACCGGCACCCCGCACGTCGGCATGGTCCGCACCGCCCTGTTCAACTGGGCCGAGGCCCGCGCCACCGGCGGCAAGCTGATCTTCCGCATCGAGGACACCGACGCCGCCCGCGATTCCGAGGAAAGCTACAACCAGATCCTCGAAGCCCTGCGCTGGCTCGGCATCGACTGGGACGAGGGCATCGACGTCGGCGGCCCCCACGGCCCGTACCGCCAGTCCGAGCGCGGCGACATCTACAAGGACGTGGCCGCCAAGCTGCTTGAGGCCGGCTACGCGTACGAGTCCTTCTCCACGCCCGAGGAGATCGAGGCGCGCAACATCGCCGCCGGTCGTCCGAAGGAGTTTGGCTACGACGGCTACGACCGCAACCTGACCGAAGAGCAGAAGGCCGCGTTCCGCGCCGAGGGCCGCAAGCCCGCGCTGCGCCTGCGCATGCCCGACGAGGACATCGCGTTCGACGACCTGATCCGCGGCACCATCGAGTTCAAGGCCGGTTCCGTGCCGGACTACGTGATCGTGCGCCCGAACGGCGATCCGCTGTACACGCTCACCAACCCGGTCGACGACGCGATGATGGACATCAACGTCGTGCTGCGCGGCGAGGACCTTCTGAGCTCCACCCCGCGTCAGATCGTGCTCTACCGTTACCTCGAGGAGCTCGGCATCGCCAAGACCACCCCGCTGTTCGGCCACATGCCGTACGTGATGGGCCAGGGCAACAAGAAGCTTTCCAAGCGCGACCCGGAGTCCAACCTGTTCAACCACCGCGACGCCGGCTTCATCCGCGAGGGTCTGCTCAACTACCTCGCGCTGCTCGGCTGGTCGATCGCGCCGGACCGCGACGTGTTCTCGATGGAGGAGATGATTGAGAAGTTCGACGTGCGCGACGTCAAGGCCAACCCGGCCCGCTTCGATCTCGACAAGGCCATCTCGATCAACGCCGAGCACATCCGCATGCTCTCCGCCGATGATTTCCTGCGTCGTTCCGTGCCGTACCTGCACCGTGACGGCGTGGTGTCCGCCGCGTCCTGGGATGAGCTGACCGACCGCGAGCGCGCGATCCTGACCGCCGCCGCGCCGCTCGTGCAGCCGCGCGTGCGTCTGCTCGGCGAGGTCGCCGGCATGGTCGGCTCGCTGCTGTCGACCGAGGGCTACATCGAGCCGGCGGATGACGCGAAGAAGCAGCTCAAGGATTCCTCCGCGGCCGTGCTCGATCTGGCGATCGCGGCGCTCGAAGGCGTGTCCGAGGCCGATTGGAAGACCGACAACTTGCACGAGACGCTGAACAAGGCGCTCGTGGAGGACGGCGGCTACAAGCCGCGCCTGGCGTTCGGTCCGGTGCGCGTGGCCATGTCCGGCCGCCGCGTCTCCCCGCCGCTGTTCGAGTCGATGGAGATCGTCGGCAAGGATATCTCCTTGGCCCGTCTCAAGGGCCTGCGCGAGCACCTGTGATCGGCTGATCATTCTCTCGTCGCGTGAGTGCATGGGCGTCCGTTCCGTGGAACGGGCGCCTTTTTGGTTACGTCCGTCAGCTGTCCTATGCATGGCGAGAGTCGGTGAATCGTGTTCTGTCAACCGATGAATCACAATGTGACACGCCGTGCTTGACGTCGGTGAACCATTCCCGTATATTGGTCGTTCGTTGCGTGGTTCGCTACGTAGCGCACAACTTAAGCCCCCATCGTCTAGCGGTCTAGGACTACGCCCTCTCACGGCGCCAACACCGGTTCAAATCCGGTTGGGGGTACGGATCGCAAGGCCTCGGGTTCGCCCGGGGCCTTTGTCGTTTGGCGAACTTGGCCCCCTCGGTCGGGGATTCCCGAGTCGGTCGGCGCGTTCGCGTCCCGGAAATTCTTGGTCCCCTCGGCTGAGGGGCTCCCGGCAAAGCCGGGTGGGGGAGCGTCAAACCCGAAGGCCGTTTGTGACGATGATCGTGTGATGCATACGGCCATGCCGGCATCATGGGATATGCGAGGCCGCGCTTTCTTCCGCTGCGCAATCCAACAGGAATCCATAAAACCATTGGAAAATAACGCGACACGCCGTAAGTTGCGCAATGCATGGGATCCGCGTATATTAATCACTCGTTGCGCGGTTCGCTGCACAACCGGTTGAAAAACTGAATATGCCCCCATCGTCTAGCGGTCTAGGACTACGCCCTCTCACGGCGCCAACACCGGTTCAAATCCGGTTGGGGGTACGACGACTAGCTCTTCGGAGTTGGTACGCCAGCCAAATTGGGATGTGGTGTAATTGGCAACACAGCTGATTCTGGTTCAGCCATTCTTGGTTCGAGTCCAGGCATCCCAGCCAATGAGCCCTCGCTTCGTGCGAGGGTTTTTTGTTTTCCCGGGTACCGAACCAATGTGGCGTTCGGGCCTTTCGTTTGACTCCTCCGTCTGGCGCAACTATCTCGGAAACCATCCCATTGTTCCGAAAATGGTTGCACTGGCGTCGTCCTGGCGCAACTATCTCGGGAAAAGAGCGGTTGTGTCCGGAAATAGTTGCACTGACGGTATCCCAGCGCAACTCATTTCGGAGATGTGGGATGATTTCCGGAAATAGTTGCGCCGAGCCCGCGGTACCTAGCGTGCGGAATACTGGGAGCCATGACATATGTGAATGAAGGGCAGTCCGGAACCATCCCCGATGATGAATTCGAGTCGGGCAACGGCTCGGCTGACATGGCGGATGCGTCGGACACGTTGCTGAATGCCGGCGGACGCGAATCCGCGGCGGTCGCAGCGTCCGACAGCGTGATCACGATCCCGCGTGGCACCGTCGTGCTCGCCGCCACCCCGATCGGCAACGTCGGCGACGCGTCGGCCCGCCTGCGGGCGCTGCTCGCCGATGCCGACATCGTCGCCGCCGAGGACACGCGCCGCCTGTACGATCTGGCGAACCGTCTCGGCGTGCATGTGAACGGCACCGTCATCGCGTATCACGATCACAACGAGCGCAACAAGGCCGACGGCCTGCTTGACCGTGTCGAAACCGGTGCGACCGTGCTCGTCGTTTCCGACGCCGGCATGCCGACGATCAACGATCCGGGACTGGCGATCGTGCGCCGCGCGATCGAACGCGGCCTGCCGGTCACCTGCGCGCCCGGCCCGTCCGCCGTACTGGACGCACTCGCGCTGTCCGGCCTGCCGACCGACCGGTTCTGCTACGAGGGATTCCTGCCGCGCAAGCACTCCGAGCGTGTCCAGCATCTGCGCATGCTGCAATCCGAACGTCGCACGATCGTGTTCTATGAGACGCCGCACCGCATCGCCGAATCGATGGACGACCTGCTCGACGGGTTCGGTCCGAATCGCCCGATGGCATTGTGCCGTGAGCTGACCAAGGATTACGAGGAGATCCGCCGCGGCACGATCGCCGAAATCCGTCAGGGCGTGATCGACGAGCCGCCGCGCGGCGAGATCGTGCTTGTGATCGGCGGCGCGTCCGACGAGGAGGCTGCGGCGGCCGCGCCTTCCACGCTGAGCATCGAGGAACTGGCCGTGCTGGCGATCGACCGTGCCCTCGATGACGGCCTGCGCATCAAGGATGCGATCGCGCAGGTCGCGCAGGAGCATCCGCTGCCGGACGGATCACTGCCCAACCGCAAGCAGATCTACACCGCGGTACTGGCGATCAAGTCCTGAACGGGCCGCTCACCCGTCGAGCAGTACGGTCAGCGCGTCCCTGACGCCCGGTCCGCCGGCCTGCGCCACATATTCGAGCAACGCCGCGTCGGCCTTCGGATTGGCCACAAGCCAGCGGCGCAACTCCGGCGCATGACGGGCGATATGCCAGAGCACATCCGTATCGGTGTCGGGATCGCAGGCCAGCAGCGGCGTGAGCTTGATCGGCGGCTGCGGCGGACGCAATGACTGCGCGGGCTGACCTGACGGTTGTGCATGACCCGTCCGCAGACCCGTCCGTGCGGCGTCGAGCGCGCCCAGTCGTCGCCATGACGGCGACCTGCCGTGCCGTCGCATGGTCCGGGATCCGGACAGACGGAACAGGCGTCTCGCCGCATCGCCGACCGTCCCGCCGCGATGCCGTGCGCGTCGTCGGACAATGGTCATGGCTCGTTCATTCCTTCGAACATGGCGCGTGCGGTCGAGGCGCGAGGCCAGAACGGATTGAGGTTGAGAATGTCGAGGCAGTCGGCCGGCGTCACCTGATATTCGGCCATCAATTCGGCGATCATCCGGCCGATCGATTCGTTGCCGTCCTGCGTTTCGGGCAGCAACGCCAGATCGCAGACCGTGCGTACCGGCGTGGTCACGCGCGTGTCCCCTACGCGGATGAGATGTTCGGGTGGACTTTTGCGGTTGAACACGCGAATCGAACGTTCATGGACGGACGCCCGGTAATGCGAGCGCGAGATCACGTCGACGGTGCCGGGGAACGTGCCGCCGAGCCACAGCCATGCCGCGGTCGTCGCGCAGACGGTGGCGTTGCGCGGCACCATGCCGGTGAGGATCGTCGAGCGTCCGTACAGCGTGTCCGCGTGCGCCGCACGGTACCCGCTGACGTTGTCGAGCCGCCGCAGCGTGCCGTACCCGGCGAGCGAGTTGAGACTGAGTGGTCCGGGCAGATCCCTGTCGTTGAGCAGCGGCTTGTCGGCCGGGCGCAGGGTATTCGCAAGCCCGGTGGCGGTGGACGCGCCGCGTCTGCGTGCGGCGGCGAAGTTCGACAGGTCGGGATCGCCCAGATCGTAGGGTGATGCGTCGGTTTCGTCGCCACCCGGCGGGCGTGGTCCGGTGAGGATGGCGGACGTGGTGCGGGCCGTATCGTCGGTTCCGTTGCCGCCGTCCGTCGCGTTTCGTGTAGGTAATTCGATGGTCATGCCTTGACCTTAACGGTCGCCGACCGGCCGCGCCACCGGCCCGCATCCGATTGTGGATAATTCGCGTGCATCTTCCGATAATGTGGATAACGCGGTGGACGGCCGGCCGTGACCTCCCGCCCGAGCCCGCGCTGTCCCCGCTGAGCCCGATAATTTGGCCTTATGAGTCATATTCTGGTGAATGTTGCATGGCCGTACGCGAACGGCCCCCGTCATATCGGCCACGTCGCCGGCTTTGGTGTGCCGTCCGACGTCTACGCGCGCTACGAGCGCATGAAGGGCAACGACGTCCTGATGGTGTCCGGCACCGACGAACACGGCACCCCGATCCTCGTCGAAGCCGAGAAGGAAGGCGTGACCGCGCAGGAACTGGCCAACCGCTACAACCGCGTGATCGCCAAGGATCTGTGCGATCTCGGCCTGAGCTACGACCTGTTCACCCGCACCACCACCGGCAACCATGAGCACGTCGTGCAGGAACTGTTCAAGCAGTGCCTCAAGAACGGTTACATCTACAAGGGCACGCAGAAGGTCGCTATCTCGCCGTCCACCGGCCGCACCCTGCCCGACCGCTACATCGAGGGCGAGTGCCCGATCTGCCACGCCGAGGGCGCGCGCGGCGACCAGTGCGACGCCTGCGGCAACGAGCTCGACCCGGACGAGCTCATCAACCCCGTCTCCAAAATCAACGGCGAAACCCCGCGCTTCGAGGAGACCGAACACTACTTCCTCGACCTGCCGGCGCTCGCCGACGCGAACCTCGCGTGGCTCAAGACCCGTACCGGCTGGCGCACCAACGTCATCAACTTCTCGATCGGCCTGTTCAAGGAGGTCAAGCCGCGCGCGATCACGCGCGACATCGACTGGGGCATCCCGGTTCCGGTCGCCGGCTGGATCGACAACCCGAACAAGAAGCTGTACGTGTGGTTCGACGCGGTGATCGGCTACCTGTCGGCGTCGATCGAATGGGCCCGCCGCAAGGGCGACCCGGAGGCGTGGCGCGCATGGTGGAACGACCCGGCGTCCCCGGCCTACTACTTCATGGGCAAGGACAACATCACGTTCCACTCGCAGATCTGGCCGTCCGAGATGCTCGGCTACAACGGCCAAGGCTCCAAGGGCGGCGAGACCGGCGAATACGGCCCGCTCAACATGCCCGAGCAGGTCGTGGCCTCCGAGTTCATGACGATGGAAGGCAAGAAGTTCTCCTCCTCGCGCGGCATCGTCATCTACGTCAAGGACATCCTCGCCCGCTACCCCGTGGACGCGGTGCGCTACTACATCTCCGTGGCCGGCCCGGAATCCTCCGACTCCGACTTCACCTGGGCCGAGTTCGTGCGTCACAACAACGAGGAGCTCGCATCGAGCTGGGGCAATCTGGTCAACCGCGTCGCGAACCTCATCAACAAGAACTTCGGTGAGATCCCGGCCATCGACGAAGCGTCCCTGACCGACGAGGACCGTGCGCTGCTCGACGAGACGAACGCCGCGTTCGCGACCGTCGGCGGCCTGATCGAGCACCATCGCCAGAAGGGCGCGCTCAACGAGGCCATGAAGATCGTCGGCGACATCAACAAGTACATCTCCGCCACCGAGCCGTGGAAGATCAAGGACAACCCGGCGCGCCTGGGCACCGTGCTGCATGTAGCCGCGCAGGCCGTGTCCGACGCGAACCACCTGCTCGCGCCGTTCCTGCCGCACTCCGCGCAGAAGGTGTGGGAGGCGCTCGGCGGCACCGGCACCTTCTCGCCGCTGCCGCGCATCGAGGAGGTCGAGGATCTCGACAAGCCGGGCTTCACGTACCCGATCATCACCGGCGACTACAAGCTCGGCGAGACCGTGCACCCGTGGAAGCGCGAGGAGATCGTGCCGGGTACTCCGGTGGCCAAGCCGACGCCGATCTTCGCGAAGATCCCGCAGGAGGCCGTGGCCGAGGAGCTCGCCCGCTTCGACGCCGAGCTGGCCGCGCGCAAGGAGGCCGAGGCGAAGCGCCTTGCCGCCGCCAAGGCCGAACTCAACAAGTAAGCGGCCCGACGGCCTTCGACGGCTGATCGATGACAACGCCCGTACCCTGCGGTACGGGCGTTGTCATCGCGCATGCGGGATTCCGGCGCCTTGTATGGCGCCGCGTGCCGCGATCGGCGCGGCGCATTGCACAAACCCGTCACACGGTTCTCAGGGTTTTGTGAGGAACACGCATCGTTCCTCACAGCAACGGGCGGTTATATAGGTCATGTCAACGGTTACGGCCGATGGCGAGGTTCCGTGAGAACCCCATAACTGAACCCTTCTTCTCTCTTCTCTCTCGCCCGGCGGCTCCCACCGCCGGGTTTCTTCTTTTCCGGGCGGTTTTTCGTATCTTGGACGGCCGTACCCGTCACTGGATCCGGCGCATCACGCTGATGCTCAACGCCGGTATCGTCCACAGATCATGGTCGTACCGTCCGTCAGCGGTCGGCGCATCGGCCGGACCGTCATCGGTGTCGGACGTATGCTCCGCCACGTCGGCCGTGTCGTCGCCGACCTCGGACGGTACCGCATCGGTCGCCATGCCGGACGTCGAGTCGGTCGGGACTGCCGGCTCGGTTGATTCGGCAGAATCGAGAGAACCGGTCTCGTGTTCGGGCCCGTTCGTCGGCGCGCTAGCCGGACCGACGCTCGTCTTGTGCGCGTCGGTCGCGTCGGCGAGCGCCGCCTCACGCGGCAGATCCAGTTTCTCCTGCCGTTTCAGTTCGGCCTGCACAAGCTCGACCAGCTCGTGGATCGGATCCTGCTCGTCCACCGACACGGTCCAGTTCGTATCGGGGTAGTCGCGCGGGTTGAGCCGTTCGGTGAACAGGCCCTGCCCGGGCCGCACGCCGCACACCACGCTGGAGCTCCACTCGCACCGCCATTCGCAGTCCGACGGCAGACGGAACCGCTGATCACGGTCCACGCCGTTGATCACGATGAGGATGTCCGCCTCGTTGGCCGACAGCAGCCGCATCGCGAACGACCGCACGCTGGTGTCGAACCAGTCTTTCTCCATCGGCGTCGTGCCGTCCGTCAAATACCATTGCACGCGGCTCGACGGCTTGAACAGACCCAGCTGCGTGAGCCTGGTGAAGAACTCCTCGTGATGGTACAGGTCGAGCGACTTGCGGATGGCGATCAGCCGCGACACCGTCTCCAGACGCCGCATCTCCGGCGTCTTCTTCGTCTGGTACAGCCAGTCCCAGTTCAGCCAGGTGATGTCGTTGTCCTGCGAGTAGGCGTTGTTGTTGCCGTCCTGCGTGTTGCGGAACTCGTCGCCGGCGAGCATCATCGGCGTGCCGAGCGACAGCATGAGCGTGCCGAGCATGTTCATCGCCGCGCGTTCGCGGTTGCGCTCGATCGCCGGTTCGCGGGTCGGCCCCTCCACGCCGAAGTTCACGGAATGGTTCATGTTCGAACCATCCATGTTGTTCTCGCCGTTGGCCTCGTTGTGCTTGCTCACGTAGCGCGTCAGATCGGTGAGCGTGAAGCCGTCGTGGCAGGCCACGTAGTTGATCGAGGCGACGCATCCGCGGCCCGGGTCCGTGGCGAACAGGTCGGCGGATCCGCACAGGCGCGTCGCCATCTCCTGCATGCCGACGCTGCCGTCGGAGTCGGGCTGCGTGTCGGTCAGCCAGAATCTGCGCACCGTGTCGCGGAACCGGTCGTTCCACTCGCTGAACGGCATGCCGAAACCGCCGGTACGCCAGCCTTGCGGTCCCAGATCCCACGGTTCCATGATGAGCTTGAGATTGCCGAGCAGCAGATCGGAACGCAGCGCGTACAGGAACGGGTGATGCTTGGTGAAGTCGCCGTCGAGACGCGCGAGCGATGCGGCCAGGTCGAAGCGGAACCCGTCGATGCCGATGCGTTTGGCCCAGTATCGCAGCGAATCGACCGCGAACGTCACGACGTGCGTGTTCGTGAAATCGAACGTGTTTCCGCAGCCGGTCGTGTCCTCCAGCCGTCCGACGTTGTTCTTCTGCCGGCGGTAGTACGAGATCGCGTCGAGGCCGCGCCAGCAGACGGTCGGTCCTTCCACGCCGCCCTCGCAGGTGTGGTTGTAGACCACATCCATGATGACCTCGAAGCCGGCCTCGTGCATGGCGTTGACCATGGCGATGACCTCGTCGCGCACGCCGCCCGCGCCCTTCGCGCGTGCCGCCGCGGTCGCGTACGACGGTTCGGGGGAGAAGTAGCCGAGCGTCGAATAGCCCCAGTAGTTCGGCCGTCCGTGCTCCTGGAGGAACAGCTCGTCCTGCTTGGCCTGGATCGGCAGCAGTTCGATGGACGTGACGCCGAGCCCCTGCAGATACGCCAGCGTGATCGGATGCGCGAGTCCGGCGTACGTGCCGCGCAGTTCGGGAGGCAGCCACGGCGCGTTCTTCGTGAATCCCTTGACGTGCAGCTCGTACAGCACGGTCTTGCTCCACGGCACATGCGGGTGCACGGGGTCGCCGTCATGCTTGGTGACGTCGCGGTCGTCGATCGCCACCGACAGCGGCACCTTGCCGAGCGCGTCCACCGTGCTCATCGCGCCGAACGCGGATCCGCGCACCTTGCGGTCCGGACCGATCTCGCACTGGTAGGAGAACGCCGCCGGGTCGAGCTCCATCTTCCCGTCGATGCCTTTGCCGTACGGGTCGAGCAGCAGCTTGTACGGGTTGAACCGCAGGCCATGCTTCGGATCCCACGCGCCGTCGACGCGGTAGGCGTAGCGCATGCCGTCCCATGCCTTGGGCAGATGCACGTACCACAGGCCGTAGTTCGGTCCTTCCATGCGGAACAGCGTCTCGCGCACGTACATCGATTCGATGATGCGCGTGCACACCTCGTGCTCGTGGATCTCGTTGATGAACGGCGTGCTGGAATCCTCGAAGATGCGGATCGCGCCGTTGAAGAATTTGGTCGGCTGGTCGACGGGCTCGTAGACGCACAGCCACACCTGATCGGCGGTTTCGGAGCGGACGACGGCGTCGGCGCCACCGTCCTCGGTGAAGTACAGGCCCGGCCTCGTCGCATAGCGGTGCGGTATCGCATACCGCTGGGGTATCGCGTTCTTCATACACTCATTGTAGACGTGTCGGCTTACGGCGGTTCGGGGCGGGGCGCGGGGCGTGCGGGGAACGCGGGCTGGATCGGCCATCGTGTCCCGCACGCCCCTGCAATTCGGCGGGTCGCCGAGGGGCGACGGTTCGATGCGGTTGTGCCGGCTCGATCACAGGCCGATGAGATCGTGCAGGTACCGTTGCGTGAACCGCAACGCCGCACCGGTCAGATGCAGCCGGTCGTCGGCGCGGGCTGCGCGCAGCGTGAACGACCCGTCGTCGTCTTCCGTTCTCATGCACACGCGCCGTTTCAGTTCGGTGAGATCGTCGTCGTCCAGATACTGCGCCGCCTCGCCGCCGACGATCACGTCGCCCGTCACGACGGAACGCGCGTTCGTGATCGCCTGCGCCACGTAGCCGAGCCACTCGTCCATGCGCTCGCGATGATGCGTTTCGCCCTGTTCGAGCACGCTGAAGAAGCCCGGGATGCTTTCGTAGTCCTCAGGCAGCGTCTGCGGCGAACAGTACGCGCTCATGCAGCCGAGACGGCCGCACGTGCACTTGCGTCCGCCGGGCACGAGCGTCATATGCTCGATCGTTCCGTTGCGGTGTGCGACGATGGTGCCTGCGTCGTCTTCGTCGGACGTTCGGATTGTCGGCTGATGCAGTCGTCCGCCGATGATGAGCGAACCGCTGGGCTGACGGTCCAGGTAGACGCAGACCGCGTCGTCGATCGTCGGATCGAACCATGCCTCGGCCGTGGCCGAGGCGTCCGCATGGTGGATCGTGACGTACGGATGGCGTGTGGTCTGGGTGAACGGTGCGACTGCCGGCGTACGCAGACACAGTCCGATGCCGAGTACCGTCGCCGCATTGCCGCCGGCAGGCGCGGCGACGTTCCGGCCGCGCGATGTGACGGCGTTCGCGGCGAATTCGTTGACGATGATGTCGACCCGTTGCCAGTATGCGGCATCATCGCGATAGGGGAGCGTGCGGTTGAGATCGGCGACCGTGTCGCCGTACAGGTTGATCGCCCGCAACGTTACGGTGGTCGGCGTGGAGGCGACGCCGATCGCGAGATGATGGTTCGGATTGAAGACGAAGTCGCGGGCCTTGCGTCCTCCGGTGGATCGTTGCAGTCCGCCGGGGGAGACGGTGCCGTCGGCTATCAGTTCGCGCAGGTTCTGCGTGACCGTGGGGGCGCTCAGGCCGAGCGACTGCATGAGTTCCTGCGTGGTGGCCGTTCGATGCGTATACAGATGACGTGCGATCATGGCGCGGTTGCGCGCTTTGGCTGAGGGCGCTGGCATCGACTCCATTGTTGGCCTTTCGCGTGGGTTGGCGATGGATACCAGCATACTTTATGAAAGCTATTTTGTATAACTTGGTCTGACTTGATGACTTATGTAAAGGTATTTTCATAAAGTTGTTCCGGGGATGTGTGCGGTAGCTTGTGATGTCGATGGAAAAAGCGAACAAAAGACGGCGAAAACATGATTTTTGTTGTCAACTTGTCATAAATCGACCTTATAACGAACAAAAACAAGACAAAAAAGCACATGAAACGCCGCGGTTTTTGTGCGTGTGCGAGGCGAACGTTCGTTCGGTACATTGTGGCGTAGGCCACAAAGCGGCGACCGATTCAGGTGCCGTACGACCGGCGGTTTTCGGCCGTTGATGTGGCGGGAATAAGTTGCTCCGGACAAGTCGAGGAGGATTCATGGCAGAAGCAAAGCAGGCCGAGGCTCCCACCAAGCCGACCCCTGAAGAGAAGAAGGCGGCCGCCGAGGCCGAGGTCGACGCGCTGGTCAAGAAGGGTCTGAAGGCCCTCACCGAGTTCGAGAAGCTCGACCAGAAGCAGGTCGACCGCATCGTCGCCAAGGCTTCGATCGCCGCGCTGAACAAGCACCTCGTGCTCGCGAAGATGGCCGTCGACGAGACCGGACGTGGTCTCGTCGAAGACAAGGCCACCAAGAACATCTTCGCGTGCGAGCACGTCACCAACTACCTGGCGGGACAGAAGACCGTCGGCGTGATCCGCGAGGACGACGTCATGGGCATCGACGAGATCGCCGAGCCGGTCGGCGTGGTCGCCGGCGTCACCCCGGTCACCAACCCGACCTCCACCACCATCTTCAAGTCGCTCATCGCGCTCAAGACCCGTTGCCCGATCATCTTCGGCTTCCACCCGTTCGCACAGAAGTGCTCCGCCGAGGCGGCGCGCATCGTGCGTGACGCGGCCATCGAGGCCGGCGCCCCGGTCGACTGCATCCAGTGGATCGAGCACCCGTCCATCGAGGCCACCGGCGCGCTCATGAAGCACGACGGCGTCGCCACCATCCTCGCCACCGGCGGTCCGGGCATGGTCAAGGCCGCGTACTCCTCCGGCAAGCCGGCCCTCGGCGTCGGCGCCGGCAACGCCCCGGCCTACGTCGACTCCGACGTTGACATCGTGCGCGCCGCGAACGACCTGATCCTGTCCAAGCACTTCGACTACGGCATGATCTGCGCCACCGAACAGGCCATCATCGCCCACAAGGACATCTACGATCCGCTGGTCAAGGAACTGAAGCGCCGCAAGGCGTACTTCGTCAACGACGAGGAGAAGGCCAAGCTCGAGCAGTACATGTTCGGCTGCACCGCGTTCTCCGGCGGCACCCCGAAGCTCAACTCCGTCGTGCCGGGCAAGTCCCCGCAGTACATCGCCAAGGCCGCCGGCTTCGAGATCCCCGCCGACGCGACCATCCTGGCCGCCGAATGCTCCGAGGTCTCCGACAACGAGCCGCTCACCCACGAGAAGCTCGCCCCGGTGCACGCCGTCCTCAAGGCCGACTCCAAGGAGCAGGCCTTCGAGATGTGCGAGGCCATGCTCAAGCTCGGCGCCGGCCACACCGCCGCCATCCACACCAACAACGAGGCGCTCGTGCGCGAATACGGCCTGCGGATGCACGCCTGCCGCATCATCTGGAACTCCCCGAGCTCGCTCGGCGGCGTCGGCGACATCTACAACGCCATCGCCCCGTCGCTCACCCTCGGCTGCGGCTCCTACGGCGGCAACTCGGTGTCCGGCAACGTGCAGGCCGTGAACCTGCTCAACATCAAGCGCATCGCTCGGAGGAACAACAACATGCAGTGGTTCAAGATCCCGGCCAAGACCTACTTCGAGCCGAACGCGATCAAGTACCTTCGCGACATGTACGGCATCGAGAAGGCCGTCATCGTGTGCGACAAGGTCATGGAACAGCTCGGCATCATCGACAAGGTCATCGACCAGCTGCGCGCCCGTTCCAACCGCGTCACCTTCCGCATCATCGACTACGTCGAGCCGGAGCCGTCCGTCGAGACCGTCGAGAAGGGCGCCGAGATGATGCGCGAGGAGTTCGAGCCGGACACGATCATCGCGGTCGGCGGCGGCTCCCCGATGGATGCCGCCAAGATCATGTGGCTGCTGTACGAGCACCCGGAAATCTCCTTCTCCGACGTGCGCGAGAAGTTCTTCGATATCCGCAAGCGCGCCTTCAAGATCCCGCCGCTGGGCAAGAAGGCGAAGCTCGTGTGCATCCCGACCTCGTCCGGCACCGGCTCCGAAGTCACGCCGTTCGCCGTGATCACCGATCACAAGACCGGCTACAAGTACCCGATCACCGACTACGCGCTGACCCCGTCCGTCGCGATCGTCGATCCGGTGCTCGCCCGCACCCAGCCGCGCAAGCTCGCCTCCGACGCCGGATTCGACGCCCTGACCCACTCGTTCGAGGCGTATGTGTCCGTCTACGCGAACGATTTCACCGACGGCATGGCGCTGCACGCGGCCAAGCTCATCTGGGACAACCTGGCCGAGTCCGTCAACGGCGAGCCGGGTCTGGAGAAGACCAAGGCGCAGGAGAAGATGCATAACGCCGCCACCATGGCCGGCATGGCGTTCGGCTCCGCGTTCCTCGGCATGTGCCACGGCATGGCGCACACCATCGGCGCGCTGTGCCACGTCGCCCACGGCCGTACCAACTCCATCCTCCTGCCGTACGTGATCCGCTACAACGGCCAGGTGCCGGAGGAGCCGACCTCGTGGCCGAAGTACAACAAGTACATCGCCGACGAGCGTTACCGCGACATCGCCATCAACCTCGGCATCGACCCGGGCAAGACCCCGGCCGAAGCCGTCGAGAACCTGGCGAAGGCCGTCGAGGACTACCGCGACAACAAGCTCGGCATGAACAAGAGCTTCAAGGATTGCGGCGTCGACGAGGACTACTTCTGGAGCGTGCTCGATCAGATCGGCATGCGCGCCTACGAGGACCAGTGCGCCCCCGCGAACCCGCGCATCCCGCAGATCGAGGACATGAAGGACATCGCCATCGCCGCGTACTACGGCGTGCCGCAGGCCGAAGGCCATCGCATCCGCGTCGAGCGCGAGGGCGTGGCCGCCACGGAGGAAGCCTCCGAGCGCGTCTGACCGGTGGATTGGTCCGCTGATCAAGCCTTGAAATAAGGGAGTTCACCCATCCTCGGGTGAACTCCCTTATTGCTGTATGGTGCTGCACACACGCCTCTCATTTGCCGTATGCATGCTCCGAACGCGATCGCGTGAGGCTTGTTGCCGGATTCACGCGACGGATGTAATCGGGTCAATTCCATCCCGTGCGTTGTTACTTCGTATCGCCTTCCGCGCTGGTGATCGCCTCGGCGATCGGATCGTTGCTGAAATCATGGGCGCGGTACTGCGGGTCGTCCACCGGCAGATGCTGTACGAGCGTATCGAACACCTGGCTGTAGATCTCGCCATGATCGAGCACCGCATCCAGCACATGCCCGCCGAACGTGCGGTCGTCCGACAGAAAATGCTCGTGGAACCCGGCCACCGCCGCGCCATGGAACATCAACGGCGAAAAATAGCCGAGCATCGTGCCTTTCACGTCATGCCGCAGGAACATGGCCTGCCGGTCGGCCACCTCCACCAGCGTCGGATACGGGGCCTGCTGCTTGATCACCGCGCGGGTCTTCATGAAACTGAACGTGCCGCGCACGATCACCGAAAAGAACGTGTTCGCGCGGCCGTTCGCCTCGACGATGCGACGGTTCAGCTCCTCGAGGCCGATGTCCGAGCGCGCGCACTGATATTGGAACGCGGCGTGATGCACGTTCGCGAACGGCATCGTGAAGTCGTCCGGCACCCGCTCAGCCACGCCGCTGCTGCCGACCTTGTACGCCACGCCGTCGAGGATGATGAGCTCGCCGTCGAGTCCCTCACCCGTGCCGATGCCGGTATCGCCGTGCGTCAACAGCTCTCCTATGGTCGTCGTGCCTTCGAGCAGTCCGGGGACGAGCAAGGCAAGTGTGCCATGCTGATACAGCTGGTTGGCGTGATGTGCCGTGATGGGTCTGATCTGGGAGCCGCGTGATGTCGTCACGGAATCCACGATAAAGGGCGTGATCCCTTCGGATTCATCTTCGTCTCGTGCTGCGTTCGTGACCCGCGTCACATATATGGCCACGACGACGGATGACTGGGAACCTTCCGGGATTCCCGGTCAGAAAGTCGTGATCACGGTGATGAACACCGCCAGGCTCGACGCCATCTCCACCAATCCCACGGCGATCGGCCTGATCGTGCGACGGCGGGCGATCAGCGGCATTGCGACCGCGCGGGCCAGCAGCCAGACGCCAACCGCCGTCGGAGCCGCGAACAGCCGCCCGAATCCGGTCACGCCCCAGACCGCGAACGACGCCGTCAGCAACGCGCCATGCCACATCCACGACGCCAGAAGATATCCGGTATTGCCTCGCTCGCGGATCATGGTCTTCACGAACAGCACCGAACCGAACTGGGCGAGCAGGAACGTGATGGCCGCCGGCAAGCCGCCATTGGCGAGAGCCGGATACTCGGCGCCGGCTGCGTGATCGCCGAACGAGCCGACGACCATGGGCATCATGCAGGAGGCAAGGATGGCGACCGCATTGCCCCAGAGCGATCGTTCCCGGCGCAGCCATGCGGCGGCGAACGACAGCGCGGCCAGTACGGCGTACGGCGGGGCCCACCACAGGATCGTCGGATTGACGACCACGAATGGCAAGCCGACCGCGACGAGCAACACCGTATATATAACGGTCGGCGGAAGATACCGGTGCGCGAACCTCGATTTGATCCATCGCGCCGCGGTGAACTGCACGCAATAGCACAGCGCCCATGCGATGAGCGGCCAGATCGTGGCCGCATTCGTGCCGCCGACGATCATGCCGGCCAATGCGGGCAGCAGGGCCATCGCCCATGCGCCGGGCTGATCGGGGACCCAGTCGCGGGCCGTCGTCGGCCGTGCACTGGCCCGTGGACGTCGCGGTTGTGATGATGCGGTCATGTTCGTAACGATAGGGGAGAGCCCCGCAACGCGCCAGCCATGACATGGTCGGCCGGGAAGCCGGTAGGTTCCCGGTAGCCGACCCGAGGTCGGCCGGTAGGGAAGTCCGGGAATCGGGGATGGGCGGTATCTCCCCGCGCGGTGTTTCGTCTGGTGTTCCGGGTGGTCGGGGATTGCGGTTGACCGTAGGGCTGAAGATGTCTGATTTTCCCCACAAAGTCTTGTTGATATGGATTGTTCTATCGTGGGAACCGGCATATGTGGGGACATGACGACCATGAGATGAATCCAGCCGGCGCATGATCGGTTCATAATCGTCAATGGTGGGGAATAACCGTCATTACGTCATGCGAGATAAGCCCGCTGATGACACCTGCATCCCCACATACGGATTAATGCGGGAAAGTGGGGAAATCCGTATCATGAACCGGCGGAAATTGGGCCGTATATGACCGATCCTCCCCACATCGAAATTAATCATCCGAACGTGGGACTCGGGCCTTGGCGAGCTTGGCTGTCAGCGGATGACGCCGATAGGCCTCGGCGAAGGAGAATCGGACCATGTCGTCCGCGACCAGCCGGATCCGTTCCTCGCGTTCCTTCTCCTCGATGATCGTTTTCGGCAGACTGCCGTCCTTGTACATCGACGGATCCGTGTATTTGATGCGGCCGTCCAGTTCGGCCACGATGAACCGGCCATCTTCGGTATGCCATGAGAAATCGACCCGGTCGCGCCGGCTGAGATCAAAGGGATTGATGATCTCCTCCTGAACCGATGGCGGTACGAATCCCTCATCGACCATCACGGCATAAGCGTAGGCTTCGCCGCCGTTTTCGGTGCCGCCGGGAGCCAGTGTCACCGCCCTCAGCGCTTTCCGCCGGAATCGACCGGATAAGGTACGGCACCGGTCGGTCATGTGTTCCCGGCTTATCAGGGATTGCCGCAGAGCCGATTCCGCTACGCACAGTCCATCCGGGAATTCCAGCCGGCGCGTGCAGTCGAATATCGTCCTGTCGAGCGGTGTGACCCGCACGCCGTCGACCACCTGCGATTGATCGAATTCGTCGTCCGGCAGCAGATGATAGCGGAGTCGGGCATGATCGTGGGAATGGCGCCGCCGATCGGTCATGAGGTGGATATCGTCGAGGTGCCGTCTCGAGTCGTTGATGCCGTGCATGGTCGCGGCCGTCATGTCCCCGAACACCCAGTCCGGATGCAGGACGGCCATTGTCCGTATGATGCGGCGGTACCGTTCCACCGGATCCAGCGTGTTCCATGATGAGGCACGGGCATAGCAGGAACGTGCCACCCGTAGCATGTCGCCGGATGCCGCATGCCGCAGCAGAGTCCGCCGTTCGGCTTCGGTACGGCCCCACGCGCATAGCCGGAGGCGGTCGAGTTCCTCGCAGCGCTTGTTCAGTACGGTATTCGTTCTCATGATCGAACCGTAGCGGATCCCCGACGGGAAACGCGCATGTTTCGATGTATGTGGTCGAACGCTTCGTGGGTTATCCACAACGCTCGCCGTCGGAGACGACCGGCCGGGAGGATGAGGGAATATGGGCAGTATCCGGGCGACTCGCCCACGGCGCCGTGAAGCGAAGAGTCCGGTGGACTCTTCGTAGGCGACGCCGAGGGCGACCGATAGGGAAGCCCGAGGGAATATGACAGGGTGAGGGCGTGTCGCAACGCGACACGCCCGAACTCCATAAGGCCATGCCTAGTGCTTTAATAAACAAGTTGCCTGATTTGGGCTCGCAAATTGGAATCAAAAAAGCGAGCGCGGAGCGGGACTTCACGAAAGTGGAGCGACGCATGCCGCGCACTGATGTGGTTTGGCCACAAGTCTCACCCTAAGGGGTGTGTCTTGGTGCGGCCAGGTCTCCGGTGCCCTAGAAGCAGGCTGGTAAACAGTACACGAATCGCTAGAAAGGGCGGACGGCAATGGCGGGACAGAAAATCCGCATCAGGCTTAAGTCCTATGACCACGAGGTCATCGACCAATCGGCGAAGAAGATCGTCGAAACGGTGACGAACGCGGGCGCAACTGTGGTTGGCCCGGTTCCGCTCCCGACCGAGAAGAACGTCTTTGTTGTTATTCGTTCTCCTCACAAGTACAAGGATTCTCGCGAGCACTTCGAGATGCGCACTCATAAGCGCCTCATCGACATCGTGGACCCGACCCCGAAGGCCGTGGACTCCCTGATGCACATTGATCTGCCCGCGGATGTCAACATCGAGATCAAGCTGTAAGGGAGGAGGGGACCACTATGACTTCGCAGAGAGGTAGCCACAAGGCTCTGCTGGGCAAGAAGCTCGGCATGACTCAGGTCTGGGACGAGAACGGTTTCTTCGTCCCCGTCACCCTCGTTGACGTGTCCACCAACGTGGTGACCGCCGTCAAGTCCGAGGAAACCGACGGCTACAAGGCCGTCCAGATCGGCTATGGCCAGATCGATCCCACCAAGGTGACCAAGCCGCTCGCCGGCCACTTCGCCAAGGCCGGTGTGACCCCGCGTCGCCACCTCGTCGAGGTGCGCACCGAGGACGCCGCCGAGTACGAGCCGGGCCAGGAGCTCAGCATCGAGTTCTTCCCGGAGGGCTCCGAGGTCGACGTCACCGGCACCACCAAGGGCAAGGGCTTCGCCGGCACCATCAAGCGCTGGGGCTTCAAGTCCTACCGTCGTTCTCACGGCTCTCACAAGAACGAGCGTCGCCCCGGCTCTGTCGGCGCATGCGCTACCCCGAGCCGTATTCTCAAGGGCAAGCGTATGGCCGGCCGCATGGGTCATGTGACCGCGACCGCTCAGGGCTTGACCGTCATGTCCGCGGATGCCGAGAACAGCATTCTCGCCATCAAGGGCGCGATCCCGGGCCCGAAGGGCGGCATCGTTCTCGTCCGCACGGCAGTGAAGTAAGGGGAGTCTGAATCATGGCAAACGTTACTCTGAACGTGTCTGACGCCCAGGGCGCTACCACCGGCACCGTCGAGGTCCCGGCTGAGATCTTCGGCCACACCGCCGAAGAGGTCGCCTCCCGCGTCCCGCTGATCCACCAGGTCGTTGTGGCTCAGCTCGCTGCTGCCCGCGCCGGCACCCACGCCACCAAGACTCGTGGCATGGTCTCCGGCGGCGGCAAGAAGCCGTGGAAGCAGAAGGGCACCGGTCGTGCTCGTCAGGGCTCCATCCGCGCCCCGCAGTGGTACCACGGCGGCACCGTGTTCGGTCCGCAGCCGCGCGACTACTCGCAGCGCACCCCCAAGAAGATGAAGGCCGCGGCCCTGCGCTACGTCCTGTCCGATCGTGCGAACGCCGGCCGCGTCGCCGTGGTGAACTTCGGTATCACCGATACCCCGTCCACCAAGGCCGCCGTCGCCGCGCTGTCCCCGATCACCGAGAACAAGTTCACCACCGTGGTGCTGTCCCGCGAGAACATCAACGAGTGGCTGTCGGTCCGCAACATCCCGACCGTCCACCCGATCTTCGCCGATCAGCTCAACACGTACGATGTGGTCACGGCTCAGTATGTCGTCTTCACCCAGGAAGGCCTTGACGCTTTCCTCGCGGGTAAGACCGAGCCGGCCGCGAAGGAGGACTGATCTTAAATGGTCGCAATCCACAAGCCCGCACACGACGTCATCCTCAAGCCTGTCGTCTCCGAGAAGAGCTACGCGCTCTCCGATCGTGGCCAGTACACCTTCGTGGTGGCCCCGAACGCGAACAAGGTGCAGATCAAGCAGGCTATCGAAGAGATCTTCAAGGTGAAGGTGACGAACGTCAACACCCTCAACCGCGACGGCAAGCGCAAGCGCTCCCGTTACGGCTTCGGCCAGCGCGTTTCCCAGAAGCGTGCGATCGTGACCGTCGCCGAGGGCCAGACGATCGACATCTTCGGCAACTGAAGGCTAGCCGAGAAAAGTTAAAGGAAGAACTATATTATGGCTATCCGCGTTTATAAGCCGACGACTGCTGGCCGCCGCAACGCGTCTGTCTCGGATTTCTCCGACCTTACGCGCTCCACGCCCGAGAAGTCGCTGGTTCGCAAGCTGACCAAGACCGGCGGTCGTAACTCCTACGGTCGTATGACCTCCCGTCATCGCGGTGGCGGCCACAAGCGCGCCTACCGTCTCATCGACTTCCGTCGCTGGGACAAGGACGGCGTGCCGGCTACCGTCGCTCACATCGAGTACGACCCGAACCGTTCCGCTCGTATCGCACTGTTGCACTACGCCGATGGTGAGAAGCGTTACATCATCGCTCCGGAAGGCGTCAAGCAGGGCGACGTGATCGAGACCGGCGAGAAGGCCGACATCAAGCCGGGCAACAACCTGCCGCTCAAGAACATCCCGACCGGTACCGTGGTCCACGCGATCGAGCTCAAGCCGCTTGGCGGGGCGAAGATCGCCCGTTCCGCCGGTGCCGCCGTCCAGCTCGTCGCCAAGGATGGCGCCTACGCCCAGCTGCGTATGCCGTCCGGCGAAATCCGCAACGTCGACGCCCGCTGCCGTGCGACCGTCGGTGAGGTCGGCAACTCCGACCACGCCAACATCCAGCTCGGTAAGGCCGGTCGCGCCCGCTGGATCGGCAAGCGTCCGTGGACCCGTGGTGAGTCCATGAACCCGGTCGATCACCCGCACGGTGGTCGTACCCGCGGTGGCAAGCCGCCGGTTTCGCCGTGGGGCAAGGGCGAGGTTCGTACTCGTCGTCCGAAGAAGGCTTCGAACAAGATGATTGTTCGTCGTCGTCCGAATGGTAAGAACCGCAAGTAAGGGAGTGTCGAGTAGATGACTCGTAGCATCAAGAAGGGCCCCTTCGTCGACGCCCACCTGCAGAAGAAAGTCGACGAGCAGAACGAGAAGGGCACCCACAACGTCATCAAGACGTGGTCCCGTCGTTCGATGATCACCCCTGATTTCATCGGACACACGTTCGCTGTTCACGATGGCCGCAAGCACGTCCCGGTGTTCGTCACCGAGGCCATGGTCGGTCACAAGCTCGGTGAGTTCGCCCCGACCAAGACCTTCAAGGGTCATGTGAAGGACGACAAGAAGGCCCGCCGCTAAAGGATAAGGAAAAGAACATGGAAGCTAAAGCAATCGCTCGTCACGTCCGCGTGACGCCGCGCAAGGCTCGCCGCATGGTCGACCTCATCCGCGGCAAGCAGGCGACCGAAGCCGTCACCATCCTCAAGTTCGCTCCTCAGGACGCGTCCCTGCCGGTTCGCAAGGTCCTCGAGAGCGCCATCGCCAACGCTCGCGTCAAGGCCGACAAGGCCGGTGAGCCGTTCCGCGAGAACGATCTGGTCATCAAGGAGACCTATGTGGACGAAGGTGTGACGCTCAAGCGTTTCCGCGCCCGCGCCCAGGGCCGTGCCGCTCGCATCAACAAGCGCACCGCCCACATCACGGTCGTTGTCGCTACCAAGGAAGGAGCCCGCTAAAGATGGGTCAGAAGATCAATCCCTTTGGCTATCGTCTGGGCATCACTGAAAACCATCGTTCCAAGTGGTTCTCCGATTCCAACAAGCCTGGCGAGCGCTACAGCGACTTCGTCCTCGAGGATGACAAGATCCGCAAGGAGATGAACAAGGACCTCGAGCGTGCGGGCGTGTCCCGCATCGTCATCGAGCGCACCCGCGACCGCGTGCGTGTGGACATCCACACCGCCCGTCCGGGCATCGTGATCGGCCGCCGTGGCGCCGAAGCCGAGAAGGTTCGCGCCAAGCTCGAGAAGCTCACCGGCAAGCAGGTCCAGCTCAACATCTTCGAGGTCAAGAACGCCGCTCTGGACGCCCAGCTCGTCGCTCAGGGCATCGCCGAACAGCTGACCAACCGCGTGACCTTCCGTCGCGCGATGCGCAAGGCCCAGCAGGACGCGATGCGCGCCGGCGCCAAGGGTATCCGCATCAAGCTCTCCGGCCGCCTCGGCGGTGCGGAAATGAGCCGCTCGGAGTTCTACCGCGAGGGTCGCGTTCCGCTGCAGACCCTGCGCGCCCTGATCGATTACGGCTTCTTCGAGGCCAAGACCACCTACGGCCGCATCGGCGTCAAGGTGTGGATCTACAAGGGCGACATGACCGAGCGTGAGTTCGAAGAGCAGCAGCAGGCGCAGCAGAACAGCCGTCCGGGCCGTCGTGGCGGCGATCGCCGCCCGCGTCGCGGCAACCGCAACGCTGCCCAGCAGGCCACCGAGGCCCCGAAGGCCGAGGCCGCCGCCGCTGAGGCTCCTGCCGCAACGGAAACGAAGGAGTGAACTGATGCTTATCCCGAAGAGGACTAAGTACCGCAAGCAGCATCGTCCGGTCCGCTCTGGCATGTCCAAGGGCGGCAACGAGATCGCGTTCGGCGATTTCGGCATTCAGGCGCTCGCGCCGGCCTACGTGACCAACCGTCAGATCGAGGCCGCACGTATCGCCATGACCCGTTACATCAAGCGTGGTGGCCGTGTGTGGATCACGATCTTCCCGGATCGCCCGCTGACCAAGAAGCCGCTCGGCACCCGAATGGGTTCCGGTAAGGGCACGCCGGAGTTCTGGATCGCCAACGTGCGTCCGGGCCGTGTGATGTTCGAGATCGGTGGCGTTTCCGAGGATGTCGCTCGCGAGGCCCTGCGCCGCGCCATCGACAAGCTCCCGATGAAGTGCCGCATTATCGCTCGCGAAGGTGGTGATATCTGATGGCAGTCGGTACCGCTGAATATGCAATCAAGAATCTGAACGAGAAGACCAACGAGGAGATCGAAGGTTTCCTCAAGAAGTCCAAGGAAGAGCTGTTCAACCTGCGCTTCCAGCACGCGACTGGTCAGCTCGACAACACTGCCCGCCTCAAGGCGGTCAAGCACGACATCGCCAGGATGTACACCGTCCTGCGCGAGCGTGAGCTCGGCATCAGCCAGGCGCCCGAGGCATCCGAAACGAAAGCTGAGGAGAACTAATGGCTGAAGAGCGTAACTTCCGCAAGGTTCGTCGCGGTTACGTCGTGTCCGAAGCGATGGACAAGACGATCACCGTCGAGCTCGAGCAGCGTTCGACCCACCCGCTGTACGGCAAGGTCGTTCGTTCCACCAAGAAGGTCAAGGCCCATGATGAACACAACGACGCGCACGTTGGCGACCTCGTGAGTATTATGGAGACTCGGCCCCTGAGCAAGACCAAGCGTTGGCGTCTCGAATCCATCATCGAGCGCGCTAAGTAACAAGTTCGGCAAGGCTCCGCGAGTCACCCCGCCCATGCTCGTACAGGTGGGCGGGGTGCTTGGGGAGAACCAGCTCGGCTAAGGAGAATCAATGATTCAGCAGGAAACGCGGCTTCATGTCGCCGACAACACGGGTGCGAAGGAACTCCTCTGCATCCGAGTGCTCGGCGGATCGAAGCGACGCTATGCCGACCTGGGCGACGTGATCGTCGCCTCCGTCAAGGACGCGATCCCTGGCGGGTCGGTCAAGAAGGGCGACGTGGTCAAGGCCGTCGTCGTCCGCACCGTCAAGGAGCACCGTCGTGTCGACGGCTCCTACATCAAGTTCGACGAGAACGCCGCCGTTATTCTCGGCTCCGGCCGTGAACCGAAGGGCACTCGTATCTTCGGACCGATCGCCCGTGAGCTGCGCGACAAGCGCTTCATGCGTATCGTGTCCCTCGCTCCGGAGGTGATCTGACATGGTAGCCAAGATCAAGAGCGGCGACCTGGTCAAGGTCATCCGCGGCAAGGATAAGGGCAAGGAAGGCAAGGTCACCCGTGTGCTGGCCGACGATCGTCTGATCGTCGAGGGCGTGCAGATCGTCAAGAAGCACGTCCGCGCCACGCAGCAGGGCCAGCAGGCCGGCATCGTCTCCGTCGAGGCGCCGATCCATCGCTCCAACGTGATGCTGATCGACCCGGAGACCAAGCAGCCGACCCGCGTGGGCGTTGTGGTGAAGGAAGAGGCTCGTGACGGCAAGGTGAAGACCGTGCGCGTGCGCGTGGCCAAGAAGTCCGGAAAGGAGCTGGCATGACCGATACGACCGTTGAGGCGCCGGCGACCCCGCGCCTGAAGCAGAAGTACAACGAGGTCATCATCCCCGAGCTCGAGAAGGAGTTCAACTACTCCAACCCGATGCAGGTGGCCCGCATCCAGAAGGTCGTTGTCTCCATGGGCGTCGGTGCCGCTGCTCGCGACTCCAAGCTCATCGAAGGCGCCGTCAAGGACCTCACCCTGATCACCGGCCAGAAGCCGAAGATCACCAAGGCCAAGAAGTCCGTCGCGCAGTTCCACCTGCGTGAGGGCCAGGCCATCGGCGCGTACGTCACCCTGCGTGGCGACCGCATGTGGGAGTTCCTGGATCGTCTGCTGACCCTTGCGCTGCCGCGTATCCGCGATTTCCGCGGCATCAACGGCAAGCAGTTCGACGGCCAGGGCAACTACAACTTTGGTCTCACCGAGCAGTCCATGTTCCACGAGATCGATCCGGATTCGATCGATCACCAGCGCGGTATGGACATCACCGTGGTGACCTCCACCAAGGACGACAAGGAAGCTTCCGTGCTCCTCAAGCACCTCGGCTTCCCCTTCAAGGAGAACTGATATGGCAAAAACCGCTCTGAAGAACAAGGCGGCCGCCAAGCCGAAGTTCAAGGTTCGCGCTTACACGCGCTGCCAGGTTTGTGGTCGTCCCCACTCCGTCTACCGCAAGTTCGGCCTGTGCCGCATCTGCCTTCGTGAGAAGGCTCACCGCGGCGAGCTGCCCGGCGTTACGAAGTCCAGTTGGTAAACATCGACGCTGAAGGTCCGCGGCCCGATCGCCTGAAGCCTCATGGCCGGGCGTGAGGGCGGCGGAAACCATAGCGAGAAAGGGCAACAAGCCCAAATGACAATGACAGATCCTATCGCAGACATGCTTACGCGTCTGCGTAATGCGAGCGCGGCGAAGCACGAGACCGTGGACATGCCGTACTCCAAGTTCAAGGCGAACATCGCCGAGATCCTGAAGCGTGAAGGCTACATCAAGGACTTCACCGCCAAGGAAGCCAAGGTTGGCCAGACTCTTGAGGTCACCCTCAAGTACGGCCCGAACGGCGAGCGTTCCATCCAGGGCATCAAGCGCATCTCCAAGCCGGGCCTGCGTCGCTACGCGAAGTCCGACGCGCTGCCGATGCCGCTCGGTGGTCTCGGTATCGCCATCATCTCGACCAGCTCGGGACTGATGACCCAGAAGGAATGCCTCGACCGGGGCATCGGCGGCGAGATCGTCGCCTACGTGTGGTGAGAAAGGAGAGCTAGATCATGGCATCGCATATTGGTAAGCTCCCCGTCGCCATCCCGGCCGGCGTGGAAGTCACTATCGACGGTCAGAACTTCTCCGCCAAGGGTGCGAAGGGTTCCGACTCCTACGTCATTCCCGAAGGCATCACCGCTGCGGTCGAGGGCAACGAGATCGTCCTCACCCCGGCTGATGACCTGCGTCCGACCCGTGCCAAGCACGGTCTGGCTCGCGCCATCGTCGCCAGCATGGTCAAGGGCGTGCACGAAGGCTACGCCAAGACCCTGCAGATCGTTGGCACCGGTTACCGCGCCACCCTCAAGGGCAAGAGCATCGAGTTTGCGCTCGGTTACTCCCACACCATCACCGTCGACCCGGCCGAAGGCATCGAGTTCGAAGTGCCGAACGCCAACACGGTGATCGTCAAGGGCACCGACAAGCAGGCCGTCGGCCAGGCTGCCGCGAACATCCGCAAGCTGCGTGCTCCGGAACCCTACAAGGGCAAGGGCATCAAGTACGCTGACGAGCGTATCCTGCGCAAGGCTGGAAAGGCTGGTAAGTGATATGAGCGTTAAGATTCTCGGCAAGGGCAAGAAGGTCGCGCTCAAGCGTCGTCACGCCCGTCTGCGCAAGCACATCTCCGGCACTCCGGAAATGCCGCGTCTCGTTGTCTCCCGCTCCAACCGTCACATGGTCGCCCAGATCGTCGACGACACCAAGGGCATCACCCTGGTCTCCGCTTCGACCCTGACCGCCGACTTCGCCGGTTTCGAGGGCACCAAGGTCGAGGCCGCCAAGAAGGTCGGCGAGCTGGTGGCCGAGAAGGCCAAGGCCGCGGGCATCGAGGCCGTCGTCTTCGACCGTGGCGGCAACAAGTACACCGGTCGCGTTGCAGCTGTCGCTGAAGGCGCCCGCGAGGGAGGTCTGGCACTGTGAGCGACGAAATCCAGAAGGAAACCCAAGTGGCTGAAGAAACTCAGAACACTGAGGCGGCTGAGACCAACAACGCGAACGAGGACCGCAAGTCCCGTCGTGGCCAGCGCGGCGAAGGCCGTCGCGGCGAGCGTCGCAACCGTCGCGAAGAGAAGCAGGGCGATGAGCTGCTCGACCGCGTGGTGACCATCAACCGTGTGTCCAAGACCCACAAGGGCGGCCGTACGTTCAGCTTCGCCGCGCTCGTGGTCGTCGGTGACGGCAACGGCACCGTCGGCGTTGGCTACGGCAAGTCCCGTGAGGTTCCGGCCGCCATCGCCAAGGGCCAGCTCGACGCCAAGAAGCACATGTTCACCGTTCCGCGCGTCCGCGGCACCGTCACCCACCCGGTGATCGGCCACGACGCCGCCGGCACCGTGCTGCTTCGCCCGGCCGCCCCGGGTACCGGCGTTATCGCCGGTGGTCCGGTCCGCGCCGTCATGGAGTGCGCCGGCATCACCGACATCCTGACCAAGTCGATGGGCTCCGCCACCGCCGTGAACATGGTTCGCGCCACCGTGGCCGCCCTCAAGCAGCTCGAGGATCCGGAAGAGATCGCGGCCCGCCGTGGTCTGGCCCTCAACGAGGTCGCTCCGGACGCCCTCCTGCGCGCCCGCGCCGCCGGCATCGACGAGGCCCGCAAGGCCCGCGAAGAGGCTGCGGCCGCCGCCCAGGCTCAGCAGAAGGATGGTGAGTGATAGATGGCTAACCTGAAGATCACCCTGCACCACGGTCTGGTAAACCGTACGCCCAAGCAGCGCGCCACCGCTCAGACCCTCGGTCTGCGCAAGATCGGCCAGAGCGTTGTCCTCGAGGACAACAAGAACACTCGTGGCATGATCCTGACGGTGCGCCACCTGGTCACCGTTGAGGAGGTCGACTGATTATGGCAGAAGAAGAAACCACCATCCTGCAGATGCACGATCTGCGTCCGGCTCCGGGCGCCAAGAAGGATCGCATCCGCGTGGGCCGCGGTGAAGGTTCCAAGGGTAAGACCTCGGGCCGTGGCGAAAAGGGCACCAAGAAGCGTTACCAGGTTCGTCCGGGCTTCGAAGGTGGCCAGCTGCCGCTGTACATGCGCCTGCCGAAGCTCCGTGGCTTCAAGAACCCCTTCAAGCAGGAGTTCCAGGTCGTGAACGTGGAAGCCCTCGCCAAGCTCTTCCCGGCCGGCGGTGACGTGACCGTCGCCGACCTGGTCGCCAAGGGTGCCGTGCGCGCCAACCAGCCCGTCAAGGTGCTGGGCGACGGTGAGGTCACCGTTGCGCTCAACATCAAGGGCGTGAAGGCCTCCGCTTCGGCCAAGTCGAAGATCGAGGCCGCCGGCGGTTCCGTCTCCGAGGAGTAATCTCCCCGCGCGAGATACACCGCAGTGCGATACGAATGATGACCCTCGACCGCGTATGCGGCCGGGGGTCATTTTCGTTCCCGTGAATATCGTCTTCGCATATCGTCTCCCGCCCCTGTGTCCGGGGAATGCCAGGGGAGTCGGGAACCGATCGGGAACACAACAATATTGGACATGAGAACCGCTGCTATGGGGCAGAGGTAGACACTGTACGCTAGACTCGACGACTAGAGTCTGTCCGGATGGGTGCGCGTGGGGCGCACATAGGAAAGGAACCCAGGTGAGGACGTTAATCCAGGCCTTCCGTACCAAAGAGCTACGAAACAAGATACTGTTCGTGTTCGGCATGATCATCATCTACCGCATCGGTTCGTTCATTCCGACGCCGGGCGTTGATTACAAGGTCGTGCAGGAATGCGTGGGCACGATGAAGACCGCGTCCGAAAACTTCATCGGACTGGTCAATCTGTTCTCGGGCGGCGCCATGCTGCAGCTGTCGATCTTCGCGCTGGGCGTCATGCCGTACATCACCGCGTCCATCGTCGTGCAGCTGCTGCGCGTCGTCATCCCGCGCTTCGAGGCGCTGCACAAGGAAGGCCAGTCCGGCGAGGCGAAGCTGACGCAGTACACCCGTTACCTGACCATCGGCCTGGCGGTGCTGCAGTCCACGACGATCCTCGTCACCGCCCGTTCCGGCGCGCTCTTCAACTACTCCTGCTCCCAGGTCATCCCGGACGGTTCCGTGTGGAACCTCATCGTCATGGTGCTCATCATGACCGGCGGCACCGGCCTGATCATGTGGATGGCCGAATTGATCACCGACAAGGGCATCGGTCAGGGCATGTCCATCTTGATCTTCATGTCCATCTGCTCCGGCTTCCTGCCGCAGCTGTGGGAGATCGGCTGGGGCACCAAGGGCACCGACGGCAACTGGCCGAAGTTCGCGATCGTCGCCGGCGTGCTGCTGGTCATCCTGATCTTCGTCGACTTCGTCGAACTGTGCCAGCGCCGCATCCCGGTGCAGTACACGCGCCGCATGATCGGCCGCAAGATGTACGGCGGCTCCTCCACCTACCTGCCGCTGAAGATCAACATGTCCGGCGTCATCCCGCCGATCTTCGCGTCCTCGATCCTCGCCATCCCGACCCTGATCGCGCAGTTCGGCGATTCCGACGCGAACTGGGTCAAGTGGATCAACAACAACCTCGCCAACACCACGTCCGTGTGGTATATCGGCCTGTACGCGCTGATGATCGTGTTCTTCTGCTTCTTCTACACCGAGATCACGTTCAACCCTGACGAGACCGCCGACAACATGAAGCAGTACGGCGGCTTCATCCCGGGCATCCGCGCCGGCAGCGCCACCAGCCGCTACCTGAGCTACGTGATGAACCGCCTGAACACGGTGGGCGCCGTCTACCTGCTGTTCGTGGCCCTCATCCCGACCGTGCTCATCATGGGCCTGCAGCTCAACACCCAGCTGCCGTTCGGCGGCACCACCATTCTGATCATCGCGGGCGTCGGCCTCGACACGCTGCGTCAGGCCAAGGCCCAGACCGAGCAGTTCCAGTACACCGGCTTCCTGCTCGAGAACGTGGATCACAAGGAAGGCAAGTAAGAGTTTTCTCGGCTCACCTGGCCGCCCGCAATGGGCGGGCGGCCGCGCGAGGAGGAGGACAGTCCCGTGGACCGTCCGACGACGGAGCCATCCGTTTCCAAACACCCAATACATCAGCAAAGGAGCCAAGACATGCGTCTTCTTATCATGGGCCCGCAGGGCGTGGGCAAGGGCACTCAGGCCGCGCTGCTCGCCGAGCACTTCGGCATCCCGGCCATCTCCACCGGCGACATCTTCCGTTACAACATCAAGAACAAGACCGAACTGGGTCTTGAGGCCCTCAAGTACACCGACAAGGGCGAGCTGGTCCCGGACGAGCTGACCAACAAGATCGTTAAGGACCGTCTGGCCATGGACGACGCCAAGAACGGCTGGATCCTCGACGGCTACCCGCGCAACGCCTCCCAGGTCGAGGCCCTCGACCAGATGCTTGAAGAGCTGGGCACCCCGCTCGACAAGGTCGTCGCCCTTGACGCCGACCACGACGTGCTCATGGAGCGCATCGCCAAGCGTGCCCAGGAGCAGGGCCGTTCCGACGACACCCCGGAGGCCATCGCCAAGCGCCTGGCCACCTATGCGAAGGAAACCGCCCCGCTGCTCGACGTCTACAAGCAGCGCGGCCAACTGGTCGCCATCGACGGCGTCGGCGAGATCGACGCGATCCAGGCGAACATCGTCAAGGCGCTCGAGGCCTGAGCGACGGTCGCCGGCACCGCACCAGCGCATAGCATATTTTCACCGAACACGGGGATCATGACACTCGGCGTGTCGTGATCCCCGTGTTCGTGTATATTATTCCGTTGGTGTGTCTTCGGACTCACTAACGGTAATTGTCCCGAGGAACGGATAACGAGGCTCATGGCAAAAGACGGTGTGATTGAAGTCGAAGGTCAGGTAGTGGAAGCGCTGCCGAACGCGATGTTCCGCGTCGAACTCGAGAACAAGCACATCGTGCTCGCCACGATCTCCGGCAAGATGCGCAAGAACTACATTCGTATCCTGCCGCAGGATCGCGTGGTGCTTGAGATGAGCCCGTACGATCTGAACCGCGGAAGGATTACGTACCGCTACAAGTAAAGGTACAAGTAAAGGAAAACCATGAAGGTCAGCCCTAGTGTGAAGAGGATCTGCGAAAACTGCCGCGTGATCCGTCGTCACGGCCGCGTCATGGTGATCTGCACGAACCCGCGCCACAAGCAGCGTCAGGGCTGAGAGCAGATCCAGCGGCACCATAAATAAACCAGGCGCTGAGTCACAGGCGAGTCTCTCCCGAGAGGCGCGTCTGAACCCCGGGTACGCAGGCCCGGGCCGGGAGACCGGACGACTCGGTGCACGACCTGCGGAGCATAGAAGGAATCGCAATGGCACGTCTTGCCGGAGTCGACATCCCCAATGAGAAGCGCATTGAAATCGCCCTCACCTACATCTTCGGTGTGGGTCGCACTCGTGCGAAGGAAACGCTTGCCGCGACCGGTATCAACCCGGACACCCGCGTCAAGGATCTGACGGATGAGCAGCTGATCACGCTGCGTGACTATCTTGAGGGCAACTACAAGATCGAAGGCGATCTGCGTCGTGAAATCGATGCGGACATCCGTCGTAAGATCCAGATCAACTGCTATCAGGGCATGCGTCATCGTAAGGGTCTGCCCGTGCGCGGTCAGCGCACCAAGACCAACGCCCGTACCCGCAAGGGCCCGAAGCGCACGGTCGCCGGAAAGAAGAAGGCCACCAAGTAGTAGGTGGCTCGTCCGGGCCACGGGATGATCCATCCCATCGTCCGGACAGACAAACAAGTTCGTTACTAGGAAACGAGGGTCAATGGCAGCTGCAAAGCAAGCCGCTCGTAAGCCCGTCCGTCGCCGCGACCGCAAGTCGATCCCGGTGGGTCAGGCTCACATCAAGTCCACTTTCAACAACACGATCATCTCGATCACCGATCCGTCCGGCGCCGTCGTGTCCTGGGCGTCCGGTGGCGATGTCGGCTTCAAGGGCTCCCGTAAGTCCACGCCGTACGCCGCTGGCATGGCCGCTGAGTCCGCCGCCCGCAAGGCGATGGAGCACGGTCTGAAGAAGGTCGACGTCTTCGTCAAGGGCCCGGGTTCCGGTCGCGAGACCGCCATCCGCTCCCTGCAGTCCGCCGGTCTTGAGGTCGGTTCGATCACCGACGTCACCCCGCAGGCGCACAACGGCGTTCGTCCGCCGAAGCGTCGTCGCGTCTGAGCCGTCTGAGCACTAGACATCGCAATTCATCCAAAGCCGCTTGCCTGGCCGGTGAGTGCACCACCGACCAGAAGCTGAAAGGATAACACAGTGCTTATCGCACAGCGTCCGACACTGACCGAGGAAGTCCTCAACCCGCAGCGCTCCCGCTTCACCATCGAGCCTCTTGAGCCTGGTTTCGGCTATACGCTGGGCAATTCCCTGCGCCGTACCCTCCTGAGCTCGATTCCGGGCGCGGCTGTGACTTCGGTTCGCATCTCCGGCGCCCTGCACGAGTTCACCACTCTGCCGGGTGTCGAAGAGGACGTGACCGAGATCCTGCTCAACATCAAGGGCATCGTGCTCACCAGCGAGTACGACGAGCCGGTCGTCATGTATCTGCGCAAGAGCGGCGAAGGCGAGGCCACTGCGGGTGACATCACCCCGCCGGCCGGCGTTACCATCGCCAACCCGGAGATGCACATCGCGACCCTGGCCGAGGATGGCGAACTCGAGATCGAGTTCACCGTCGAGCGCGGCCGCGGCTACGTGCCGGCGCAGATGAACAAGCAGGACAACGACGAGATCGGCCGCATCCCGGTCGACTCGATCTACTCCCCGGTGCTCAAGGTGAGCTACAAGGTCGAGGCCACCCGTGTGGAACAGCGCACGGATTTCGACAAGCTCATTCTGGACGTGGAGACCAAGCCCGCCATCTCGCCGCGTGACGCGGTCGCTTCCGCCGGTTCGACCCTGGTCGAGCTCTTCGGCCTGTGCCGTGAGCTCAATGCCCAGGCCGAAGGCGTCGAGGTCGGCCCGGCCCCGGTGGCCGAGGAGACCAACCCGGAGATGGCCGTGCCGATCGAGGATCTCAACCTCACCCAGCGCAGCTACAACTGCCTCAAGCGTGAGGGCATCCACACCATCGGTGAGCTGGTCAACCACACCGAGCAGGATCTGCTCGACATCCGCAATTTCGGTATGAAGTCGATTGACGAGGTCAAGGACAAGCTGCAGTCCCTCGGACTGTCGCTCAAGGCCTCCCCGCTGGGCTTCGATACCACCAACCTCGAAGGCGGCACCTTCTACTCGCCCGAAGACGAGTGATTTCCCGCTTTTGACCAACCACTCCGCCGCGCCCGGACGTTCGGGCATATGCCCACCTGAGCGCGGCGGGGCATTCAAGGAGTTAACATGCCTACACCGAAGAAGGGGCCGCGTCTGGCCTCCAGCCCGGCCCACGAGCGCCTGATGCTCGCGAACATGGCCACGAGCCTGTTCCAGAACGGCCGCATCGTCACCACGCTGCCGAAGGCCAAGCGCCTCCGTCCGCTGGCCGAGCGCCTGATCACCTTCGCGAAGCGCGGTGATCTGCACTCCCGTCGTCGCGTGATGCGCGTCATCCGCAACAAGTCCGTCGTGCACGTTCTGTTCACGCAGATCGCCGAGCAGATGGAGCAGCGCGAGGGCGGCTACACCCGCATCGTGAAGATCGCCCCGCGTAAGGGCGACGCCGCTCCGGCCGCGATCATCGAGCTCGTCACCGAGCCGGTCGCCAAGAAGGCCGTCGTGAAGGAAGCCGAAGCCGCGACCAAGGTCGCCGAGGAGACCGCTGCGCCGGCTGAGGCCGTTGCCGAGGCTACCGAGGCTCCCGCCGAGAACGCTGAGTGAGTCTCTTAGCTGATTGAATTGCCTAGTCAGGCAACAATAACGGGGCTGACATCCGTAAGGTGTCAGCCCCGTTTTCGTATGGCATGCAGCCATGTATTGAGTTATCTGTTCAGTTATCGGCGTGAGCCCGGCGACAGGCCGGGCTCACATGCCATGAGCCGTCAGGCGCGAGCCTTGCGGGTCTTCATCGCAATGCCACAGGCGAGCAGCAGCGCACCCATCAGGGCCACAGCCGAGACCGTTGCACCGGTGTCGGCAACACCGGGCTTCTTGTTCGGCTTGGTGGTGCTGGAGGTGTCTCCGGAAGCCGGCACGACCTCAACGGTGATCTGTCCGGTCTTGCCGCCAGCGGTGGCGGTGATGGTCACCTTGCCAGCCTTCACGCCGGTCACCACGCCGTTGGCGTCAACCGTAGCGATGGACTCGTCCGAAGACTTCCACGTGACGGCAACGTTCTTGCCAGCCGGCTTGGTGGTTACCGCAGCGTTCAGCGTGAGCTTCTTGCCGGCGGTAATCTTGTTCTTGCCGTCGGCGCTGGTCACGGCCACGGATTCGACAGTGACCGTCGTTTCCGGCTTCTGATCGTCGCCGTTTCCGCCGCTCTTGGCGGTGACGGCGATGGTGATTTCGCCGTACTTGCTCGAGTCGGCAACCGACGTGGCGGTGATGGTCACGTTGCCTTCGGCCTTTGCCGTGACGGTGCCATCGGCGTCAACCGTGGCGACCGAAGTATCCGAGGACTTCCACGTCACGGACTTATCGGTGGCGTTGTCGGGCTTAACGGTCGCGGTCAGCGTCTGCTCGTCATCGACCTTCATCGAAGCGTTACCGGACACCTTCACGGATTCCACCGGAACAACCGTGTCGGGGATCTTCTCGAACTTCGCAGTGTATGCGACGTTGCCGTTCGGTGTGATCTCATACGAGGCGTCGGTCGAAACCGCGTTCTCGCTGACATTGTCGTACCAGCCGACGAAACGATAGCCTTCCTCGGCGGTGGCCTTGAGCGTCACGGTGGTTCCGGCGGCCACATCCACGGATGCGGTCGCGCCGACCTCGCCAGCTTCGTCGCCCTCGACGGTGGCACTCACCGTGCCCGCCTCAGCCGGCGACGCGCCAGCCCACACATGGGAGCGTACGTCGTTCACCTCGAACTCGGATACGGCGACCCAGTCATCGTTCGACTGCTTGGCGGTGAACTTGACGGCCTTGACCTGCTGCTCGGGGAAGGAGAAGGTCTTCGTGGAGTGGTCGGCGGCGAACGCCTGATCCGTGGCAACCGTCTTCCAGTCGGTGTCGCTCGGTCCCTTGATTTGCAGATCGGCCTTGGTGACGATGCCGCTGTCTTTATCGGTACGCGGAGTGAACGAGAACTGGTTGATGGTCAGCGGGTTGCAGAACGTGATCTCGGCGTAGTACGTCTTGCCGTTCGTCAGCTGGTCGCTTGCGCCGACCCAGTTGGAGTGCCAGATGGTGTTTGACTTGCCGTCGAACGCGTAGCTGAGCAGACCTTCGGTGCCGTTGGACTGGGCGGGTGTTTCGGAGTTCGTCGCGCCGGTCCAGCAGCTCTTCCCATACGGATCGGCGTTCTTCTCCGTGGCCTTCCGCACGGTCACGTTGTCGATCGTCGCGTTGATGGCCTGGGTCTTGGACCCGATACGCTGCAGCGGCAGGGCGAACGTGGAGTTCGTGATGCCGGTCTTCTTGGTCAGACCCTTGTTCACGAACTTGCCGGACGCGTTGGCCACGAACTTGCCGTCGATGTACAGCTGGGTCTTCTGCTGGCTGGTGACGATGGTCACGTTGACCTTCTTGCCGACCGGCAGCGTATAGCCGAAGCTGTAGTCGTACAGTTCGCGCGTGAAGCCCAGCGTGCCGTCGTCCATGATGCGGATGTCCTGCGTGGAGTAGTCGGTGTCCGACTCGAACAGGATATCGCCGGGCTTGGTGGGCTCGTTGAGCGTCACGTCGAAGGAGACCTCGTTGCCGTTGCCGAGTTTGTCGAGCGGCGTGGTGACGTAGGACTCACCACCCTTGAGGTTCAGCGCGCCGTCCTTGATTTCGGCGGTGTTGCCGTCGCCGTCAAGGGTCAGGTCGCGGCCGGACTCGGAGGAGTCGGCCTTGGCTGCGTCGCCGGTGCCGTCGAACGCGTACTGCTCGTAGTCGCCGTTGCCGTCAGCCGTTGCATGATAGTAGGGGTTGGTGCGAGGAGCATCGCCCTGCGTCTTGGCGAGCGCGGTGAGCGCGGCGGCCGTACCCTTCTCCTTGCCGGTGGTGGCCCAGTTCTTCTCGGCGTAGACGGGCAGCGCGTCGAAGAAGCGGGCGTACTCATCGGATTCGGTCAGGCCGGAAGCCCTCTTGTCGATGTTGTCGTTCCAGATGGCGAACGCGGCGCCGAGCGTCTGATCGGAGCTGGACGGGATGTACTTCCAGCCTCCCGAAGTGCCGACGCGGTTGGCGGCGAAGTTGTTGAACACGTCGGTCACGTTCAGGTAATCACCGTATGCGCCCTTGGAGCCGGAGCCGTTCGGGACCATGTAGCCGTAGGTGTCGATGGTGTTGATGAGCTTGTAACCCATGTTGTACATCTGCACGCCGTCGGCCCAGCCGCTTGACCACAGGTTCATCTCGACATTGTCGATGGCGTCCTTGGTGATTACGGTGCTGCCGGTGGCGTAGGACAGGCTGCCCCACAGACGCACCGGGTTGGTGGCCTTGACGTAGGGCACGATGTCATTGACGAACTTACGGTAGCCTTCGTTGCTGGCCAGGAACTCGTCGGCACCCACATGCACGGTGGTCTTCGAATCGAACGTCGGGTTGTCGCCCTTGGTGTAGTCGTCGAAGATCGACTCGATCAGACGCATGGTCTCGTCCTTGGTCACGTCAAGGTGATCGATGAGCGGTCGCTTTCCGCCCTGCGTCGACTTGTTCTGGACGGCCAGCTCGGGCCACACCTTGGTGAACGCGGTCGCGTGGGCCGGCATATCGATCTCGGGCACGATGTTCATGCCGACGGAACGTTCGGACTGGATGAACTCACGGAAGTCCTTCTTGGAGATCGCGTAGTCGGTGGCGGTGGGGGATTCTCCCTTGCTGTTCGTGACGCTGGTCTCCAGGCGGAACGCGTCGTAGGCCTTGTATCCCTCGTCCTCGGTGTCGTAGACGCCGTAATCCTCAAGGAAGATGTAGTTGTCGGACAGGTGGGTCTGCAGGTCGTTCATCTTGTAATAGCGCATGGTACGGGCCATCTGCTTGACCATGTCAAGCGAGATGGGCTTGCGGGCCATGTCGAGCACGAATCCGCGCACGGTGAAGCGCGGATAGTCACGCATCTGGCCGATGACGAAACCGGTGTCGTCCTGCTTGGTCATCTGCAGAATGGTCTGCATCGCATACATGTTGCCGGTCACGGACGTGGATGCGGCGTCGATGCGGTCGGCCTTGATGTCCATCGTGTAGCCTTCGTCGCCCAGCTGCTTGAGCATGGCGCTCGCCGAAGCGTCGGCCGGCTTGGAGAAGTTGAACGCGTTGGCCTTGGCGGCTTCCTTGGAAGCGGTCAGCGTGCGGCCGGTGAAGTCCTTGTAGTCGGCGACGAACTCGTCGACCACGGCCTTGAGCGAGTCGTCGTCATAGGTGACGGCGGTCAGCGAGGCTGCGGAAACCTTCATATCGGACTCGGAATGCCATTCGGCGATCTCCGGGATGATGTTCGGCTTCGCGTTCTTGCCGGTCTGCTCGGTGGCGGTGCCGGTCAGCGTGTACGGGATGTCTTCGGTGGTGGCCGTGGTGTTGTCGGAGGTCTTGGTGACCACGTAGGACACGTTCACGGTCTTGTCGTTGAGTGGGTGGTTGATCTTGAGATCCTTGGAGATCAGCTGCTCGAAGTCGGCGCCGTTGAACTTGATCGTGTAGCCGGTCGGCACTTCGGGGAGCGTGAGCGTGTCAACGTCGGTGCCGATGGTCTTGTGATCGTTCTGCAGTTGCGCGACGATGCTGTCGAGCGAGGCGACCTGTTCGTTGGAATAGGCCTTCCAGTCGGCGATCGAGATGTTGTTCCAGTTGGTGTTGCCGTCGGTGTTGAAGTTGGTCAGCGTCAGCGACTCGGCGGTGATGGCCTCGTCAAGCTTGATCGTCACCTTGGTGGCGAAACCTTGTCCGCTGGCCTCGACCGCATGGTTTGCCTCGGCGGTCTGCTCGGCGCCGTTCTCGTCGGTGTACTTCAGGTCGAAGGACTTGACGTTGGAGGGTTCCGGCGAGGTGTTACGGGTGTTGAAGGTAATCTGCACCTCTTTGATGACCGTCGGGTTGGCGAAGGTGCCCTTGATCCACTGGGCGGTCGATGCCGTGTAGTCACTGGCCCAACGGGTGCTCGCATCGCTGTCCGTCGCCTTGTCGGCGGTGAACTGCGTACCCTCTTCCACGGTTGATGCGGTCATCGTGGCGCTGGACATGTGGTTCACGTCTGCGGTGGAGATGATGTCCTTCTGGATGCTCGCATAGACGGAAAGCTCGTTGATGCCCACGTTGACCCAGTTGAGCGTGCCGCCGTCGGCCTTGAGGATGGTGACCCTCACATCGGTGGCCTGCTTGTCGGCATCGAACTGCACGCGTTCATGCTGCTTGGCACGGGTGCCGTCGTTGGCCTTGGTGTAGGCGGTCTCGTAGGTGCCTTCTGCATTCTTGAGCTCGACCTTATAGCTCAGGATGTTTTGCGCGGCATCGGTACGTTCGAAGTCGATGTTGACCTGACGCACGGTTTCCGCGGTGTCGGCCAGGTGAACATTGAGCCACTCGTTATCCGCGACGTTTTGACCGGTACCCCAACGGGTGGATTCATCGCCATCCACGGCCTTGTCGGCGGTGAACGTGGTGCCGGACTCATATGAGCTCGCCGTGGCTGTTTTATTCAAGGCAAGATTGGCGTCGTCCGCAGCGAATGCGGTCCCCACGCCGGTTATGCCTATGCTGAGCAGCGTTGCGGCAGCGATGATGCCTCCGAGCGCTCGTCGTATGCCTTTCAGTTGCATATTTTCTCCATTACTGTTGGTTGACGCCTCCTTGCGCCAATGTAAACAAAGTTTACATATTGGGGTAGTCTTCGATGTCTCGTATAGTGATTCGTTTGCATCGTTGGGGTGCTCGACCGCACATGCCGCTGACTGCCATCGACCGAACCACGTTCGTGCCGGTATACTGGTCAGCCGTGATACGACTGCGAATCGACCTGGCATATGACGGCGGCGGATTCTACGGCTGGGCGAAACAGCCCGCCCTGCGCACCGTGCAGGGGGAGATCGAATCCGCGCTGCACCGCATCCTGCGCGTACCCGACGGCGACGTGGACGAACCGTTGCGACTGGTCGTCGCCGGCCGCACCGACACCGGCGTGCACGCCAGTCATCAGGTCTGCCACGTCGACGTGTCCGAAGACGTGCTCGCGCGCGCGGTCGGACACATGGACGTGCCGCCGGTCGTCGCGCTCACCCGACGCATGCAGAGAATCCTGCCGCCCGATATCACGATCCGATCGATTACGCCGGCGCCGGACGGCTTCGACGCGCGGTTCTCCGCGCTGGAACGCACCTACGTCTACCGCATCGCCGACCGCGCGTCCGAAGTCGACCCGCGCATGCGCGGCTTCGTGCTGCATCTGGACGCCGATCTCGACGTTGCCGCGATGAACGAGGCCGCCGCGATGACGATCGGCCTGCATGACTTCGGCTCGTTCGCCACCCCGAACCCGGGCGGCACGACGATCCGCGACGTCAAGACCGCATACTGGCGGCGGATCCCGTCCCGCCCTCTGATCGGCAACGACGAGGCGATGGGGGAGCGATACCGTACGCCGGCCGTCGAATCGGGACTGCTGTGCTTCACGATCGTGGCCGACGCGTTCGCGCGCAACATGGTGCGATCCCTGGTCGGCGGCTGCGTGCAGGTCGGCATCGGCAAACGTTCGCTGGACTGGTTCGCCGGCAAGATGGCGACGCCCCTGCGCGAAGGGTCGACCGGACCGATCGCGCCGCAGGGACTCACGCTCGAACACATCGCCTACCCGGCCGACGACCAGCTCGCCGCCCGCGCCGAAGCCATCCGCGCCAAGCGCACGCTGTAGCACTCCCGTAACACAGTCGCCCATGTCCGGTAACCGTGCGCGACTACGGTAACCGGTATTCACGGCGATGGCCGCGGCGCAAGCGCGCGCTTGCGACGGTCGGCCTGCCGCCGCCCGCCAAGGTCCATGCATGGCACGCGTCATCATGCACCGGCGGCGGGAACCGGAAACGGACGGACGAAGGCGAGGAGCGAGACATGGCTGCATCGGCGATCAATCTGGCGGGCGAACTGGTCAACCGTCGCGAGGCGATCAACCGCGAGCTGAGCCGCAACGGCGTGCGGTTCGGCGTATACAAGAACGGCGAATACCACGACCGCCTGTTCCCCTACGATCCGATCCCGCGCATCATCGAGTCCGATGAGTTCGACGAGCTGGAAGCCGGTCTCAAACAGCGCGTCAACGCGCTCAACGCGTATCTCAAGGACATCTACTCCGACAAGCACATCATCCACGACGGCATCATCCCCGAGGAATACGTGTACACGTCGGCCGGCTACTTCCCGCAGGTCAACGGCGTGACCCCTCCGGGCGGCATCTTCGCGCACATCGCCGGCGAGGATCTCGTGCAGGGCGAGGACGGTCGCTGGTGGGTGCTCGAAGACAACCTGCGCATCCCGTCCGGAGCCAGCTACCCGCTGTTCGCGCGCGACATCGAGCGTCGCACCAACCCGAAGCTGTTCCGCGAGGTGCACGTGCGCGACAACCGTGACTATCCGCGCCTGCTGCGCAAGGCGATGGACTTCGTCTCGACCGAAGGCATCGCCGTGGTGCTCACGCCCGGCCGCTACAATTCCGCGTTCTTCGAGCACGCCTACCTCGCCGAGAAGACCGGCGCGGCGCTTGCGTTCCCCGAGGACCTCGAAGTCGTCGACAACAAGCTGTTCTTCCTTGATTACGCCGGCAACCGGCATCGTGTGGGCGCGGTGTACCGCCGCCTGTCGGATGAGTATCTGGACCCGTTCGCGTTCAACCCGGATTCGGTGATCGGCGTGCCCGGACTGCTGTCGGCGTACCGTTCCGGCAACGTCGCGATCATCAACGCGCCCGGTAACGGCGCGGCCGACGACAAGGCGATCTACTATTTCGTGCCGCAGATGATCAAGTACTATCTCGGCGAGGAACCGATCCTGCACAACGCGCCGACGTACATGCCGATGTTCGACAAGGACCGCAAGGAGGTGCTCGACCGGCTTGGCGAGCTGGTGATCAAGGACGTGGCCGAAGCCGGCGGATACGGCGTCGTGTTCGGCTCGTCGCTTGACGCCGCCGCGCGCGAGGAGCTGGCCGACCGGATCAAGGCCGAGCCGCGCCGGTTCATCGCCCAGGAGGTCATCCAGTTCCGCGACATCGACGTGATCGATCCCGAAACCGGCGAGGCGAGCCCGCGCAAGGCCGACCTGCGTGCGTTCGTCGTGACCGGACAGAACACGCACGTCTGGTATTCCGGACTGACCCGCTATTCGTCGGTGCCCGGCCAGATGATCGTCAACTCGTCGCAGGGCGGCGGGTTCAAGGACACGTGGGTGCTCGCGCCCGAGCACGGCAGCGAGTCGCACGAGCGCGCGCAGCAGCGCAACGAATCGGTCGCGTCCGTGAACCTGATCCCGCATTCGCGCAAGCATACGCTGTCGCTGGTCACCGCGTCCAAGGCGGACAACCTGTATTGGCTCGGCCGGTACACCGAGCGCGCGTTCACCACGCTCGTCCAGTTCTTCCCGTTCTACGACCGAGTGATGGACACGGACGTGGACGCGTTCCGTCCGTTCGCCCGCGCGCTCGACCTGCCCGAGGACTTCGAGGACTTCGACGAGTTCATCCACTCGTTCCTGTACGACGGCAAGAATCCCGATTCGGTGCGCAGCGCGATCGTCTCCGCGTTCAACAACGCCGTCGTGCTGCGGCCGGAGCTCACGTCCCGGCTGCTGCAGTACGTCGAACTCGCCGTCACGAACATCACCGACGCGGCCGAACGGTCGGCCAGCGCGAGCGACATCTACGCGCAGCGCGACATCGCCGACGACATGCTCGCGTTCTGGGGCGGCGTCGAGAACTCGACCGTCGACGTGACGCTCAAGGCGTTCATCTTCATCGGCAAGTACATCGAACGCATCGACCTGTACACGCGCTTCCGCCTGCCCGAGGACGAGCTGGATGCCCCGCTCGCCAAGCTGGAGACGTATTCGCGCGCGCTCGACGGCAAGCCGCTGCCGTCCTGCTTCGTGTCGGGCATCAGCTGGCTGCTCGGCCAGCTGCCGGACCGCGGCTATCCGGAACTGACCAAGCGCCTGCAGGGATTCCTCGACGATTTCAACAGCCGTGCGATCGCCGGCGACGTCAAGGACGCGGGGTCGCTCAGCTCGATGAACATGGACGCCAAACGTCCGTGACGTCGTCGTTCGTTCCGCCGGCGGTCCGGCTTCGGTCCTGCCGGCGGCGGGCGGCCCGCGGCATGGCCGATTGTGTGCGCCATGCCCGCCGGTAGGCTACAGTGGAGAAGAAAGCAGGTAGGGCCGTCCACCGAGGAGTCGTGTTCATGAAAAAACTGGTGTTCGACTACGAGATGAAGCTGTCGTTCAGCTCGCCGGTCACCGATCACCGATTCCAGCTGCGCTGCGTGCCGGCGACCGGACCGCGCCAGCAGGTCGTGGACGTGGAAGTGGACATCGAACCGCATGTCGATCTCGAAACCACGATCGACTCGTTCGATTCCGTGGTGATGACCGGGTTCATCCCCGAACCGCACGAAATGTTCAACTACACGGTCAAGGGCATCGCGTTCGTCGACAACGAGCACATCAAGCCGGAGATCTACAAGCCGCTGTACCGGTTCAATTCCGCACTGACCATTCCCGGACCGTGCATCGAGCGCATGATCGAAATGTGCAGGATCAGGCTGTCCGCGTTGCCGATCGACGCGACGCCGATCGATCAGGCGCGCGAGGTGATGGACGAAGTGTTCCACGCGTTCGTCTACACGCCGGCGTCCACCACGATCCGCACCACGGCCGAGGAGGCGCTCGCCCAGCGCAAGGGCGTGTGCCAGGACTACGCGCATGTGATGCTGTCGGTATGTCGTCACGTCGGACTGACCGCGCGATACATCGCCGGTCTGCTTGGAGGCGAAGGGGCGACGCACGCGTGGGTCGAGATCTACCATGGCGGACGCTGGATCGGCCTCGATCCGACGCACGACCGCATGGTCGATGACAATTACATCACCATCGCGCACGGACGTGATTACCGTGACTGCATGCTCGACATCGGCATCTTCTCCGGATACGACGTCAAGCAGACGCAGTGGGTGAACGCCTCCGTGCACGAACAGCGGCTGTAGGCGTTGGTCACCTTGGCCCCCTCGGCTGAGGGGGCTGTCAGCAAAACTGACCGGGGGAGTGTCACACTCAACGGCCGCCAACAACTTAACAACGGCCAGCACACTCAAAACACGCGCCACGCCGGGGGCGGGCAATTTGCAAAATCCTCGTGTCGCCTTATAATGAACAAGTTGCGTTTTGCGCAGCGCATGGATAAGTGTCCGAGCGGTCTAAGGAGCACGCCTCGAAAGCGTGTGAGGTTAACCCCTCCGCGAGTTCGAATCTCGCCTTATCCGCCCCTAGGGTTTCAGGCTTCGGCCTGAAACCCTTTTTTCATGCCGAAACCGGTGTCATGCCGGCTGCGACGGTGGGGGGATCATGACGTTCCCGCTTCCCGTCGTGGGTGCCTTCCGCGGCAGGAAACAGGAACCATCAGTTGGCGTTCAATCCGAATTCGCGGGTTCCGAGCTTGTCCTTGTACAGGTTCTCCATCTCGACGACCTGGTCTGTGGACAGGCCACTGTCCAACACCCGGAGCACCGAGTATTGCAGGTTTTTCTCATAGCCTTCGCCGCCGCGGTTCAGCAGATCCACGAGCAGTTTGTTGCCGCCGTCCCCGGATCCTCCGCGTCCCCGCGTGTGCGCATACGTGCTCCAGCGTTGCCACAGTCCTTCGCCGCCATAGGCGGACCCGACATACTGCTTTCCGCTTTTAGTGTCGGTGATGAGATAGATGGCGCTGACCTGGCTCATGGCATCGTAATAGGCGCTGTAGTAGTCAGGATCCGCGATGACGTCGGTCAGTTCTTTGAACTCGAGAATGAGGCCGTCGAATCCGGGGAAGGCGCGTTTCTCTCGTCGTTCGATTGAGATAATCGGCCTGTCGTTGTTGCCGTCTAGTTTCCAGTTTATGGCGTCGGGCCAATATACCGTGAGCCTGTTCTCCACCGTGTTTAGTTAACTGATGGATTGAGTGGCGACGCTGACGCTCGCACCATGCGTGGTGTTGTTTGAAAAACG
>NZ_WHZW01000018.1:19746-78746 GCF_010667685.1 Bifidobacterium aerophilum | reverse complement strand
ATAGGTTTAGGCACCACCCATTCTGCCTAGAAGCCTCTAACTATTCCCACCCCTCCATCAGAACAGCAAACACGGTCAACACGCGCCGATGTGTCGGCGGTGCCGTTCCGGTTCGACTATGGTGGAAAAGGCTTGTCCGGACGATTATGATGGATATGGTTTATCGATTCAACCGGCAAGGCCCGAGCGGAAAGGACGGTCGATGGCGACGATAATCGGCGACATGCCTTCCGTCGGGTGTACCTGCCGTGGGGTGTCCCAGTTCGTGCGCATGGCCGGATGGTCGCAGCCGGAGCTCGTCTGCGAGGATTTCGCGCTGGTGCTGGTCCGCCGCGGCATTCTGCCGGTGCGCGTCGACGACGTCGACCTGCGCGTTGGGCCGGGCGACCTCATGCTGGTCCCGCCGCAGGGACGGGTCTGCGGAACGCAGTACGTCACCGATCCGCTGGAGTATTTCAGCGTGCATTTCGACCTCGCGTCGTGGCGGCGCTCCTCGCTCGGAGTGAACGCCTCGCGCGGCGACGAATCCGACACGCATTTCGCGCTGCCGCTGTACGGCTGCGACGTCGCCACGGACCGGCTGACCGTGATGTTCAACCAGCTGCACGACATCCACGCCTCGCACGGGGAGGGGGCCGCGAGCCCGTATTGCGACTGCTTCATCATGGCGATGCTCATGGAACTCGCCTATCAGGCCGGGCGCAAGGGCGGCGGCGAACAGTTCGACCACGTGGTGCTGCAGCGGGTCAACGACTGGATCAAGGCGAACGCCTTCGACGACATCAGTGTGGCCGACATCGCCGAACAGTTCAACTATTCCGCCGGCTGGCTGTCCACCGTGTACAAACAGGAGTTCGGCGTCGGCATCGCCGCGCAGATCGCCAACATCCGCATCAAGCGCGCCGAGGAACTGCTCATGTCCACGTCGATGAGCGTGGCGCAGGTGGCTCAGGCCACCGGGTTCAACGACGCCAAGTACTTCATGCGCGTGTTCAAGCAACACACCGGATTGACGCCCACCCGCTACCGCACCAGTTTCCCGTTGCGGCACTACCGTGCCGGGCGGTGAGGGGTTTCTGGCGGCTTCGTCGTAGGGAATCATGCCGTTTATTCGAGTTTCTGTGCCACGGTAAAGAAAAACCGGTGACAAACCGTTACCGTGGCACGTGTGCATGCCACGGTAGGGACGTCAATCGATTGCCATACGTACCGTGGCAACATGCGACTTGGCAGAAAGCCCGGAATTCCGCCATTTCTATTCCAGCCGTATTGTTCTTGCCATTGCGATGGTTGCCACGGTTGCTGAAAACCGCCCGGAAACCGCTACCGTGGCACAAAAACGTGCCATGGCAGCGGTCTCTTGAGCCGTTCCGGGTATTTCATCGGTTATGCCCGGTCGGTTGCCCGGTCAGTGACGGCGGCGGACCACGGCGAGGCCAAGGCCTGCGGCCATCGCGGCGAGCGCGGTCACAGCCGCCGCGATCGGGGCGACGGAGGCGCCGGTGTCGGACAGCCTGCCGACCTTCGGATTGGACGGGGTCTTATCGGACGGCTGCTTGCCGGACGGGGTCTTCTGATCGGACGGCGTCGGCTGCGGCTTGGGCGTCGGGGTCGGTTCGGGCTTGGGCTCCGGCTTCGGTTCGGTCTTGACCAGCTTGCCCTGTGCGTCGGCGAGCGCCTTGGCGGCCGCGTCGACCTGGCCCTGCGTGGCGGCGATGTCGTCGTTCACGGTCCGCGCGTCGGCGAGCGCCTTGGCGAACGAGCTCCAGGATTCGGCGGTGTAGTCGCTTTCCTTGAGCGCGGAGGCCTGGCCGATGGCCTTGACGAGCGCGGTCTTGTCGGCCGGCTGGTCGGGCAGCATGTACAGGTCGGGCGCCGAGTCGTTGGTGGCGGCCGCGCGGGACTTGGTGGCGTTGCGCAGGCGCCAGGTCATGGTCGACGGGTCGGACGGGTCCTTGGCGGCGAGCAGGCTGTAGCCGTACGGCTGGGTGGGCGTGCTGAGCGCCTTGCCGTACTTAACGTTGACGAGATAGCCGTCGTACGGGTTGTCCGCGTTCGCGTCGTGCACGAAGCGCCACTGCTGGGCGGGGTCGGTCGCGTCGGCCGGGTGTCCGGCGATGGTGACGGTGCCGTCCTCGTTCTCGGTCAGGCCGAGGTCGCTCCAGCCGCCGCCGGGCGCCACCGCGAAGCTGTAGACGCCGTCGTCGGTGCGGGTGATCTTCCAGCCGCTGGACGTGTCGTCGGCGCCGTTGTAGGAGCCCCACAGCGAGTAGAGGTCAAGGCCGCCGCCGCGCGCGGTGAATCCGGGGTGGATGTAGTAGTAGTCGCCGTTCTCGTGGAAGCGGTCGGCGGTGATCTGGAACACGTCGTTCGTCAGGTCGTTGTCCTCGCTGGTCGTGGCTTCGTCCTTCGGCTTGTCGGCCTGGGCGTATTCGATGCCGTAGTCGTTGGGGGCGGGCACGTCCCACGGGGCGGGCATGGTCTCGTCGGGGAAGATCTTCGACAGCGCGTCGTACATGACCGGATCGTATTCCTTGAGTTCGGCGCGGGTGTTGATCGGTCCGCGCACGCCGTCATAGGTGCCGTTCCAGCCTTCGGACATGACGTTGAACCAGATGGCGGCCATCGTGGCGAAGCATTCGTTGGAGTCCTGGAACGCGTAGGTGTGGTTCCACAGGCCTTCGGCGCGCGAGTGGGCGAACGCCTTGTAGTAGGCGTCGCGCAGGGTCGGGTCCTTCATCTGGTTGATGCCGCCGATGAAGATCGAGTGGGCGAACTCGTGGATGAGGATGCTTTCGTTCGGGTAGCCGGTGTTCTGCGCCGGATCGGGGTTGCCGGTGGTGCGTAGGATGCTTTTTTCGGCGATGGAGGAGATCCAGCCGTCGCGGGTGGGCACGCCGCCGGCGCCTTCGATGTCGTAGAGGTTCTTGTCGAAGTTGTTGCGCTGTTCGGGGATGAAGTAGGCGTTCTCGTGGGCGCTGTACACGGCGAAGGAGTTGTTCGCCGCCACCATCGCTTCGGGGATGCCGGTGCCGGCCTTGCCGAGTTCGACGTCGACCAGTTCGGCGGCCTTGCGCAGCGTGCTTTCGGGCACGGTGTCGTCGGATTTGATGATGATGCCGGTCTTGGAGGTCAGTTGCCTCGAGTAGAAGCTCAGCTGGGGGACGCCGGTGTACGTGGCGTCGGCGGCGGACTTGCCTGCGTTGTCCTTGATCGCGTCGCCCTTGACCTCGAGCGTGATCGGCTGGCTCGGATCGATGGTGCCGGTGTAGGCGATGGAGGAGAAGTGCAGCGACGGGTCGAGGTACTGCATGCTGTTGCCGCTGGTGGCGCCGATCTCCTTGTTGTCCTTGTCGAAGTAGAGCGTGTCGGTCACGCCCTGCGCCGGCTTGGGCTTGAGCGCGATCACCGCGTCGCCGTTGCGCAGCACGAAGTTGTCGGGGTTGACGGCCTGGTTCTCGTCGACGTACTCGTTCCAGTAGATTTCGAGGAAGTCGCCTTCCTTGAGCACGCGGACCTTCGTGATGTCGGGGCCGTTGCTCGGATCGTCGACGACGCCGGCGACCTTGCCGGTTGCCGGGTCGACCGCGTGGGTCGCGCCCGTTTCGTCCGCGAACGCGGTGGCCGGCACGGTCGCCATGGCCGCGCCGCATGCGATCGCGGCGAGCATGGCGATCATCCGTCGCCCGGTGATGGTGTGTTCCATATTTCCCTTTTCCTTTCGGTGGTTCCTGTTTTCGGGTATGAAAAACCCGGCCGGGCACTGCTGGTCGATACGGATCGGTGATCGGTTCGCGGTGCCCGACCGGGTCGGGGCGGCGGGAGACGAGGATGGAAGATGAGTCTCCCGCCCGCTATCGGATGGTCTTCGGTCAAATCAGGCTTCGGCGCCCTCCTTCTTCAGGCCCATGATCGCGGAGATCTTCTTGGAGAAGAGCAGCACGACCAGGCCGAGGACCACGGTGACGATGCCGATGAACGCGAAGTACGGGACCTCGCCGCCCTCGTGGTAGAACGGGGCGGACATCGCGTTGAGCGCGGCGCCGGTGGACTGGGCGAGCGACCAGACGGTCATCATCTGCGTGGCGAACGCGGCCGGGGCGACTTGCGCGGCGGACGAGTAGCCGGACGGGATGGACAGTGCCTCGCCGAGCATGATCAGGACGTGGAAGCCCATGATCCACAGCGGGCTGACCTTGACGTCGGACGAGTAGAGCACGAACGGCAGGATCATGAGCAGCGGGCCGCAGCCCCACATCATGGTGCCGAAGCCGATCTTGGCCGGGGCGGACGGCTGGCGACGGCCGAGCTTGGCCCACACGAGCGTGGTGACGGTGCCCCAGGTGATCGACATGATGCCGGACCAGGTCATGAACGAGGCGGGGGACAGGGTGATGCCGAAGATCGACAGGACGGTGCGCTGCTCGGCGAACACCTGCAGGATCGTGTTGGCCTGCGTCCACACCCAGGCGGCGAAGCAGGCGCACACGTACAGCGGCACCAGGCCGACCACGCGGTGGGCTTCGGCGCGGGTCGTCTTCTTGGACATCACGATGTAGACGAGGTAGACGATCGGCAGGAAGATCTGGACGATGCTCAGGCCGTTGGAGAACTGTGCGATGGTGAGCACGCCGGTGGCCAGCAGGACGCCGAAGATGGCGACCACGACGACGATGCCGGCGATGAACTTGCCGAGGAAGGAGTTGCGCTTGGACGGGTCGATCGGATCGTCGGGCTCGTTGCCGATGGTGTTCATGAACTTCTTGTTCGTGAAGTAGTAGGCGAGGAAGCCGATCCAGGAGAACACGGCGCCGACCGCGAACGCGGCCCAGTAGCCGGTGGCCATGGCGATCGCGCCGGCGATGACGGCGGAGAACGCGTTGAGGTTCTTGAGCACGTACAGGATGTTGAAGCCGACGTCACGGCGCTTGTCGCCCTTGACGTACATCTTGCCGATCAGGCCTTCGACCGACTTGCCGTGCATCATCGTGGCGACGCACAGCAGGACCATGCTCAGCGCGTAGCCCCACACGCCCAGCGGCAAGGCCAGGACCGTGAAGCCCAAGGTGGCGAGGAAGCGGCCGACGAGCACGGCCTTGCGCTCGCCGAGCACGCGGTCGGCCATGTAGCTGCCGACCAGGCCGCACAGGATCACCATGCCCATGTACAGGCTCAGCAGCTGGGAGGCCTGCGTCTGGGTGAAGCCCAGGCCGCCGTCGCTCACCTTGGCGTACAGGTAGTACAGGACCATCGCGGTCATCATGCCGTTGGCGACGTACTGGCAGAACTCGATGCCGCCCAGCATGCCCACTGCACGCGGCTGGCCTATGAATTTGGACTCCTGCTGGAGCGCGAGGTTGCGCTCCTGATCCGGGGTCGTTGTTGCGTTGGACATCATTGTGCCTTTCTTCTTGTCTTTCGTTATGGTTGACGGATCTTCATTGACGTCCGCCGGCGCGGGCCGGCGAACGGGTGGCGTACCTCCGGCTCGGGGGGCGGGACGTCAGGGCGGGCAGCGCGGACGGATCGAACGGCGGATCATCGCGCGTCCACCTCGAACAGGCGGGACAGGTAATCGCCCTGGTACATGTCGGTGGTGAACGGACCGAATCCGGTGTCCGAAATGTCGAAGCCGCGGGTCATCAGCTCGTCGCCGTAGTAGTCGAACCTGCCGGCCGGCAACGGGAACTCGGTGTCGTGGACCGTGTAATCGAGGTCCGGGTCGAGTCCGGCGAGCCTCAGCGTGCGGTAGCCCTCGTTCACCGTCATGATCATGCGGTAGTAGCCGGCCAGCGCATGGCGGCGGTCCTCGGAGACCACCATCCACGCGGCCTCCGTGCCCGGCTGCAGGCCGACCTCGGACTCGTTGAACGGGCTGATGAGCCGGTAGAACGTGCCCTTGTCGATCAGCTCGCGATGGTCCTTCATGAACGCGATCTGCTTGCGGACCTGCGCCTGCTCGTCCTCGGTCATCTTGTTGACGTCCAGCTCGTAGCCGAACGTGCCGAAGTAGGCGACGTCCGCGCGCGTCTTGAGCGGCGTGACGCGCATGAGCTGGTGGTTCGGCGAGGCCGACACGTGGCTGCCCATGCTCGATAGCGGATAGGCGTACGACGTGCCGAACTGGATCTTCACGCGTTCCGCCGCGTCCGTGTCGTCGGAGATCCAGCCCTGCGGCGCGTAGTACAGCATGCCCGGGTCGAAACGGCCGCCGCCCGACGCGCACGATTCGAACAGGATCTTCGGGAACTCCGACGTCAGCTTGCCGTACAGCCAGTACAGGCCGAGGATCTGCCGATGCAGCAGCTCGCCCTGGAACTCGGCGTCGCGGCCGGTGGAGAACACGTCGGTGATGCTGCGGTTCATGTCCCACTTGACGTAGGAGACCAGGCCGCTCGACAGGATCGCCTCCATCGACTCGGCGAGATAGTCGAGCACCTCCGGCTTGCTCAGGTCCAGCTCGTACTGGTTGCGGCCGTGCAGCGGCGTGCGGCCAGGCACGCGGATCATCCAGTCGGGATGCTTCGCGTACAGCTTGCTGTCCTTGCTGATCATCTCCGGTTCGAACCACAGGCCGAACATCATGCCCAGATCGTTGATCTTGCGGGCCAGCGCGCAGATGCCGTCGGGCAGCTTGCGACGGTCGGCGGTCCAGTCGCCCAGCGAGCTCGTCGAATCGTCGCGGTGGCCGAACCAGCCGTCGTCCAGCACGAACAGGTCGACGCCCAGTTCCTTGGCCTTGGACGCGATGGACAGCAGCTTCGCCTCGTTGAAGTCCATGTACGTCGATTCCCAGCTGTTGATGAGGATCGGACGCGGACGGTCGCGCCAGTAGCCGCGCGCCAGACGGGTGCGGAACAGCGTGTGGAACGTCTGGCTCAGATCGTTGAGGCCGTCGCGCGTGTAGACGGTCAGCGCCTCCGGGGTCTGGAAGTCCTCGCCGCCGTGGATCGTCCACGAGAAGCCCTCCGGATGGATGCCCATCATCAGGCGCGTGACGTGATAGTTGTCCACCTCGACCTGGCCGAGGAAGTTGCCGCTGTACACCAGCGACGTGCCGATGGCCTCGCCGTGGAACTCGTCGGTCGTCGGCCGCTTGAGGATCAGGAACGGGTTGAACTGGTGGCTGCTGTGGCCGCGCAGGCTGTACACTGACTGCACGCCGGTATGCAGGCGGAACGTCTGCGGGCGGCGCTCGCGGCCCCACGCGCCGACGAACTGCATCATGTCCCAGTTCGCGTCGGGCAGGTCGAGGCTCGTGCTCATCGCGTTCTGCAGCGTGACCGGGGAGCTGCCGCGGTTGATGAAGCGCACGTTGCGAGCCAGCACCGGCAGATCACGGTACAGCGTGTAGGACAGTACCATCTGCATGTGCAGGAGCTTGTCGCACATCGTGATGCTCAGCGTCTCGGCCTCGTCGTCGCTCTCGACGTAGGTGGCGGGCAGGCCGGCGAGCTTCGGCTTGCCGGGGCGCACCTCATGGCTCAGGTAGGTGAAGTCGGCGTTGCGCGCGCCGTTCGGGCTTTCGATCTCGCAGGCCATGTTGCGCATGTCGCCGTTGCCGTACACCGGGTATTCCTGCTTGATGTCCTCCATCGAGAAGTTCGAATTGCCTTCGAACGGGCAGGGATCCATGTCGCGGCGGGCGACGACGAACATGTGGTCGAAGTCCTCGCGGTCGTTGAGCGGGGCGCCGAAGTACAGTTGGCCGAGCTGCCCGTTCGCGAGGATCATGAAGATGTAGCTGAAATACCGGTTGCGCAGGTGGAACACCTTGCTCGACTCGTGGAATGTGACGGTCATTCGTCGGCCTCCGTTGGATGAATGAGAATGCTTGCCGCACTTGGTAGGCCGCTTCCGCGCGGCCCCTCCGGTGCGTTGTTGGCTTCAACGTTATGCGGGCCGGACGGGATGAAAGAGACCCGTTTGTCGGTTGGGGTGGAGATTTTCCGGTCGTTGGGTGCACTTCGTTCGGCCGGACCGGGTTTTGTGCACCCCGCCCGGGTTGCGTCCACTTGTACCCGGCCGCTGTGCCGGAAGACAGGTGGACGGATGCCGGGCGAGGTACTTCGGCGGCTCGGCTTACCGGCTCCGCCGCGGCAGCCACACGCTCATCTGGCCGTCCTTACGGTTGGCCCACGCGTAGTAGGGAACCAGCGTGATCCGTTGCGGCACCAAGGTTTCCGTGGTTTGCGAGGTCTCGTCGGCGTCGACCTCGCGGTACAGCGGCGCGTCGGGATCGGCCGGCACCCGCGATCCGTCCACCTGTATCATGGCGACGCCGTCGAGCAGCGACGGATCGTACGCGACGTCCGTCCGGTCGCCGGCGTCGATGCGGCAGGTCCACAACGGTTCGGGATTGTCCGCGCCCTCCGCGCAGTACACCAGCGGACCGCGCGCGACCGCCAGCCTGCCGACGTCGTCGCGCACGCGGGCGGCTGCCTCGAGGAACCTGACCGGCATGTCCAGATGCAGCACGGCCTCGGTCGACCCGCTGGAAACGTCGATGACGACGAAACCGTCCGCGAACGGGCCGTTCACTGTCCGTCCGTTCACCGTGAGCGTCCAACCATGCGCCCATCCGGGGATGCGGATCGCCAGACGGCGGGGGAAGCGCTGCGGGTTGGCGACGCGGAACTCCACATCGCCGGTCCACGGGTATCCCGCGCCGCACTGACGTTGCTCGATGACCAGACCGTCGCCGAACCGTGCGACGTTGGCCACGAACTGATGCGCGTAGATCGTCGCGCCCGTTCCCGTCGTTCCGTCGTCGTCGGTCGTCGTGTCGTCGGCCACCGTGTACAGGTAGCGGTCCAGGGACATGATCAGCCGCGTCGCGTTCGCCGGGCAGCATGCGCAGTCGAACCAGTCGGCACGGCGCGTGAGCACATGCCGACGGTCGGGATTGAACCGGCTCGCCTTCGGATCGGCTTCCAACGGGTTCACGTAGAAGAAATGCCGGCAGTCGAGCGACAATCCGGCCAGCATGCCGTTGAACAGCTCCAGCTCGAGCGTGTCCGCGACCGCGGCGTTCGGACCTGCCTCCAATAGCGCGCGGGCATAGAAGCACATCGCCACCGACGCGCACGTCTCGCCATAGGCCAGATCGTTGGGCAGGTCGTCGTCGAACGTGAACGACTCCCACACCTTGGTGGAGCCGATGTTGCCGGTCACGTACATCTGATGGTTCACGATGTCTCGCCAGATGCGCCGCGCCGCCGCAAGCATCTCCCCGTCGCCGAGCGCCTTCCCCACCTTGGCCATGGCCGTCGCCAGATAGCACTGGCGCACGCAATGGCCCTCGGCCTGATCCAGCTCGAGCGCCGGACCGTCCACCTGGTAGTAGGAGCGCGGGAAGCCGAGCGTGCCGCCGTAGAACAGTTCCGGCTGCCGTTCGAGGAACCCTGGATCCTTGCCGCGCACGCGCAGGAACCATGCGGCCAGTTCGAGCCATCGGCGCTCGCCGGTCACCTCGGCCAGACGCGCCAGCGCGAGTTCGATCTCCGGGTGCCCGTCCGGGCCGTGCACCTGCCCCGGTCCGTCGCCGAACCGCCGTTCGATGCAGGCGGCGACGCGCAGGGCCACGTCCAATGCGGCGCGCTCGCCGGTCGCCTCGTAATGGGCCACGGCGGCCTCGATGAAATGGCCCATGTCATACAGTTCGTGGCTCCACTGCAGCGAGGTGAATCGTTGCTCGGGAGCCATGTCGAGCTGGAACTTGGTGTCCAGATAGCCGTCTGCATCCTGGGCTTTGGTGATGATGTCCACGGCCTCGTCCACCGCCGCGCGCAGGGCGTCGATATCTGCGCGACCGTAGTCGTCGGGGTTGCGCCGCGCGTCCGACAAGGCGTAGCAGGCGGCCTCCAGCCACTTGTACACGTCCGTGTCCTGATATTGACGGCCCGAGAACTTACCCTGTTCCAATCCGGCGGCGATGCGCAGGTTGTGCATCGCATGACTGGTCGGCTTGGCGGAGCCGACGCCCAGATCGGAGGGGTCGTCGGCCATGTCGATGTCCGCCTCGTCGTTGAGCACCCGCCACTGGTACGGCAGGCCATGCCTGACGATCTCCTGCCGGTACCGTTTCCAGAACGGCGAGGTGATGGTGATGTCCGGTTGCGATGTCATGGTGCTTCCTTTCGATTCCGGACGGCCCGGTATGCGTTTCGCCGGCTGCCGTCGCCTGCGGTGCGCGGCCTGCCTTGGCCGTATCGGGGCGGTTCACCGTCGATGGTAGATGAATGGAGGTGCGCGCGACGGCGAAGCGAAGGGAAAGGGAAATGTTTCCCGTCCGCGTCCCGCGCGTGACGGCGGTCGTATACTGAACTGTCATGGGCAAAGTGACGTTGGACGACATCGCCAGGGTGGCGAACGTATCCCGTTCCACCGTGTCCAAGGCGTTGCGCGACACCGGTCGGCTCGCGCCCGATACGCGACGTTTGGTCCGCGACGTGGCCCGCGATCTCGGGTACGGGCTCGTGCAGGGGGAGCGAAGCCGCTCCGGCATCATAGGACTGCTCACCTCGGACCTGCGCGGCAGGTTCTCCCTTCCGCTGCTCGACGGTGCCGAACAGGTGCTCGGCGAATCGCAGTGCAGCGTGTCCCTGATCTACAACCGCGACGACGCACGTCTCGAACGCCGTCACATCGACCGTCTCGCGGCACACGGATTGGACGGGCTGATCGTCACATCCACCGACACTGATCCACGGCCGGCGCTTGACCGGCGCCTGACCGGGGGACTGCCGGTCGTCTACGCGTACGCCGGCTGCACCGACCCGCACGAATGCTCGGTGACCTGCGACAACGAACGCGCCGGATACGACGCGGTAAGTCACTTGCTGGGACTCGGCCGCCGCCGGATCGCGATCATCGGGCCGGAGGACCACTGGGACGCCGCCGCCAAACGGATGCGCGGCGCATTGCGCGCCCTGGACGAAGCCGGTCTTAAGCCGGTGGAACCCATTCAGTACGGCGACTGGAACCAGCCGTGGGGATACGAGGCCGCCGGCAGACTGCTGGATCGAGGAGTCCGATTCGACGGCCTGTACTGCCTGGACGACCTCATCGCGCGCGGCGCCATCGAACGGATGCAGGCGTCCGGCGCGCGCATCCCCGACGATGTGGCCGTCGTCGGCCACGATGATTGGGACGTGGTGGTCAACGCGGCGCATCCCACCATCACCAGCTTCTCCAACAACACCTTCGAGATCGGACGAGTCGCCGCACGATGCCTGCTGGACGCGCTCGACGGAAGTCCCCGCCGCGGCGAGATCAGCGTGCGTTGCCCGCTGGTCATCCGCGAATCCACCGTGTACGGTGGGAGCGGCGAAACGGACGATGGAGGTAGGGCATGAGGATGCAACAGGTGAGCGGAATGACGGGATGGAAGCGGATCGCCGCGCTGGCGGCGGCGGTCGCGCTGTGCGTGCCGCTGGCCGCATGCTCGTCGCCGACGGACCTGTCGGCATCCGACACGACGGCGTCGCAGGATCAATCCTCACAGGGATGGTCCGGCACGGCGTCGTCCGGCGACGCGCAATCCTCCGGCGGCGAGGTGACGGAGGCGACGGATCCGGGCGCCGGCCAGACGGCGAGGGACGTGTTGGCGACGCTGCCGGTGAAAGGCCGCGCGCCGAAAACCGGATATTCGCGCGACCGGTTCGGCGCCGCATGGGCCGACGTCGACCACAATGGCTGCGACACGCGCAACGACATCCTCAACCGAGACCTGACCGACAAGACCTACAAGGCAGGCACGCACGACTGCGTCGTCGCATCCGGCACGCTCGACGACCCGTACACCGGCACGACCATCGATTTCGTGCGCGGACAGGACACCAGTTCCGCCGTGCAGATCGACCATGTCGTCGCACTGTCCGACGCATGGCAGAAAGGCGCGCAGCAGTTGTCCGACGACCTGCGCGAACAGCTGGCGAACGACCCGTACAACCTGTTGGCCGTCGACGGTCCGTCCAACCAGCAGAAAAGCGACGGCGACGCCGCGACCTGGCTGCCGGCGAACAAGTCGTTCCGCTGCGCGTACGTCGCCCGGCAGATCGGCGTGAAACACAAGTACTCGCTGTGGGTCACCCAGTCCGAACATGACGCGATGGCGAACGTGCTGGCGTCATGCCCGGGCCAGCAGGTGCCCGAACACGGCGGCGCCGACGGCGACGCGGTGGCCGGCACCGCAACCGGCACGGACGATGCGGACGCCGACGGCACTGCCGGTACGTCTTCCGACGGCACTGCCGGCACGTCTTCCGGCGACGTGTACTACAAGAACTGCGCGGCCGCTCGCGCGGCCGGCGCGGCGCCGCTGACCGCCGGACAGCCCGGATACCGTGCCGGACTCGACCGCGACGGCGACGGCGTCGCCTGCGAATAGGAGCGGCCGCGGCCTGCGAATGATACCGGCGGCTGAATTCGGGACGGGACATTACACTAGGGGAAGTTTGAGTAATGTCCTTGAGGGGAGTCGCACAGTCATGTCATACGAGCATCCGAACCGCAACAACGAGACCATCCGCGACGTGGAACGCGACATCATGTCCCGCCCGCCGGAACACAACACCACGAACATGGACCTCGACCGGATGAACCTCATCCTCGACCTGTTCGGCCACCCGGAGGACTCGTTCCGCGTGATCCACGTCACCGGCACGAACGGCAAGGGCTCCACCGCGCGCATGGCCGAAGCGATCTGCCGCGCCTACGGCATGCGCACCGGCCTGTACACGTCGCCGCACCTCGAACGCATCAACGAGCGCATCGCCATCGACGGCCAGGAGCTCTCCGACGACGACTTCATCGACATCTGGGACCAGGTCAAGGACCTCGTCGACCTCGTGGACGCCAAGATGAGCGAACAGGGCAAGCCGCGCATGAGCTTCTTCGAAGTGCTCACCGCCATGGCGATCTGGAAGTTCGCCGACGCGCCGGTCGACGTCGCCATCGTCGAGGTCGGCATGGGGGGACTCACCGACGCGACCAACGTGCTCAACGCCGACGCCGCCATCATCGGGCCGGTCGACATGGACCACATGATGTGGCTCGGCGACACCGTCGAGAAGATCGCCGAGCAGAAGGCCGGCATCATCAAACCCGGCTGCACCGCGATCATCGGCCGCCAGCCGCACGAGGACGAGGTCATGCCGATCCTCGAGGAGGCCGCGCGCCGCAACCACGCCACGCTCGTGCGCGACGGCTACGAGATGGAGGTCGTCAACCGCATGCCCGCCGTCGGCGGCCAGGTCGCCACGCTGTCCACGCCGCTGGGCACCTACACGGACGTGCCGATCGCCAAGTTCGGCGAACACCAGGCCCACAACGCGCTCGCCGCGCTCGCCGCCGCCGAAGCGGTCATCCCCGTCTCCGGCGCGCTCGACGGCGACCTCGTCGGCGAGGCCCTGAGCGGCGTGAAGATTCCCGGACGCATCGAACAGGTGCGCACGTCGCCGACCATCATCATCGACGGCGGCCACAACGTGAACGCCGCCGAGTCGCTGCGCGCCGCCATCGAGGAAAACTACGACTTCCAGCAGCTCGTCGGCGTGATCGCCATGATGGGCGACAAGCAGGTCGAGGAATACCTCGGCATCCTCGAACCGGTGCTGAGCAAGGTCGTCGTCACCGAAAACTCGTGGCGCGACCGCGTCATGCCGGCCGAGGAACTCGAGAAGGTCGCCGTGCGCGTGTTCGGACGCGACCGCGTGATCCGCGAGGACTCGCTGCCCGATGCGATCCAGACGGCCGTCAACATGGTCGACGAGCAGGACGAGCTCGGCGTCGGCTACGGCCACGGCGTGCTCATCTGCGGCAGCTTCGTGACCGCCGGCGACGCGCGCGCCCTGCTCAAGGAACGCATGAACGCCGACCTCGCCAAGCCGAAGCACGAACGCGTCGAACCGAACCTCGGCTCCGGCCCGGTCGTGCGCGCCGACGGCACCGTCGCGGCCGATACGACCGACGGGGACACGACGACGGGCACGGACGAAGCGGCGACGGACGCCGACCGTGATTTCGAAACCGACGCGAACCCCGACTTCGACATGGACGACTTCGGCGATTTCGGCCTGTCCAAGCTCGCCCGCGAGGCCGCCGAACAGGATGCCGCCGAACGTGGCGAGGCCGCGGGCGAACCGTCCGGCGAAGCCGCAACCGACGGTTCGGCCGGCGAAGCCGCGCAGCAGCGCTGACGGAGCCGCTCGCCGCATGTATCTCAAGGAACTCACGCTCAAAGGCTTCAAATCCTTCGCATCGGCCACCACGCTGCGATTCGAGCCCGGCATCACGGCCGTCGTCGGACCGAACGGCTCCGGCAAGTCGAACATCGTCGACGCGCTCACCTGGGTGATGGGCGAACAGGGCGCCCGCAACCTGCGCGGCACCTCGATGGAGGACGTGATCTTCGCCGGCACGTCCACCCGTCCCGCGCTCGGCCGCGCCCAGGTCTCGCTCACGATCGACAACGCCGACCACGCGCTCGACATCGACTACAGCGAGGTCACGATCTCGCGCACCATCTTCCGCAACGGCGGTTCCGAATACGCGATCAACGGCACGCCGTGCCGCCTGCTCGACATCCAGGAACTGCTCAGCGACACCGGACTCGGCCAGCAGATGCACGTCATCGTCGGCCAGGGACGCCTCGACCAGATCCTCAGGGCCGATCCGAGCGGCCACCGCGCGTTCATCGAAGAGGCAGCAGGCATCCTCAAGCACCGCAAACGCAAGGAGCGCGCGCTCCGCAAGCTCGCCAACACGGAAGCGAACCTGGCCCGACTCGACGATCTGCTCGGCGAAATCCGCCGCCAGCTCGGCCCGCTCGGCCGTCAGGCGCGCGTATCCCGCCGCGCCGACGGCATCCAGATCAACCTGCGCGACGCGCGGATGCGCCTGTACGCCGACGACGCCTCCCGAGCGATGACGCAGCGCGACGACGCCCACGCGCAACTGGCCGACGTGCGCGGCGAACTGACCGGGCTGCGCCGCGAACTGGCACAGGTCAAGGTCCGCGCCGAACAGGTCGAGACGCTGACCTCGCAGGCCTCTCCGGCCATCGCCCGCATCAACCAGCAGTGGCATGACCTGTCGCGCATCCAGGAACGGCTGCGCGCGCTCGCATCCCTCGCCGAGGAACGCGAACGGGCGCTGACCGACCAGATGGCGCAGGTTCCCGGAGACGATCCCGACCTGCTGAACCGTCGGGCCGACGAACTCGACGCGCAGCTCGCCCGACAGCGGCAATCCGCGCAGGACATGCGGCTGGCTCATGACAAGGCCGCCGAGGAGCGCGCCGACGGCGAAAAGCGGCTCGCCTCGATCCGCCAGACGATCGCCGAACTGCGTCTCGCCACCCAGCAGCGCGACGCGCGGGTCGCGAACCTGCGCGAACTCATCGCACGCGAAGAGGCCGCCGTGCAGCTGGCCGTGACCCGCGGCAAGGACTTCGCCGAACAGCGTGCGACCTTGATTCGCCAGTACGACGAGGCGTGCGCGCAGCGCGACGCACTGGGGCTGCGCGCGCAGGCCGGCGACGAGGACGACGGCACGCAGGCGCTGGCCGCGGCCCGTCAGGAACTATCCTCGCGACAGGACGCGCTCAACGACCTGCAGGATGCCCAACGCGACCTGAACGGCCGGATCATCTCGCTCAAGGCCAAGGCGGACGCGTTGAACGACACGCTGGAAAGCCGCAACGCCGCCGGTTCTCTGGAACGCAACCCCACCATCGGCGCCATGGGGCACCTGTCCGACTTCATCCGCGTGGCCGACGGCTGGGAGGACGCCGTGGCGCACGCGCTCGACGCGTTCGCCGGCGCGATCGTCGTGCCCGAACGGCGGCGGTTGGTCCGCGCGCTCGAACTGGCGCGCGAGGGACGGCTCGGCAAGGCCGTCGCGCTCATGCCGCTGCCGGCACGCTCCGACGATACCCTGTCCGACGCCGTCGTGCCCGGCGAACAGGCGTCGCCGTTCTCCGCTGCCTCGCTGGTGACGGCCAATCCGAACGCGGCCGACCCCGATCAAGCGGCCGGCGTCGTGCGCGCCGTACGCCTGCTGCTGGCCGACGTGGCGGCCGTGCGCACTTTGGACGAGGCGATCGCGGCCGTGGACGGCACGGACGAATCGGACGAGTCGGATGGAACCGATGCGGCACATATGCCGGTGCGCCGGTTCTCCCGCGCCGTCACCCAAGCCGGCGAAATCGTCAATCCGGTCGGCGGCGTGGGCGGTTCGATGCCGGCGCACAGCGACCTGTCCCTGGTCGCGCGACGGGACAAGGCGATCAGACAGGTCTCGGAACTGCGGGATCGGCTCTCGAAACTGAACGAACGGGTCGAACAGGCCCGCGCCGGACGTGATCAGGCGCGCCGCGCCGTCGATCAGGCGGCCGTCATGCGCACCGAGATCCGGTTGAAGACCGAACAGGCGGCGTCCGCGCTCGCTTCGGCATCCGAACGGGTCGCCAATCTCGACAAGCAGATCCGCGGCATCGACGATACGATCAAGACCACCGACGAATCGCGAGAATCGCACCAGTTGCGCGTCGGCGACCTGAACCGTGCGCTGACGGCCGCACAATCCGGCACCGACGACAACGCCGACGCCGACGAGCTGGCCGCTCGCGAACGCGAACTGGAAACCGGACTTGCGCAATCGCGTGAACGGGAAATGACCGCGAAACTCGCATGGGACGAAGCCGAGCGCACGGCCGCCTCGCTGGAACGCCAAAGCGGCCTGCTTCGCGACCAGGCGAAGGCCGCCGCCGAACGCCGTGCCCGCATCGACGAGGCGAACCGTCTGCGCCGCGCCAAAGCCGATCATGCACGGCGCATCGCCTCGGACGCGCACGCCGTCGCCGAACTGGTCGGCTCCGCCATCGCCGACACGTCGGCTCGACGCGTCCGACTGCAGGCCGAGGCCGCCGACCACGACAGCGAACTCAAGACGCTGCGCGCGCGACGCGACGAGCTCGAACCACGCGTCAACGAACTCGCCATGCGCGAGCACACACTCGACGTCAACCGCGAACGGTTCGCCGCCGAGTACGGGCAGGTCGCGAAACGCATCTCCGACGAACTCGGCATGAACGTGGACGAACTCATACGCGACTACGGTCCCGACCAGCCGGTGCCGATGCTCGACGACACCGGACGGCCCGTATCCGAGAACGGCTCCGATGACGGTTCCGGCGACCCGCCGACGCTGCCGCTCAGCGTGCCCTACGTGCGCGAGGAACAGGTCAAACGGCTCGAACGGGCCAAACACGATCTCGCCGCACTCGGCAAGGTGAATCCGCTCGCGCTTGAGGAATACGAGGCGCTGCAGACCCGCAACCAGTACCTGCACGAGCAGCGCGACGACGTCGCCAAGTCACGCGACGACCTCATGCAGCTGATCCGCGACCTCGACTCCACGATGATCGACGTGTTCCGCAATGCCTTCGACGACACGGCCGCGGCGTTCGAGCGGGTCTTCGCCACGCTGTTCCCCGGAGGCACGGGGCGTCTTCGGCTCGACAAGCCGGACGATCTGCTCTCCACCGGCGTGATCGTGGAGGCCAGTCCGGCTGGCAAACGCGTCAGGCAGCTCAGCCTGCTGTCCGGCGGCGAACGGTCGCTGACCGCGCTGGCGCTGCTGTTCGCGATCTTCACGGCCCGTCCGAGCCCGTTCTACGTGATGGACGAGGTCGAGGCGGCGCTCGACGACGTGAATCTGACCCGCCTGCTCGACGCGTTCGAACAGTTGCGCGAACACGCGCAGCTCATCGTGATCACGCATCAGCAGCGGACGATGAGCATTGCCGACGCGCTGTATGGCGTGACGATGCGTGCGGACGGAGTTACGGCGGTCGTGTCGCAGCGGCTCGCCGAGGACTGATCCGAGATACGGGCCGCCGCCGGTCGGTCGCCGGTTTCGGTTCCGGATATGCGAAGGGCGGCTCTCTTCCTTGAGGGAAGAGAGCCGCCCTTGTCGTGTCAGAGGTTTGGGACGAATCCGTCCGTCACTTCGTCATGTCGCGGTAGATCGGGCTGTTCTGCCAGTTGAACTTGAAGTTCTTCAGGTTCTTGTTGGCCACGCCGTTCGCGTTCGTGTAGTACAGCGGCACGCTCGGCAGATCCTTGAGCAGGATCTCCTCGGCGGCCTGGTAGTCCTTGATCGCAGCTTCGGTCGAGGACTCCGCGTTGCCCTTGGCGAGCAGCGCGTCGAACTCCGGGTTCTTGTAGTCGCCGGTGTTCGCGCCGTTGCCGTCGGCCGCGGCGGTCGAATACAGCGAGGTCAGGTAGTTCTCGATCGACGGGTAGTCAGGCGACCAGCCCATGCGGTGCGGCTTGTGCAGCGTACGGCCGTCGGTCACGTCGCTCAGCTCGGAGCCGGTGGCGAAGATCTGCGTGGCCGCGTCGATGCCCAGCGTGTTCTTGATCGAGTTGATGACCGCGTCCCACATGCTCTTCATGCCGCCGTCGGTGTTGTATGCGATCTCGAACGTGCCTTCCCACGGGGAGATCTCGTTCGCCTTGGCCCACAGTTCCTTGGCCTTGTCCGGGTTGTACTCGAGGTTCTCCTTGCCGGCCAGGGAATCGGAGTGTCCGTCGATCGCGGGGGCCGCGAAGTCGGTGGCCGGCGTGCACAGGCCGGACATGATCTTCTCGCAGATCTGCTCGCGGTTGATCGCCATCGAGATCGCCTGGCGACGCAGCTGGCCCTCCTCGCCGGGACCGAAGTGCTTGTAGTCCTGCGTGATCACGAACAGCGAGATCGACGAGCCGGCCTCGTTGTAGACCTGCACGTTCTTCGCGGACTTGAGGCTGCCGGCCACGGTGGCGGGCACGGAATCCATCACGTCGAGGTTGCCGGAAAGCACGTCGGCGTAGGCCGACTGCGGGCTCGTGTACAGCATGAATTTCACGCCGGCGTTCTTCGCGGGGAAGTTGCCCTTGTAGTCGGGGTTCTTCACCACGTCGATCTCCTTGTTGTGGTCCCACTTGACGAACTTGTAGGCGCCGTTGCCCACCGGGTTCTCGCCGAACGCCTTCGGGTCCTTGAAGAATGATTCCGGCAGCGGGGCGAAGCCGGTGTAGCCGACCTTGATCGGGAAGTTCGAGTCGGAGCTTGTCAGGTCCACGGTGAAGGTGTGGTCGTCGACGACCTTGAGACCCTCAAGCTGTTCGTCGGAGGGAGCGCCCTTCTGCTGCAGCTTGTCGTAGCCCTTGATGTTCGAGAAGAAGTTCGCGTTGATCTGCGCGTTCGTCGCGTTCGCCGTGTAGCTCCACGCCTTGGTGAACGATTCGGCGGTCACCGGCGTGCCGTCGGTGAATTTCCAGCCGTCCTTGATGGTGATGGTGAACTGGGTCGCGTCGTCGTTCGACTTGATCTCCTTGGCGACCTCGTTGACCGGCTTGCCGTTCGCGTCGAAGGCGACCAGCTCGGAGAAGATGAGGTCGAGCACCTTGCCGCCGGTGACGGCGTTCGTGTTGCCCGGGATCAGCGTCGTCGCCGGTTCCGAGTTCATGGCGGTGATCGTGCCGCCGTCGGCCGAGGCGTCGGTCTTGGTGTTGGACTGCCCGCCGCATCCGGCCAGCGCGAGCATCATCGCCGTCGCGGCAGCTATCGCCGACAGCACCTTGGAGGGATTGCTATGCATGGTTCTCCTTTCTCCGTATGACCATGTTGCATTAAGGTATAGAACCTTAACAATTCATGAATATTACGGGAGAGCGGGAGGACAGGGGGCGCGGCGTTCACGGTGCGATACGCGCGCGCATCGCACCGTGACGTGGCCGTGGCCACGACCACGGCCACTGGATGTCATGCGGGAATGCGCCGTTCAGTGCTCGCGCAACGAGTCGCGCAGCTTCTCCGCGGCGGTCAGCGTGCCGTAGAACACCTTCCTGATCGGCACGTCTCGGGCCGGGGCCACGGGTGTGGTCTCCTCCGTGAACTTGGTCTTGAACATGTTCAACGACTTGAGCGACGGCGAGAAATCGTCGCCGATGCCCATCAGGTCGATCTGCGTATAGCCTTGGGCGCCGAGCGCGCAGCAGAACGTGTACAGCAGCTTGTCTGGCACGAGATCATGCATCACCGCGGTGCTCATGCAGGCGTAGTAATACACCGCACGGGCTCCGTTCAACGTGACGATCGACCATGCGACGACCCGTCCGTCGATGCGGGCGGCGAACACGCGGCAATGGTCGGGGCCGAGCGCGGCGATCATATCGGTGTAGTCGTCCATCGGCGCGGGGGAGAACCCGTCGCGTTGCGCCGTCTCCACCATCACGTCGTAGTATTCGGAGAAGTCGGCCGTTGCCGATTCGGTTTCGTCCCGGCAATCGGCCGGACTTTCGCGCAGCGCCTTGCGCACGTCGCGACGGCCGCGCTTCCTCATGCGTCCCAGGATCGCGTCGTCCCCGCCGGTCAGATCCACGATGACGGTCTCGTCATACGGGACGGTCGACAGCACGGGTTCGGTGCCGTCCTCGAACCAGGCGTCGATGCGCAGGAACACGATCCCCGGATCCTCGGCATGCACGGCCTGCGTCAGCGCGTCGATGACCTCGCGTTCCTCGGCCGGCGTGGGCCTGGCGATCCAGACCGGCCCGTGCGCGGCGTGCAGATAGTGGTATCCGTGCGTTTCGTAATCGATGAACGAAATGAACGCGACCGCATCGTCGTCGCGGCGGATCACGTACGCGCCCCACGGCGTGCGACCGTCGATGTCGGCCTGATACGCCGCCCATACGGCGGTCTGTTCGATGGGAAGGCTGATGTCGTGCTCGGCTGCGGACGCCTCCAAGACTTCAGGGGTGACGGCTTCCAACGTAATCATGATGCTCCTTGCGATTGACCGGTGACGAGTGTAATACGGCCCGTGTCCGGCTCCGGGGCGTCGGTAGGCTCGGTGGGATACCATATGCGTACGGCATTGTGAATGAACCTATGGAGCATCATGCAGGAGACAACCGAAATTCAGAACCAATCCGAGTGGAACGCGCTGGTCGAGGAGCGTCACGGCCATCCGCTGCAGCTGTGGCAGTGGGGCGAGCTCAAGGCGTCCACCGGTCCGTGGACGGCGCATCGCGTCGTCGTCAAGGACGACGGGCGCGTCATTGGCGGCGCGCAGATCCTCGTACGTGACCTGCCGTGGCCGTTCCGCGCCATTTCCTACGCTCCGCGCGGACCGTTCGCCGATGATGACGCGCAGCTGGCACGCGTGGCCGACGCCTGCGCAGACTGGTGCAAGGAGCACGTCTCCTCGGTGAGCCTGAAGATCGATCCGGCCGTCGAATCGCTGGAACTGGGCGGTTCATGGGTCAAGGGCAAGTACATCATGCTCGCCAAGACCGCGGCCATCGACCTGACCCCGGACGAGGACACGATCATGAAGGGCCTGCATTCCAAGAAGGCCCGCCAGTACATCCGCAAGGCCGGCCGCAACGGCGTCGTATGCCGTCCGGCAGTCGAAGCCGATCTGGACGCGATCCTCGCCATCTACCATGACACCGCCGCCAACGACCACTTCCCGCTGCACCCGGACGAATACTACCGCGCCGCGTTCGCCCTGTTCGGCGATGCCGGCCAGCTGTTCGTGGCCGAACACGAGGGACGCGTCCTGTCGTTCCTGTGGAACATCACCTCCGCGAACGGCACCGCGTTCGAACTGTGGGGCGGCGTCAACGACGAAGGCAAGACGCTGCGCGCCAACTACCTGCTCAAGTGGACCGCGATCCTTGCCGCCAAGGAGAAGGGCGCGGTGCTGTACGACCTCAACGGCCTGCTCAACGACGGCATCAGCGAGTTCAAGATGCTGTTCGCCAACGAACCGATCTATTGGGTCGGCACGTTCGACAAGCCGCTCAGCCCGTGGTACCACCTGTGGAACACGGCGCTCAAGATCCGTTCGCGCATCCGCAAGGGCTGACGGCGGGCAAGTCCGGCAAGATCTTTCGGAACATACGAAGGCGGGACGTCTCGGATCATATGATCTCGGAACGTCCCGCCTTTTTACGTACGTATATGCGCTCGTCGCGCGCGGCCTGAGACCCGCTCAGTCCTGCGCGATGCCGAACAGGCGGCGGATCACATGGCCGTCGCCCTCGTACGGCGCATGCTTGCCGCCGACCTTGATCCACTGCTCCTCGCCCTTGCCGATGACCAGCAATACCGTCAGCCGGCCGGCCTTCGCGTCCGTGCGCGCCTCCTCGACCGCGGTTTCGATGGCCTTGGCACGGTCGAGGATGATCGTGGACGACACATGCGGATTCGTGATATAACCGCGCATCTCGTCGAGAATGTCGGTCATCGGCTCCTTGACGGTGTCCTCCGACGTGAGGATGATGCGGTCCACCTTGTCCTGCGCGCCGTCGATGATGCCCTGACGGCGGTCCACGGCCTTGTCGCCGACCGAACCAGTCACCAGCACCAGCCTCGGAGAACGGTCCGCGTACTTGCGCAGCACGAATTCGGCAAGCGTCTTGGTGCTCACGTAATTGTGCGCGTAATCGACGTAGGCGACGATGTTGCCGTCGGCGCTCGCGAACCGTTCCATGCGTCCGGAGATGCGCACCCGTTCGAGCGCGGCGAACGCGGGGGAGTCCTGAGGCACGCCGGCCTTGCGGGCGATCGCGATCGCGGCCGCGGCGTTGGCCGCGTTGAATCCGCCTTCGAGTTCGAGCGAGAAATCGCCGATGGCCTTGCCGTGATCAAGGAACACGTACTGCGTTGGATGCTGCGGGTCCGGCGTGGCGATGACGTCGATGCCGTCGGTCACGTCGCCGGCTTCGTCGCGCAGCGCGAACGAGACGACCGGAACGTCGGCGCGCGCCGCATCCTGACGGATCAGGTCGGCGTGATCGCAGTCCTCGCCGAGCACCAGCGTGCGGCAGTTGTACGAGATCTGCCGCTTGCAGTGCAGATAGTCCTCGAACGTCGGATGCTCGATCGGTGAGATATGGTCGGGGGAGATGTTCAGGAACGCGGCCACGTCGAACGTGAGCCCGTAGACGCGCTGCACCTTGTACGCCTGCGAGGAGACCTCCATAACCAGGTAGCGCATGCCGTTATCGACGGCCTCGCGCATCATGCGGAACGCGTCGAGGCTTTCCGGCGTGGTCAGCGCGGATTCGGTGTACGTGTGGCCGTCCAGGCAGTTGTCGACCGACGAGAACAGCGCGCATTTGCCGCCGGAATAATCGTTGAGCACGGCCTGCGTGAAGTACGCGGTCGTCGTCTTGCCCTTCGTGCCGGTGATGCCGATCACGGTCAGCTCGTCCTGCGGGCGACCGAAGAACGCGGCCGACAGCAGGCTCATCGCCTTGCGCACGTCGTCGACGATCAGCCCGGACGCGCGGGTCACAGACGAGAAATCGGTTTCGGCCACGTATGCCGCCAGTCCGCGCTCGTCCACGCCGTGCAGGTATTCCGGCCTGAAGTTGCCCTTGCAGAACAGCAACGTGCCGTCGGCGACCTGACGCGTGTCATACGTGACGTCCGAGAACGGGCGATCGCCGCCGTCGACATCGGCCGCGTCCAGCGTCCACAGATCGCCGGCGATGATCTCGCGCAGCAGATGATGCTCGTCCAGCAGGCGGGCGGCCGATTGCAACGTCAAAGACATGATGATGCTCTCCCTTACGTTCGTGACAACTGGCCATTCTACCGTGCGCCATGTGCACGTTCGGTGGCGGCCCGGGCGTGTTCCGGCCGCCTGCCCGGACGGTTTCGTCGCTGCCGTTACAATGGGAGCCGTGGCAGACGAAAAGGTGAACGAACACGACGACGGGGATGACGCCGGCCAGGCGCGGGGAGCCGTGGACGGGTCGGGGCGCGCGGGGAGCATGACGCCCGGGATGGCGGCGAAACGCGAACGGTTCGAGCGTCTCGCCATGCCCGCCGTGGACGCGCTGTACCGGCAGGCGATGAAACTGACCAACAATTCCGAAGACGCGCAGGACCTCGTGCAGGACACGTTCGAACGCGGATTCAAGGCGTTCGACACCTTCCAGGAAGGCTCGAACTTCGAAGCGTGGATGACCACGATCGAACGCAACGCCTACTTCAACCAGTACGCGAAGGCCAAGCGGCGCCCGCAACGCGCCAACGATTCGACCGGCGAATACGACGACTGGGACATCTACTCGGCGTCCGAACATTCGTCGGAAGGACTGAAATCCGCGGAACAGGAATACCTCGACACCTTCGCGCCCGAGGAGATCATGGCCGCGCTCGACCGGCTGCCTCCCGAACGCCGGCAGGTGTTCATCGACACGGTGATCGACGGCAAGACCTACCAGCAGGTGGCCGACGAGCAGGGCGTGAAGATCGGCACGGTGATGAGCCGTCTCAACCGCGCCCGCACGCAGCTCAAGCGCGACCTTGCCTCGTATGCGAGAGAGCGTGGATACGGCAGACCATCGGGCGGTTCCACAGGTGTTGCCACTGGCGGTTCCGGCCGTGACTCCAACGGTTCACTGTCCGCGAAGCGCGGCGGAACCGGCGATAATGGAAACGAAGAGACGACGAGCGGACGGAAGGAGCGGTCATGAGCGGGCAGATCGAACGTCACATCTCGGTGACCCGTCAGACCGCGGACGGCACGGTGATCCGCACCGACGTGCATGTCAGCGCCGTGCATCCCGATCCCGCCGTGCTGCCCGGCGTGCAGCCGGACGCCTTGGCCGGCACCGGTTCGGGGGACTGCTTCGATCCTGACACCTGCTGCGACGAACGCGAGAAGGCGCTGATCATGGCGATGCGCGCCTACCTGCGGCCGGACGTCGCACCGGAATGCCTGATGCGCCGTTTGCGTGAGACGCTCGACCATTGCTGCTGCGACGGCGACGAGTGACGGCATCGCGGCGTCGCGGTGTCGCAACGTCGCGACAACGCGTATGTCCGATCGGTGTCCGGATCTTGACCGTGTCGCGTTCATGACGCGCGGAGATATGCGAAACCCCTGCAAACCGATGGTCTGCAGGGGTTTCCTAGCGTTGTTCACGCAGCCTGAATCAGGCTTGGATCAGGCGTTCGGGCGCTTGCCGTGGTTGGCGGCCTTCTTACGACGATCCTTGCGCTTGCGTCCGCGCATGCCCATGATGGACTCCTTTACTGAAGATTAATAAGCCTACGGGATTATCGCACATCCCACCGACGTTCGCAAGCCGAACGGTCCACGAACCCCGGGACTCAGTGCTGTTCGGCCTTGATGAACAGCTTGGTCGTGCTCGTCTCGCCGGGCTTGATGACGATCAGGTCGTTGCCGGTGTTGAACGCGTTCGCGTACGCGGTCTGCGGCTCGACGGCGGTGCCGGCCGGGTGCTGGAACGCCGGGAAACCGGTGCCGGTGCACACCTGGAACGAGGTGATCGTCTCGTCGCCGCCGACCTTGATCTCCAAGCCGTCCGGGCGGGTGAACGTCGCGGTCACGGTGCCGTCGGCGTCATGGTGCAGGTCGGTCCACGCATCGTCGAACGGCTGGCCGGTCAGCAGCGGGTGCTCGCGCAGATCGTACTTCGTGCCGTCCACCGGTTCGGTGCCGGTCGGAATGAGGTTCTCGTCCACGGTCACATGCGTGTCCGCCGGAACCGTCAGACGGCACTGCGCGTTATGGCCGTCGATCTCGTCGCCGTAGCCGTTGAAGCCGTTGTCGAGCCACGGATGGATCGCCAGCGCCCACGGGGCGTCATCGCCGCCGTTGTTGTACGCGCTCACGGTGATGTGCAGGCCGTCGGCGTCCAGCTCGTGCTTGGCGGTCACGATCACGTCGAACGGATAGCCGAGCAGGAACGGCACGCGCCACGACTGCGTGACGGACGTTTCGGTCAGCTCCTCGAGCTTCCAGTAGGAGCGGTAGCCATAGCCGTGGATGGCGGTGTTGCGGTCGTGCTCATCGATCGGCAGCGTATAGGTCTTGCCCTCGAACGTGTAGGTGCCCGCCTCGATGCGGTTCGGGAACGGGACGAGCAGCTGGCCGTGGCAGCAGGTGACCGGATCGTCCGGGCCGAGCGGCACGATCACGTTCTTGCCCTGATAGGTGACCTTGCGCATCGTCGCGCCCAGTTCGGTGATCACCGCGGCCCAGTCGCCGTAATGGATGGAATACTGCTGGCCGGTGCGCGGCGGGATGTTCTTCGTCATGTACATCACTCCATAGTGAGGATTTCGTGTGCCCGGTAACGGATGTTACCGCTAACGATCCAGTCTAGCGCGTATGTCGGCTAGTATGGACGGGTGTTGCATAACGAAAGGCGGACGTGATGGCGAAACGAATCGTGTTGGCTGACCCGCGCGGCTTCTGCGCGGGCGTGGACCGGGCGATCCTCACCGTGCAGACGATCCTCAAGGCGGCCGGCGCGCCCCGCGAGGACGGATTGCCGCCCGTGTACGTGCGCCGCCAGATCGTGCACAACAGGCACGTCGTCGAGGATCTCGCCTCGGCGGGCGCCGTGTTCGTGCAGGAACTCGCCGAAATCCCCGACGCGGCCGCGGCCGCCGGCATCCCGATCGTGTTCTCCGCGCACGGCGTGTCGCCGTCCGTCAAGGCCGAGGCCGCCGCGCGCGGCATGCACGTGGTCGATGCGACCTGCCCGCTGGTGAGCAAGGTGCACCGCGAGGTGCTGCGGTTCGTCAAGGAAGGCTACGAGATCGTCTACATCGGACACAAGGGACACGACGAGGCCGTCGGCGTGGTGGGGGAGAGTCCCGAACACGTGCACCTCATCGAACACGCCGACGACGTGGACGCGCTCGACTTCACTCCCGACACGAAACTCGTGCTGCTGAGCCAGACCACGCTCAGCATCGACGAGACCGCCGGCACCATCGCCGCGCTCAAGGCCCGCTTCCCATGGATCAAGGAGCCGCCGAGCTCCGACATCTGCTACGCCACGTCGAACCGACAGGCCGCGGTCAAGCTCATCGCAGAACAGTCAGACTGCGTGGTGATCGTCGGCTCGGCCAACTCGTCCAATTCGGTGCGGCTCATGGAAGTGGCGCAGGACGCGCTCGCCGGACGCGGAATCGCGCATCGCGTCGACGACGCGGGTGAGATGGATCCGGCGTGGTTCGACGGCGTCGAGGCCGTCGGCATTTCGTCCGGCGCATCCGTGCCCGATGAGCTCGTCGCGGGCGTGATCGAGTCGCTGCGCGGACTCGGGTTCATCGACGTATCCTCCGTGGAGACCATCAAGGAGAACATGCACTTCGTGCTGCCGGCGGAACTCCGCCGGCAGCCTTCGCGTGCGCAATAGCGCGCACGCTCACTTCGCCTATGGGAAGCACACCGTGCTTCCCATTTGACGGCTCAGTCGGCCGAGCTTCGCGGCCGGCAGTCCTCGCCGGCACGGTAGTGTGCCGGCTCACTTCGCCTACGGGAAGACCGCCGACAGGCCGTCACCAAGTGCCGATGGGGGCGGCGACGGCGTTCAGCACCTTGAGCAGATCCTCGGGCGCGATGCCGATCGAAAAACCTCGTTTGCCGCCCGACAGCAGGATACGGTCAAATTGCAGTGCGGACTCGTCAAGCACGGTCTTGTGATGCACCTTCTGGCCGAGCGGCGAGATGCCGCCGACCACATACCCGGACTCGCGCATCGCGACCTTCGGATCGGCCATCGAGGCCTTCTTCGCACCGACCGCCGCGGCCAGGGCCTTGAGGTCCATGTGCACGCTCACCGGCACCACGCCCACCACGCGTTCGGAGCCGGTGTCGGCCATCAGCGTCTTGAACACCTGATGCTCGTCGAAACCGAGCTTGGTGGCCGCCTCCACGCCGTAGCCGTCGTCCATATGGTCGTTGGAATGCTCGTATTCGTATGTTTCGAACGGCACGCCGGCCTTTTCCAGCTGCACGGTCGCCGGCGTCGAGCCCTTGCCCTTCTCGTTCTTGGATTTCTTGCCCATGTCGCCCCATCATAACGCGCGCGATGCTCAAGCATACGAAAATCCCCGCTCCGCGTGAACGGAACGGGGATTTTCGTCAATTCGTCATGAATCACTCATGAACCCAAGCGGGCGAACCCGCGCGGATTCACTCGGAGATCTCGGCGAAGTACTCGAGGGTGCGCACCATGTTGGAGGTGAAGCCGTACTCGTTGTCGTAGAAGGCGACGGTGCGGGCCATGGTCACGCCGTCAACGGTGTTGACGTCGGTCTGGGTCGGATCGAAGACGCCACCGTGGGTGTCGCCGATGATGTCGCCGGACACGATGCCATCCTCGTTGTAGCCGTAGTACGGGGTGTCGGAGAAGGCTTCCTTGAACGCGGCGTTGATCTCGTCAGCGGTGGTCTCGGTGTTCAGGACGGTGGTCAGCTCGGTGATGGAGCCGTCCGGGACCTGGACGCGCTGGGCGTGGCCCTGCAGCTTGCCGTTAACCTCCGGCACGACCTTGCCGATGGCCTTGGCGGCACCGGTGGAGTGCGGGATGGTGTTGATGGCGGCGGCGCGCAGGTCGCGGCCGGACTTCTTGCCACGCGGGCCGTCCAGGATCATCTGGGTGCCGGTGTAGGCGTGGACGGTGGTCATGAAGCCGACCTTGATGCCGAACTTGTCGTTCAGCAGCTTGACCATGGCGGCCATGGAGTTGGTGGTGCAGGAGCCGGCGGACACGATGTTGTCGGTCGGCTTCAGGATCTCGTGGTTCACGCCGAACACGACGGTCGGGGTGGTGGCGTCCTTGGCCGGGGCGGAGATCAGGACCTTCTTGGCGCCGGCATTCAGGTGGGCCTGGGACTTCTCGGCGGAGGTGTAGAAGCCGGTGCACTCGAGGACGAACTCGACACCGTCGTTCTTGACCCACGGGATGTTGTTCGCATCCGGCTCGGCGTACACCGGGTACTCCTTGCCGTCGACGACGATGGCGGAGTCGGTGGCCTTGACGTCGACCGGGGTGCCGTCGGCGTGCTTGAAGGTGCCGTGGGTGGAATCGTACTTCAGCAGGTAGGCCAGAGCGGACGGGGAAGTCAGATCGTTGATAGCGGTGACCTCGATATCAGCGGCCTCGCCACCCTTCTGCTGCAGGTCGAAGATGCGGCGGAAGGCGAGACGACCGATACGACCGAAGCCGTTAATACCAATCTTAACTGTCATGTAATTCTCCCTTGTAGGGTGACCTTGCGCGCGAACACACACAAGGCCATTGTTTACCAACACGAACCACTCTAATGCGTCGTCTGTACTATTGGCAACGATTCGCGGGCGTGTTTTCGCTTATTGGGCAAACCTTCTGTGAGCGTTCACATTCCCGTGGGCGCCGGCGTGCGCGTCACTTCACCAGAATCGGGGAGACATGCGTGTCGAGCGCGCCCAGATCGCCTCCGAACTCCCGGTAGCGGGCCACCGCCGGCGTCGGCGCCTCGACCGGGAACGTGACGATCAGCGTGCCGTCATGCACATTGATCTCAGCCGGAACGCCGGGCCGGAACTCGTTGCTCACCCCCTGCACGACGTCGTTCGACAGCGTGCCGTCCGTCAGCTCGTACTTCAGTCCAGGCTCGTTCACGCCGCGCGAGACGTCGGAGTGCGAGAACACCGACACCATGCGGCCCGGCGCGAGATCGGCGGCCGGGAACGACAGCGCCCCATCGCAGATAGCCGTGACGACCGTGCCGTCGCCGTGCAGGAACCCGATGCCGCCGTGATGCGCGAGCAGCGTCATCAGCTGGATGCCCGAGATCGTATGGTCGATGCGGCCACCCAACGCACCATATATATGGAACGTGCGGCAGCCGTGCGACCATCCGACCTTCAACGCGCTGAGCAGATCCGGATCGTCCTTCTCGCTCGGCAGCGCGATCGTATGCTCGGTGTCGGTCGGGCGGATCCCGTGCAACGAATCGAAATCGCCGATCACCACGTCCGCTCGCACGCCCAGCGCGCGCGTATGATCCAAGCCGCCGTCGGCCGCGATCACGAACGACCCATCCGGCACGTCGATCGGGTCGCCGTAGTATTCGCCCGCGGCGAAAATCACGCAAGTCTGTTCGCTCATGCGCACCACTGTACGCCCCGAACGCGGCTTTCCGTCCGGTGCGGCGAGGCGGCCGGTGGTGTAGGCTCGGCAACATACCAAGGGCGGACGAAACGAAGGGAAGATCATGGCGAAAGCGGACACGACGAAAGAACGGCCGATCCTGAAATCGAAGATCTTCCTGTACGTCACCGAATTCTTCTCCGGCATGGCCGTCATGGCCGCCGAACTCGGCGCGTCCCGACTGCTCGCGCCATACTTCTCCAGCTCGCAGATCGTGTGGACCATCATCATCGGCACCATCATGATCGCGCTCGCGCTCGGCGCGGTGTTCGGCGGACGCTGGGCCGACAAGGACCCGAACCCGGACAAACTGTACTTCCGCATCCTCGTCGCCGCGGTGTGGATCGCGCTGATCCCGCTCGTCGGCAAGTACCTCATCATCGCGATCTCCGGCCTGCTCATCGTCACCGTCTCCACGAACTTCCTCGTCCTGGCCGCGTTCGTCAGCTGCATGGCGATCTTCGTCCCGCCGCTGTTCCTGCTCGGCACCGTCACCCCGGGCCTCAACAAGTTCGCCACCGACTCCCTCGAGGACAACGCATCCGTCGTCGGACGGCTGTCCGCCTGCAACACCGTCGGCTCCATCCTCGGCACGTTCCTGCCGACCTTCATCACGATCCCCGCCGTCGGCACGTTCGTCACGTTCCTCATCTTCTCCGGCGCCCTGCTGTGCCTGCCGGTCGTCTATTTCTTCGCCGCGCGCGTGCGCAGCATCGCCTGCGCCGTCGCCGTCGTGGTCTTCGCCCTCTCCGGCGCGTTCTCGCCGATGAGCGGCTTCGCGTTCTGGGAGAACCAATCGGTCATCGCCTACGAAGGCGAGTCGATCTACAACTACCTGCAGGTCAAGAACCTGTCCGACCGCACGATCCTGTCCACCAACGTGCTCTTCGGCGTGCAATCCGTCACGATGAAGCAGCCCGGACTGACCGGCATGTACTACGACACCGCGCTGGCCGCGCCGGCGCTCGCCAAAAAGGCCGACTCCGCGCTCATCCTCGGCATGGGCACCGGGACGTACGCGCGCCAGCTGCGCCAGTACTATCCGGACATGGACGTCACCGGCGTGGAGATAGACGGCAAGATCACGAAGCTGGCCGGCGAATATTTCGACGAGCCGGGCGACATCGACGTGTCGACCTACGACGGTCGCGCATGGCTGGCGGCCAGCCACGACACATACGACGTGATCATGGTCGACGCGTACCAGGACATCACCATCCCGTTCCAGATGAGCTCCAAGGAGTTCTTCTCGCTGGTGAGGAGGCACCTCAATCCGGGTGGCGTGATGGTCGTCAACATGAACATGATCTCCGACGGGCAAGGCTCGATCAACGAGGCGCTCACCGATACCATCGCATCCGTGTTCGACTCCGCCTTCGTGCGCACGGCCGACGTTCCGGGCACGACGAACCGCGAACTGTTCGCGAAGAAGACGGACCTCGGCGGGGCGACCACCGCGATGTCGGAGAGCGAGGGCATGGACACGCTGTCCGACCCCGGAACGCTGGAGACGCGCACCTATGACCGCACGCACAGCCACGAGCTCGCCTCGGCGATGAACGAGATCGCCGGTCGGCTGACCGAGGTCGACAACCCGAACTGGAAGAAGGACGCGACGATCCTGACCGACGACAAGGCGCCGGTCGAGGTACTCGGCATGCGTGCGATCGACAACATCATCGCCCGCGAGGCCGGGCCGTACCGCGAACTGCTCAGGAAGGAAGGGATCGCCGGACTGCTGCGGGCCGTGCAGTAACGCGCAATAGGTAGTCGGAGTGCCGCGGTCGGGGCGTCTCGCGTAATTCCGACCGGGCGGGACTTTGGTGCGGTCGACGGACGACACGCCCGGTCGAGGGGTGTGGTATTATCTACAAGGCTTGAGAAATCAAGAAAGCGGGGCAACCCCACCTGGAAGCCTTTCATGGCCTCGGGTTCAAGGCAATGGCCTATTTCCGGCGGCTTTCGCCGGGAACGTATCGCAACGGATACGGACATATGACGTCGAACGCGGATGCGTGCCGATTACGGTGCGTGCGTCGACGGGACTTGCCATGAATTCGGACGATGAATCGCGCCCATCCGGGGTGTTCCGCCGTGAAGAACATGAGGATTGGAGTCATCATCAGCGACGAACCACGCATTAACGACGAGATTCGCGTCTCCCAGGTGCGTCTGATCGGACCGAACGGCGAGCAGGTGGGAGTCATCGCGACTTCCGTCGCGCTGAACCTGGCCAAGGAAGCGAACCTCGATCTCGTCGAGGTGGCACCCAACGCGAAGCCTCCGGTCGCCAAGCTCATCGATTACGGCAAGTTCAAGTACAACGAGAAGATCAAGGCCCGTGAAGCCCGCCGCAATCAGAGCACCGCGGAGATCAAGGAGATCCGCTTCCGCCTGAAGATCGACGACCACGACTTCGAAGTCAAGAAGGGCCACGTCACCCGCTTCCTGAGCGGCGGCGACAAGGTCAAGGTCACGATCATGCTGCGCGGTCGCGAGCAGTCCCGCCCGATCGGCGGTGTGGAACTGCTGCAGCGCCTCGCCGACGACGTGCAGGAGTACGGCACCATCGAATCCGCTCCCAAGCAGGAGGGCCGCAACATCATCATGACGCTTGCGCCCAAGGGCAAGAAGGTGCACACGCAGTCCGAGCAGCGCCGCCGCGGCGACCAGTCCCGCGCCGAGCGCCAGGCCCGCCAGGCGGCACGTCTGGCCGCCAAGCAGGAGGCTCAGGCTCAGGCCGCAGCCGAGGCGAAGGCCGCGGTCAACGGCACCGAAGACAATACGACTTCCGAAAAGAAGTAACCAACAAGGAGGGCAGCAATGCCGAAGATGAAAACAAATTCCGCCGCGTCCAAGCGCGTCCGCGTCACCGGCAAGGGCAAGCTGGTCCAGAACGGCAGCGCCATGCGCCACAACCTGGAGCACAAGTCCGCTCGCAAGCGTCGCGCCCTGAAGGCCGATGCCGTGCTGGCTCCGTCGCAGACCAAGGTCATGAAGAAGCTGCTGGGCCGCTGAGCCGCCTGAAGCCGATTCGCGAAGAAACTTTTTAGAAAGCTGAGGAATAGATTATGGCACGTGTCAAGCGCGCAGTGAACGCCCACAAGAAGCGTCGCGTCGTTCTCGAGAGGGCTTCCGGCTACCGCGGCCAGCGCTCCCGCCTGTACCGCAAGGCCAAGGAGCAGCTGCTCCACTCCTTTACCTACAACTTCCGCGACCGCAAGGCCCGCAAGGGTGACTTCCGCAAGCTGTGGATCCAGCGCATCAACGCCGCCGTCCGCGCCGAAGGCATCACCTACAACCGCTTCATGCAGGGCCTGAAGCTGGCCGGCATCGATCTGGACCGCCGCGCTCTCGCCGAGCTCGCCGTGTCCGATCCGGAGACCTTCAAGGCCATCGTCGCCGAGGCCAAGAACGCCCTCCCGGCCGACGTGAACGCTCCGGTCGAGGCCTGATTCGGGTCCGCGACAGCCGCGCAATCGTAACACACGCGAAAACCCCGCCCGATGTGGCGGGGTTTTGCATATCCAAGCCTCTTCCCGTCTCAAGGTCTTCTCCGTCGTACAGGCACCGTTGCCGACCGGAATCGTTGTGCAGGGTATAAGCTGAAGACGAAACCAGTCAACGACGGATGAGCGGCAATGGAGCACGATGGTCGTATCCGGTTCATCCGTCACATCGCATGGGAATGGACGTGGGCCGGATATGTTTTATGCACGAACCAGTGATCACGGTTATGAGACATGCGTGGAACACCTATGCATGACCGGATGCCTTTCCGGCGGCTTCGCACAGCAGTTCGGTCATCTCGATGATGGTCTGCTGTCCGGTCTGGTTCATGATCTCGGCAAATATTCACCGGCCTTTCAGAACAGGATCCGTGATCCGGAGCATTCGGGCAAGGTGGACCACTCAACTGCCGGTGCGATGCTGCTCATGCGCGATGGCTATTTTGCCGCATCCATGGCGGTGGCCGGCCATCATGCGGGGTTGGCCGATCTGGGCAGCGGGGGAGAACTTGACGGTTCGACCTACAGCGCCCGCATACGCAGGGCCTTCTCTGCGGGTGGCCATAGTCCGCTGTCCTTGGCCGACGCCTGGCGCACGCAGTTGCCTATGCTCCGACCTGCGACTCAGGAGAAACCCGCGGCGACGTCGAAAAGCGTGTCGCGCTCTTTACGGACACCAGATGCCACATGCTATTCCGACATGATGCTGACGCGCATGCTGTTGTCGGCATTGGTGGATGGGGACCGGCTCGATGCGGAATTCTTCACCTCGAACCGGGAACGGCGTGCCGAACATCCGCTGCTGGAACGGGTGAAGGAACGGCTCGATCCGGTCGCTCTGGCGAAGGAACGCACTCCATCGTGGCATACGCTGCGCGAGACGGCGCAACGGTTTTCAGCGGAATACGCCGACGCAAACCGGTTCCAAGTGAATCGTGCCGCGGCTGTTATGGAGACCGTGGCACAACGATATCTCGATAAAACAGACAAAAGCCCGCTTGACGTCAAACGCTGCGAATTGCTTAGGCAGTGTCTCAGACGAGGGTGCGACGCGACATGCGGTACGGGACTGTATACGCTGACGGCGCCCACCGGCAGCGGCAAAACCATCGCGTCGATCACGTTCGCGCTCGAACACGCGCGTACGCATGGCCTGCAACGGGTCATCTACGTGATTCCCTACACGTCGATCATCGACCAGACCGTCGGCAATTTCGAGAAGATCTTCGGTCCGGATGTTGTGTTGCCGCATTATGCGGAGGCTCCGTACCAGCTCAAGGACGAGTCCGACATGGACGAGAACGATCTCAAGCGCGCGCTTGCGGCGGAGAACTGGAACGCGCCCATCGTGGTCACGACGGCCGTGCAGTTCTTCGAAAGCCTGTATTCGAACAAGACGTCACGTTGCCGAAAGCTGCACAACATCGCGAATTCGGTCATCGTGTTTGACGAGGCGCAGACGCTGCCCGTACCGTATCTGCGACCGTGCGTCACGGCAATCGCGGAGCTGGTGGAACGATACGGTTCCACGGCGGTATTGTGCACGGCCACGCAACCCGAACTCAAACCGCTGTTCGACCGGGCGTCCACGGATGGACAGGTCGATATTCCTGAAATATCGCCGTTCTCGGATGCGGATCGTGAGACATTCCGCCGCGTGACGGTCGAACGCATCGGAGACATCGAACTGGATGCGCTCGCGGATCGTCTGGACGATTATACGCAGGTGTTATGTGTGGTGAATACGCGCAAGAAAGCGCAGTATCTGTATGATCGCCTTGCGCACGGTGAGGACGAGGAAGGAACGTTCTGCTTGACGACGCTGCAGTGCGCCGCGGACCGCAAACGTTTGCTGAGGACGATTCGCGAACGGCTCGTCGCCGGAAAGACATGCCGTGTGGTGTCCACCTCGCTGATCGAAGCAGGCGTGGACGTCGACTTTCCGGTGGCATACCGGGAAGAGACAGGACTTGATTCGATCATTCAGACGGCCGGACGGTGCAACCGCGAAGGCAGGCATGCCGCCGAGCAAAGCATGGTCTACGTGTTCTCCACGGAAGGCGGCTGTGCTCCGTATCTGCGGCAGAACCTTGCGGCGTACCATGTCGTCGCGAATCGGTATGCCGATCTGATGTCGAGCGATGCGATTCGCATGTATTTCAACGAGCTGCTCGGCATGCTCGGCGGTGGCGGCGGGAGCGGGCGGAAAGCCGTAGGCAACGATGCGCTCGATGTGCATCGGATCATTGCCCTGCACGGACACGATAAAGGTATGCCGTTCGAACGTATAGCCGAACTGTTCAAGCTCATTGACACCCCGACCGTGCCGGTGTATGTCCCGTGGTCCGACGAAACGTCCGACGAGGGAATGCGGTTGTGCGCGCAACTGGAGCATGGGGATATCGATCGCACGTTGTTCCGCAAGCTGGGCAAGTATGCGGTCAATGTATGGCCGCGACACCTTGAACAGCTGTTGTCGGCGGGCGCCGTGCTACAGGTGGGACGGGATGGGGATCCCGAAGGAAACTGCTATATTCTTCGGGATCGGGGTTTGTACTCGCCTCAGCTAGGTCTGCGGCTGGATAGCGTGGCGGCTGACGGCATTTTCGTGTGAGGGGACCGGCATGCCCGTCTTCGTGTGGTAGGCGGGCATGCCAGGTGCCCTGTGGCGCTCCAGATACAATGCTGTATTGTCGGTGATGAGAACAGAGAGGTTCTTGAACCTAGTTGCTTCAGTGAAAGGAGGATGGATGTCAGTACGTTTGGAAGTCTGGGGAGATTATGCGCTCTTCAGCAGGCCGGAGTTTAAGACGGAACGTGTCACTTATGATGTCATGACGCCGTCGGCGGCACGAGGATTGCTGGAGGCGATATTTTGGCATCCGGGCTTGCGGTGGCGAATAGATAGGATTCACGTGCTCAATCCGATACGGTTCGACACCGTTCGCCGCAACGAAGTCGACAGCGTCATCCGTATGAGCAAGATTCGAACGATGGCGGAAGGAAAAGGCGACGGCGGCGTCATCTACACGTCCGAATCCATACAGCAACGGTCATCCACCATCCTGCGCGACGTCCGATACGTGATCGATGCGCATTTCACCATGGATCCGCGAAAAACATCGCCGGACGATTCGGCGGATAAGTTCCAGAGCATGTTCATGCGGCGCGCAGGCAAAGGCCAGTATTTCCATCACCCGTACTTCGGCACGAGGGAATTTCCGGCCGAGTTCCGTCTGTGGGAAAGCGATGACGACCCCGTCGGATTCGAACATGGGCATCGTGATCTTGGATACATGTTCTACGACTTCGACTACCGCAATCCGGCTCGTCCGAAACCGTTGTTCTTCCGTGCGGCATTGGATGACGGCGTGCTGGATGTCGCATCTGCGGAGGTGCGCTCATGATCATCAATGATCTGTGCAACGAATACGACGTGCTGGTGTCCAAACAGCTAGCTCCGGCCTACGGCTATGACAATGTCAACGTCCCGTATGGGCTGGTCATCAATGATGACGGCACGCTGGTTGAAGTCCGTCCGCTGGGAGATCACAGCGGCAGAAAGCCGGTGAACATCATTCCCGTTCCCGCTCGCGTCACCCGCTCGTCCGGTATCGCGGCGAACTTTCTGTGCGACACGGTGGCGTACATGCTCGGATTTGACGCCAAAGGAAAGCCCGAGCGCGCGATGCAGGCGTTTCGGGCGTGTGCCGCATTGCATCTGCGCATACTGGACGATGTCGCCGATCCGGCGGCTGCGGCCGTCCTCGCGTTCTTCGCAAACGAGCCTCAATGGGAAATCGCTCGTCGACTGATGGGGGACGATCCATGGGAATCCGCCGTGGCGCTGAATTTCGTCCTGCAATACGACAATGGGGAACGTACCATGTTCATCGACGATTGTCCTGCCGTACAAGAGGCGTGGAACGCATATTACGACCAGGAAGACACCGAGGGCGACGACGATACGGTATCGTTCAGCCTGGTCTCCGGTGAGCCGGTCATTCCCGCGAAAATCCATCCCAAAATCAAAGGAGTCGCAGGTGCGCAGCCATCCGGCGCATCATTGATCTCCTTCAACGCTCCGGCGTTCTGCTCATACGGTCTCGAACAGAACGAGAACGCTTCGATGAGCAAACGGGAGGCGTACGAATATACGACGGCGCTTAACGTGTTGCTCGCGGATCGCGATCGGGTGCAACGCATCGGAGACGATACCGTCGTGGCCTGGGCGCGTTGCGGAGAGCCCGCATATTCCGACGCATTCGGCGGCATGGCGTTTGCCCGGCTGCAGGCCGCCGTGTCGCAAAATGGCGGTGGAGTCGATGAGGCCATGGTTCAATCCGCCACGCGCTCGCTGGCTCAGGGGAGACCGTATGATTTCGAAAATGTTCGGCTTGATCCCGGCGAAGAGTTTCATGTGCTGGCATTGTCCCCGAATGCGGCGAGAGTGTCGGTCCGCTTCTATCTGACCAATACGTTCGGCGCGTTCGCCCGTAATATAGAGCAGCACTATCGGGATCTCGAAATACACCGTCCTGTCTACGACAAGACGACGTTCATGCCCACATGGCGGTTGTTGAACCAAACCATTCGGCCACAAAGCAAAACCGCGAAAGTGTCGTCGGAAATGGCCGGAGCGGTCATGAAGTCGATACTGAACGGTACCGCATATCCGGTGAGTCTGATCAATGCGGTGGAGCTGCGTATCAACGCCGAACGAGACATTTCGCCGGACCGGGCAGCCATCATCAAGGCGTATTACCTACGAAAAACAACCAACGAGCAGTTCAGGGAGGTACTGCAGATGGACATCAAAAAAGACAGCGAGTACGTGCCATACGTACTGGGGCGTTTGTTTTCCGTGTATGAGCAGATTCAACGGGCCGCGATCCCCAACATCAACACGACGATCAAGGACAAGTACTTCACCAGTGCGTCCGCGACGCCGGCTCGCATATTCCCGATCCTCGGCGAGCTTGAAGCGAAACACATGCGCAAGACCTGGCATTCGGAAGGCTACAAGGTCAAGCTGGAGAAGCTGCGGAACGAGTTGGCCGAGAAAGTGGGCGATCGTTATCCATTACGGCTTTCCCTCGAAGAGCGAGGAGCGTTCCAGCTTGGTTACTATCACGAGGACCAGCAACGATTCAACAAAACCGGCAACGCAAGCAACAACGAACAAGGAGCAGACAATGACTGACCGAACCCCTATAGAAAACCGTTATGATTTCACCATTCTCTTCGACGTGGAAAACGGCAATCCGAACGGTGACCCCGACTCGGGCAACATGCCGCGCATCGATATAGAGACCGGCAACGGACTGGTGACCGACGTTTGCGTGAAGCGCAAGATCCGTGATTACGTGCAGACCGCAATGGGCGAGGAAACTCCGTGGCGCATCTATATCCAAAACAGGAGGACGCTGAACCGACTCGACAGCGAGGCGCTGGAGAACGCCCATATTGATGCTCGTCCCGAGGACAAAGACTTCGCCAAGGAAATCAAAGCCCTGAAAAAGGATGATCCTGAGCTGGATCGACGGCTGCGTGACTATATGTGCGCGAATTTCTTCGATATCCGCACGTTCGGCGCCGTGATGACCACATTCGTCAAGGGCAGCCTGGCATGCGGCCAGGTGCGTGGACCTGTTCAGCTTGGATTCGCTCGATCCATCGACCCGGTCAGCGTCCAGGAAATCTCCATCACCCGCGTTGCCGTGACCACGGAAGCGGATGCCGTGGAAAAGAACAACACCATGGGCAACAAGTACATCATTCCCTACGGCCTGTATCGCATGAACGGTTATGTTTCCGCCAAACTCGCTCAGAATGTCACCGGATTCAGCGATGAGGACCTCGATATGCTGTGGCGTGCGATCCTGAACATGTTCGAATTCGATCGTTCTGCGGCACGCGGCAATATGGCGGTGCGCAAGCTCTATGTCTTCAAGCATTCCAGCGCGCTCGGCGACGCTCCTTCGTGGAAGTTGTTCGACAGCATCGATGTACGCAAGCGTGATGGGGTGGATGTCGCGCGAAGCTTCGGTGACTATGCGGTCACCGTGGGGCGCGATGCCATTCCGGATTCCGTGGACGTCTGCGAAATGGTTGATCACGAACTGTGAACCGTCGTATCGGCTGGCTGGATGCGTTTGCGTATTCAGCCAGCCGATCGATGATGTGCTTGTGTTTGCTGGATACGGCAACAAGGAGGTTGCTATGACGGATCAAACCGATTATCCGGAGGAAGATTGGCTGTCGCTTTCCGGAATCCAGCATTTTTCGTTCTGCCGTCGGCAGTGGGCGTTGGTCCACATCGAGCAGTTGTGGGAAGACAACGTACTGACCACATCGGGATCGCTGGAACATGAACGGGCGCACGACTACGACGCTTCGGAAAAACGAGGGGACCTGCTGATTCTGCGTGACCTGCGGGTCTTCTCCCGCCGGTTGGGAGTGAGCGGAGCCTGCGACGTCGTAGAATTCCGCGCATCACCGGACGGTGTCGCTTTGCATGGGCGCGATGGTCTGTGGAAGGCATATCCGGTCGAATATAAACATGGCCAGCCTAAGACGAAGGACGCGGACCGGTTGCAATTATGCGCGGAAGCGATGTGCTTAGAGGAAATGCTTGCCTGCGATATCGGCGAAGGCGCATTGTTCTACCAGCGTACGCGGCGCCGTGAAATCGTGGAATTCGACGAGACTCTGCGACATATGGTGGAGGATATGTTCCGACAGATGCATGAATTGTACTCGCGAGGACACACGCCGAAAGTCAGAATGGGCCGTGGATGTAAGGCATGCTCGTTGAAAGACGTATGTCTTCCTGAACTGATGAAGAAACAGTCGGCGCGTAGCTATATCAGCGCTCGTCTTCATGAGACCTCAAGCGATGGTGCGATGTCCGGACAAGGAGACGAATGATGCGGACTATGCTTAACACGCTGTTTGTGACCAGCGAGGATGCATATTTGTCGCTGGAAAACGACAACGTCGTCATACAAAACGAAGAAAAAATCTTGGCGAAAGTACCGTTGCGATCCATCGAACAGATCATAAGCTTCTCATATAAAGGCGCGTCCCCAGCACTGATGGGCAAATGCGCGCGCTCCGGCGTGGGAATGTCGTTCTACTCGCCGCGCGGACGATTCTACTGTTCGGTACTCGGTGAGAATAACCGCAATGTGTTGCTTCGACGTGAGCAATTCCGCAAAGCGGATTCGCCGGAAGATGGTCGAGATCTTGCTGCCGCGTTCGTGCTTGGCAAGATTTTCAATTGCCGCTGGGTCTTGGAACGCACGAAACGTGATCATGCGCTTAGGGTGAATGTACAACGACTGACAGCGCAGAGCGCATTGCTGAAGACAGAGTTGGATCGAGTGGAGGATTACGCATCGGTTGACGAGGTGCGAGGAGTTGAAGGAAAGGCCGCAAAGGATTACTTTTACTCGTTCGATGATTTGATTCTGAGAGACAAGGATTCGTTCTTTTTTGAACGGCGAAGCAGACGGCCGCCGATGGACAAGATGAATGCTTTGTTATCGTTTGCCTATGCGTTGCTGACCGGTGATTGCACGGCTGCATTACAGGGTGTCGGACTTGACCCGTATGTGGGTTTTCTGCATGTTGATAGGCCGGGGCGGCCATCGCTCGCGCTGGATGTGATGGAGGAGCTTCGTCCGGTGGTGGCGGATCGATTCGCGCTGACGTTGGTTAACACTGGTGCGGTGAAGTCCGGTCATTTCGAGGAAAGGGAAAACGGAGGAGTGTTTCTGACTGATGCAGGACGCAAAGTCGTGCTGGCTGCATGGCAGAAACGTAAGAACGAACAGATTACGCATCCATTTTTGGACGAGAAGATTCCTTGGGGGCTGGTGCCGTACGTGCAGTCGTTGCTGCTCGCTCGATACATACGTGGTGACACGGATGCCTATCCGCCGTTCATGTGGAAGTGATGAATGATGATGATTGTCGTTGCGTATGACGTGAATACCGAGACTGCTTCAGGGCGACGTCGACTGAGACTGGTTGCGAAGACGTGCATGAAATATGGGCAGCGAGTGCAGAACAGTGTGTTCGAATGTCTGGTATCGCCTTCGGATTATCTGGTACTTCGACACGAGCTGGATGACATCGTCGACCTTGAGCGCGACAGTATGCGGTTCTACAATTTGGGAGCGAAGTATTCAACTCGAATAGAGCATGTTGGTCGGCAGCGTCATGTTCCGGTTGATGATGTGATGATGGTGTAGGGGCGAGCGCGGATGCGGTGTTTGGATGAGTTGGATAGGTTGCTGCGGGGAGGCACGATATGGAGTCGGGCTAGCATGGTGCGAGGCGTGAGCTGACGGAGAATCGCCGGACGTTCGCACCTCGTTGAGACAAAGGGCGTGTGCTTTTTACCTATGATTGCTCCCCGAATGTGGGCTGTTGCTTGATATGTGAATAGTGTTTTTGAGATATGGAATTTTGGCGTTGCACTAGGACGCCTCGCATCGATATGTCCTGATATGATAACGCTGTAGCATATGCGAGTATTTCACGATGTGGAATACGTGTCTTATGTATGTAGTCTCCCTCCTCACGGAGGGAGCGGATTGAAATCTATATGGTCATGAGTGACACCCGTATTCGGGAACGTCTCCCTCCTCACGGAGGGAGCGGATTGAAATCAGTCCGCACATGGGTGTCGTCTCGGCTACCGCGTCTCCCTCCTCACGGAGGGAGCGGATTGAAATGTGTCTTGTCTGGTGTCGCTCGTGTTGTTGTCGGTCTCCCTCCTCACGGAGGGAGCGGATTGAAATTTCACCCCGCGCTCGTACTCGGATATCGTGACTTGTCTCCCTCCTCACGGAGGGAGCGGATTGAAATGAGTCCGAAAGAAAACAACGCCGACTAAGGCGTGTGTGTCTCCCTCCTCACGGAGGGAGCGGATTGAAATAAAGACGGACGCGTACTTCTGTCATAAGCCGCTAGTCTCCCTCCTCACGGAGGGAGCGGATTGAAATGAGGATCGGCGGCAGCAGTTGCGCGATGGCGTCGTCTCCCTCCTCACGGAGGGAGCGGATTGAAATCTCACGCAAACCGAGCTCGGACGCAAGGCGTGGGCGTCTCCCTCCTCACGGAGGGAGCGGATTGAAATCTCACGCAAACCGAGCTCGGACGCAAGGCGTGGGCGTCTCCCTCCTCACGGAGGGAGCGGATTGAAATGATGGGTTCTATCCATGCGGCGTGGCTAGTACATGTCTCCCTCCTCACGGAGGGAGCGGATTGAAATTTGGTGAACCCGTTGGGCTGCTGCACGCACACGTAGTCTCCCTCCTCACGGAGGGAGCGGATTGAAATTGTTTGAAGGTGCGGGTCGCGCCTTGTTTGGTCGTGTCTCCCTCCTCACGGAGGGAGCGGATTGAAATATAAAAACTTGGTTGGAAACAATGGCGCGGAATGGGTCTCCCTCCTCACGGAGGGAGCGGATTGAAATCAATCGGAACAAATCACACAAACCACTCACAGACAGTCTCCCTCCTCACGGAGGGAGCGGATTGAAATATCGAGGCTGAAATCCTCGACTATTTCGAGAATTGTCTCCCTCCTCACGGAGGGAGCGGATTGAAATCGCGTACACGCCCACGGGGCCCGCGAACGGTTTCAGTCTCCCTCCTCACGGAGGGAGCGGATTGAAATCAAACTTTCAACCACGGGAGATACTACCATGACGGTCTCCCTCCTCACGGAGGGAGCGGATTGAAATCTTAAGTCCCATAGACTCACCTCGCTTTCGTCTGGCGTCTCCCTCCTCACGGAGGGAGCGGATTGAAATCTCGGTCGACAGTTCGGGCTTCTCGCTTACGGTGTCTCCCTCCTCACGGAGGGAGCGGATTGAAATTCATCTCGGAGGCGTGCGATGAAGCCCTCCAAGGTCTCCCTCCTCACGGAGGGAGCGGATTGAAATCTCCCGGAAGCCACGCAACCCACAGCTTACCGGGGAGTCTCCCTCCTCACGGAGGGAGCGGATTGAAATCTCAAGGCGCAAGGCCGTTCTCGCGCCGATGTCGGTCTCCCTCCTCACGGAGGGAGCGGATTGAAATTTCTCCCCTGGCCGGCATTTTCCAGGGCCGTGCAGTCTCCCTCCTCACGGAGGGAGCGGATTGAAATGGCCAACCCGCCGCCATCGGCATCGACACCACCGGTCTCCCTCCTCACGGAGGGAGCGGATTGAAATAGTAGATGGTGGGAATGTCGAGCTGCGGCTGTTGTCTCCCTCCTCACGGAGGGAGCGGATTGAAATCAGAACTTAATAGGGAGGTGCGCAGGGAACGGTTAGTCTCCCTCCTCACGGAGGGAACGGATTGAAATGTGTTGTCTGAAACAAGTCAGATTCAAAACCCCAAGTCTCCCTCCTCACGGAATGAAACGGTATTACATCGCTAGCGATGTAATATCGCTATGGTTTTCCTCTTCACGGAGGGAGCGGATTGAAACAGAAACAGGTTTCTGCGGTTCCTACGCGATTGTCGGTCTCCCTCCTCGCGGGGAGGAACGGATTGGAATGATACGGACGTTCTAGAGCAGGGGCATAACCTTCTTCCTCTCGGGAATGGTTCTGGAATAGGGGTGCATCATGACTTATACAGCCAACGCACTTGCGCGTCTGCTGGAGCGGTTCGTCGCGCATATCGCCGTGGAGCGGGGGCTGGCGAAGGCGACGGTCACGGCCTACGAATCCGACCTGCGCGCGTACCTGGACTGGCTCGCGGGCCGAGGCATCGTCGAACCCGCGGCCATCGGCAGACAGGACGTCGAGGACTACGTCGCCGCGCTCGACGAGGCCGGTGAAAGCGCGCGCAGCAAGGCCCGGCGTCTGGCCAGCATCCATATGTTCCACCGTTTCGCTTTGGCCGAACGTGTCGTGTCCGACGACGTCGCGGCTCCCGTCAAAGCTCCCAAAGGCGCGAGCGACTTGCCGGACGTGCTCACCGTGGACGAGGTGAGTGCGCTGCTCGATGCCGTCCCCGTTCCCGACGGCCCGTTTGCCGCCACTTCCGAAGGCGCAGTCGCCTGCCGCGACAAGGCCCTGCTCGAATTCATGTACGCCACCGGGGCCCGCGTCTCCGAAGCGGTGGGCGTGAACCTTGAGGATCTTGACCTCGATGACGCCCATGTGGCTCGGCTCACCGGCAAGGGGTCCAAGCAGCGGCTCGTGCCAGTCGGGCAATACGCGCGCGAGGCGCTGCATCGGTATTTGTCCCTCGCCCGTCCGACGCTCGAAGCCAAGGCGAAATCGGCGCCCGAGCGCCGTGCCGTCTTTCTCAACAAGCGAGGCCGGCGACTGTCGCGCCAATCAGCATGGGAGATCATCAGACTTGCCGGCGAACGCGCGCATCTCGGCAAGCCGCTGCACCCGCATACGCTGCGCCACTCCTTCGCCACGCATCTGATCCAAGGCGGCGCGGACGTGCGCGCCGTGCAGGAACTGCTCGGCCACGCGTCCGTCACCACCACGCAGATCTACACGCACGTTAGTCCGGAAACGCTCATCGAAACGTATCTGACCGCGCATCCTCGCGCCCGATGATCTATATGCGGCAACGGCGCGGCACCCCGGGCGCCGGCGTGGACTGATGTTATGATGAGAGACACTATGCCTACCGATCTGCTTGGACGTGAATATGATACGTTTCCCGCGCCGCAGCCGTTGCAACAGCACGGCCCGGCGAGGGTCATCGCCATGTGCAACCAAAAAGGCGGCGTCGGCAAGACCACCAGCTCCATCAACATCGCCGGCGCGTTGAGCCAGTACGGCCGCCGCGTGCTCATCGTCGACTTCGATCCGCAAGGCGCCGCGAGCGTGGGCCTCGGCATCAACGCGAACAACATCGACAACACGATCTACACGGCCCTGTTCAACCCGCGCATGGACGTGCACGAGGTCATCCAGCACACCGAATTCGAGAACCTCGACATCATTCCGGCGAACATCGACCTGTCCGCGGCCGAGGTGCAGCTCGTCACCGAGGTCGGACGCGAGCAGATCCTCGCCAGCGTGCTGCGTCCGATCAAGAATGAGTACGACGTCATCATCGTCGACTGTCAGCCGTCGCTGGGCCTGCTCACCGTGAACGCGCTGACCGCCGCGGACGGCGTGATCATCCCCGTCGCCGCCGAGTTCTTCGCGCTGCGCGGCGTCGCCCTGCTCATGCAGTCCATCGAAAAGGTCCAGTCGCGCATCAACCCGGGCCTTGAGGTGTACGGCGTGCTCGTCACCATGTACACGCGCACGCTGCACTGCGAGGAGGTGCTGCAGCGCATCTACGAGGCGTTCCAGGACAAGGTGTTCCATACGGTCATCTCCCGGTCGATCAAACTGCCCGATTCGACGGTCGCGGCCGCCCCGATCACCATCTACGCGCCGAACCACAAGACCAGCAAGGAATACCGCGAGGTCGCCCGCGAGCTGGTCGCGCGCGGCGTGATCGCCTGATCCTCGTCGCCGCGAACGGCCGTGTCGCCCGGTTTCCGGGCAGTCCGCGGTGCCCGGCGAACCCATCATTTGACGGAACATCCATGGCTTTTTCCACACCATCCCCCGAACCGCTCGACCGGCTGAGCCAGGACGAGCGCCTTGACGGCGAACTCGACGCCGGGTTCCATGTGAACCTCGACGTGTATGCCGGCCCGTTCGACGTGCTGCTCGGCATGATCGCCAACAACCGGCTCGAACTGACCGAAGTGTCGCTGTCCGCGATCACCGAGGAATTCCTCGCCTACGTGCGCGGCATGGACGTCGCGCACAACATGGACGCGGCCAGCGCGTTCCTCGACGTCGCCTCCGTGCTCGTCGAGGCGAAAAGCGCCGCGCTGCTGCCTTCGGACGAGGAAGGCCCCCGCGACGAGCAAAGCCTCGAAGCGTTGCGCGAACGGGATCTCCTGTTCGCCCGACTGCTGCAATACCGCGCGTTCAAATCGGCGGCCTCCGATTTCCGCATCCGCATCGCCGCGAACGCCGGCCGCTTCCCGCATCCGGCCGTGGTGGACGATGCGGTGGCCGCGTTGCTGCCCGAACTGGTCTGGACGATCGACCCGGACGATCTCGCCGGCATCGCCGCGCATGCGTTCGCGAACGCGCCCGCCGACGAGGTCGCCACACAGCAGCTGCATGTGCCGTTGGTCGACCTGCGCGCGCAGGCCGAACTGGTACGCGAGCGGCTCGAAGCCTTGGGCGTCGGGGACGCGATGACTTTCGCCGACCTGACCGGCGACGCGGATTCGCGAGTCGAGATCGTCGCGCGGTTCCTTGCCGTGCTCGCGTTCTTCAAACAGGGCGTGCTGCAGTTCAAGCAGGACGGGCCATACGAGCCGCTGCACCTGCGGTGGGTTCCGGACGCCGGCGGCGAGACAGCGGAATCGGGGGAGCGGGATCGCCGGGAGCCGCATAGACATTACGGAAACACGGATATCAGCGAGAAGGATTTCGCATGAGCGAGGAACGGATGAGCGAAAACACGGCCACTGTCACCGGCGAATCGCAGGATGGTCTGCCCGGCAACCTGCGCGCCTGCCTCGAAGCGATCCTCATGGCGGCCGACCAGCCGCAGCTGCCGGACGATCTCGCGCGCGTGCTCGGCGTCGACGAGCCCAAGGTCGAAGCCACGCTGGAACTCATGCGCGAAGACTATGACAGCGAACGTCGCGGATTCGAACTGCGTCATACCGTCCGCGGATGGCAGTACGCGAGCCGTGCGGAATTCCAGTCGGTCGTCTCCGCGTTCGTCACCGACGGGCAGACCGCGCGCCTGTCGCAGGCCGCGCTGGAGGCGCTGGCGATCATCGCCTACCGGCAGCCGGTCACGCGCGCGCAGGTCGCGGCGATCCGCGGCGTGAATTCGGACGGCGTGATCCGCTCGCTCGCCGTGCGCGGCCTGATACGTCAGGACGGCGTCGACCCGGAATCGCGGGCGGCGCTGCTCGTCACCTCGGCGCTGTTCCTCGATTACATGGGATTGGACGCGCTCGACCAGCTGCCGTCGCTCGCGCCGTTCCTGCCCGGTTCGGCCGGCGATGTGGCCGACGGCATGTCCGGCGCCGACGCGGAGGCGCTGTGATGGGATACGGCAACGTGTCCGAACGGCGGTTGCAGCCGCCGCAGGTCGGCGTGTCCGTCGTGATCCTGGCGCTCGGCCCCGCGTCGGACGCGGTCGCCGGCGCCGATCCATCGTCCGAAAGCGCCGACACGTCGTCCGAAAGCCGCGAACGCACGCTGTGGCTGCCGCTGGTGCGTCGCGTCCGCCAGCCGCATCTGGGACGCTGGGCATTGCCGGGCGGCGGCCTGCGCGCCGACCTCAGCCTGGAACGATCCGCGTATCTGGCGCTCGAATCGACCACCGACCTGCATCCCAGCTATCTCGAACAGCTGCACACGTTCGGCGGTCCCGACCGTTCGCGCGGAGGTCTGCCGATGGTGTCGATCGTCTACTGGGCGCTCGTCGGACAGGCCGAAACGCATGATTTCGCCGAGGCCGACAACGTGCGCTGGTTCCGGGCGAACGCGCTGCCGGACATGGCGTTCGACCATCGCGAGATCATCGAACACGCATTGGGACGTCTGCGCGAACGCATCGAATACCCCGACCTGCTCACGCGCCTGGTCGGGCCCGAATTCACGTTGCGCCAGTTGCACGGCGTGGCCGAGGCAGTGACCGGCGAGACTATCGATCTGGCGAACTTCCGCAGGCGCATGCTTGCCAGCGGCCGGCTTGAGGAGACCGGCGAGAAGATCCGCGAGGGACGCCAGCGGCCGGCCGCCGTCTACCGGTACGTGCCGGCGGCGGGGACCGGACTGGTGCGATCGCTGCCGGCTCCGGTGACATCTGACGATGGCGGTACCGGCGGCGACGATCCGCTCGGCCCTCTGGTCACGGCCTGAATGCCCGTCACGTCGGCTCTGCGCGGAACGCCGGATGCCGGACTCGCGACACGTTGCGTCAGTTGCGCAAAAGACGCAGGGGGGGGGAGAATGAATGACGATGATGTCCGTTTCCGGCGAAGGAGCCACGATGACGACATGCGGCCAGTGCGGTCGGCAGATGCCCGACGACGAGAAGACCTGCGCGCGGTGCGGCGCGACACGTACGGAACCGGTGACGATGGTCAACGGCGGACTGCTCGCCTCGCTGGCGAACGGATTCACGATGGCACCGCTGGTGACGATGGGCGTCGACAAGGGTTCCGGCCTCGACCTTGACGGGGCGGTTTCATAGCGGGCATGCGCTATGGTGGCGGATATGCCGATTTCCGCTGAAGTAATGGCCAACGTCAAGGCCGAACGCATCCGCCGCATCGCCGATCTGACCAACCGCAAAACCCGCGAACGCGCCGGACGATTCCTTATCGAAGGTCCGCAGTCCGTGCGCGAAGCCGTGCTGTGGCATCCGGACGTGGTGCAGGACCTCTACGTCGAGGTGAGCGGCGACCAACCCGATTCCCCGTTCGCCAATCCGACAATCGCCAAGATCGCCGGCAAGGCGCTGCAGTTCGGCGTCTACGTGCACAAGGCGACCCGCGCGGTCATGGACAGGATCAGCTCCGATGCGCAGGGCATCGCCGCGGTGGGAGACCTGCACGCCATGCGCGAGGCGCTGCGATACGACGACACCAGGCATGACGGGGACGGCGAACCGTTCGCCGCCGCGTTCTGGCAGGTGCGCGACCCGGGCAATGCGGGCACGGTGATCCGCGCGGCCGACGCGGCCGGATGCGACGCGGTAGTGCTCGTCGACGAATGCGTGGACCCGTTCAATCCCAAGGTCATCCGCTCCACCGCCGGGTCACTGTTTCACCTGCCCGTCATCGCGATGACGACCGACGCGTTCCTCGACTGGTCGCACAAGCAGGACATGACGGTGATCGCGGCCGACGTATACGGTACGGACAGCCGCAGTCCCGAATCCCTGACGGACGTGCTCGCCGAGCGTCGCGACGCGAAGGCCGCCGGCGCAAGCCCGGTCGGCGAGGCGATCCTGTTCGGCAACGAGGCGCGCGGCCTGCCCGCGGCCATCCTCGAACAGACGGACCGCATCGTGTCCATCCCCCTGTACGGCAAGGCCGAATCGCTCAACCTCGGCACGTCCGCCGCCGTGATGCTCATGAGCCTGGCCATGGCCGGGCGGTAGCCGACGCCGTCCCCGAGCCGGCTAAGGTCGCCCGGAGGGAATGGACGGTACGTGGGATGCCGGTTGGCGGGCTCCTATGTCGAGTCGTATGGGGACAATGTGAGATTGGTTTAATGCTTGAAACGCATGGCTTTGCGCCATGCTCAAGGTTGCAAGTCAAGGAAAGGGTGCTCGTGGCTCAAGTGCAGTTCGATGCCCAGGCGGTGACCGATGCGGTCACCCGTGGCATCGCCAACATCGAGAACGCCTCCAGCTCGGAGGAATTGAAAGCCGTCAAAAGCGAGGTCATTACGGCGCTGACCCAGGCCAGCAAGGCCATCGGATCGCTGCCGGTCGACCAGAAGAAGGACGCCGGCAAGCTCATGGGCAAGCTGCGCGCCGACTTCGGCCGCGCGTTCGGCGCCAAGGAGGCCCAGGTCAAGGCCGACGAGGAATCCAAGGCGCTTGCCGCCGAGACCGTCGACATGACGCTGCCGGTCGAGCGCAAGCCGCTCGGCGCCCGCCACCCGATCTCCCGCGTGATCGAGGACATCGAGGACTTCTTCACCTCGATGGGCTGGCAGATCTCCGCCGGTCCCGAAGTGGAGACCGAATGGTACAACTTCGACGCCCTGAACTTCGGCCCGGATCATCCGGCCCGCCAGATGCAGGACACGTTCTACGTCAAGGGCAATCAGGCCAAGGACGCCGCCGGCTTCGTCGGCAGCAACATGGTCGTGCGCACGCAGACCTCGTCCGACCAGGTGCGCGCCCTCATCACCCGCGGCGTGCCGCTGTACATCGCCTCCCCGGGCCGCGTGTTCCGCACCGACGAGCTTGACGCCACCCACACGCCGGTGTTCCACCAGTGCGAGGCGCTCGCCGTCGACAAGCACCTGACCATGGCCGACCTCAAGGGCGTGCTCGACAAGCTCGCCGTCGCCATGTTCGGCCCCGAAGCCAAGACCCGCCTGCGCCCGAGCTACTTCCCGTTCACCGAGCCGAGCGCCGAGCTCGACCTGTGGTTCCCCGACAAGAAGGGCGGCCCGGGCTGGCTCGAATGGGGCGGTTGCGGCATGGTCAACCCGAACGTGCTCAAGTCCGCCGGCATCGACCCGGACGTGTACACCGGCTTCGCGTTCGGCGTCGGCGTGGAGCGCACGCTGCTGCTGCGCCACGACATCAACGACATGCACGACCTCGTCGAGGGCGACGTGCGATTCAGCGAACAGTTTGTGATGGGGGAGTGAGATAGCCCATGCCCATGATCGATATCGATTGGCTCAAGGACCACGTCGAGGTTCCCGAAGGCCTTACCTACGAGCAGCTCGCCAAGGACCTCGTCAAGGTCGGCCTTGAGGAGGAGGAGATCCACGCCTCCCAGGTCACCGGCCCGATCGTCGTCGGCTACGTCGTCGACGCGACCCCGGAACCGCAGAAGAACGGCAAGGTCATCAACTGGTGCCATGTCGACTGCGGCGACGAATGGAACGAGACCGACGAGAACGGCAACAAGGTGCCGCGCGGCATCATCTGCGGCGCGCCGAACATGGCCGCCGGCGAGAAGGTCGTCGTGACCCTGCCGGGAGCCGTGCTGCCCGGCGACTTCAAGATCGAACCGCGCAAGACCTACGGCCACATCTCCAACGGCATGTGCGCCTCCGAGCGTGAGCTCGGACTCGGCGACAACCACGACGGCATCATCCTGCTGCGCAACTACGGCTTCACCCCGGCCGAATACGAGGCCTTGAAGCCCGGCGACGACGCGATGCACCTGCTGCACCTCGACCAGCCGCTGCTCGAGATCAACATCACGCCGGATCGCGGCTACGCGTTCTCCTACCGTGGTGTCGCGCGCGAATACCATCATTCGACCGGCGCGGCCTACGTCGATCCCGCGGTCGAGCTGAACGAGAAGGCCCCGGCCGTCACCGGCGACCCGAACATCACCCCGGACATCGAAGTGCAGATCGAGGACGACAACCCGATCCACGGCGTTCCCGGCTGCGACCGCTACTATGCCCGCGCCGTGCGCGGCTTCAACCCGTCCGCGCACACGCCGAACTGGATGCGCCGCCGTCTCGTGCGCGCCGGCATGCGTTCGATCTCGCTCGCCGTGGACGTCACCAACTACGTGATGCTCGACCTCGGCCAGCCGATGCACGCCTACGATCTCGACAAGATCGAAGGCCCGATCGTCGTGCGTCGCGCTCATGAAGGCGAGAAGCTCACCACGCTCGACGGCAAGAACCACGACCTGAGCCCCGAGGACCTGCTCATCACCGATTCGCCGAACGGCGAACGCGGTTCGCGCATCCTCGGCCTGGCCGGCGTAATGGGCGGCCTGTACGGCGAGGTCACCGCGGATACCAAGAACATCCTGCTCGAAGCCGCGCACTTCGACCAGGTGACGATCGCCCGTTCGGCCCGTCGCCACAAGATCCCGTCCGAGGCGTCCCGTCGTTTCGAACGCGGCGTCGATACGCAGCTGCAGCCGGCCGCCGCGCAGATGGCCGCCGACCTGCTGTCGCGCTACGGCGACGGCGAGCCGAGCGAACACCCGGCCGACGTCAACAATGTCGTGTTCCGTCGTCCGATCCACTTCAAGGCCTCCGAGGTCGCCCGCGTGGCCGGCCTGAACCTCGACGTGAACCGCATCAGCGACATCCTCACCGACATCGGCTGCCGTGTGGCCGGCGGCGGCAACGGCGAGTTCTCCGTGACCGCGCCGAGCTGGCGCCCGGACCTCAACGAGCCGTGCGACCTGGTCGAGGAAGTGGCCCGACTCGTCGGCTACGACGAGATCCCGGTCACCGTGCCGCCGGCGCCGGTCGAAGGCACCGTCGGACTGACCTCCGAGCAGCGTCACCGTCGCGAGGTCGCCAACGAGCTGGCCGAATACGGCATGGTCGAGGCGCTGAGCTACCCGTTCGTCGGCGACGAGGAATACAAGGAGTTCTCGTACGATCCCGAGGCCATCAAGCCCGTGAGCGTCGAGGTCGCCAACCCCCTGGCCGGCAACCGTCCGTACCTGCGCCGCGACATCCTGCCCACCCTCGCCGGCACCGTGCAGCTCAACCTGCGCCGCGGCCTTGAGAACGTCAGCTTGTACGAGATCGGCCACGTCTATCTGTGGGATCCGAACGCGCCCGCCATCCCGGCTTTGCCGGGCGGCGTCAAGCCGACCGACGAGCAGCTCGCCGCGCTCGACGCCGGCCTGCCCGTCCAGCCGATGCACGTCGCCGGCATCCTGACCGGTCTGGCCGAGAACTCCGGCTGGCTCGGCGGCAAGCGCGCCGTCGACTGGAGCGACGCCGTCGAAGCGGTGCGCCGCATCGCCGACCGTCTGGGCGCCGACCTGACCTTCGACCAGCCGGCCGCCGTCGACGTGCCCGCGCAGTGGCACCCGGGCCGCGCCGCCCGCGTGATGGCGGGAGACGCGTTCGTCGGCATGGTCGGCGAACTGCACCCGCACGTCAACGAGGCGCTCGGCTTCCCGGCGCACTCCGCGGCGTTCGAGCTCGACCTTGACGCGCTGTTCGGCACGCTCGACGGCAAGCCGGTGCAGGCCAAGCCGATCTCCACGTTCCCGCCGGTCAAGCAGGATCTGGCCTTCACCGTGCCGACCACGGTGAGCGCCGACCGTCTTGAGGCCGTGATCCGCGAGGCCGCTGGCGACGCGCTGGAATCGATCGAACTGTTCGACGTGTTCACCGGCGACCAGATCGGCGAGGGGCTCAAGTCGCTCGCGTTCGCCGTCGTGTTCCGTGCGCCCGACAGGACGCTGACGGCCGAGGATAGCGAGGCGATCCGTAAGGCGATCGTCGACAAGGCCGGCGAACTCGGCGCCCAGCTGCGCGCCTGATCCACGATGATATGGGGCTTTGCCGTGAACGCGGCAAGGCCCCATAATCGTATGTGTCCATATTCGTGCGTCCGCGTGCGCCTGCATGCGGACCATATTCGATCTTCACAGGAAAGCGGGATCATGACCGATACCCAGAACGACGACGGCGCCCGGTCCGGCGCGCCGCAGTACGGGCAGTACCACCAGCCGGAATACGGTGCGATGGCCAACCAGTATCCGGCGGGGTATGATCCGTACGTCTACGGCAAGCCCGAGGCGAAACCGGTCGACGGTGCACAGGCGCAGGCCGGACAGCCGGTTGCGCAACAGATGCCGCCGGCCATGCAACAGCCGGTTCAGCATGGTTCGAATCTGTGGGGAACCCCGAACGGGAACCCGTACGGCGTGCCGTATGGCACTCCGATGCAGCAGCCGCCCGCATATCCGCATACGCCGCAGTACGTCAACGGCATCGACGTCAACGATCCGAACCAGAACCCGCTGTACGGACGCTGGGACCCGCTGTCGATCGTCTCGCTGATCTGCGCGCTGCTGTTCCCCGTTCCCGTCCTGCCCGCCATCATGGGCGGGGTGTCGATGCGACGCACCCGGCTCTACCACATGAAGGGATTCTGGCTGGGATTCATTGCCGTGTTCGTCAACGTGTTCTACACGATCATGGTCGTATGGCTGGCGATCAACGGCATGAGCATGCTCGACTACTACCAGGAGATGCTGAACATGCTGAACGGCGGATCCGGCGACGGCAGCGGCGGAGGCACCACGGTATCGGCCTGATCCGTGCCGTTCCCCGCCGTGTCGTCATGTGAACGTTCGACACTGCATAGTTATGCAATGTACTGCATAAAGTGTATAGTGGCCTGAAGTTGTCGAACGTCAAGGAAAAGAGCAACGACATGGCGAAATATACCGTGGCCGTGGCGGGTGCGACCGGATACGCCGGCGGTGAGGCGCTGCGCATCCTCGCCGCGCACCCCGATTTCGAAGTGACCTGCGTGGCCGGGCATTCGTCGGTGGGGGACAAGCTCGGCAAACATATGCCGCATATTCCCCAACTGGCCGATCTGACGGTGGAGGACACCACCGCCGACGTGCTGAACGGTCATGACGTGATCATCCTCGCATTGCCGCATGGCGCCTCCGGCGCGTTGGCCGCCCAGCTCGACCCCGACGCGGTGGTCGTCGATCTGGGAGCGGATCACCGTCTCGAGGAGAAGTCCGCATGGGACGACTACTACGGCGGCGATTTCTACGAGCATTGGACGTATGGCATGCCCGAGCTGATCCTCGGCAAGGACGACTCCGGTGCGTATCGCCGCCAGCGCGAGCGCCTCGCCGGGGTCAAGCGCATCGCCGGCCCGGGCTGCAACGTGACCGCCACGACGCTGGCCATGCAGCCGGGCGTCGCCGAAGGACTCGTGGAACCCAAGGGGCTGGTCGCCGATCTGGCGGTCGGCTATTCGGGCGCAGGAAAGAACCTCAAGCGTACCAACCTGCTCGCCGCCGAAGCGTTCGGATCGGCCGTTCCCTACGGTGTGGGCGGCACGCACCGCCATATTCCCGAAATCCTGCAGAACCTCGCTCATGCGGCCGGACAGGACGCCTCGGCGGCGTCCGGTTTCGCGCTCGGCTTCACGCCGATCCTCGTGCCCATGTCGCGCGGCATCCTCGCCGTCGTCTCCGCGCCGATGAGTGCCAAGGCGGCCTCGATGAGCGACGACGCCATCCGTGCGGCATGGCTGAACGCATACGAAGGCCAGGATTTCATCAACGTACTGCCGCAGGGCGTCCTGCCCGCCACGGCCAACATCATCGGATCGAACGCGGCCCACGTGCAGGTCGTCACCGACCGCAAGGCCGGGCGGATCATCGCCTTCGCCGCCATCGACAACCTCAACCGCGGCACCGCCGGACAGGCGGTCCAGTCGCTGAACATCGCACTCGGCCTGCCGGAAGACGCGGGCCTTACCAAGATCGGAGTCGCACCGTGAGCGTCACATTCGCACAGGGTTTCTCCGCGGCCGGCGTGGTCGCGGGCATTTCGTCCGTCGAAGGCAAGAAGGATCTCGCCCTCGTCGTCAACAACGGTCCGCTGGATGCCGCGGCCGGCGTGTTCACGTCCAACCGCTTCTGCGCGGCGCCGGTGCAGTGGTCCCGCAAGGTCGTCGCCGACGGTCACGTCAAGGCCGTGATCCTCAACTCGGGCGGCGCGAACGCGTGCACCGGCGAAGCCGGATACGCGCAGTCCCAGGCCACCGCCGAAACCGTGGCGGCGCTGCTCGGAACCGATGCGGGCGACATCGCCGTGTGCTCCACGGGACTGATCGGCGAGCTGCTGCCGCTCGACAACGTGCTCGCGGGAGCCAAGACCGCCCATGAGGCGCTGGCCTCCACTCCGCAGGCCGGAGCCGACGCATCCCACGCCATCATGACCACCGACACCAAGCCGAAGACCGTCGAACTCGAAGGCAACGGCTACCGCATCGGCGGCATGGTCAAGGGCTCGGGCATGATCGCGCCCCAGCTGGCCACCATGCTGTGCGTCATCACCACCGACGCCGTCGTCTCCGCCGGCCAGCTGCAGGCCGCGCTCGCCTCCGGCGTCGACACGTCGTTCAACCGCATCGACGTCGACGGATGCATGTCCACCAACGACACGGTGCTGCTGCTCGCCTCCGGCGCCTCCGGCGTCGAACCGGATCCGGACGAGTTCAACGATCTCGTCGCGGCCGCATGCTCGTCGCTCGCCCGCCAGATCATCGGCGACGGCGAAGGCGCCAGCCACGACATCCGCATCAGCGTCACCGGCGCCACCACCGAGGAGGCCGCGCTCGCATGCGGCCGCGCCGTGGCCGCGTCGAACCTGCTCAAATGCGCGATCAGCGGCAACGACCCGAACTGGGGACGCATCGTCTCCTCGCTCGGCACCGTGCCGCCGGACGTCGCCCCCTACGACTCGAACAAAGTGACCGTCGACGTCAACGGCGTGCGCATCTGCGAGAACGGCGGGGCCGGACGAGACCGGTCCGAGGTCGACATGACCCCGCGCGAGGTCCACATCGACATCGACCTCAACGCCGGCGACGCCGAGGCCACGGTCTGGACCGACGACCTGACCCACGAATACGTTCACATCAACGCGGACTACGAAAGCTGACGGACAATACCAATGGCTGATATCAAAGGACCAGGATTCCATTTCGACGTGCACACCGATCTGCGCGCCGACCAGAAGGCCGAAGTGCTCATCGAGGCGCTGCCGTGGCTCGAGGAGTTCGCTGGTCAGCGCATCGTCGTCAAATACGGCGGCAACGCGATGATCGACGACCACCTCAAGCAGTGCTTCGCCGAAGACATGGTGTTCCTGCGTCAGGTGGGCCTGCATCCGGTCGTCGTGCACGGCGGCGGCCCGCAGATCTCGCAGATGCTCAAGGCGCTCGGCATCAAATCCGAATTCAAGGGCGGCCTGCGCGTCACCACGCCCGAAGCGATGGACGTGGTGCGCATGGTCCTGACCGGCAAGGTGTCGCGCGAGCTTGTCGGACTCATCAACGCGCACGGCCCGCTCGCCGTCGGCCTGTCCGGCGAGGACGGCGGGTTGTTCTCCGCCATGCAGCGCAAGCCGGTCATCGACGGCAAGCCCACCGACGTCGGCCTGGTCGGCGATGTGGTGAGCGTCGACGCGTCGGCCGTCGAGGATCTCATCGCGGCCGGGCGCATTCCGGTCGTCTCGTCGGTCGCGCCGAACGAGGACGATGCGACCGAGGTACTCAACGTCAACGCCGATTCCGCGGCCGCCGCGCTCGCCGCGGCGCTGGGCGCCCGCAAGCTCGTGGTGCTGACCGACGTCGACGGCCTGTACGCCGACTGGCCGGACCGCAACTCGCTGATCGGCCGCATCGGCGTCGAGAACCTGCGTGACATGCTGCCCGACCTCGAATCGGGCATGCGGCCGAAGATGGAGGCCTGCGTGCGCGCCATCGACGGCGGTGTGCCGCAGGCGCACATCATCGACGGGCGCAAGCCCCATTCCATCCTGAACGAGATTTTCACCAGTGCCGGCATCGGTACCATGGTCGTGCCCGAAGACGGCGTCGAAATGAGGAGCTCATATGGCTACTGAACAGACCGAAACGCTGGGGTCCGAGGACTCCAAATGGCTGGGGGAGTACTCCCAGGTGCACATGAACGTGTTCGGCACGCCGCTGCGCGTGCTCGACCATGGTCAGGGCGCGCACGTGTGGGACGTCGACGGCAACGAATACCTCGACTTCCTCGCCGGCATCGCCGTCAACTCGATCGGCTACGCGCACCCCAAGTGGGTGAAGGCCGTGAGCGAACAGGCCGCCAAGGTCGCGCACACCAGCAACTACTTCGCCACCGAACCGCAGATCAGGCTCGCCGCCAAGCTCGTCAAGCTGGCCGGCGCGCCCGAAGGCTCCCACGTCTACTTCGGCAATTCGGGCGCCGAAGGCAACGAGGCGGCCATCAAACTCGCCAAGCTGTACGGCCGTACCCTGCCGGGCGCCACGCCGTCCATCGGCGGCAAGCCCGCACGCATCATCGCGCTCACCCACGGCTTCCACGGCCGCACGCTCGGCGCGCTGTCCGCCACCTGGAAGCCGGCCATCCGCACCCCGTTCGAACCGCTCGTGCCGAACATCGAATTCGTCGAGGCCGGCGACCCGCTCGCCCTGTACGAGGCGTTCGCCCAGACCGGTCAGGGCCGGTATGGCAAGGGCCCGGTCGCCGCGGTCATCATGGAACTGATCCAAGGCGAGGCCGGCGTGCGTCCGCTCGGCGCCGACTATGTGAAGAAAGCCCGCCAGATGTGCGACGCGCACGGCGCGCTGCTCATCATCGACGAGGTGCAGTGCGGCATGGGCCGCACCGGCGAGTGGTTCTCGTTCCAGCGCGAGGACCTGTCCGGCGGCGTCACACCCGACATCATCACTTTCGCCAAGGGTGTGGCCGGTGGCTTCCCGATGGGCGGCATGATCGCCTTCGGCCAGAAGCTGTCCAACCTGTTCACTCCCGGTTCGCATGGCTCCACGTTCGCCGGCAACCCGCTCGGCGCGGCTGCGGCGCTCGCCACGATCGACGTGATCGAAAGCGAGAATCTCGTCGCCAACGCCGAGGAGCGCGGCAAGCAGCTGCGCGACGGCATCCGCCAGTGCGGCAATCCGCTGTTCGAATCCGTGCGCGGCCGCGGTCTGCTCGACGCCATCCAGCTGTCGCACCCGTGCGCGCACGCCGCCATGAACTGGGCGCTCGAACACGGCCTGATCGTCAACGCAGTCGCCCCGGACGCGCTGCGTCTCGCTCCGCCGCTCAACATCACCGAACAGGACGTTGATGAGGCGGTCTCCATCCTCGCGCGCATTCCCGAGGAACTGCCCAACGACTGAACCATCCGGGCGGCGCGTCCTCGCGC
>NZ_WHZW01000018.1:0-19739 GCF_010667685.1 Bifidobacterium aerophilum | reverse complement strand
CCCCCCCCCCCCCCCCCCCCCCCCCCCCCATTTTTTATTATCCCCCCCCCCCCCCCACCCCCCCCTGGGCGCGGGCGGGGGGGGCGGTTTTTTTCCAACACCCCCCCGCGGCGGGGGGGGGCCCCCCCCCCCCCCCCCACTCACGACCATCCGTCACATCATTCGCAGACAAGGAGTCCACAATGACCGGTCAGCTTCGCCACATGCTGCGCGACGACGATCTCAACCACGAAGAGCAGAAGCAGGTCCTCGAACTCGGCATGAAGTTCCGCGAGAACCGTTTCTACAAGCAGCCGTTCGCCGGGCCGCAGGCCGTCGCCGTGCTGTTCGACAAGCCCAGCACCCGCACCCGTTCCAGCTTCTCCATCGGAGTGGCGGAACTCGGCGGCTATCCGCTCGTCATCGACAAGTCCGGCTCCCAGCTCGGCCGCGGCGAACCGGTCGCCGACACCGCGCGCGTGCTCACCCGCATGGCGTACGGCATCGTCTGGCGCACCTTCGGCCAGGACCGCGTCGAGGAGATGGCCAAGTACGCAACCTGCCCGGTCGTCAACGCCCTGACCGACGAATTCCACCCCTGCCAGGTGCTCGCCGACTTCCTGACCATCGCGCAGTTCCGCGGCGGCGTGGACGCGCTGGCCGGCAAGACCATCGCCTACGTGGGCGACGCCGCCAACAACATGGCCAACTCCTACCTGCTCGCCGGAGCCGTCGCCGGCATGCACGTTCGCGTGGCCGGCCCGTACGGCTATCTGCCGAGCGCGGACATCGTCGCCGACGCCGAGCGCATCGCCGCCGAGAACGGCGGATCGATCCTCGTGACCACCGATCCGCGCGAGGCGGTCGCCGGCGCGGACTGCGTGTTCACCGACACCTGGGTCTCGATGGGCGAGGAAGCGGAGTATGCGATCCGATCCAAGCCGTTCTGGGATTATCAGGTCAACGACGAGCTCATGGCGCTCGCCAAGCCCGACGCGCTGTTCCAGCACTGCCTGCCGGCCTACCGCGGCAAGGAAGTCACCGCCTCGGTGATCGACGGACCGCAGTCCGTCGTGTGGGATGAGGCCGAGAACCGTCTGCACGCGCAGAAGGCACTGCTCACCTGGCTGATCGGCCAGCAGCGCGGCGACGAGAGCCTGCTCGCATGAGCGAATCCAATCAGCCGCTGCAGCGGCCGGCGTCCCGTGCGGCGCGGCTGAGCGTGATCGAGGAGATCCTGCTCAGCCATGTCATCACGTCGCAGTCGCAGCTGTCCGGCATCCTCTCCGACGAGGGCATCGACGTGACGCAGGCCACGCTCAGCCGTGACCTCGACGAGATCAACGCGATGAAGACGCGGCTCAAGGACGGTACGATCGCCTACACGGTGGGCGATCATGCCGTGCATCAGGCCGCCGGCATCGGGGAGAAGGCCGAACAGCAGATGGCGAAGGTGCTCGGCGGTCTGGTCACATCGGTGGCCGCCGCCAAGAACCTCATCGTCGTGCACACGCCGTCCGGTGCCGCGCAATACGTGGCCAGCGTGGTCGACAAGCAGCCGATCGACGGCGTGCTCGGCACCATCGCGGGAGACGACACCGTCATGGTGATCTGCTCCGACGACGACATCGCCGCCGCCCGCGCGCAATGGCTGCTGTCCGTCGCATCGAAGAACTGACCGGCCCCGGTCGGCCGCTGCCGTCCTGTGGTCGGCCGGCGCCATCGCCCGGCGCCACGCCGAATGCATAAATATACAGACTTGCGCATATACTTGCATCATCTGACGTTACAGAAAGGCAATCATGAGCGATAACAAGCGCATCGTACTCGCATACTCGGGCGGTCTGGACACGTCCGTCGCCATCTCGTACCTCAAGGAGCGCACCGGCAAGGACGTCGTGGCGGTCTCCCTCGACGTCGGCCAGGGCGGCGAGAGCCTCGAAACCATCAAGCAGCGCGCGCTCGCCTGCGGCGCCGTCGAATCCTACGTGGTCGATGCCCGTGACGAATTCGCCAACGAATACTGCATGCTGGCCCTCAAGGCCAACGCCATGTACGAAGGCGTCTACCCGCTGGTCTCCGCCATCTCCCGCCCGCTCATTTCCAAGCACCTCGTGCGCGCCGCCCACCAGTTCGGCGCCGACACGATCTCCCATGGCTGCACAGGCAAGGGCAACGACCAGGTGCGTTTCGAGGTGTCCATCGCCTCCATCGACCCGACGCTCAAGGCCATCAGCCCGATCCGCGACCTGTCGCTGACCCGCGACGTGGAGATCGCGTTCGCCAAGGAGCACAAGCTGCCGATCACCCAGACCGAGAAGAGCCCGTACTCCATCGACCAGAACGTGTGGGGCCGCGCCATCGAGACCGGCTTCCTTGAGGATCCGTGGAACGGCCCGACCAAGGACTGCTACGCCTACACCGATGATCCGGCGTTCCCCCCGGTCGAGGACGAGGTCGTCATCGAATTCAAGCAGGGCATCCCGGTCAAAATCGACGGCCGTGACGTCACCCCGCTGCAGGCCATCGAGGAGATGAACCGCCGCGCCGGCGCGCAGGGCATCGGCCGCATCGACCTGATCGAGGACCGTCTCGTCGGCATCAAGTCCCGTGAACTGTACGAGGCCCCGGGCGCCGTGGCGCTCATCGCCGCGCACCAGGAACTCGAGAACTGCTGCCTCGAACGCGAACAGCACCGCATCAAGCGCGACATCGACAAGCGCTGGGCCGAGCTCGTCTACGACGCGCAGTGGTTCTCCCCGGCCGTGCGTTCGCTCAACGCGTTCATCGAAGAGACCCAGCAGTACGTCTCCGGCGAGATCCGCATGACCCTGCACGGCGGCCGCGCCGTCGTCACCGGCCGTCGCTCCGACTCGTCGCTGTACGACTACAAGCTCGCCACCTACGATTCCGGCGACACCTTCGACCAGAAGTCCTCCAACGGCTTCATCGACATCTACGGCCTGCCGTCCCGCGTCGCCGCCGCCCGCGACGTCCGCTTCGGCAACGGCATCGAAGTGCCGGACAACACCGTCGAGTGACGTCTGCCGCGCGCTGATTGCCTGAAAACGCCGTCAAGCCCTTCCTTGCCCATGCGGGGAAGGGCTTTCGCATAAGACCGTTGGGCGATGGCCATCCATGAATGGTTACGGAGACTGGTAGGCTTTTGATGGTTTACGAGCATGAGAAGCCTACCCGCTTATCCACGCACAGCAACAGCATCAGAAGCTAAGGAGCAACACGCATGGCCGACAGCGCCGAGCAGAACACCGAGCATCTCGCCCTGTGGGGCGGCCGTTTCACATCCGGCCCGTCGCCGGAGCTCGCCCGATTGAGCAAGTCCACCCAGTTCGACTGGCGTCTGGCCGACGACGACATCGCCGGCTCCCGCGCCCACGCGCGTGCGCTCGGCCGTGCCGGCCTCCTCACCGCCGACGAGCTGCAGCGCATGGAGGATGCGCTTGACGAGCTTCAGCGCCGCGTCGACGCCGGCGTGTTCGCGCCGATCGAGGACGATGAGGACGAGGCCACCGCGCTTGAGCGCGGCCTGCTCGCCATCGCCGGCGACGAACTCGGAGGAAAGCTCCGTGCCGGCCGCTCGCGCAACGACCAGATCGCCTGCCTGATCCGCATGTGGCTGCGCCGCCACAGCCGCGTCATCGCCAAGCTCCTGCTGTCCCTCGCCAACGCGCTCATCGAACAGTCCGTCGCCGCCGGCCGCACCGTCATGCCCGGCCGTACCCACATGCAGCATGCGCAGCCCGTTCTGCTCGCGCACCAGCTCATGGCCCACGTCTGGCCGCTGCTGCGCGACGTGCAGCGCCTCGCCGACTGGGACAAGCGCATCGACGCGTCCCCGTACGGCTCCGGCGCGCTCGCCGGCAATACGCTCGGACTCGAACCGGTCGCGGTCGCCCGCGAGCTCGGCTTCTCGAACGTGACCGCCAATTCGATCGACGGCACCGCTTCGCGCGATCTCGTCGCCGAGTTTGCGTTCATCGCCGCCATGACCGGCGTCGACATCTCCCGTCTGAGCGAGGAGATCATCATCTGGAACACTCAGGAGTTCGCATTCGTGCGTCTCGATGACGCGTATTCGACCGGCTCGTCGATCATGCCGCAGAAGAAGAACCCGGACATCGCCGAGCTTGCCCGCGGCAAGTCCGGACGTCTGATCGGCGACCTGACCGGCCTGCTCGCCACGCTCAAGGGCCTGCCGACCGCGTACGCCCGCGACCTGCAGGAGGACAAGGAGGCCGTGTTCGACCAGGTCGACACGCTCGAAGTGCTGCTGCCCGCGTTCACCGGCATGGTCGCCACCATGCAGTTCGACCATGATCGTCTCGAATCCGAGGCGCCGACCGGTTTCGCACTGGCCACCGACATCGCCGAATGGCTCGTCAAGAACGGCGTGCCGTTCCGTCACGCGCACGAGCTGTCGGGCGCATGCGTGAAGATCGCCGAAGGCCGTGGCCAGGAGCTGTGGGATCTGACGGACGAGGACTTCATCGACGTGTTCAAGGACTTCCTGCCGGCCGACAAGGCGCCCGAGGTGCGTGAGGTGCTTTCCACCGAAGGCTCCGTCTCCGCCCGCAACGGCAAGGGCGGCACGTCGCCGCTGCGCGTGCGCGAACAGATCGTCGCCGCGAAGACGTCGATCGAAACGCTGCGCGCGTTCGCGAACTCCGTGTCCGACGGTCCGGCATACAAGTCTCCTGAATCGCTGCGTCAGCCGCAGCGCTGACCGATCGCGCCGCCGCGGCCCACGTGATCGGACCGTGGCGGCGTCGGTGACATATACGGCCCCGGCAACGGGGCCGTTCTCATACCTGCGGACGAACGCGCGGGTTACGCGCCCGTCCTACAATCGATCTGGAACGGACGACCGACGACAAGGGGAACTTCAGGGTGTTGACACGCAACCAGATACGCGCATTGGTCAACGAGCACGGCCACGACATCATCGAACACGAGCACATGCACATCGAGCGAGGCTGCTACCAGCATGGCTGCGTCACCACGTTCGCGCATTCGCTGCGCGTCGCCTGTCTGGCCGTCTGGTTCGCCGACCGCCTGCGTCTGTGGGATCGTGTCGACCTGCGTTCGCTCGTGCGCGCCGCGCTGCTGCACGACTATTTCCTGTATGACTGGCACGAATGGGACAACGGCGATCATCGGATGCACGGATTCACCCACGGTCGCACGGCCCTGCGCAACGCGTTGCGCGACTTCGAACTCAACGCCATCGAACGTGACAGCATCGCGCACCACATGTTCCCGTTGACTCCCACCCCGCCCGGCTACGTCGAAGGCTACCTGGTGACCATGGCCGACAAGGTCAGCGCCACCCGGGAGACGTTCAGCCTGCAACGGTTCAACCGTCCGCGGCTGCCGCACGCGGGCGCGGTCCGCCGCGCCGCGACAACGAAGGACAAGGACTGACCCATGCTGCTCACATTGGAAAAGCTGTTCCTTTGGTTCCTGTTCTACAGCTGCTGCGGCTGGGTGTACGAGTCGATCCTCGTGTCGGTGAGGGAGCGCCGTCCCGTCAACCGCGGCTTCCTCAACGGCCCGCTGTGCCCGATCTACGGCACCGGCGCGGTGCTCGGCATCGTCGTGCTCGGCCAGGTGCACGACAACCCCGTGCTGGTCTTCGTCGTCTCGTCGATCGGCGCATGCCTGCTCGAATATTTCACGTCATGGGCGATGGAGAAGCTGTTCCACGCGCGATGGTGGGACTACTCGCATTACCGGTTCAATCTCAACGGACGCATCTGCCTGCTGGGCGCGATCGTGTTCGGCATCGGCGGCGTCGTGATCGTCGACGTCGTGCAGCCGCGCGTCGCCGAGGTGACCGACATGATGCCGGCTCCCGTCGTGCATTGGCTGAGCTTCGTGTTCCTCGTGCTGACCGCATTGGATACGGCGATCACCGTGGCGGGCATCGTCCACTTCGAGGACAGCCTCGACCAGCTGGCCGCGATGGTCGCCAAGTACGGCGATGCGATGAAGGAACGCGTCGGCGACGCCGTCAGCGGCGCGTCCGATATGGTCGGCGACGCGCTCGGCGACTCGCTGCAGTCCGGCAAGGAGATGTCGACCGAGTTCATGCTCAAGGTCAGGGAGGCGGCCGATTCCGTGTTCAACCGCCAGCAGCGCCGTATGATCGCGTCCTTCCCGCGCCTGCGCGCCGACCGCAACAACGAGGCGCTGCAGGAACTGCGCGACGCGTTCGACAAGCTGCGCCGCGGCCGCAAGTAGTCTCCGTCTGCATGTGGTCCGTGCGCCGTTCCGCGCGCTGTTTCGCGCGCGCGTGCGGCTGTCGGCCTGTTCTGCGAGACTGATAGACGCGTAAAAACCCACAATTTGATAGGGAGAGACAACGGTTATGGCTCACGTCATCGATTTCAAGGAGGCCGGATTCGACTCCGTCCTCGATGAACTGGAATGGCGCGGGTTGATTTCGCAGTCCACCGACCGCGATCAGCTCGCCGAAGCGTTGAACGGAGAGCCGATCACCTATTATTGCGGGTTCGACCCGACCGCCGCGTCCCTGCACATCGGCAACCTCGTCCAGCTCATCAACATGCGTCACCTGCAGATGGCCGGACATCATCCGATCGCCCTCGTCGGCGGCGCCACCGGTCTGATCGGCGATCCGCGCCAGTCCGGCGAGCGTACGCTCAACCCGAAGGACGTGGTGGCCGGCTGGGCCGAGCGTCTCAAGAACCAGATCGGCGGCATCCTCGAAACCGAGGGATCCAATCCGGTGCGTTTCGTGTCCAACTACGACTGGACCGCGCAGATGTCCGTCATCGACTTCCTGCGCGACGTCGGCAAGAACTTCCGCCTCGGCACCATGCTCGCCAAGGACACGGTCGCCCGCCGCCTCAACTCCGAGGAGGGCATCTCCTTCACCGAGTTCAGCTACCAGGTGCTGCAGGGCAACGACTTCCTGCACCTGTACGACGAATACGGCTGCACGCTCGAGATCGGCGGCTCCGACCAGTGGGGCAACCTCACCAGCGGCATGGACCTGATCCGCAAGGTGCGCGGCGCCACGGTGAACGTGTTCACCAGCCCGATCATCACCGACGCCAACGGCAAGAAGTTCGGCAAGTCCGAAGGCAACGCCGTCTGGCTCGACGGCACCATGCTCAGCCCCTACAAGTTCTACCAGTTCTGGTTCAACCGCCCCGACGTGGAGATGGAAAGCCTCCTGAAGGCGTTCACGTTCCTGCCGAAGGCAGAGATCGAACGCCTGGTGGAGGAGTCCAAGACCAATCCGGGCGCCCGCGAGGCGCAGCGTACGCTGGCGTGGGAGGTCACGAGCTTCGTGCACGGCGAGGCCGCGACGCAGGCCGCGATCGACGCGTCCGCCGCGCTGTTCGGCCGCGGCGGTAACCTCGGTTCGATCGACGAGGACACGCTTGAGGCCGCGATTGACGGCCTGAAGGTCGAAGGCGAGGACGGCGCCAGGTCGTTCGCCGCGGTGGCCGCCGGCGATCGCGTGATCGAGGCCGGCGTGAAGGCCGGATTGTTCAAGTCGATCTCCGAGGCGCGTCGAGCGGTCAAGTCCGGCGGCGTGTACCTCAACAACAGCCGCGTGGAGGACGAGGAGCAGACGCTGGGCGACGCGGATTTCCTGCACGGCCGCTTCGCGCTGATCCGCCGCGGCAAGAAGGCCGTCGGCGCGGTCGAAAAGCACTGATTTTTCCATAGAGCACACAAGCAACCAACCAACGATCCCTTCGCCGCCGAACAGGTGGCGAAGGGAACTTCCAGTTAAGGACATCAATGGCAGAAGAACAGGGCCGCTCGGGCGGCAAGTCCTACGGCAATCGCAAATCCTACGGTTCCGGCCGTCCGGGCGGCCGCGGCGGCAACGGTTCCGGCCGTTCGTTCGGCGGCTCCCGCAACGGCGGCAAGTCGGGCGGCTTCCACAAGGGCGGGGCGCGCAAGGATTTCCACAAGGACGGCGGCTTCCGCCGCGATCGCGAAGGTGCCGGCGAAGGCCGCGACTTCCGTCGTGACGGCGATCGTCGCGACTTCCATCGTGACGGCGAGCACGGCGGTTTCCGCAAGTCCAACGGCGGCTTCCACGGCGGCAAGTCCGGCGGTTTCCGCAAGGACGGCGAACGTGGCGGCTATCGCGGCAACGGCGGCTTCCGTCGCGACGACGACCGCAAGGATTTCCGTCGTGACGGCGAGCATCGCGACAACGATCGCCGTGACTTCAAGCGCAACGACGGCGAGCATCGCGGGTTCCGCAAGGACTTCCACAAGGACGGCGAGCGTGGCGGTTTCCGTCGTGACGATCGTCGCGACTTCCACCGTGACGGCGATCGTCGTCAGGGCGGCGACAACCCGCGTTACCAGCGCGACGGCGAGAAGCGTTTCCGTCGTGACGGCGAGGATCGCCGCGATTTCAAGCGTGACGACAACCGTGGCGGCCGTCGTGACTTCCATCGTGACGATCGTCGTGATTTCCGTCGTGATGAACACGGCACCGAGCGTCGCCATGACGGCGAACGTCGTGAGTTCACCCCCGAGGAGAAGCGCGAATACCGCGAGACCAAGCGCCGCGAGTACATGGAGCGCGGTCCGCGCCGCAACTCCGACGGCACGATGAGCTTCCCGTCGCAGAACCCGTACACCGCGCGTCGCCCCGACGAACCGAAGATGCCCAAGGGCATGGAATGGTCGATGCTCTCGACCGACGAACGCGAACGCCTGCGCGGCCTGTCCAAGGAACACGCCGAAAACATCGGCCTGCACATCCTTGCCGCCTACGCGCTTGAGGAATCCAACCCGGAGCTTGCGCTCGCCCACGCCAAGTGGGTGGCCCGTCAGGCGTCCCGCATCGACTTCGCCCGTGAGACGCTCGCGTTCGTCGCGTACCGTCAGGGCGACTACAAGCTCGCGCTGCGCGAGTTCCGCACCGCCTATCGCATGAACGGCTTCCCCGACTACCTGCCGTTCATCGCCGACTGCGAACGCGGCACCGGCAATCCGAAGAAGGCCGTCGAAGTGGCGACCTCCGACGAGGCCAAGCAGCTGCGCGGCGAAGCCAAGGTCGAGATGTTCCTCGTGTACGCCGGCGCGCTCGCCGACCTCGAACAAATGGACAAGGCCATCGAGATCGTGCACACGATCGGCCGTTCCAAGGGTCTGCCGGGCGAATACCGCATGCGCGCCATCCAGGCCGAACAGTACTTCCTCGAGGAGGCTGGACGAGGCGACGAGGCCGCCGATCTCGACCCGCTGCTCGACAAGCTCGAACTGCAGTACGCCGACGATGACGAGGCCGTCGACGACATGGTGATCGACCATGATCTCGAACGCTTCTCCGACGACGAGCTCGACATGCTCGGCATCAGCGAGGACGACGCGCAGTACGCGCCCGAGGATGAGCCGGAAGCCGAAGCGGAAGACGCCGAGGATGCGGCCGACTCCGACGAGGAAGCCGATGACGCCGAAGACGTGAAGGAAGTCGCCGGTATGAGCGAGGCTGCCGAGTCCGACACCTCCGATCAGGCTAGCGAGGCCGGCGACGACGAATCCGAACTGCCGGCCGAAGAGGCGCAGGACGGTTCCGATTCCGCCGTCGAACCGGCGACCGACATCGACGATGCGGCCGAACCGGACGAGAACGCCGACGCCGCGGACGCCGAGTGACCGGCATGCTCAAATCAACCGACAAGCCGATCGCCGAAGCCTACCGTTTGGCGCTGCTCGACCTTGACGGCGTGGTGTACCGGGGCAAGAACCCGGTCGAACACGCCGCCGAGTCGATCCGCCGCGCCGAAGCCGCGGGCATGGCCATCGAATACACGACCAACAATTCGTCGCGATTCCAGCGTGTCGTCGCCGAGCAGCTGCGCGGCTTCGATCTCGACGTCGAACCGCATCAGGTCATCACCTCCTCGGTGGTCGCCGCGCGCATGGTACGCCGGCATGTGCCGGCTGGATCCAAGGTGCTGGTGCTGGGCGCCGAACACCTGCGCGAGGAAGTCGCCAGGCAGGGGCTGACAGTGGTCGATGGCGCGGCCGACGCGCCGGTCGCCGCCATCCAGGGATGGTATCCGGACATGCGTTGGCAGGAGATGGCCGAAGTCGCGTTCGCCGTCGAACATGGGGCCACGTATTTCGTCACCAACCGCGATCTGACGATTCCGCGCGAACTGGGCATCGCGCCCGGTTGCGGCTCGATGATCCAGGCCGTCATCAACGCGACCGGCGTCGAACCGGTCGCCTCGGCCGGCAAGCCCGAATCCGCCATGTACGACGAGGCCCGTCTGCTGGCGGCCGGCGACGACTCGCAACCCGTGGCCAAGGACGCGTGCCTGGCGATCGGCGACCGTCTCGACACCGACATCGAAGCGGGCAACCGCGGCGGATATGATTCGCTGGCGGTCTTGACCGGCGTGACCAATCCGCACGAGCTCATGCTCGCGCCCGCGCACCTGCGACCCACCTACATCGTCAAGGACCTGCGCGGTCTGCTGGACGCGATGCCGCAGGTCGAAGTCGGTCCTGGCGGCACAGGGCATTGCGGCCATGCCACGGCCTCGTTGGATGCCGCCGACCGTATGCTGTCGGTCAGCGATCCGTCCGACATCGACGCGTTGCGCGCCGCATGCGGCCTGATGTGGTCCTACGCCGACAACGGCGGCGATCCGACCGAAGTGGCGCTGCCCGATTTCACGCTCTGACATCCGTCGCGGCCCCTGCATCAGGCATGGGGCCGCGATCTTTTTTCGTAACGGGAGGACAACGGGATATGGGAACGGACGAACGACCGGTATCCGACGACTTGCGGCAACGGTTCCCGCAGCTGAACGACGTGGCCGGTTCCGACATCCCGCAGCGGATCGAGACGTTCCAGGCCATTCTCGACCAGTTGCAGCGCGAACTCGACGAAACGCGGTGACGTCATGGCCCGACTCGACTCGCTGCTCGTAGATCTCGGCCTGATCGACAGCCGATCCAAGGCGCAGAAGCTCATCAGGGCCGGTCAGGTGCTCGTCGACGGGAAGCCGGCGTGCAAGCCGTCCATGAACGTGTCCGGTGACGTGTCGTCGATCACCGTCGACAAAGGCGACGATTACGTGTCCCGCGGCGCCTACAAGCTGGTGGGCGCCTTCGACGTGTTCCGGGACAAGGGGCTCGTGGACCCTGACGGCATGCGATGCCTTGACATCGGCGCGTCCACGGGAGGATTCACGCAGGTGCTGCTGCGACGCGGGGCATCGCGGGTCATCGCCCTCGACGTGGGGCACGGCCAGCTGGACGCCCGCATCGCCGACGACCCGCGGGTCGTACGCATGGATGGCGTCAACATCCGCGACGTGACCGCGGACGACCTGCCGTACCGGCCCGAAATGATCGTCTCCGACGTGTCCTTCATCTCATTGACCTACGTGATACCCGTCATCGCACGGATCGCCGCGTCCGGCGCGCACATCGTGCTGCTGGTCAAGCCGCAGTTCGAAGTCGGACGCGAGGGATTGGACCGCCACGGCATCGTCGAGGATCCGGCCCTGCGCGAGCGGGCGTTGCACAAGGTGACGCAATGCGCCGCGGATCACGGTCTGGATGTGATCGCCACGGCCGATTCACCGATCGAAGGCACGCACGGCAACGCCGAATACCTGCTGTACGCGCGGGCTTCGCATATCCCGCCATGTGATGACTGAAATGTTTCGATAGCGCGGTGTCCGGGTCGCTCCGGCGTATGTGATGTCCGACACGCTCCGGGGCGCTCGCCCCAGTCATGCGGTCTGACATCGCATACGCCGGAGCGACCCTCGTTGGACTGGGCCGGCTGGATTCGGCTGATGTGGAATCGCCGTCAATATAGGTAGGTGTCAGCCGCGAATGAACTTGTCGATCTGGTCTTCCTTGCCCATGATGATGAGCTCGTCGTTGCGGTGCATGATGAGCTCCTTGGAGCCGTACTGGAACTCCTTGCCGGGGGACTTGATGCCGACCACGGTGATGCCGTACCGTTCATGCACCTTCGCGTCCTCGATGCTGTAGCCGACCACATGCTGCGGCGTATGGATCTTGACGACCGTGTGCGCGCCCTCGATTTCGATGTAGTCGAGGTAATTGCCGGAGACGAGATGTCCGACGCGCTTGCCGGCATCGGTTTCCGCGTTGATGATGTGCCGCGCGCCGATGCGCTGCAGGATGCGCGCATGCTCCTTGGACACGGACTTCGCCCAGATGTCGGAAATGCCGGCGTCGAGAAGATTGCCGGTGGTGATGACGGACGCCTCGACGCTGTCGCCGATGGCGACGATGGCGGTATTGAAATCCGAGGCGTTGAGCTGTTCGAGAGCCAACATGTCGGTCATGTCTGCCTGCACGGTGGGAATCTGCGACGACCAGCGATTCACCAGTTCGGGATCCTTGTCGACGGCGAGCACATCCTGACCCATGGCGTCCAGCGTCGTCGCCACCGAACTGCCGAAACGGCCCAGTCCGACGACCAGAATGCTTCTGCCATTGCTTGCCATGACCTCATGTTCCTTTCCTGACGGTTCCATGCCACCGGTCGGACGATGGCAAACCACTGATACGCATCATAGCGGGGCGTCCGTCCGATCAGCCGACGACCAGCGGTTCGGTGGGGTAGCGGACCGACTCCATCGCGCGCGGACGGCTGATCGAATAGGCGATCGTCATCGGGCCGAGACGCCCCACGATCATCGTGAAGGCCAGGATCGCCAGTGCGGCGGGATTGTCCTCGCGGGCGACGCCAACCGAATAGCCGCCCAGACCGAACGCCGAACATGCGTCGAACAACGCGTTGGTCAGCGAGGCGTCGGCGACGAGCATCAGCGCCATCGCTGCCCCGAGCACCAGCATCAGGCAGGTGGTGGTGATGCTGACGGCCGTCATCGCCACGTTCGTGTGTATGCGCCGGCGGAACGCGTTGATGTCCTTATGTCCGGTGAAGGAGGCCCGGCATACGAGCAGGATCACCGCGAACGTGGTGACGCGGATGCCTCCGGCGGTGGACGTGCTGCCTCCGCCGATGAACATGACGATGCTCATGAACACCTTCGTCGCCTCGCTCACCTGCGGCATCCACGACAGGTCGAATCCGGAGCTGCGCGGCATGACCGCGGCCACCATGGCGTGTCGAAGGCGCGTCTCCACATCGGCGTTCTTGAACAGGAACGGGTTGTCCCATTCGACCATCAGGAACCACGCGAGCGACAGGGCGACGATGGCGAACGTCATCGTCAGCGTCACCTTGGTGTGCAGGCTCCACCGGCGAGGCGGCACATGGTGGCGGGCGCACCGCATGAGGTTGAGCAGCACGGGGAAGCCGAGCGTGCCGCAGAACGCCGACATCATGATCGGCATGCCGACCGCCCAGTTGTTCACATGCAGCCCTGCGCCGTCCGGCGTGAACCCCGCGTTGTTGTACGACATGACCGCGAAGAACAGCGCCTCCCAGGAGGTCTTGCCCCAATCGCCCCGGTTGATCGACCACAGGCCGGGGAACAGTGCGAAAAACGTGATGGTCTCGATGACGAACGTGGTGGTGATGACCACCGTGAGCACGCCGCGGATCTCGGACAGCTTCGTGGTGCCCAGCTCCGTGGCGGTGAGCAGCCGTTGCGTGGCCTTCATGTGATGATTGACCGCAAGGGCGATCATGGAAGCGAACGTCATGACGCCCAATCCGCCCATCTGCACCGAAACCAGCAGGATGGCCTGACCGAACTGCGTCCAGTGCGTGGTGGAGTTGACGATCGAGATGCCGCAGGTCGACAGGGCGGACACGGCGGTGAACAACGCGGTCGAGAACGTGGTGGTCTCATCCGGCGGAGTGGATTGCGGCAGCATCAGCATACCGGTCGCCACGACGACCAGCGCCATGAAGTAAATGATCGTCAGCCTGCCGGGGTGCGAGGTCATATGCTGGCGGAACGTATGCCGATGCGTGGCGTGACGTTCCTCCGCCGCGGCCTTCTCGAACGTGTCTCCGGAGAACCACCAGGCGTATCCGCGTGAGGATTCGCGATTGGATGAGGATTCGTCAAAAACGAGGTTCGACATCGCTTCCTCCTTGTCCGCGGTGGTGTCTGACGGTCCTTCATGATTGATGGAGCACATTCTATGCCCTGCATATGAGAACGGCGGCATCCTCCGTCGGTTCGCACGGCGCGCCGCAAGGTGGGAGACGGCGTGTCATGCGAACATGTGTTCGAAATCTCGATTGGTTCGGATAAGATGAGGACTGTTCTTGTTTCCTGCTGGCAAGGGGGATGCGATGGTTGGCGTTCGACACGCGGTGGTGGTGACGCACACCCGTCTTCGCGAAAGCGGCACGGTGGTCGCGGAGGCCGTGGCGCAGCTGCGTCGGTCGGGATTCGAGGTGTCGATCATCGACAACACCGAGGCGCCCGAGTTCGGCGCCAAGCCTCCCGTGGTGCCGAGCAACACCGAGATCGTCGTCGTGCTGGGCGGGGACGGCACGATCCTTCGTGCGGCCGAGCTTGTCCACTGCACGCAGGTGCCGATCCTTGGCGTGAACCTGGGGCATGTCGGTTTTCTGGCGGAATTCGAAAGCTTCCAGATGAGCGAGGCCATCCGGCGCATCGCGGAACATGACTATTCGATAGACGAGCGCATGATCGCGCACGTCGACGTATGGCTGCCCGGCGCCCGCAAGCCGTTGGAGGATTGGGCGCTCAACGACATCACGGTGGAACGGGCGGACCGGGGCAAGATGGTCGAGCTGTCGATCCGGGTCGACGACGTGGAGATGAGTTCGTTCGGATGCGACGGCGTGATCGTATCCACTCCTACCGGCTCGACGGCGTATGCGTTCTCGGCGGGAGGCCCGATCATGTGGCCGAACGTGCAGGCGTTGCAACTGGTGCCGCTGGCCGCCCACGCGCTGTTCGCGCGGCCGCTGATCATCGGTGCCGGTTCCACGTTCGCGCTGGACATCCTCGACGATTCCATGTCGGATGGGTGGATCTGCTGCGACGGGCGACGTCAGCGCGCGTTGCCGAAGGGCACTCGCATCGAGGTGCGTCAGTCGAAGGACACGCTGAGGTTGGCCCGTCTGTCCGGCGTGCCGTTCACCAATCGTCTGGTGACCAAATTCGATCTGCCTGTGGTCGGATGGCGCGAGCAGGCGCGTGGGGGAGCGTCCGGAGAGCCGGCCGTTCGGCACGGGCATGTGTTTCCGGAGGGCGTCGGCGCGTCGACGGGCGGACACGGGTCCGATGATGATGCGGCCGTGGCGTATCCGACGTCCGGCGCATCCGGTTCGATCGAGGGGAACGGAGTGCGCTGATGCTGGAGGAACTGGAAATCCGTGACCTCGGTCCGATCCGGCACGCATTGCTCACTCCGGCCGCCGGCATGACGGCGATCACCGGCGAGACCGGCGCCGGCAAATCCATGCTGCTCAGCGCGCTCAAGCTGATTTCGGGTGGTACCGCGGATTCCGGACGCGTATCGGCCGGTGCAAAGGAATCATGGGCGCAGGGCGTATTCGCGGTCGGCGACGATGACGCGCGAACCGAAGGGACCGGTGTCGTACGCATCGCGCGTGAGGCAGGGGTCGCCCCACAGGACGGCGAGCTGTTCCTTTCGCGCACCGTACCGGTATCCGGTCGCTCGCGCGCGGTCGTCAACGGGCGGTCCGTGCCGCGTGCGGTCCTGGGCGATCTGGCCGGAGAACTGGTCACCATCCATGGGCAGGCGGATCAGCTGCGCATCGCCTCGCCGGCGCGTCAGCGCGAATTCCTGGACATGGTCGCAGGCGACGAACGTGAACTTGCCGCCTATCGCGAGGCATGGGACGCGTTGTGCGCGCTCGACGAACGACTCGCGCGCATGGAGCATCAGGAGGCGTCCGCCCGCCAGCAGGCCGACTATCTGCGGGAATCCATCGACCGCATCAACCGGGCCGACCCGCAGCCGGGTGAGGACGAGGAGCTGAAGGCGCGTCGGTCGCGCATCGAAAACGCGGCCGATATCGCGCAAGGCGTCTCCGCGGCCCTTGCCGCCCTTGACGCTTCCCAGGTCAGCGTCGATGCGGACGAGGCAGGTGCTTCGGAGCTCATCAACCGCGCCGCGCAGGCATTGCGCGCCATCCGGGCGGACGGTGATTTCGCCGGTCTGGCCGACCGCCTCGAATCCGTCAACGCCGATCTGTCCGACATCGTCTATTCGCTGGCGCGGGAACTTGATGTCGACGACAACGTCGACGATCTCGACGAGATCAACGCGCGCATCCACGAACTCGGAGAGCTCACCCGGCGCTGGGGGCCGACTTTGGCCGATGTGATCGCATGGCGTGACAAGGCCGTATTCGATATGGAGGACCTCGACGCATCGCCGGAAAAAATCGCCGAGTTGCGCGAGGAACGTGATCGGCTGTTCGCTGCCGCCATGAGCGCGGCCGGTCAACTGCACGACGCTCGTGTCGCCGCATCCCGTTCGTTGGCGGCCACGGTGACCGGCGAGTTGTCGTCTCTGGCGATGGACGGCGCCGCTCTGAACATTCGCGTCGTGAACCGTGCGGAACGGGCTGGGAACGCCGCCGCCGCAGGTGCGGACGCCGACAGGCCGGCCACGTGGCCGCTCGACGCGAACGGTAGCGACGACATCGCCTTCCTGTTCACGCCCTATGAGGGCGCGCCCGAACTGCCGATGGGCAAAAGCGCGTCCGGCGGCGAACTGAGCCGACTCATGCTCGCCATGGAATTGTCGGCTGCCGACCGGCATACAGGAGGCGAGACTCCCATGACGTTCATCTTCGATGAGGTCGACGCCGGCGTGGGCGGTAAGACCGCGGTCGAGCTGGGCCGGCGTCTTGCGCGTCTTGCGAGTACGGCGCAGGTCATCGTCGTCACCCATCTGGCTCAGGTCGCCAGCTGGGCCGACGCGCAGTTCGTCGTCACCAAGGAGCCGCCGGACGCCGACGACGACGCGGTGGGCGTCGTCACCACCGTCGCCGAAGTGCGGGACGACGAACGTGTGCGTGAGATCGCGCGCATGCTGTCCGGCTCCGAATCCGAAGCGTCGCTCGACCACGCGCGCGAACTGCTCGGCTCGTCGCGATTGGAAGACGGGGCCGATCTCGCCGCGTGACGTACGCCGGCCCGAAGGCCACCGACATCGAATATCAAGGAGACTTACATGACTGGAATCGACAACAGCAGCAAAGCCGCCATCTTCGATCTCGACGGCACGCTGCTCGACTCGATGGGCGTATGGGATCAGGTCGACATCGACTTCCTCGGCCGTCGTGGCATCGAAGTGCCGGCAGACTACATGATCAAGGTCGCGTCCATGCAGTTCCGGCAGATCGCCGAATACACGATCGCCCGGTTCGGCCTGCCGGACACCCCCGAGCAGCTCATGGACGAATGGGACGATATGGCCCGCGTCGCCTACTCCACCGTGGTCGAAGCCAAGCCTCATGCGGTCGAATACCTGACTTGGCTCAGGGAATCCGGCGCGAAACTGGCGGTCGCCACCTCACTGCCGCCAACGTTGCGTGAACCGGCCATGAAGCATGTCGGTATCTTCGACTTCTTCGACGTGACCGTCAGCGTCGACGACGCGGGAGACGTGGGCAAGGGCAGCCCCGACGTCTACCTGTTGGCCGCCTCCCGTCTCGGCGTCGAACCCGCGGACTGCACCGTGTTCGAGGATCTGCTCATCGGCATACGCTCGGCGAAATCGGCGGGCATGAAGGTCTGGGCCATGCACGACGACTCCTCCGACGCCGACTGGCCCGCCATCTGCGACGCCGCCGACGGCGTTCTCTTCGATTTCGCCGACGCGCCGCGCGTCCTGTAAGCGGTGATCCGCATCATCAACGAACGCAATGGCAGACAAGGGGAACGATCATGAATGGGCCTGGGCCGTGCAGCCAACGACCATCGGCGTGATCTGCATCGACCTGTTCGCCACGATCACGATGCCGATCACCGTGCCGCCGCTCATGGTGTAACGCGATGTGTATGCCATATACCACGAAGGCCGTTCCCGACATAGGTTCGGGAACGGCCTTCGCTCAGTGTCCGCGTAGGGTCAGCCCACGCGGAGTTCCGGACGAATCACAGCGCCTTGGCGGCGGACTCCACGAAGTCCTCCATGCCGTCGATCGGCACGACGGTGTCGAAGCGCACGTCGGCATGCTCAAGGCCGCGCAGCGCGGCGGGCGCCACGGTGCCCGTTTCGCGCGCGAGCACGTCCATGCAGTCGAAATCGGTGCCGGTCGCGTCGAAGCCGAGCGCCTCGTTGACCGTGCGCGGGAACTTGTACGGGCTGGCGGTCGCGAGGATCACGCGCGGGGTCAGCGGGTCGCGCGGCATCTGCTGCGCCACGAAATACGCGCACGCCGTGTGCGGGTCGATCACGTACCGGTTCTTCGCCCAGCAGTCGGCGATCATCTCGCGCACCTGGTCCTCGTTCGCCCAGCCGCAGCCGAACAGCTGACGCACTTTCGCCAGCAGCGGTTCGGGAACCTCGTACGTGCCCCAGTTCTTCAGATCGTTCATGAGCATCGAGATCAGCCGCGTGTCGCCTTCGGCGAAGTAGTACAGCATGCGCTCGAGGTTCGAGGAGACGAGGATGTCCATCGACGGCGAGATCGTCTGATAGAACGGACGCTGACGGTTGTACGTGCCGGAGGTCAGGAAGTCGAACAGCACGTTGTTCTTGTCGGACGCGACGACAAGATGCTTGACCGGCAGGCCGAGACGCTTCGCATAGTAGCCGGCGAGGATGTCGCCGAAGTTGCCGGTCGGCACGACGAACTCCACCTCGTCTCCCACGTTGATGACCTGCTGTTCCAGCAGCTGCGCGTACGCGGAGAAGTAGTAGACGACCTGCGGCACGAGACGGCCCACGTTGATCGAGTTCGCGGACGACAGCACGACATGCGAGTCGGCGGCGAGACGTCCGGCCAGCTCGCGGTCGCCGAAGATGCGCTTGACCGCGGACTGCGCGTCGTCGAAATTGCCCTCGACCGCGGCGACGTTCACGTTCGAGCCGGTCTGGGTGGTCATCTGCAGCTCCTGCACCTGCGACACCTTGCCCTGCGGGTAGAACACGGTGATCGCGGTGCCCGGCGCGTCGGCGAATCCGGCCAGCGCGGCCTTACCGGTGTCGCCGGACGTGGCGGTCAGGATCATGATCTTCTCGTCCGCGTGGTCGGCGCCGTCGCCGCCGGCCGGTGCGGTACGTGCCATGAACCGCGGCAGGATCTGCAACGCGACGTCCTTGAACGCGGAGGTCGGGCCGTTGAACAGTTCGAGGATGTAGTCGTCGCCGACCGGCTTGAGCGGCGTGATCCGCTCGTCGGACCACTGCGTGCCGTACGCGGCGGCGATGCAGTCCTTGAGCTCGTCCTCGCCGAAGTCCGGCAGCAGCGCATGCAGCACGTCGTACGCGATCGCCTGATACGAACGGCCGGCGAGATCCGCGATGTCGACCTTCGTCTCGCCGAGCGAATCGGTCACGAACAGGCCGCCGTCGTCGGCTAGACCCAAGCGGATGGCCTCCTTCGAGGTCAGTGAATCGGTGGTGGAACGCGTGGAATGGAACGTGGTCATGATGTCCTTCGCGAAAGATGACGAATACCGACAGTATGGGCCAAGTCTACCGTCAGCGGTGGGCAGAACGACGGCCGGCGACGTGCCTCACGTTTTTTGAGCGCGTAGGGTGTGGTGGTGCCTCATCGGGAATGAGCGCGAACGGTATCGGTC
>NZ_WHZW01000017.1 GCF_010667685.1 Bifidobacterium aerophilum | reverse complement strand
TAGGTTTAGGCACCACCCATTCTGCCTAGAAGCCTCTAACTATTCCCACCCCTCCATCAGAACAGCAAACACGGTCCTTGGCCTTGCGCTGCTTGACGAAGCCGACCACGAACAGCGCGATCACCGCGATGGCCGCGATCACCTGCGCCACGATGCACTCGACGTACGGGTAGAAGCCGAGCCAGTCGTTCGTCGGCACGCCCTGCAGGTACGTGGCCGGCAGCGCGTCGCCTTCGATGAGCGCGTGCACGCCGCCGCCCGCGAAGACGACCACGAGCACCGACATCAGGATCGACGTGACGAGGAAGAACGGGCCGATCGGAATCTTCACCGACGTGAACCGGATGACGAAGAAGATGATCACGAGCACCACGGCCGCGGCGATGCCGCCCGTCCACATGCCCTTCGTGTCCTGGCTCATCGAGTAGATCGACTGGTAGAAGATCACCGTTTCGGCGCCCTCGCGGAACACCGCGAGGAAGCTCAGCATCGCGAGCGACATCACCGTGCCGAACGCGACGTGATCGCCGGACTCGACCTGCGCGGACACGGACTTGACGGCCGCCTCGGTCTTGGTGCGAATGTACCGGTTCCACGCCTCGACCGACGATTTATTCAGCATCCAGTTGCTGGTCCACAGCAGCATGCCCATGGCGATCAGGGCGCACACGCCTTCCATGATCTCCTGGATCGGGCCGGAGCCGCCGAACGCGAGCACGAAGATCACCGCGACCAGCCCGGCGCCCGCAAGGCCGGCGAGCACGCCGAGGTAGATCCACTTGGTGAAGCGCTTGTTGCCGGACTTGACGAGGTACGCCACCACGGCCGCGACCACGAGCAGCGCCTCAAGACCCTCGCGGATGAGGATCAGGAACGCCTGGCCGACCGCACTGGTGATGAACTTCGTGAAGCCGCCTTCCTTGTCGGCCGCACCGCCGTCGAGGATGCCCGCATCCTTGACCAGCATGGCCTTGAGGTCGTCGATAAGCTTCTTGGTGCTCTTGAGGTCCGCGCCGGTGTTCATCGACTTGCGGCACATCTTGAACTGGTATTCGACCTGCGAGACGCGGTCGCCGCTGATCGCGTTCATCACGTTCTTCTCGAAGCCGAGCTTTTCGTAATACTGGTAGTACGCGTTGTTCACGAGCGTCGCGCCCTTGGCCGCATCGCCCGCCGCGTACGCCTTGTACGCGTTGTCGAGGATCGGGGTCATCTCGTTGGCCACGTCGGTCCACGAACGGTTGCCCTTGCCCGGGTTCTTCTTTTTCTTGGCGTCGAGTTCCTTGCGTTCCTTGGCGATCTGCGCCTGCAGGTCGGCCGAGTACTGCTTCGGGTTGGCGAGATCGGCGTTGGCGTCGAGCTGCTGCGCGGTCGCGTTCAGATCGTTGACCAGATCGGAGATCTTCTGCTTGAGCTGGTCGTCGTTGCCGGCGGTGTACGACAGGTTCTGGATGTCCTGGAACGCCTGCTGCTGCGCGGCCTGCTTGTCGGAGCTGACCGAGTCGCGCACGACGGCGGTGAAGTTGGACGCGACGTAGATCGTGTTGTACGCGGCCATGAACTTGGACGTCGAGCCGGCCGTGTTGCCGGACGTGTATTCCTTAAGACCGTCCTGCAGCTGCTCGTCGATGGCCTTGGCGACGGCGGCCCACGTTTCGTAGTCGACGGCCGAATCGGTCGAGTCGTCGGCGACCGCGGTCTGCGTGACCGGCAGGATCGACTGCGCGGTCGTGCCGGAGATCGGCGCAACGGCAAGGCTCAGCATGGTCACGAGCGCGGCGACGAATGCGATCGCGGCAACCGTGGCCTTGGCGATCGTACGAGTTGCCGTGCGCGCGACCGAACCGCCGTTCACGGCGTGCGTGGCGGCCGTCATCATGGCACGATTCGACATTGGCGAAGCTTCCTCTCATATGCGCATAGGGCGTTTGACGCCCACCGCGCAATAAATTACGAGGAAACTTCCGGAAAAAACAGTCTTGATTTTTTGACCGGTTTGCGGTAGAGGCACGATTATGGCGGAATATCAACGTCGTGGGTGTCAAAATCCGCCCGCCATCGTCTCACCATCCGATATTTCGCTACAGATGCCTCCTACAACACGCCGTGTCATATCCAACCTCTCGCAACGATTGGCCGGCACGGGGCTACGGCATCATAACGCGTCACGGATTATCGTTCGATGCGCAAAATCACCCTCCACGGACATCAGCGAACCGGCGCCAACCCTCGGCTGGACCTTTCTCAAAACCCTGAGGCAGTTTCACCGCTGCGCAGAGGTCTTTCTCCAAACCTTGAGGCGCTCCTTCCCTGACCAATGGGGGTCGGGAACGGGCAGAACGACGGTTTTTCCTTTGTTCGCCGGAGAACGCTGCCTCAAAGTTTGAAGAAGGACTCCTGCCAATCCGAAAAACTGCCTCAGGATTTGAAGAAAGGCATCGGCCACATACGCATCCCGAGGTGATCACGCCTCCAGCACGGCGAGCACCTTCTTCTCGTCGTAGAACGCGAAGATCAGCCCGCCGAGGCCGCACAGCACCGCCGCGCATACGGCGGCCGCGCGATAGCCGAAGCCAGAACCCGCACCGATCGTGCTCAGGCCGGTGAACAGCAGCATCGACAGGCTCTGTCCCATCTTCATCGCGAACGTGCGGGCCGCGTAGAACATGCCCTGACGGTCCTCGCCGGTCGTCTTCGAGCTCGCGCCTGCGATGTTCGCCACCACGGCCTGCGGCAGGATGCCGAAGATCGCCATCGGAATCGCGCACGCGACCGACAGCACCACGCCCTGCGCCATCGCCGGGATCGCGCCCAACGCGCCCGAGCCGAGCAGCGACGCGAACACGTACGCGCACGTGAAGATCACGAATCCGACCAGCATCAGCCGCTTCTTGCCGACGCGCCCGGCGAACATGTTCACCGGCAGATAGAACAGCACCGAAACACCGGTCATGAGCACGAAGTAGATCGTCGTGCTCGTCTCCGGGAGCTTGAGCAGGCTGGTCACGAAGAACGGTAGGCCGGTCTGGAACATCGTGATCGCGATCCAGTACACGATGTCGGAGCTGACGAACTTCACGAATTCGCGGTCGCGGAACGTCTCCTTGAGCGAGGTGAGCGTGTCCTCGCTGGTCGGCTTGGAGTCGACGTATTCGCGCTCGTCGATGGCGAGCGCGGGCACGAGCATGCAGACGAACGCGATCGCGGCGAGGATCGTGAACGTCACGCGGATCGCGTTCACGCGGCCGAGCCCGGGCACGAGCGCGCCCCAGATGACCGGCGCGACGTAGGCGACGGCGGTGCCGGCGATGAACGTGAACGAGATGGTCGTGGAGATGTTGAGCTGCTGCTTCGAGTCGTGGCCGAGTTCGGCGATGAGCGCGTTGTACGGCGTGCAGTAGAACGTGAGCGCGATGTAATAGCCGATGACGGTGACGAACAGGAACGCGGCGTTCGCCCAGCTGGTCGTGTTGACCGGGCTCCAGAAGACGAGGACGGTGACGACGGCGAGCGGGAGCGCGGCGAACTGCAGGAACGGGATGCGCCGGCCGCGAGGGGACTTGCTGCGGTCCGAGAGACTCGCAACGGCGGGGTCGACGAACGCGTCGAAGAAGCGGGCGAACGCGGTGATGCCGCCGACGACGGTGACGATCCCGAGGATGACGAGGCCTTGCGGCACGAAGACGGTCTGGCCCTGGGCGATGGTTTCGGCGTCGGGCTGGTAGAAGTACACGAGCCAGTTGGAGATGATGCCGCTCAGGAGCGCCCAGCCGAACTGGCCGGTCGCGAACGCCCAGACCTTGGCGGCGGGCAGGTCCTTGACGGCAGTTGCAGCCGTTGCAGCCGGAGTACGCGTCTCTTTGTTCATCCTCGAACCTCCTTTGACACTATGTCAATGGTAGCGCAGTTTCCGTCGCTATGTTCGCGTGATCGCTTATACGGCGCGAACATAGCGACGTTTCAACCCCCATTACCGTCACTATGTTCGCGGCCACATCACAATCACGCGAACATAGTGACGTTCCGTCTTCACCAAGCCAGTTCGGCATCGAGCAACACTCGATTCCGGGGACAAAAAACGGTGGCCCCCCATCCGCAATGAACGGGAGGCCACCATCTCAGCTAGTCGCTAGCACACTCAGCCGTACTCAGCGCTGATGACGACCGCGGTTGCGGCGGTCACCGAGCTTGAGCGTCAAGCCCGCACCGGCGAGCAGCAGCGCGGCGATCATGGCTACGCTGGATACTGCGCCTGTGTTGGACAGCGCGTCGGGCTTCTTGGCCGGGGCCTTGTCGCCGCCCTGGCCTTCGGAGCCAGTGCCGGAACCGTTGTCGCCGGGCGCCGGCTTGACCGGCTCGGCCGTCACGGTGATCGTGCGGACCGCCGTGGTGACGTTGCCGTACGAGTCGGACACGGTGTAGGTCAACGTGTAGCTGCCGGCCTTGGTCGTGTCGACCGTGCCCTCGACCTTGATGTTCGCGGTCACGTCGCCGTCGGCGTTGTCCTTGGCGGTGACGCCAGCCAGCGGGTCGAACGCGGTGCCGACCGAGATGGTCTTGTCATCGACGCCGGAGAACACCGGAGCTTCGGTGTCGTCGACCACAGTGACCTTGACGCTGACCGGCAGGCCTTCGACCGTGCCGTTCAGCACGACGGAGAAGCCGATCTGAGCCTTCGGCCAGTCGACGAACTGCTCGTCGTCCCACGTGATCGCCTTGCCGGACTCCTTGGAGCCGTCATCGTAGACCACGGTCGCAGTGGTCGGCAGTTTCGGCTTGCGACCAGCGAACACGGCGATGTCGGCAAGCGGCTCGACCGATGCGGCGGTCTTCGGCACGGTGATCTCGATGGTCTTGGTGGCTACAAGCTTCTCCTTGCCGGCGGTCAGGCCGACCGGGTTGGCCTGGTAGACCTTGAGCGTGACGGCCGCCTTGCCGCCGCGCAGCGCCCTGACTGTCGCGTTCCAGCCTTCGCCGGCCTCAACCGTGACTACCTTCTCGTCGGAAGAGGACCATGCGACGCGCACGTTGGTCGCGTCGGCCGGAGCCACGGAAGCGGCGATGGCCAGGGTCTCGCCCTTCTTCACGATGGCCTTGCCGTCCTTGACTCCCTCACCGGTGATCGTGGTCTTGGACGAGTCCACATCCACGGTCTTCTCGATGATGGTCACCTTGCGCGTGACGGTGGCAGTGTTGCCGGCCTTGTCGGTGGCGGTGTAAGTGAGCGTGAACACGGTGCCGACCTTGGCGGACGTATCGACGTCGCCGGAGACCTTGACCTCGACCTTGCCGTCCACGTTATCCGTGGCGGTCACGCCGGCCAGCGGGTCGAACGTCGAATTCTGGACGACGTACACGTTGTTCGCGCCAGAGATGACCGGGGCCGCGGCGTCCTTCCACTGCGCGTACAGCGTCAGGTCGCCGGTCACCGGAACGTCGAATCCGTACGGCGACTTGCCGTCCTTGTCGGTCGTCCAGCCCGTGAACGCGAAGCCTTCGCGGGTCGGGTCGACCGGCTTGGCGACGTGCGCCGCGCCGTCGTCCGCGACCTGCTGCGACGCGACCGCGGAACCGCCGTTCGAGTCGAACGTGACGGTCCAGTAGCGCTGTGCGACGGTCAGCGTGAACGTGGTCGTGACGGCCGGGTTCGCCTTGTACGTCACGGTGACGGTCTTGCCGCCGACCGTGTCGAGCGTGGTGTCGGAGAGCGTGTACTCGTCGGACTTGAGCGTGCGGCTCGTGCCGTCGTCGAACGTGGCGGTGACGGTCACGGTCGACGGGTCGAACGTGTCGCCCTTGGTGTACGCGGTCTTGCTGACCTTGGCGGCGATGGACGCGACGGAGGCCGGCACGGTGACGTCGATCGACGCGGTCTTGGCCGTGTCGCCGGACACACCGTCCAGCGGCTTGGTCGCGGCCGTGACGGTCGCCTTGCCGCCCTTGACGCCGGTGATGGTCGCGGTGCCGTCAGCGTTGGCGGTGACGGACACGACGGTCGGATCGGACGACGTCCACGTGACGGACGGGTCGGTCGCGTTGGCCGGGATGACGGTGGCCTTGACGGTCAGAGTCTTGCCCTTGGCCACAGTCGCCTTGCCGTCCTTCACTCCGTCGCCGGAGATCGAAACGGACTCGGCCGGCACGGGCTTCTCGGTCCAGTGCGCGTACAGGGTCTGCGCGTACTCGTCGCCAGTCGGGGTGAACGGCAACGTGACCTTCTTGCCGCCTTCCGCGGCGTCATACCAGCCGGCGAACACGTAGCCGGAGCGCACCGGATCGGCCGGAGCCTTGAGCTGGGCGCCTTCGCGCACGACCACCGTGGCACCGGTACCGTCGGCCAGGGTGCCGCCGTTCGCGTCGAACGTGAACGTGTACTTCTTGACCTTGGTGACCGTGACGTGCGCGGTGACGGTGAACGCGCCAATCTCGGTGATGCCAGTGACGTCGAACGTGGTGCCGCCCTTGCCGTCGGCCCACAGGTTATCGCCGAACGCGGTCCAAGTGACCGCGGAGGACGTGGCGGAACCGTTAGCGTACTTGAGCGTGATCGTCTTCGGCAGGGTCGGCTTGACGCCTTCCGGAGTCGAGACGGTCACGTCGGCGGGCTGCTGCGGCATCGCGGCGGACTCAACCACTTCAATGGTGGCCTTCGCCTTGATCGTGGTGCCGTCGACGTTGCCGTTGAGTTCGATCGTGGTGCCGACCTTGTTCAGCACATCATCGGTGAGCGGGGTCAGATCCCAGGCGACTTCGACGAATCGGGTGGTGCCGTCGGAGTACTTTGCGGTGACCTGCTGCGGCAGGGTGGCCGCGGCGTCCTTGGCCTTGGTGCCGGCCGCGAACTGCTTGGTGATCGGCTCGAATCCGGTGAGAGTACCGGCCGCGGCATCGGCCACGGTCAGGTAGTAGTGCGCCTTCTTGGTCGTACCTTCCACGGTACCCACGATGTCGTAGTTGCCGGGCTTGGTGAGGTCGAGCTTGGAGGTGTCCCAAGTGACCTTCGGGCCGTCCATATTCACGGACGTCACGGGCTGTCCACTAGCGCATCCGTAAGCGCAACGCATCGAACCGTCCGACATAAGCACGGTCACGTTCGTGGGCAGGGTGAAGTCCTTGCTCGGGGTGATCGTGTTCGTGGTGTAGCCGACGAGGCTGATCTGCGGCTCGTCCTGGGCGGCGATGACCGTGACTTTCACCTTGACGGTGCCGTTGTCTACGGTCGCGCGGGAGTCCAGCGAACGGGCGGTCTCTAGGCCGGCGGCGGAGACGGCATCGCCGCCGACCGCCGTCAGATGGCCTGTGACCTCGAAGGTGCCGGGATTGGCGTAGGAGGCGGGCTTGATGTTGTCCCAGGACACCGGGGCGGCGAGCACCTGGCCGGACGTGGTCTCGACCGGCAGGTTGTCGAACAGGAGCGGCCTGACACCGGCTTCGGTGACGAGGCCGTCCATCGAGGAGACAACGACCGTGGTGACCTTGCTCACGGACACGGTGACGTTAACCGGGATGGAGTAATCGCTCAGTCCGCTGTCGGACATATATGCGTTGCCGGTGGCGGTGAACAGCGACCCCGGCTCCTGGTAGGAGCTGGCCGGGATCGAATCCCACATCACGCTCATCTGACGGGTCGCGCCGTCGTTGGTGACGACGTCGACCTTGTACGGCAGGGACGGATAGCTCCGCGCGACGGTGGTGACGGGCGGGAGCTTGACGGTCTTGATCGCGGAGACCGTGACGGTCGCCTTGGCCTTGACCTCGCTGCCTTCGATCGTGCCTTCCACGGTGAACGTGGAGCCGTCCTTCGCATACTGGTCGGGGTTGATGTCATCCCACGTCACGTTGAGGTACTGCGTAGCCTCGGCGTCGTCGCTGCCGGTGGCAGCACGCACGATCGCCTTGAAGAAGGCGCCGATGCTGGCCGCGACGGACTTCGGGTAGGTGACGGCCACCTCACTCGGCAGGTTCGGCTTGACTCCCGGCACGGTCCATACGTCCGCATCCTCGGCGGAGGCGATGTCGTTCACGACGTTCACCTTGATCGACACGGGGATGGTCTTGTCGCCGGAGTAGCTGACGCCGGCCTTGCCGTTGACGGTGAAGGAGCCGGCCTTCGCGTACTGCTCGGGCTTAATCGAATCCCAGGTGACGTACAGGTTGCAGTCGTCGCCGTTCGACAGCTTGCCGGTAGCGTAAGACGGCAGCGTCGGCATGGTGCCGGCGATTACGGTCACGTCGTTGATCTCGTTCACCGACTTGACGCCGACCACGGAGATCACGGCCTTCGCGGTGAGCGGCTTGGAGCCGGTGGACTTGCCGTTGACGGTGATGGTCGCGCCGTCCTTCGTGAGCAGGCTCTTGTCGAACGAATCCCAGGTGACGGGCAGGGATGCGTAGTCGCCGTCGGCGGTGAAGGCACCCAGGGTCTGCGGCAACGTGAAGTCGCCGGAGCCGACCACGTACGTGGTCATGTACGGGTTGGCCCCGTTGGCCCAGCCGTAGACCTCGCCGACATTCACGCGGGTGTAGAGCTTGATGCTCTTGGCGAAGAACGTGCCTTCGACCTCAAACGAGCCAACCTTGGCGTACTGGCTCGGATCGATCGCGGCCCATGTGATCGGATCGTCGTACGGCGTCTGGAACACGTCGCCGTTGGTGAGCGTGACGCTCAGGTACGTGGTCGACATGTTCTGCGGGGTGACGCCGACGGTCGTGGTGACCGTCTGCACGACCGGATCGGCCGGATCGTACACGTTCACGTGCGCGACGATCGGAATCTCGGAGCCGAGCAGATAGCCCTTGACATCGAATGAGCCGGGCGCCTTGTACGAGGACGGATCCGGGTTCTCCCACTGGGCCTGCACGTCGCGGGACGTGCCGTCCCACAGCGTGGTCTTCACGTTGTACGGCAGCGTCGGCGCAAACTCGCTCAGCGTCGAAACGGTGACTTCCTTGGTCTTCTGACTGTCGAGGACGGTGACGGTAACCGTCACGCCCTTGCCGATGCTGTCGATCGTGCCTTCCGCGGAGAAAGTGCCGGGCTTGGCGTACTGACTCGGGTCGATCGCCTTCCAGCTGATGTACATCGACTTGGTCGACCCGTCGGAAAGCATGATGTAGGCGTAGTCCGGCAGCGACGGGGCGACGCCGGTGACGGTGGTCACCGGATCCGGCTGCTTGATGCTCTTGATGGAAAGCACCGACAGATGCACGGTGAAGGTGAGCTTGGCGCCCTTGATCGCGCCGGTGAAATCGTACTCGCCGGGCTTCTTGTACAGCTCGGAGTCGTACGGGTCCGGAGACCACGTGGCCTCATAGTTCCACGACGCGAGCGACTGGCCGTTGGTCAGTTCCAGATCCGGCTGGCTGAACCCGCCGCCGACGTAGGTCTTCTGCGAATACTCGGTCTTCTTCAGTCCTGCGACCGTCACATGCATCACGGTGGTCAGATCGGTGTGGTCGAGCTTGCCGACGACGTCGAACGTGCCGATGGTATTCCACTTGGCATCATCCACCGCATCCCACGTCACGTTCCAGGAACTGGTACGGCCGTCCGCGAACGTGACGCTCACATAGGACGACAGGTCCTTCTTGACGCCGACGAGCGTCGTCAGCGTCGAATCGTCGTTCACCTTGGTGATCGGCACGACGCGGATCGTGTCGACGGCGAATATGTCGGTGTACGCGACGGTGCCCCTGACCGAGAACTCGCCCTGTTCGGCGTACTGGGACGGGTCGATGTTCTCCCACGTCACGTCACGGTACGAGGAGGTGCCGTCGCTGAACGTGACCTGGACTTGGCTCGGTAGATCCGGCGCGAGACCGGGGATCGTGTAGTCGGTGCGGGTCTGGACCTCGCGGATCGGCAGCACCTGCACGGTGACCGTGACGTCGATGCCCAGATCGTTCCAGTTGTCGTCGACCAGCTGGCCGGTCACGATGAACGTGCCGGTCTTGGTGTACTGGCTCTCGTCGATGCTCGGCCAGCTCACCTGGTACGACTCGAGGGTACCGTCGTCGAGCGTGACGTTCACCTTGCCCGGCAGATACGGCGAATCGCCGATACCGGTGGAGACGTACACGCTTTCGAGCGGCTTGTAGTCCTGCACGGTGACCGTGGCGGTCGCCTTCTTGTCGCTGCCGTTCACTGTGCCTTCCACGGTGAACGTGCCGGCATTGGCGTACTGACTCGGATCGATGTCGGCCCAGGACACGGAGAAGTCGCCGGACTTGCCATCGCTCAGCTTCGCGGTGACCGTATTCGGCATTGACGGGGCGACACCCTTGAGGGTCCTGACTTCGACCGGCTCATACGAGACGACGTCGCGCACATGCACGGTGCCGGTGGTGGTCAGCTTGTCGTCGGAGTTCTCCAGCGTGCCCGTTGCGGTCACATTCTGGCCGTCTTTGGTGGAGGACCAGTCGGTGTCGGCGGGCCAGGTCCACGACAGATACCGCGACAGTTCGGTGCCGTCGGTCAGCGCGACCGTCACGTAGTTCGACAGATCCGGATACTGACCCGGCAGCGTGTATGCTTCCGGCTTTTCGATGCTCGCGATATCGACGAACTCGATCGTGGCCTCGGCCTTGATGTCGGTGCCGTCGACCGTGCCTTCGACGGTGACCGTGCCGGCCTTGGAGGAATCGATCTTGCCCCACGCCGGGTACAGCCAATCGCTGGTACCGTCGGTGTAGGTCACGGTGACGCCTTGCCAGGTGAAGTCCGGCGTGATGCCGACCGCTTCCTTGCCGTAATCGTAGGGTGCGATCGATTCGACGGTCTTGCCTTCAGGGACCGAATCAGACTGCGGCGCGGCCTTGTCACCCTCGGCCTGCTGGTCGGCCTTCGCGTCGGCCTTCTTGTCCGCATTCGCGGCCGGCGCGACCTGCAACGTCGCGGTCGGCTGCTGGTCGGTACCGTCGACCGTGCCCTTGAACTCGTAGGTGCCGGCCGACAGCTTGGCGAGATCGTCGTCGGACCGGTAGCCATTGCCGGACCAGATCACGGCGACGCCCGCGGTCGTGCCGTCACTGTACGTCGCGGTCACGGTCTGCGGCAGTTTCAGACCGGACTGACCCGCGATCGCGCGGATCAGTCCGGGATCGGCGACCGACGTGATCGTCTTGGCATCCGACTGTGTGCCGGTGCCGGCCGAATCCTTGGCCGTCGTATCGGTGTTCTTGCTATCCTGCGCGGCATTCGCCGACTGTGACGTCGACGTATTCGCGTCAGCGGATGGATCTGCGAGCGCGATCGGGGCGACTATGCCGCCGCCGAGCAGCGTCGCCACCGCGGCAAAAGCCGCGACGGCGCTGCGCACGCCTCCACGTCCCTTCGTTGGGTGTTCTTCTCCCATGCTCTTCCTTTGTTCGATGGGCATTACAGCATTCAATTAGCCCGCGGCTTCGGCTCACACTGCCTCCGCATGTCGCGACAGACCTCTTTCGGTTATGCTGATCCACCATCTGGATTACCCCCCCCCGACGACAAAATCCAGTAAAATCCCAGCATTTGCATAGCTTTTCGGACAGCACGCGCGATTGTTCATGCCCCGTTCATCACTGCGATGATTGCCCCATTGCACCCTCGTTCACCCTCGTCCGCGCCGAACGCCGCGATTCCACGGTCACAAAGCCACCGATGGCACGCCCGTCGACACACGCAACCGGCGGGCGTATCGGGATTCCCGGAACGCAGCACCGGTGCCGGGGCCGGCGATACCATGGGCGCATGAGCGAACTGAGCGGGCACATGCCGCGGGTAATGGCGTTCCCCAAGGCGCTGGGGACCGGAATGATCGCGCGACCGAGCGGCAGCGCGGCGACCGATACGACGGCTGCGAACGCGCTCGAAGCGCGCATCGCCGCGTTCATCGGCGAGTACGAATCCGTGCTGTCGCGGTTCCGTGACGATTCGACCGTGGCCACGATGGGCCGGGCCACACGCGGCGGCCGGTTCGAGTTCCCGGATTGGGCGGCGGGCCTGTTCGACCTGGTCGATGCGCTGGTCGACACGACGGACGGCGCGATCGACCCGTGCGTGGGTGAGGATCTCATCAGGCTCGGCTACGACGCGCGGTATTCGTTCGCATTGGCCGACGACGCGACCACGCGGCTCGGCGCGATCCACGGCCGGCCGACGTGGCGGGACGACGTTACGCGCAACGGCGACCATGGCACCACGCTCGTCACGCGCCGCCCGGTACATCTCGATTTCGGCGCCTGCGGCAAGGGGTATCTCGTCGATCTCGTCGCCGCGATGACTTCCCCCACGGATTGTCCCTATCTGCTCATCGATGCGGGCGGCGACCTATTCGTCCGTTCGCCGCATCATCCCGTCACGATCGCACTAGAAGACCCGTCCGATACGACACGCGCCGTGGGCACCGCAACCGTGACGCACGGCGCGCTCTGCGCGAGCGCCCCCAGCCGCCGGCATTGGCGGTCCGCCGGCGGTCTCGAACTGCATCATCTCATCAACGCGATCGACGGCCGTCCCGTCGACGACGTGGCCGCGACCTGGACTTACGTCGACGCGGATCCCGCGGTCAGGTATCCCACCGCCCTTGCCGACGGCCTGGCCACCGCCCTGTTCGTCGCCGATCCGAACGCGCTCGCCGCACGATTCGGTTTCGAATGCGCGATCCTGCGCCCCGACCGCACCGCCTCCGTCAGCCGCGGATTCCCCGGCTCGCTGTTCACGCACTGACCGAACCACGCTGACCGAACCAGTCGACCGGCACCCGCATCGACTCGCGCACCGGCGCATCAGGCCCGCGCTGACCGTGCCATGCCGTCCACCACATATTCCGCATACGCGCTCCTCGCGCTCGCCCGACGCAACCGCTTCAGTCATTCCGCTCACTGCGCGGAACGCATCATGCCCACGCAACGTCGCATTGCTACATTGTTCACGTTTCCGCACCGTCGCAGCCGATGACACAACGGATCCGCGGTCATACCGTCCGCCGACGCCGCCGACACGACGACACTTACGGCGGTCAGCGGCCGGCGATGCGACGAACGGAACAGCAAGAGACGAGAAAGCGAGGAAACGATGAGTCTGTTGCGCAAACTCGGCATGGGCGAGAAAACCAGCCGAAACTTCGTGGCGATCCTGCTGGTCGCCGCCGGCGGCTCCATCATCTACGGCCTGCCGTACTTCCACTACGACTATTACGACGCCTACGCGCAGGCGTACCACCTGACCAACGTGCAGATCGGCGTGTTCGGCAGCATCTTCGGCGTGTTCGGCATGATCTCCTACCTGTTCGGCGGCTATCTGGCGGACCGCGTGAGCATCCGCCTGCTGCTGTCGCTGTCGCTGGTCGGCACCGGCCTGGGCGGTTTCGTCCACCTGCTGCCGCTGAACTTCGTCGAACTGGTGATCCTGTACTCCTTCTGGGGCTTCACGTCGCTGTTCGCGTTCTGGCCGTGCTGCGTGAAGGCCGTACGCGTGCTGTCCAGCGACGACGACAAGGGCAAGTCCTTCGGCTGGTTCGAGGGCGCGCGCGGCGTGGTCGCAGCGATCATGACGCCGCTCGCGGTGATCGCGTTCCGTCTGGGCGTCAACGCCGACGGCAAGAACGACATCGCCGGCATGAAGCAGGTCATCGTCTTCTATTCGGTCATCACCATCCTGTCCGGCCTGCTGGTGTTCTGGAAGATGCGCGACGACGACACGAAGATCGACAAGAGCGAGCAGGTCACGTTCCGCGATCTCGGCACCGTCGTGCGCATGCCCGCAATCTGGATCATCGGCCTGGTCACGTTCTGCAACTACGTGTTCACGCTGTCGGTCTACTACTTCACGCCGTACGGCACGTCGCTGCTGGGCATGTCCGTGACGGCCGGCGCGGTGCTGGCCGCCGCGAAGCGCTACGTCACGCCCGTCTCGAACGTGGGCGGCGGCTACCTGGCCGACAAGTTCGGCACGAGCCGTCTGCTGCTGATCTCGTTCCTCATCATGGCGGCCGGCACGTTCGTGATCCTGCTGCTGCCGCTCAACGCGTCGTCCACGATCGCGTTCGTGGCGATCTTCCTGGTGATCTACTTCTTCTACAACGTCAACTACCCGCTGACGTGGGCGATGATGGACGAGGGCGCGATCCCGCAGCGCGTGTCCGGCACGGCCGCGGGCATCATCTCGACCATCGGCTACCTGCCCGAGGTGTTCGTGTCGCTGCTCGCCGGCGCGCTGATCGACGGCCATCCGGGCGTGCTCGGATACCGCTACTTCTTCGGGTTCCTGATCGCCATGCTGCTGCTGGGCGCCGCGTTCGTCGTCGTGTGGCAGCTGTTCCTCAGGAAGCACGGCCTGGGCAAGAAGACCGCGGCCAAGACCGCCAAGACCGAACAGTCCGCAACGACCGAAACGGCCGCCGCCGAACGGTGACGCGGCCCGCATGATGGCCTGCGGCGGCCCGTCGCAGGCCATCATTCATGTCGTGGGCATCGCGGACGATACCCACGAACAAGCACAGAGCAGTCGAACAGCAACCAGCAGTAAGGACGCCACGCATGACAGACGACCGATCGACCGCATCGCAGCCGACCCCCGCAACCCGGGCGGCCGCGGCGCAACCGACTGCAGGATCGCGGCACCTGAGCGCGCCGACGAGCCCGACGTACGACTATCGCGCGTGCATCACCGAACGCGTCTGGGTCGAAACGCCAGTGGACACCGACGGCGACGGCCTGGCCGACCTGATCGCGGTGTACATCCGCCGCCCGCGCGAAACCGCGGACGGGCTGGTCGTGCCGGCCATCTACGTGGCCGATCCGTACATGCTGGGCTGCGACGACGACGGCTACACGCCGCACGATACCGACGTGGAGCTGACGGTCGGCGGGGACGGGATGGACGCCGCCGCTGCCGACACCACCGGCACGGCACCGCACGATTCGGCTGATTCCGCGCCGCAGACCGCCGCCCAGACCGCTTTCCGCCCGACGAAATCCCGCCCCACGGCCGGCACCGGTCTCGCCGACCACTGCGATTTCCCCGAACTCGAATGCATCAGCGACTACTACGCGTTCTACAACTCGTGCGGGTACGCGACCGTGTTCTGCGCCGGCCTCGGCACGCGCGGCTCGCAGGGGTTCAACGACTGCGGCTCGCCCGAGGAGGCCGCGGCGTTCGCGGCGGTGATCGACTGGCTGAACGGCCGGGCGCACGCGTTCACGAATCCGACCGACAACGTCGAAGTGAAGGCCGACTGGGCGAGCGGCCGGATCGCGATGACCGGCAAAAGCTATCTCGGCACGATGTGCGTCGCGGTCGCGGCGACCGGCGTGCGCGGACTGGCGACGATCCTTCCGGTCGCCGGCATCTCGGACTGGTACGACTACTACCGCTGCAACGGCCTGGCCCGTCCGGCGCTGGGCTGGCAGGGCGACGATATCGACCTGCTCAACGAATACTGTTTCAGCCGCGTGCGAGACGGGATCGACGACGCGACGAAGGCCGCGTACGACCGTCATCTTGCGGACATCCGCGAGCGCATGGACCGCGACGGCGGCGACCGCAATCCGTGGTGGCAGGAGCGCGACTACCTGAGCCAACTGGAGCGTCTGCCCGAACGCCCGTGTCCGGCGTTCATCGTGCAGGGGCTGGACGACATGAACGTCAAGCCCTCGCAGGCGACGCGTCTGGCCGCCGTGCTGCGTGGCCGCGGCACGCGCACGACGCTGGTGCTGCATCGCGGCGCGCACTGCTATACGCATGATCTTGCGGACAATCCGGTCAACGCGCTCGCGCATCGCTGGCTGGACCATTATCTGATCGACGACAACACCGACATTGCGGACATTCCGGCCGCGCTGGTGCAGGACGACGTCGATCAGCGGCGCTGGACGCCGTACGATGGCGGGTTCCCGGAGCATGGCGACCTGCCTGAATTCCGCCCGGCGGGCGGCGGCGAGGCAAGCATCGCCGACGAACGACACGGCACCCCGGCCACCGTCACGATCGTCGACGATCTCGACGCGACCGCGTTCGACCGCACCAATCCGGAGTCCTCGCTCGGCGCGTGGCGCGACGAACTGGTGCTGTCCGATCCCGCGCCGCGGCACGAACTGCGATTCGACACGGCACCGTTTACGGCCGATACGCGGCTGGGCCGCGAACGGCCGATCGTCGAGTTCGAGGCGTCGTTCGACTCCCCCGCCGCGATCCTGAGCGTGATGCTGGTGGACGTCGGCGCGCATGAGCGGCTGACCTGCGAGCAGGAGACCGTCGGGTCGATGCGCTGCGGGCTGAACGGCCCCGAGATCGAACTCAAACGATTCGTCACGGAACACGAGCCCTCACCGTACCGCGTGCTGACGCGCGGCTGGGCGAACGCGCAGAACGTCGACGGCTCGTGGACGAAGCGCCGGCTCGAACCCGGCCGCAGATACCACTACGCGATCGACATGGAACCGTTCGAACGGACGATTCCGGCCGGCGACCAGCTGCGACTGATCGTGTTCGGCGTCGATCCCGAGGCGACGGTCAAGCCGAGCGGCACGCGCCGCATCGCCGTCGATCCGGCGAGCGTGCACATCCGCTGACGTGCGGACCGTCCTACGCACCCCGCACGACCACGCAACATCACATGACGACAATGGTGGAACAATGACAGTCATGAACAGCATCCTTTCCCGCGTCACGCACGTCGCGCACATCACGCGTCTGGCGGCGGCCGCCGCCGCGATCGTGGCCGTCGTCTCGCTGTGCGCTGGCTGCGGCGCGCGACGCGATGACGGCACGACGGCCGCGCAGTCCACGATCTCGGTCAACGCGATCGAACCGCGCACCGGGCTGACGCCGGGCGGCGCCGGCGACGCGGGCGGATTCCGCATCCTGTCGACGCTGCTCGCCGGGCTCATCACCTACGACGAGGACGGCAAGCCGGTCAACGAGGTCGCCGAATCGATCACGCCGAACGCGGATTCCACCGAGTACACGGTCACGCTACGCGACGGCTGGACGTTCACCGACGGCACGCCGGTCACGGCCGAATCGTTCACCCGCGCGTGGAGCTACGCGGCGAATCCTGCAAACGCGCAGATCAACGCCAGCTATTTTTCGAACATCGTCGGCTACGACGATCTGCAGAAGAAATCATCCGATAAGAACGCGCAACTGTCGGGCCTGAAGGTGACGGGCGAGCGCACGTTCACGGTCACGCTGTCCTCCCCCGATTCCGCGTTCGCCGAGCGGGTCGGCAACGTCCCGTTCCTGCCGCTGCCCGCCTCGTTCTACGACGATCCGGACGCGTACGCCAAGCATCCGGTCGGCAACGGCGCGTACCGATTCTCGTCGTGGACGCGCGGGCAGGAGCTCGACGTGGTGCGCAACGACGACTATCACGGCGCGATGCCGGCGCACAACGCGGGGCTCACGTTCCGGTTCTACACGTCCACCGATGCGGCGTTCGCGGACGTGCTCGCCGGCAATCTCGACCTGCTCGACGAGGTGCCGTCGTCGAAGTACGCGGTGTACCGCAAGCTGGACGGCGTGACGGCGTACACGGTCGCCGGCGCGGAGACGCAGGGGCTGAACGTGCCCGAGCGGCTCGCGCATTTCAGCGGCGACGAGGGGCGTCTGCGGCGGCAGGCGATCTCGATGGCCCTCGACCGCGACCTGATCTGCCGCAAGGTGTTCAACGGCACGCGCGAGCCGGCCGTCGACTTCACCGCGCCGACGATCATCGGCTACAGCGACGAACTCGCCAACGCGGCGAACCTGCGGCATGACGCCTCGCGGGCGCGGCAATTGTGGAAGCAGGCCGACGCGATCTCGCCGTGGACGGGCACGCTGAAAATCTCGTACAGCGCCGATTCCGACAACCGGCTGTGGGTGGAGGCCGTGGCGAACCAGATCGCGGACACGCTCGGCATCGACGCGCAGGCCGATCCGTGGACCTCGCACAAGGAACTGCGCACGGCCGCGGTGGACGGGACGATCCCCTCGCCGTACGGCAGCGAATGGCCGCCGGATTATCCGAACGTCGAGAACTATCTGACGCTGCGGTTCCGTTCGGACGGCGGGTACAACGAGTTCGATTACGCGAACGAGAAGGTCGACGAGCTGCTCGGGAAGGCGGCGGCCCAGACGGACGCGGATCAGGCCAACGCGACGTACTGGCAGGCCGAGGAGATCCTGCTTGAGGATCTGCCGCAAATCCCGCTGTGGTACGCCAACGTCGCGGCCATCGCCACGCCGAAACTGGGCAACGTGAAGTTCGCGTACAACAACGCGCCGCTGTACGCGCTGCTGGAGAAGAAGGGCTGAGACAGGGCCGGTTCCGCATGCGTGCGCGCACCGGAACTGCTCGCCTCGCTTTCCCCGCCCATCGTCCCCCGCCATCGCCCGTCCCGCCCGGAATCGCCGCGCAATGACGGTTTTTGACACAACGTCAACATCGTTCTAGACTGGCCGCAGATCGCAGCGCACCCAGCCCATGCAGCGCCACTACGACCGCAATCGACAAGGAGCGTCCCAATGACACAGCAGTCACGCAACGCACAGCCCGCCGCCACACGAGGCGACGCACGGCGCATGCAGATCGTACGGGCGGCGCGCGAAGCCTGCCTCGACACCGGATTCGCCAAGCTCACCATCAGCGACATCGCCGAGCGCGCCGACATGACGCGTTCGCTGTTCTACCACTATTTCGCCGACAAGAACGAGGTGGCCGACGCGGTGATCGACGACGCGATCGCCACGATGCTCGCCAAGCTCGACCAGTGGAACGCATCGCGCGAGATCGGCAACATCGACAAGGCGCTTGACGACATCGTGCGGCTCACGCGCGCGATCATCGCCGACGAGGGCCCGTTCAGCGCGAAACTCATGCAGGCGGGCAACGCGGAGCTGTACATCAGGTTCATCGACCACGCGGCCGACCGCATCGCCGACTACTTCTGCGACACGACCGTGCTTGATTTCGAGAAGCTGCACGGCCTGCCGATCCGCAACGTGCACGAGACGTTCTACACGCTGATCGTCGGCCTGATCTCGCTGATCCGCCTGCATCCGGAGACGCCGGACGTCGTGATCAAGCAGGTCGCAGCCCAGACGCTGCACATCGACGGCTATCTGGGCTGAGGCGCACCGGCCGGACCGGCCGCCCCCGCCAGGCCAAGCGCTCGCCCGCGCAGAGCGCATCGGATAAGCCCGTATCTTCGCTAAGTTCGCGCAATCGACGACTGGTCTGCGAACTTAGTGAGGATACAGACGGCATATTCCTCACTAAGTTCGCACGGTCGTCTAGATCATGCGAACTTACGGAAGATACCGACGCAAGCCGGAGAGTGCCGGCACAAACCGGGTCGGCCGTACGCACGCGGTCAGGCGACGGCGATGGCGAGCGTGGTCTGGTGGCCCGCGTCGTCGGCGAAGGTCGCCGTAACCGTATCGCCGCGGACGGCGGTTTCGGGCACGCGGATCACCGCCAGCGTCTCGCCGTAGTAGGTGTCGCTGTCGGCGTCGAGGAAGCTGCCGGGATTGTGCGGCGCGGCCGAGCCGAAGCCGAGCAGGTCGCCGCCGTCAACGGTCGCGTGCACAATGCCGCGTTCGAGCGGCTTGGTGATGCCGGACTCGTCGGTGTAGCGCACGCGCACGAACGCCAGATGACCGGGACGGACGGCCACGGAACCGGACCGAACGCCACCGTCGGCGACCGACTCGTCGATACCGATGACCAATGCACCGTCACCCGCAACCGGCCATTCGACCGCGGCACGCAGTTCGGTACGCTCCCCCGCGCTGCGCAGCGAGCGCCGGCCGATTTCGCGCCCGGACTCGTCATAGGAGACGGCGGTCACTTCGCCGGGCTCCCACTCGCAGGAGAACCGGACGATGCAGTCGCCGCGCAGCGCCTTGCGTGCGACCTCGCGGCCGTTGACCAGCAGCGCCACCGACGCCGCACGCGCGTACACTTCGACGTTCGCGCGCCGGCCCTCGCAACCGTTCCACGCCCACGAGTCGATCGCGTTGCTCATCTTCCACGCGCTCGGCGAATGCCGGTCGCCGGTGTGGTTCACCGGGCACACGGCGAGGTACGGGCCACGGTCGGGTCGCCCGTCGGCATCCGGGGCCTCAAGCGCGACGCGCGTGTAATATGCCTCGCCGAGCGGCCGTCCGCTCAGGTCGAGACGCCCCGAGCCGGCCGTCAGCCAGCCGTAGCCGATCCGAAGCGGCGCGTAATCCTCGTACTCCCACGAACCGATGCCGGTCTCGCCCATGTAGTCCATGCCGGCCCACACGAAGTCGCCGATCACGCGCGGATTGCGCTTGGCGAACTCGCGGAACCGGTACGCGTCGGAGCAGAACGTCTCCGAGCCGAGGATGAGCCGCTTCGGGTACTTGCGCAGGTCGTGGGCGTAGCGCTTGATGCCGTAGTTGTAGCCTGCGACGTCCATGTTGGCGAACGCGCCGCGCGTGGCCCAGTCGCACGGCGGCAGGGTCGCCATCGTCTTCATGAAGCCCGCGCCGAGCAGGCCGGCGAGATTGTTGAAGAACTCGCTGCCGACGGCGGTGTGCTTGTCCTCGAGCGTATCGAGGTCGCCGGCCTCGCGGCGGCGTTCCGCGGCTTCGGCCTCCTTCGCGGCCTTCTTGTCGGAGTATTGGCCGACGCCGATCGTCGTGAGGAAGTTGAAGAAGATGTTGATGCCGCAGGTGACGGGTCGGGTCGGGTCGAGCCCGTGCAGGAAGTCGGTCATCTCGCGGGTGAGGGCGATGCCGCGCGGCTGCGCGGTTTCGCCGACCTCGTTGCCGGTGGAGTACAGGACGACGCTGGGATGGTTGCGGTCCTTGACGACCATGTCCGTCAGGTCGCGGCGCCACCATTCGTCGAAGTGGTCGACGTAGTCGTGCTGGGTCTTGTGGATGTACCAGTGGTCGATGTATTCGTCCATGACGAGCACGCCGAGCCGGTCGGCCGCGTCGAGCAGCGCCTTCGAGCAGGGGTTGTGGGCGGAGCGGATCGCGTTGTAGCCGTTGGCCTTCATGAGCGCGATCTTGCGCTCCTCGGCGTCCGCGTACGCGCATGCGCCGAGCACGCCGTTGTCGTGGTGGATGCACGCGCCCTGGATGAGGACGCGTTCGCCGTTGATCTTGAAGCCTTCGGAGCCCCATGCGATCTCGCGGATGCCGAAGGTGACAGTCGTCTCGTCGACGGCGGCGGGCGCGGCGTCGGCCGTCTCGCCGGCCGCCGTGTAGCGGATGCGGGCCGAGTACAGGTCCGGCTCGTCCAATGACCACAAACATGGGTTCGGCACGTCGAGCTCGATGACGGCCTTGCCGTCGACGGCAACGGCGCTGCCGTCGATCCCGGGGATGGCGCTCCGTGACGGATCGACCGCCGTGACCTCGACGCTCACGGACCCCGGCGCAGTCGTCTCGACCGTGAACCGCACGCGCGCCGGCTCGGGCACGCCGCCGGAAATGTCCAGCGCGGTCCCGATCGACAGCGTCTGCACGGTCACGCCGTCGAGCGCGATGTGCTCGCGCGGCGCGACCCACAGCGTCACCGGCCGGTAGATGCCGGCGCCCGAATACCAGCGCGAGTTCGGCTGGTCGGCGTTGCGTGCGATCACGCGCACCTCGTTCTCGGCGCCGGCGACGAACCGGTCGGTCACGTCGACGGTGAAGTTCGTATAGCCGTACGGACGGTACGCGGACCGCTCGCCGTTGACCCACACCTCGGCGTCGTGGTACACGCCCTCGAATTCGAGGATCATGGACGATCCCGCGAGCGCGGCGTCCGGCGTGAACCGTTTCACGTACTCGTAGTCACGCCCTTCGAACCAGCCGGAGTTGAGTCCGCTGGCGGCCAGCGGCGTGCGCGGCTCGGCCAGCATCGCGTCGTGCGGCACCGTCACCGGCACGAACGCCTCGTCCGTGTCGAGATGCCGGTACGCCCATCCGTGGTTGAATTCGATCGCCTTCACTGGTTTCTCCTCGCCTCGTCGCATGGCATACGTCATATTCAGCATCCAGCGTATCTTCCCGGGGACGAGCCGCATCTTATCCGGCACGAACTGCGCGCGGGGCGGCACGAATCGCATGATCCGCACATGACGAAGCGGACGGCCATGGGCAGTGGCCGTCCGCCGTGCGGAGGAGTGACGGTGACGTGTCGCAGGGGAATTCCACGCTTCACGTCACCGCCAAGGATGGTTGCCGCGCGATGCCGGCGCGAAACCGGCTCGCGCAGCTGTGCGGATCAGGCCTTCGCGGCCTTCTTCGCGAGTTTCTTCGCGGCCTTGCGCTCCTTGCGGGCGGCCACGCGGCGGATCGTGCCCGGCAGCCAGCGCCACACGGAGAAGAAGGCCAACAGCGCGAGCAGGATGCCGCACACCGTGTTGAACGCGATCTGGATCACCTTCATCTGGTTGTAGAACGTGAACCCTGCGCCCGGCAGCGCGCCCTGCATGCTGTTCGAGTTCGCGACCGTGTACAGCAGGTGGTGCATGGCCTGCCGCGCGTAGTGGTAGGTGGCCGGGTCGTTGAGGTCGAGCTTCTCGCCGGTCGGGTCCTCGCTCACGTTGAGCAGCTTGATGTCGGAGCCGGCCTCAAGCATCTGGTACGGGCTCATGAACTTGCTCGTGTTCGCGTTGTCGGTGATGATCAGGCCGTTGAAGCCCCACTCGTCGCGCAGCAGCTGCTGGATGAGCGCGTGGTTGCCGCCGGTCCAGGTGGCGCCGAGGCGGTTGAACGAGGTCATCACGCCCTTGGAGATCGGGGTCTTCGTCGTGGCGTTCTCATACGTGCCGTCGGCGTTCTTCTTGACGTACTTCATGTCCATGTCGCCGAGCTTCATGCACGCCTCGAACGGCTTGAGGTAGATCTCGCGGATCGCCTGCTCGTTCGACCAGGTGGCCACGCCGAAGTTGCCGACGCGGTCGCCGCGGTGGTTCTCTTGGTCGTTGAGCGCGAAGTGCTTGATGTACGCGTACACGCCCTTGGTCGCCACGCCCTTGACCTCGAGCGAGGCCGTCGCCGCGGACAGGAACGCGTCCTCGGAGTAGTACTCGCCGTTGCGGCCGGAGAACGGGGTGCGGTGGATGTTCATGGCCGGCGCGTACCAGCCGTTCGCGCCGCCGAGCAGCGCCTCGTTGCCCATCATCGTGCCGAGTTCCTCGGCCAGCTTGGCGTTCCACGTCTGGGTGAGCATCATGATGCTCGGGAACGCGCGGCCGGTGCCGCCGTACAGCCAGCCGCTGGCCGCGTCGGCGTCGGTCTGGAACGGCTTCTGGACGGACTTGATGTAGTCCACGCCGTAGCCGGAGAAGGTGATGAGCTGGTTGTAGTCGTCCTCGGTGAGCTGGTCGAGGATCTTGTCCCACTGCTCGTCGTCGTAGTCGAGGCCGCGCATGTCGGAGACCTTGAGTCCGTTCTTCTGGCCGAAGGTCGGGGTGTCGTCGATCGACGAACGGTCGACGTCGGTGCCGGAGTCGGTGCCGTCGAGCTGCTTGATGAGGTCGGCGGACGCGGTCTTCTTCCAGGTGCACGACGACTTCACGCCGTCCTTGGTGCAGTTGATCTCGTTGCCCCAGGTGCTCTTCTCGTCGGACGCCTCGCCGTAGTGCTTCGGGAAGGTGCCGGTCCAGTCGGCGCGGGTCAGGTAGGTCACGTCCGGGTCGGAGGCGGCGTCGAACAGGTTGGAGATCGCCTTGCCGGTTTCGGCGTCGGTGGCGAACGTGGTCGTGTCGACGTCGGTGTTGTCCGGCGTCCAGCTGGCGACCATGGACTTGTCACCGGCCGCGGTCATGCCGTCGGAGACGGTCTTGCCCTTGTCTGCGAGGATGTTGTTGACGGCGTCGTTCGCGTTGGCGGCGGCGGTGAAGCGGTATTCGCCGGCGTCGAGGATGTACGTCTTCGCGCCCTTGTAGTCGTACGACTTGAGCTGGTCCTTGGCGAACGTGACGGTGACGGTCTCGCTCGCGCCCGGCTCGAGTTCGCCGGTCTTCGCGTAGCCGACGAGGTTCACCGACGCCTTTTCGACGGCGTTCTTCTTGTCGTAGTCGGTGTACGGCGTCTGCGCGTAGAGCTCCACGACGTCCTTGCCGGCCACGTCGCCCGTGTTGGTCACGGTGACGGTCGCGGTGAAGTCGTCGCCGCTGTTCTTGACGGCGAAGTCGCTCCACGTGAAGTCGGTGTAGCTCAGGCCGTAGCCGAACGGGTACACGACCTCCTTGGCGTAGTCGTAGTCGCCGGTGTTGCCCTGGCCGAGCACCTTGTCCTCGTAGCGCGTCTCGTAGTACTTGTAGCCCACGTAGATGCCCTCGGCGTAGTCGACGTAGTAGTACTTCGTCGGGTCGCCGTTCTCGTCGTAGTAGCGGTAGCTGCCGAAGTTCTGCGCGGCCGGCGAGGCGAGCGCGTTCGCGGCGAACGTGTCGACCGTGCGGCCGGACGGGTTGACCGCGCCGGAGAAGACCTTGGCGAGCGAGTCGGTGATGTTCTGCGAGTAGACGACGGCCTTGATGTTCGGGTAGTCCTTGAGCCAGTCGAGTTCCATCGCGGCGCTGGACTTGACGAGCAGCACAACGTCCTTGTAGTTGTCGTTGAGGTACTTGATGATCTCGGTTTCGGTGGAGTCGAGTTCGATGTAGCTCTTCTCCTTGTCCTCCTGCTTGTCGGCGTGGTTGACCATCGAGCGCGGCATGTCGCGGCCTTCGCCGACGACGCGGTTGAGCACGTACACCGGCACGGTGCCCTTGACGGAGTCAAGCAGTCCGGATTCCTTCTCGAGCGCGCTCAGCGGGGCCTCGTTGATGCGAAAGTCCTCGGCGTCGCCGTAGCTGACGGATCCGGAGGCCAGGCCGTAGTCCTTGCCGTTGCCGGACTCGTAGTAGTTCCACAGGGTGTCGTTGACCTTGAAGCCGGCTCCTTCGAATGCGGTTTTCAGCGTGGTCGGGGTGCCGCCACCGCCGAGCATCGCCAGCATCGATGTGGATGTCCCGTCGACGCTGTTGGCGCTGAAGAAGCTGAACGCGGTGCCCTTCTTCATCGGCAGGGTGTCGTCGTCGTTCTTGAGCAGCACGACGCCTTCGTCGGCGATGCGGTTGTACAGGTCGTCCTCGGCGGCCTTGATGCTGTCCTTGTCGTAGTCGGCGGTGTAGTAGTTCGCGTCAGCGCCGTCGGCCTTGATGCCGCTGTTGTCGGCGCTCTGGTGGTTGTAGCCCATCAGGCTGGAGATGATCTTGTTCGCGCTCAGCTGCGGGTTGATGAGCACCATCGCCACGATGATCACCGCGGCCAGGGCCACGGACACCACCGTCTTGACGACGCGGACCACGAGCGCTCCGTTCTTCTGCTTCGTCATCGGTTCCTTCTTCTTCGTCGGGAATATGTCGCCGTCCTTCATCGAGGCGGCGTGATTCCAGTGTCGGGGAAGGAAGCGGTCCGTGCCACGGCGGGTGCATGATCGACATGTTTCGCGTAACGGACTGCATGTCGCGCGGCGCGCGCGGTCTGGCTGGCGCAGCGGGCGCCGGCGATGACGACGTTCCGCGCGTCACGCGCCGCCATCACGCGTCGCCCATCGGCAGCAGCGCGTCCACCGAGAACACGCCGTCGCGCGCGTCCATCGTCAGCACGCCGTCGTAGCGTTCCACGATCATCCGCATCGAACGCGTGCCGAACCCGTGGTAGCGCTTGTCGGCCTTCGAGGTTTGCGGCAGCCCGTCGTCGAACCGCAGCTCGCCGACGTACGGATTCTCCACATGCACCAGCACCATGCCTTTGTTCGCGCGCACGCTCATCGCGATGTATCGGTCGGCATCGGCCGGCAGCTTGGCCACGGCCTCCAGCGCGTTGTCGATCGCGTTGCCGAACAGCGAATAGATGTCGGTCGGTTTCATGAAATCGAGCAGCGAGCCGTCGATCATGCGGTCGAAGCGCACGCCCTGCCGCTCGCACACCAGCGACTTGTTCGCCAGCAGCACGTCGAGCGGCTCGTTGCCGGTGCGCACCGACGCGTCGTAGATGTCGACCAGTCCACGCAGCTCGTCGAGTTCCTCACGCGTGACGCGCCCGTCGAGCAGGGCGAGCTGTTTCTTGAGGTCGTGCGTCTTGACGTTGATGAGGTCGACGGTGGCCTTGTCCTGCGCCATCTGCGCGCGCTGCTGGCCGAGCATGCGCTGCAGCGCGAAACCCTCGCGTTCGGCGGTGATGCGGTTGGCGGTTTCCGCGAGCAGCGCGAGCACGAACGCGCAGGTCACGAACCGGGTCGCGGTCATCAGCAGGTAGAGGTACAGCGTCGGGCCGCCGACTTGGCCGGGCGAGCCGGACAGGCAGGAGAACACGTTCACGCACAGCAGCAGGCCGAGAAACAGTACGAGGATGTTGCGGCCGAGCCGTTCGGGCACATGCCGTTCCATCGGCTTGGCGAACAAACGGTAGCCCAGCAGGCCGAACAATACCGATACCACGAAAAACGCGACGGCCCCGGGCCAGGTTTCCGTGTCCGACCAGTCACCGGGCAGGTTCAGCGTGGCGATCCGCGTGCCGCAATACACGAAATGCTGCAGCGACACCGCGGCGATCAGGTAGAACACGCCCTGCCGCAGGTCGATCACGTAACAGAACCGCATCGCCCAGTAGCACATCACGTACAGCAGCATGAACCGAACGATCGCGATCCAGATGGTGGAGGTCATGCCGCCCGTGTCCCCTGCGCTCATCTTCATGATCGGCCAGTACGTCACCACCGCCACGACCAGCACGGCGGTCAGGGCCACGGCGACGCGCAGGCCGAACCGCGGGCGCCGGTCCAGCCACCACACGAACATGGCGGCGCATGCCAGAAGCTCGACGATGAAGCCGTTGAAGAACGGCATGATCACGCGCAACGCGACGAAATTCAGCGTCAGCAGCGCGGCGATCAGCGTGGTGTCGGGAAGGACGGGCATGTCGATCACCTCACCGTCGGGTATCACCAGCACCGAAACCGTCGCCATTCGTCGCGTCGGACGATGCGTCCGTCGCACCGGCCGACGTGACGTGGCCGCGGCCGAGTTCGGCGGCGAGATCGGTCAAGAACTGCTTGCGGTAGGCGCGTCCGATCGGCAGTTCGACGCCGCCTTCCAGCAGGACGGACTGGCCTTTGACCGCCGTGATGTACCGCTGGTTGACCAGGTACGGGTTGCCGCAGCGTACGAATCCGTGCGGTCTGAGCGTCGCCTCGAGTTCCTTGAGACTGCCGGACGCGGTGATGACGCCGCCTTCCGTGTGATAGTCGAGGTTGCGGCCGCGCACTTCGACGTGGCTGATGTCGCGCAGACGGATGCGCTGGGTGACGCCGCGCTGGGCTATGGCGATCGCGTCGGACTCGCGCTCGCACAGGCGGACCGCGCGGCTGAGTTTGCGTTGGAAGTCGGGATACGAGAACGGCTTGATGATGTAGTCCAGCGCATCCACCTCATAACCCTTCGCGGCGAACTGCGCCATGTTCGTCACGAAAATCAGGATCGTCTCCGCATCCAGGTCACGCAGGCGACGGGCCGCCTCCATGCCGTCCATGTTCGGCATCTCGATATCCATGAACACGATATCCCAATTCGCCCTATACGGCTCCAAAAACGACGTCGGCTCACGGAACACCGTCACCTCGAACCGCACACCAGGATGCTCCGACTCATACTGGCCCAAGCACGCACGCAGCTTCACCGCCGCATTCTCGTCGTCCTCGACCACAGCCACCGTGAACATGCCGCATCACACTCCCTCAGCCTCTCCGCTGCATTCCACCATAGCGGACGATCGGACCGGCGACAGGGAGCGACGTGCGTCACACCGCCATGCGGCGCACACGCATGAACGCGCAACCGGCGGCGGCGAACACGGCCACGACCGCGACGAATCCCCACAGCGTGACGCCGATCGTGCCGGGCATCACGAGCGCCGGGGTCACGAAGGCGAACAGTCCGCACAGCAGGCGGGAGAAGCCGAGGATGAAACCCTGCACGGTGGCGCGGCAGGCCAGCGGGAACGTCTCCTGCGTCCACACCTTGCAGATCGCCTCGCCGGCCAGCGGCAGACCGACGTACATGATGGCGGTGGCGGCGACGATCACCCACAGGGAGCCGCCGCCCGCGGCCATGAGGATCATCGCGGCGAGCGAGATCACGCCGCCGGCGACGAACAGCGGGTTGCGCCAGCGGGTGTTGACGGTGACGGACACCAGCCAGTTCGCGGCGAACATCACGATGTACAGGATGATGCCGAGGCCCGTGGCGAGGCTTTGCGAGGCGTCCGCGTTGACGAGCATGTAGGTCTGGAACTGGCCCCAGGTGTTCGCCACGAGATTCCAGCCGATGTAGAACACGAGCAGCGCGGTGAAGGCGGGGATCAGACGCTTCGGCATGCCGAACGGGCCGGCCGCAGGCAGCCCGGCACCATGGGCGGCACTGCGGGAATCCGCATCGCCGGCACTCGTCTTGCGACTTGCCGCGTCCACCGTATTCGTCGTCACGTTGATCGTCTTCACGGACGCCGCGTGCAGCGCGGCGAATTCGCACGAGCGCAGGCGCCACAGCAGCAGTGCGCACGCGATCACGGCGAACAGCGCGAACACCACGCGTCCGCCCAGCGCCCCGGCCAGCCCGGATACGGCGAAGGCGGCGAGCGCCGAGCCGAGCATGCCGAGCTGCCATCCGAGCTGCGTGACGGTGACGAGCTTCGATCCGGCGGCCGGATCCTGCGCGTCGCGCGACATCACGGAGATCGATACGGGCAGGTCGAGGCCGGTGCCGAGTCCGGCCAGCACCACGCCGCCCAGCAGCACCCAGAAGTCCGGCGCGGCCGCGCACAGCACGAAGCCGATGACCGAGACGAGGTTCACCCAGTTGAACACCTTCGTCATGCCGAGCCGCACGCACAATGGCCCGGCGAGCAGCGAGCCGGCGGCGATGGCGAAGTTGAGCACCGCGCTCAGCGCGCCGACCTCGCCCGCACCCAACCCGAGACCGGACTGCCACATCGTGATCGTGGTCGACAGGCCGACGATGGCCGACGATCCGAGGAACGATCCCAGTCCGCCGCAATAGCCGAGACGGGTCAACGCGGCCGTGGACGCGGAAGAACCGCCGTCTGCCGAACGAGCCATATCACATACTCCTTTATACGTATTCCATAATCACTGTAGAACATGGAATATACATGCCATTACAAAGGACATCCGATCGAGACCGGACGCCGGACGTTCCGCACGCACGAAAAACTCCCCTCGGCGGGGGCGGTCGCCGGTTCCGGGACCGACGGCGACCCTGCCGAGGGGAGTCATTTCACGACGCGCCGTGAATCACAGGTCGTGAATCACGCGTCACAGATCACGCGTTGCGCTTGTTCACCTTCATGTACGAGGCGATGATCGACAGCAGCGCGGCGATCACGTAGGCGATCATGCCGTAGACCGCGCTCATCAGGTCGGCCATGTTCTGCGCGTTCTGGTTGAACGTGGCGATGGACGCGATGGCGTTGACGCGGTCGGACAAGAAGAACGCGAACGCGCACATCAGCAGCACCGACACGGCGACGACGCACACGTCGAGCACGATCGGCAGCCACTTCGGGGATCCGGCCGAGGCGGCGGCCTGGCTGCCGCCCAGCACGACCAGTTCCAGCACGACCACGCCGAACGAGCAGGCAAGCACGGCCGGGTTCATGCCCGAGCTCAGGAAGTAGCTCGTGTGGCAGTTGATGAAGTAGTAGACGAGCGCGACGACCGCGGCCACCAGCGCCAGGACGTTGACATAGAATCCGATGGATTGCTGTTTGATGAAGTTCATGATGATCTCACTTTGAACCGTTGAGCTTGACGTTTCGGGATGGGCGGTGGGCCGTATCGGCCGGCCCACCGCCCGGACCGGAAGGACTCAGGCCTTCTTGGAACCCTTGCCGCGCAGGGACACCACGTACATCGCGGCGCCGAGCAGGGCGAACAGGCCGGTGACGATGCTGACGCCGGTCAGCACGTTGTCGTACCAGGTGCGCAGGGTGACCACGCGGGAGCTGGAGTTCAGGCCGTCCATCGCGTTGGAGTTCGCGATGGCCTGGAACTGCCAGGTCATGTTGCGCTTGAGGTCGCTCACGAGCTGGCTGTCGGTGCTCACGTTCTTCACGGTCCAGTACGGCCAGACCTTGGAGACCGCGGCGATGCTGTTGTCGCCGGTCAGGCACAGCATCGTGATGCCGTTGTGGACGGCGGCGGCCAGCTGCGCGTAGGTGGGATCCTGGATGAAGTCCTCGCTCATGAGGCCCTTGAAGCCCCACTCGCCGCGCAGGATGCCGAGCATGAGGCCGGTGTGCGCGTTGGTCGCGGTCACGCCGATGCGGTTGTAGGCGCTCATCATGCCCATGGTGCCGGCGTCCTCGACGATGGACTGGTTGGCACGCAGCTCGCCTTCGCGGGCCTTCTGTTCGGTCATGAACACGGACAGGCCGGTGCGGTTGATCTCGGTGTCGTTGAACGCGTAGTGCTTCGGGGCGAGGATCAGGCCGTACGCCTTGGCCGCGGTGACGGACGCCGCGCCCTGGAAGGCGGTCAGAATCGGATCCTCGGAGTAGTACTCGTGGTTACGCGCGTTGTACGGCGAACGGTGCAGGTTGGTGCCCACGCCCCACAGGATCGGCAGGTTGGCCCAGATGGAGTAGTTGCCGAGCAGCTTGCCCCATTCCTCGGAGATCTGCTTGCTGAACGTCTGGCCGAGCACGGACTCGTTGGCCATGACGCCCATCTTGAAGTTGAGGTTCGGGTCGTTCGCGTCGATCTTGTACGGGTCGGCGGAGTTCGGATCGGTGTTCGCGTACTGGCCGAGCGTGTAGGAGTTGAAGCCGTTCGGACCGTCGTTCTGCACGGCCTCCGGGGAGCTGATCGTCGCGACGGACTTGGTGGAGGTGCCGCCGAAGGCGTTGCGGATCATGGCCTCCTCAAGGGTCATCTGGTCCATCAGGTCGCCCCACTTGGAGTCGGTGAAGTCCTCGTTGCCCTTGAAGTCGGCGAGGGTCAGGTCGTTCTTCGCACCCCACGTCGTCGCCTCGGCGTCGTTGTGCTCGCCGATCTTGTACGTGTCGTTCGACAGGCCGCCCTTGAGCATCTCGTCGGTCGCGGTCAGGTCCTTGTAGGTCTTCGGGAACGTGCCGGACCAGTCGGAACGGGACAGGTAGGTCACGGTGTCGGGCATGTAGCTGTTGAGGTCGGCGTCGGCGAGCTGGTTCTCGACGTTCGTGCCGTTCTTGGTGGTCGCGAAGGTCGTGTCGTCGAACTCGTCGAGCGTCCACTTGGCGGCGTCGGCCTTGTTGCCGTCGACGTCGGCGCCCTGCGCGGCGAGGACGTTGTTCACGGCCTCATGCGCGCCGTTGCCGATGGCGAAGTAGTAGTCGCCGTCGTCAAGGATGTAGTTGCCCTTGCTGCCGGCCTGGTTGGACGCGGTGGAGTCCCAGCTGGCCATGTACTGCGCGTCGGCCTTGATCTCGACGGTGGTCGACTCGCCCGGCTGGAGCTCGTCGGTCTTCGCGTAGTCGAGCAGCTGCACGGCCGACTTCTCGACGTTGTGCTGCTTGTCGTAGTCGGTGTACGGCGTGCTGGCGTACAGCTGGACGACGTCCTTGCCGGCCACCTTGCCGGTGTTGGTCACGGTGACCTTGGCGGTGACGGTCTTGTCCTTGAGGTCGACGGACACGGAGTCGAGCTTCTGGTCGAAGTCGGTGTAGCTCAGGCCGTAACCGAAGGTATACGTCACCTCGTCGTCGTAGTTCCACGCGCCGCCGTTGGAGCTGCCGGTGGACGACTTCGCGTCGCCCTGGTTCAGCACGGAGTCGGCGTAGCGCGTCTCGTAGTACTTGTAGCCGGTGTAGATGCCCTCGGCCTCGACGATTTCGGAGTTGATGTACTTCGAGTCGTCGGCGTTGGTCCACGCGTAATCGCCGTAGTTCTGCGCGGACGGAGCGGAGGAGTTGTCGACGGCCCAGGTGTCGGCGAGGTGGCCGGACGGGTTGGCCGCGCCGGACAGCAGGTCGGCGACGCCGTAGAAGCCGTAGGCGCCGGGCAGGCCGATCTGCATGATCGCGTCGACGCCGGCGTTGTCGGCGATCTCGTTGATCTCCATCTGCTGCGCGCTGTTGAGCAGCACGATCACCTTGCCGCCGTTGGCCTTCTTCGCATCGACGGCCGCGTTGATCAGGTCGCGCTCGTCATCGGACAGGCCGAGCGGGTCGGACTGGTTGAGGTTCTGGTTCGGATCGACGCCGTCCTTGCCGGGCGTGTACGAGCGGTTTTCGCCGGAGCCTCGGGCGAGGGTGACGATCATGACGTTGTTGTCGTTGAGCGTCGACTTCCAGTCGGCGTTCGCCTCGGTCATCGTGTCCTGCGACGGCTCCTTGCTGGAGAACGTGCCGTCGGTGGCCGGCGAGGTGATGCGGGTGAAGGTGTCGGTGCCCCACGGGTTCACGACCTCGGAGACGAACGAGGATTCCATGGACTTGTACAGGTCCTGCAGGGCCGTGTTGATCTTGAAGCCCTTTTCGGTGAACGCGGTGACCATGTCGACCGGATCGGCGTCGGTGCCTTCGAACGAGGACAGCGAGGAACCCATGTCGCCGCCCTGCACAGGGTAGTAGCTGGAGAAGCCGAGCAGGCTGATCTTCTGGGTTTCGGCCTGGGACAGCGGCAGCGCGCCGTCGTTCTTGAGCAGGACGGAGCCTTCCTCGCTGACCTTCTCGCCGAAGTCGCGGATCGCGGTGACGAGCTCCTTGGTGCTCGAATAGTCGGACTTGTAGGTGTAGTCCGCGGCGCTGGCGTTCTCGGTGGAGAACGCCGAGCTGGTGGTGCCGAGGAACTTGTCGATATCGGTGCGGAAGCCCTGCACTGCGCTGGTGGCGACCAGCGACAGCGCGAGCATCGATGCGAACGTCGTCGTCACGCCTCTCCACACCCGGGTTTTCGGGCTTGTCTTCATGGTTTTTCCTCCTGTTTTGGGTGTCGTCGCCCTAAGCCGAACGCTTGTGGCGCCGGCTCTGAACGGCAAAATCCTGAAATCTGTTGGTGGCCCCGGCCCGCCGGCTTCATCGGCGGCGGCGGACCGGGAAATCTGCGGTTATTTCTTGGCCTTGGCCGCCTTGGCGGCGAGCTTGGCCTGATACTTGGCCTCTTCGGCCTCGAAGTCGAGCCCCTTCTTGGCGCAGCGGGCGCGCAGCTCCTCGATGCGGGCGGCCTCGGCCTCGCGGTCGGCGGCCTCCTGTTCGCGGCGCAGGCGTTCGGCCGGTTCGATCCATTCGCCGCCGGCGGCCAGCACCGCGGCCTTCTGGTGTTCGAGGATCGTCGCCTGGTCCTCCTTCACGTACTTCTCGACGTTGAGGAACACCATGAGGATCACGATGGCCGCGTAGCACACGAGCTCGGCGCCGATGTAGCAGCCGGCGAGCACGGTCTGCACGCCCTCGTTCTGCGAGGCGGCGGTGGCGTCGTAGCCGGTGGCGGTGAGCAGCAGGTTGATGATGCCGTTGCCCAGGCCGGTCATGCCGACCATGATGGCGCCGTAGACCGACATGGTGAAGCCGTCGGAACGGAAGCCGTTCTTCGCCTCGAGGTGGTCGAGCACGTCGGACAGGATCGCCAGCGTCACGTACATGGCCGGGATCGAGCCGATGCCCTTGAGCACCACGCCGACGCACACGATCACGAAGCTGTGGATGTCGAGCAGGCTGACCGAGCCGCCGAGCACGGCGACGATCATGCCGAACAGCACCGCGTTGCGCTTGCCGAGCTTGTTGGCGATCGGCCAGGCGAGCAGCATGCCGACGGCGGTCGGGATGCCGCCGATCATGCCGAGCATGCTCATCGCGGCGCCGGCCGATGCCTCGGAGTTCACGCCGTCGAACATCCAGCGCGAGTAGTAGCTCATCGAGCCGTTCTTGATGAGGCCGGACAGCTGGAACAGCAGGAAGTAGCCGATGATGATCCACCAGTAGCCGTTCGACATGCAGGCGCGGGCCTGCTTGGCCATCGGCAGTTTCTCTTCCTTGATGTTGAGCTTCATGTTCTCTTCCGTGATGCGCTCACGGGTGAAGAAGTACTCGATGAGGATACCGATCGCGGTGACGACGCACAGCACGATCATCACGATGCGCCAGTTGGCGTAGCTGGCTGCCGCGTCGATCACGCCGTCATGGTCGACGAACAGGAAGCTCTGCAGCAGGATCGGCACGAGGATGCTCGCGCCCACGCCCACCGCGGCCACGCCGGACGCGTTCGACAGGGTGGCCAGCAGGCCGCGCTGGTTGCTGTTGCGCGTCGACAGGCCGACCATCGAGCTGTGCGCGGTGTAGAACAGCGGGTACGCGAGCGCGTAGTACAGGTTGTACGAGACCGCGATCCAGATCATCTGCACGACCGGTGCGGAGCCGGTCGGGGTCATGAACAGCAGCGCGATCGCGACGACGACGAACGGCACCGACAGCAGCATGTACGGGCGGGCCTTGCCCTGCGAGGTGCGCGTGTTGTCGATGAGACGGCCGACGGCGAGGTTGCCGATGATCACGAGGATGACCGAGGCCATCGGCAGCACGGCGGAGAAGATGCCGAATTTCGTGGTGTCGGTCCAGCCGAGCACGTCGGAGTAGTAGCGGTTGAGGTACGAGCCGAAGATCGCGTTGGAGATGAACGCGCAGAACGGTCCGACGAAGTAGCCGAGCAGCATCTCCGGCGGTTTCACGTTCGCCGAGGTGATGCGTGTGCGCACCAGAGGGTTGTCGAAGAACCCTCCGTTCGTGCGCGTCGTTGCGGTTGTCATTGCTTGTCCCTGATCCTTTCTGTTCGTTCCCGTCCTACAGCTCGCACGTCACCGTGTGGCTGCCGTGGGTGAGTTCCTGCGTGCGTCCGTCCGGCAGCGTCAGCTCGCAGACGGTGCCGAACGGCACGTCCACGGTGATGTCGAACCGCTTGCCGGTGATCGACCAGGCCGATCCGACGCGGCCGTACGGCGTATCGACGTGTCCGTTCGCCCAGGTGATCCCGCCGCCGAGCAGCGGTTTCACGTGAAACTTTCGATATCCGGCCTCGATCGGCTCGATGCCGGCCACGCGCTGGTAGAGAAACGCGCCGACCGCGCCGGAGGCGTAGTGGTTGTACGAGATCATGAGGTCCGTGCCGTCGTCGCCGATCGGGCATTCGCCGTGCTCGTCGAGGCCGTCCCAGCGCTCCCAGATCGTCGTCGCGCCCATCTTGACCTCGTACAGCCAGCTCGGGCACTGCTCGTTGGCGAGCATGCGGAACGCGACGTCCGGCCGTCCGTTGTCGGCGAGCGCGAACAGGATGTACGGCGTTCCCGGGAAGCCGGTGCCGATTTTATATCCGTTCGATTCGACGAGCGCGGCGAGGTTGTTCACGGCCTTGTCGCGCGTGGCGGCGTCCGGGAACATGCCCAGGTGCAGCGGCAGCACGTACGCGGTCTGGAATTCGTCGTTGAGCTTGCCGTTGCCGTCGGTGAACACGGAGACGTACGCGTCGGCCACGCGGTCGGCGAGCTCGTCGTATTCGCGGGCGTCGTCGTCATGGCCGAGCACACGGGCCACCTGGGCGAGCGTGCGGGCGGTGTTGTTGAGGCTGGCGGTGCCGGTCCACTTGCCGCGGGCCTGCCACTGCTGCATCTTCGGCACGTCGGGCGCGACCCAGTCGCCGAACTGGAACGGGGTGGGCATCCACCAGATGTAGCGGTGCTTGCCGAAGCCGAACAGGCCGGCCCAGAAGCGGCAGGCGTTCACGTACTTCTTCATCGGCTCGTACATGCGCTCGAGCACGGACCTGTCGCCGCGCGCCCGGTATTCGGCCCACGGCACGAGCACGACCGCGTCGCCCCACCAGGCGATCGCCATTTCGGGCATGGTGGCCGGGAATCCGTAGCCCTGCACGGGCACGGTGTTCGGGATGCCGCCGGTGGGCAGCTGCTCGGCCTTCACGTCGCGCAGCCACTTGTCGAGGAAGCGGCTCATGTCGAAGTCGTAGCAGGCGGTGGGCGCGAACACGGCGATGTCGCCGGTCCAGCCCATGCGTTCGTCGCGCTGTGGGCAGTCGGTGGGAATGTCGAACAGATTCGACTTCGCGCCCCACACGATGTTGCTCTGCAGCTGGTTGAGGCGCTCGTCGGAGCAGGCGAAGTCGCCGGTGCGGGTCAGTTCGGAGTAGAGCGCGACGCCCGTGACCTTGAGCTGCTTCGCCTCGATGCCGCGCACGGCGATGTAGCGGAAGCCCATGTAGGTGAAGCGCGGGGCGTACGTCTGGTCGCCGGCCGTGCAGGTGTAGGTGGCGGTGGCCTTGGCGGTGCGCAGGAACGTGGTGTTGAGCGTGCCGTCGGGGTTGAGGATCTCGGCGTGGCGCACGGTGACGACCTGGCCGGCGGATGCGCCGGCGATCTCGAGGCGGACGACGCCGGCGAAGTTCTGGCCGAAGTCATAGATGAGCTCGCCGTCGGCGCGGCGCTTGCAGCTGACCGGCTCGAACGTCTCGTGTTCGCGCACGGGCGCGCCGTAGTCGGCCTCGATGCGCTTCGGTTCGGTCTTCGGACGTTCGATCGCGGCCTTGCGCCAGCGTGTGCCGCCCGCGTTGCCGTCCGCGCCGAACGCCTTGGTCGCGTCGTAGGTCTCGCCGTCGTACAGGTCGGCCATTTCGACCGGACCGTCCATGGTGACGTCCCAGTCGGCGTCGGTGCCGATGACCTCGCTCGTGCCGTCGGCGTAGTCGATGCGCAGTTCGGCGAGCAGGGCCTGGCGGTCCGCGGTGACGCGGTTGACGCGCGTGAACACGAACGATCCGACGGCCCAGCCGCCGGCCACGGTGGCGATCAGCGTGTGCTCGCCGCCGTCCGCAAGCTGCTCGGTGACGTCGTAGGTCTGGTACTGCAGGTTCGTCTTGTACGACGTGAAACCGGGGGCGAAGTAGCGGTCGCCGACCTTGCGTCCGTCGAGCGCGAACTCATAGACGCCCATCGCGGTGGCGATCAGGCGCGCGCGGACGACGGTCTTGCCGTCCGCGGGAGCGACCGTGCGGCGGAAGCTCATCGGCTTCGGGGAGATCTTCTTGTCGGTGAAGCGGTAGTCGCCGTCCGTGATCCACGAGCCGGCCCATGCCTCGCCGAAACGTCCGGTTTCGAACGAGGTCGTCGCGCTTACGGTGACGCCCTGCTCGTCGGTGACGGACAGCTCGACCGGGTACGTGGCGAACGGCTTGAGTGCGGGACCGTCGTAGGGATACGCGATCTGCGTGTCCGGATGGCAGGACCATTCGCCGACGGTCAGGGTCACGTCGCGCACGGCCGCGTCGGCGGTGCCGCTCAGCGTGTAGGAAAACCGCGGCTTCGGATTGTCGGTCACGCAACCGTGTTCCAGGTTTTCCACGGTCAAACGATCAATCGTCAGCATGACGTCACCCTTCCTTGTCGTGTCTCGCGACTCGTGTCTCTCTCGACTGTGTCTCTTTCGACTGTGGCGAACCGGACCGTCATGGTCCGCGTCGTCTCGTCCTCACCGATTTCCGGTCGTTGGAAACCTTGTGATATTCAGTCAAGCGCACGCCGGGCGCATCCGCCACGCGGCCATCACAAGATGCGTTTTTCACCCCACAAACGACATCGGCGGTGACGCTCCCCTTTATTGCTGCGCCCCCTACCAGGGGGAGCTGTCGCCGCAGGCGACTGAGGGGGTCACACCCGCTACGGCACGGGAATAAGAATGTTCACCGTGAACACGCCGTCCTCGGCCTTCGCGGACAGCACGCCGTCGTACTGCTCCACGATCATGCGCATCGACCGCACGCCGAAGCCGTGGTAGCGCTTGTCGTCCTTCGTGGTGACCGGCAGGCCGTTCTCGAAGCGCCGCTCGCCGTCGTACGGGTTCTCCACGTGCGCCACGAGCATCCCGGCCTCGGCGCGCACCTTCATGCGGATGTACCGCCGCGACGGGTCGGCCACCGCGCCCGCCGCCTCGATCGCGTTGTCGACGGCGTTACCGAACAGCGAGTAGATGTCGGCCGGCTTCATGAACTTCAGGCTGGCGCCGTCGATCATCCGGTCGAACTGGATGTGCTTCTGCTCGCACACCAGCGACTTGTTCGCCAGCAGCACGTCGAGCGCCTCGTTGCCGGTGCGCACCGACGAATCGTAGATGCCGACCAGCCCGCGCAGCTCCTCGATCTCCTCGGCCGGGATGCGTCCGCCGAGCATGTTCAGCTGCTTCTTGAGGTCGTGCGTCTTCACGTTGATCAGGTCGATGGTCTGCTTGTCGGCGGCCAGCTGCGACTTCTGCTGGTACAGCAGCTGCTTGAGCACCTCGCCGTCGCGCTGCGCGGCCTCGCGCATGACGATCTCGCGCTGCATGAGCAGCAGAAACGCGCACAGCACGGTGCGGGTGAGGATGAACATCATGTACGCGTAGATGTTGATGCCGATGCCGGCGTCGGCCGTGAAATAGTCGAACAGGCAGGAGAACACGTCCACGCTGAGCACCACGCCGATGAGCAGCGGCACGACGTGGCTGTCGGCGAGCCCCTGCGGCACATGGCCCTGCATGGGCCGGGAGAACAGCCAGTACCATGCGGCCAGCAGCGCCGCGAACGAGACCGGGTACAGCCACAGGTCCATCGCATCGTCGCGGATATGCGTCACGACATGGACCACGCCCATCACGATCTGCGAGCCGCCGTAGGCCAGGTGCTGCAGTCCGACGACGGCCGCCGTGTAGAACAGCCCCTGCGTCACGTCGAGCCTGCGGCACACGGTCAGCGCGACGAAGCACAGCGCGTCCAGCAGCACGAGCCGCGCGATCTGGCCGAGCGCGTCCTGCGGCTGGTTGAACGCGGCCATCGTCGTCGCCACGGCGATCATCGCGAGCACGCACACGGCCAGCCGCAGCCGCCAGCGCGTCCGCCGTTCGATCCACCAAGTGAACATTTCCGCGGTGACGAGGATCTCGATCACGTAGCCGTTGGCGGAGAAGAACCAGAGCAGCATCTCGCCGAACGTGCGGAACCCACCGACCAGCACCGTCTCGAAGGCCGAGATGGACGCGATGGCCGCGCCGGACGTCATCGTCGGAATCATCGTCATCGCCGCAACGGCGGCCGACACCGCGGCGGACGCGATCTCAGCGAACACGGTCGTTCCCCAGGTTCTCGGCGAGCGCGAGCATGAACGACTTGCGGTAGGCGCGTCCGATTGGCAGCTGCGTGCCGTCCGTCAGCGTGACCGTGTCCCCCGCGACCTGCGCGACGTGACGGCTGCTGACCAGGTACGGCTTGCCGCAGCGCATGAACCCGCTGCCCGACAGACGGTCCTCGATGTCCTGCAGCGAGCCGTACGCGCTGATCGTGCCGGAATCGGTGTGGTATTCGAGGTTGTGCGCGCGGATTTCGATGTAGCTGATGTCGCGCAGCGCGATGCGTCGCGAGCTGCCGCGCTGGCTGACCAGCAGGGATTCGCCGTCGGCCTGCGCCAGCCGCAGCGCGCGGGCGAGCTTGCGTTCGAAGTCGGGATAGGCGAACGGTTTGATGATGTAGTCGAGCGCGTCCACCTCGTAGCCTTTGGCGGCGAACTGCGCCATGTTCGTCACGAACATGAGGATCGTCTTGGAGTCGAGTTCGCGCAGGCGGTGCGCTGCTTCCAGCCCGTCCATGTTCGGCATTTCGATGTCCATGAACACGATGTCCCAGTTGGCGCTGTACGGTTCGAGGAAGCTCGTCGGCTCGCGGAATTCGGTCACGTCGAACCGCACGCCGGTATGGTCGTTCTCGTATTGCTTCAGGCACGCGCGCAGGCGCGCCGCCGCGTTCTCGTCGTCCTCGACCACCGCCACGGTGAACATGTCCGGTCCTCCTCCCTCGGTCCGCCGCACCCGTCCTCGTGCGGCCACGCGGGCGCATCCCCGCTCGCCTTTACCTTAACGCACCTTAACGCGTCGGCTGCCCGTTCCATCCGAGTTCGCGCGAAATGGCGTCGGCCGCGTCGCGCACGACGGGCCCGAGCCGGTGCATGCGGTCGGTGGGCATGAAGGTCTTGAAACTGGAGACGGAGATCGCGCAGGCGATCGTGCCGGCCGCGTCGCGCACGGGTGCGGCGATGCAGCGCACGCCGGCCTCGTTCTCCTCCAGGTCGTAGGCGTATCCCTGTGCGGCGTAGCGTTCCATGGCGCGCGCGAACGCGGCCGCGCCGGAATAGTCGTGTTCGGGCTGGCGTTCCATGCGTTCGCGGTCGGCGAGGTACTGGCTTTCCCAGCGGTCGGGCCGGTCGAGCAGCAGCGCCTTGCCGATGCCGGTGTAGGTCAGCGGCATGCGGCATCCCGGCCACGAGCGGATCTCGATGGTGCGGCTGCCGCGGATCTTGTCGAGGTACAGCGTTTCGCCGGCATCTTCGGCGGCGAGGTGGATGGTGTCCCGGGTGAGGTCGGACAGGTCGAGCAGGTAGGGGCGCGCGATGGCGGGGATGGAGATGTCCTCGCGCGCCTGGAATCCGAGTTCGATGAGCGCCGGGCCGAGGGCGAGTGCGCCTTCGACGGTGTCGCGCAGCATGCGTTCGGCGCGCAGCGCCTGCACGAGCCGGTGCGTGGTGCTGCGGCTCAGGCCGGTCGTCTCGGTGAGGTCGGCGAGCGTGCGCGCCCCGGCGGCGACGGCCTTGAGCACGGCGATGCCATTGATCAGGGTCTGCGCACCGGGGATGGCGGGCTCATCGGTTCGGGTCATGGTTTCTCACGATACGCCGCTCGGACGGTCACCGGTACTGTTCGAGTTCGGCGGCCAGTCCGCGCACGTACACGTCGGTGTCGCCGGCGACGGCGACGAACGACGCGCCCCACTCGAAGTACTTGCGGGCGGTGGCCGGGTCGAAGGCGAGCGAGCCGATCGCCTTGCCGTGGGAGGCGATCATGTCGAACGCGCGGTGGATCTCGTCCTGGATCGCGCCGGCGTCGTCCGGGTGCCCGAGCGAGGCGGACAGGTCGGCGGGCCCGATGAAGACGCCGTCGATGCCGTCCACGGCGGCGATCTCGTCGATGTTGTCGAGCGCCTCGCGCGATTCGACCTGCACGATCAGGCAGATCTCGTCGCGGGCGGTGGCCATGTAGTCCGGGATGAGGCCCCAGCGGCCGGATCGGGCGATCACGCCGCCGACGCCGCGAATGCCCGAGGGCGCGTATTCGACCGCGCGGACCATGAGCTCGGCCTCCTCGCGCGTGTTGACCATCGGGACGAGCAGCGTCTGCGCGCCGAGGTCGAGCACCTGCTTGATGAGCACCGGATCGGCCGCAGCCGGGCGCACGATCGGCGTGGTCGGGTAACCGTGACAGGCGCGCAGCTGGGCGAGGATGCCGGTGAGGTCGTTCGGGCCGTGCTCGCCGTCGATGAGCAGCCAGTCGTAGCCGATTTCGGCGGCGATCTCGATAGAGGTGGACGATCCCATCGCGATCCACAGGCCCTTGAGCTGCGGTCGGGCGGCGGGATCGGTCGCGGTCGCGGCGGCCTTGAGCGCCGCCTTGAACGGGTTGTGCGGCAGCGGTACGGAAGTCATGGATGAAGCTCCTTTGCGACGATGCCGGGCTCCCTCTCTTGGCGAGGGAGCCCAGACAATGACGAATCAGTGCGTGAACGGCCGCTCAAGCGGACAGTCGCGGTTGAGCTCGACGCCGAAGCCGGGCTTGTCGAGCTGCTCGGCGGTCATCACGCCGCCTTCGGGCACCGGCTCGCCGATCAGGATCGGGTCGAACTGCGGGCGCAGGCTGTCGGCGTGCGGCGAGGTCATGAGGAACTCGCTGAACGGCGTGTTCGTGAACGTGATCACCGCGTGATGCGAGTAGACGGACGAGCCGTGCGGCACGACGAGCTGTCCACGCGCCTTGGCGATCGCCGCGATCTCGCACAGCGAGGTCACGCCGCCGCACCAGCCGACGTCGGGCTGGATGATGTCGACGCCCGCGTCGGACAGTTCCTTGAACGCCTCAAGCGTGCCGGTGTGCTCGCCGGTGGTCATGAGCATACCGGCCGGCATGTGCTTCTTGAGTTCGCGGTACGACTCGATCTGGTTCGGCGGGAAGCATTCCTCCATCCACTTGAGCTTGTACGGCGCGGCGGCGTGCGCGAGCTTGGTCGCATAATTGACGTCCTGGCTCATCCAGCAGTCGAACATCAGCCAGAAGTCGTCGCCGACCTTCTCGCGCATGTCGGCGAGCGTCGCGATGTCCCTGGCGATGCCTTCGTCGCCGGCGGCCGGACCCCAGTGGGTCGGCAGCTTGCCGCCGATGAAGCCCATCTTCTGGGCGAGGTCGGGGCGTGCGCCGGTCGCGTAGAAGTGGATCTCGTCGCGCACCGCGCCGCCGAGCAGCTTGTAGACGGGCAGGTTCAGCACCTTGCCGTACAGGTCCCACAGCGCGAGGTCGACGCACGAGATCGTGTTGATGACCACGCCGCCTCCGCCGGAGTAGTACAGCGTGGCGTTGAGCATCTGGTCGTGGATGAGCTTGATCTGGTCGACGCGCTTGCCTTCGACGAAGCGGGACAGGTGGTGTTCGACGATGAAGCAGCCGACGGTGCCGGCGGTGGAGATCGCGAAGCCGGTGGTGCCGTCGGACGCCTCGACCTCGACGACGAGCGTGCCGAGCACGTTGATGCCGAACGACTGGCGGGACTGCTCGTATTCCTTGTACTTGCTCATCGGCGTGGCGATGTGGTCGTCGATCCAGTGGTCCTTGCCCTGGTCGTGGTAGTCGCCGCCGCCCTGCCCGTGGATGGTGGCGGCCGCGCCGCCCATCGAGTAGGCGCGGATCGCGGTGATCGTGGGCAGCTTCAGTGATGGCGCCAACGTCATGGTGATTCCTCTCCGTCGCGGAATGTGTGGATATCGCCTACGCTACAGCGTGCGGGATGGTATCCCTATATGTGGGACGGTGTTTCAACTGTGGTGAACTGGTGCGTAGCACGGACCGTCGCGCCCCGCGCCGGCCCGCCCGCCACGAACGCACCGCGCCGCGACCGGCAACGCCGCCAACCGCCCGCGCACGAACCGAAGGAGCTTCACCCATGACCAGCAACACGTACCGTTTCGAAGGCAAGGTCGTCATCGTCACCGGCGGCGGCACCGGCATCGGCCGCGCGATCACGCGGGCGTTCCTCGACAACGGCGCCACCGTCGTCGCCGTCGGCAAGCGCACCGCCCCGCTCGAGGAGACGATCGCCGGGTACGAACGCGGTCACATGCACATCACCGACGTCTCCGACCACGCGCAGGTCGCCGAGCTCGTCAGCTCCGTCGTCGACGAATTCGGCCGGCTCGACGTGGTCGTCTCCAACGCCGGCATCTTCGAGGGAGGCGAGATCGAGCACGTCTCCGACGAGGTGTGGCACAAGCTGTTCGCCGTCAACATGGACGGCCTGTTCTACCTGACCAAGGAGGCGTTGCCGCACCTGATCAAGTCGCACGGCAACATCGTCGTCGACACGTCCGTCTCCGGCCTGTACGGCGACTGGGGCCAGACCGCGTACAACTCCACCAAGCACGCGATGAACGGCTTCGTGCGCTGCGTCGCGCTCGACTACGGCGCCAAGGGCGTGCGCATCAACGCGTTCGCGCCCGGCTTCATCGAAACCGACATCAACCGCGAGGTGTGGACCGACCCGGCGCGCGTGCAGCCGTATCTCGACCGCGTGGCGCTCGGCCGCACCGGGCGGCCTGAGGACTGCGCCGGCATCGCGCTGTTCCTCGCCTCCGACGACGCCGCGTACCTGACCGGACTCGTGGTGCCGGTCGACGGCGGCACGACCGCCGCCACCGGGCAGGGCCGCAACTCGTACGAGAACGACACCCGTTCCGTGCTGTAGACCCCTCCCCAGCTCCCCCTGAAGGGACATTGCCGTCAAGCAAACAGCAGAGCTGTTTGTAGGCAATGTGCGAGCCGACAGGCGAGCCAATGAAACGCGAGCGTAGCTCGTCCTTAATTGCGGGACGAGCTGTCAGCGTAGCTGACTGAGGGGGTGAAACACCCATCATTCCACCGCCAGACAGGAACCCACATATGAGCGAAATCGTCATCGACCGACTGGCCACGATCATCCCGGAAACGGCCGAGCAGGCTGCCGCGCCCCGGCCGTTCATCGACACGCACGTGCATCTCATGGAGGTCGGCCTGTACTCGTGGTTCAACCGGTCGAAGCCGCCCACGTTCGAAGGACCGTGGGATCCGTTGTTCGACGCGGGCGACTACGTGGCCGCCGACCTCGCCGCCGAGACGGACGGCACGCCGATCGAGCTGCTCGGCGCGGTGCACGTGCAGGCCAACGCCGACGACCCGATCGCCGAGATCGAGGCCGTGCAGCGCATGGGCGAGACGTCCGGATGGCCGATCAGGATCGTCGCCGGCGGCGACCTGAGCGCGCCGGACATCGAGCCGCTGCTCGAACGCGAGGCGTCGTACCGCGACGTGCGCGGCTTCAGGCAGAACCTCAACATGCACGACCATCCGCTGTACCACTACGTCGACAAGCCGTACATGGACGATCCGCAGTGGCTGGCCGGGCTGGGACTGCTCGGCAAGTACGGGCTGAGCTTCGACATGCAGCTGTACCCGACGCAGTTCGGGCGCGCCTGCGAGGTGATCGACGCGCACCCGGACACGCTGTTCGTGATCAACCACGCCGGCATGTGGGCCGACCGCGACTTCGCCGGCTGGAAGCTGTGGCACGACGGACTGCGCGAGCTGGGCCGGCGCGACAACTGCGCGATCAAGATCTCCGGACTCGCGTCGATGGACCATCGCTGGACGTTGGAAAGCATCAAGCCGGCCGTGTACACCGTGCTGGACGCGTTCGGCACAGACCGTGTGATGTTCGCGTCGAACTTCCCCGTCGACAAGCTGCACGGCACGTACGCCGACATCGTCCACGGGTTCGCGCGCTGCGTCGAGACGATGTCCTCAAGCGAGCGCGACGCGATGTTCGTCGGCAACGCGCGGCGGTTCTACCGGTTCTGATCGCGGTGGCGCGTCGCCTTCGCGCGCCCCCGCTTTCCGTCAGCGCGCCACACGAATTGACACACTGTCAACCGCCTTCTATACTCGATGTCGCAAGAAATTTGACATCTCGTCAACACGCCCAACGGGGAGCGTTCCACGGCCGTCCTGCGCCGTTTCCGGCCGCGCCCCGCCGCGCGCATCGAGAAGAAGGAAAGGACCCTCATGCTGTTTCAGGTCTATGGTGACAACGCCGTGTGGCAGTGGATCGGCTGGATACTCGTGTTCTGCTGCCTGATTGGCGCGAACGAACTCGCCCGACGCACCAAAACCGGCGGCATCATCGCGTTCCTCGTCGTTCCCGCGATCCTGACCGTCTACTTCGTCACCATCTACGTCGCGGCCGCGGCCGGCGCCGACTGGGCGCTCAACAACCCGACCTACGTGCACATGACGTCGTGGTTCCACTACGCGAAGCTGTACGCCGCCACCGCCGGCTGCATCGGCTTCATGGCGCTCAAGTACCGCTGGGGCAAGATCGGCAAGTCCGACTGGTTCAAGTGCTTCCCGTTCGTGATCGTCGCGATCAACATCCTCATCGCCGTCGTCTCCGACTTCGAGTCCGCGTTCCGCGCGTGGGGCACCACCTGGGTCTCCACCGAAGGCGTGACGCTCATGGGCGGCTGGCACAACGTGTTCAACGGCGTGGCCGGCATCATCAACATCGCCTGCATGACCGGCTGGTTCGGCATCTACGTGTCCAAGAAGAAGGACGACATGCTCTGGCCGGACATGACGTGGGTGTTCATCGTCGCGTACGACCTGTGGAACTTCTGCTACACGTACAACTGCCTGCCCACGCACTCGTGGTACTGCGGCCTTGCGCTGCTGCTCGCCCCGACCGTCGCGAACTTCTTCTGGAACAAGGGCGGCTGGATCCAGAACCGCGCGAACACGCTGGCGATCTGGTGCATGTTCGCCCAGGTGTTCCCGATGTTCCAGGACTACTCGGTGTTCTCCACGCAGTCGGTGAACAACCCGAACGTGAACTTGACGGTGTCCCTGATCGCGCTCGTGGCGAACGTGCTCGCGCTCGGCTACATCCTGGTCCGCGCGAAGAAGCAGGGCGTCAACCCGTGGATCCAGGAAGTGTTCAAGGGCACGAAGGATTACGAGCAGGCTATCGCCCGCGCTGCGTGATTTCCTCACGACTGCCGTCATTCGGCGTCGCGTGACTTCAGGGCCGCGTTCCGGCAGGTCTTACGACCGGCCGGAACGCGGCCTTTCGCGATATCCGGGGCCGTCCCGGAGGCCTTCTGCGGTAGCCGGTAGCCGGATGCCGGGCGCCCGCACAGGTCAGTCGACGAATTCCCCGGTGACCGGATCGCGACGGTCGCGTTCGATCGCCGCGAGCGTGCGGCTGCCGTCGTCGGCACGATGGGCGTGCGCGACCGCCGGCGGCACGAGCACCCGCAGCGCGCGATCCTCCGCCACGACCCTGACCGGCAGGTGTCCGATGTATTCGCCGTCCGCCATCATGACGGGCGGTTCGGCTCCTTCCGCGGCGCGCGTGATCTCCACCTCGCGCACGCGCTTCCATCCGAACACATGCGAGGCGAGCAGGCGGCCGTTGTATCCCTTCGAAATGGCGTCGGCGATCTCCAGCGGGTTCGGCATGTGATCGATCCACACGAGGTCGAGCAGTCCGTCCGCGAACCGCGAGTACGGCGACACTTCCAGCCCGCCGCCGATATGCCGCGAATTGGCAACGGTGATCATCGGCGTGATGAGGTCGCGCTCCTCCACGCTGCCGTCCGACAGCGTGGCCTTGATGTGGTAGCCGTAGCGTTTCAGATGCGTGACCTCGACGAGCACGGCCACGAAGTAGCGCAGCGATCCGCCCGGCAGCCGCGAATGATTGGCCCGGTCGTTGATGGTCGCGTCCAGTCCGCAGTTGAGCATGCCGCCGTAATACCGGTTGATCGGAGACAGTCGACCGCCGCCGGCCGTGCCGCCGTTACCCGCGACTCCGTCACGGCCCAGGCTTTCATCGTCGTCCGCGCGATCACCGCCGTCCGGAACATCGTCCGAACCATCGTCCGACAGCAGGTTTCCGGTGGCCGCGTCCACCGCGTACCCTCCGGGCAGCGAGGTCACGCGGCCCATGTCCACGTCGAGATGACTGCCGCGCACGATCGCGCCCACGATGCCTTCGACCGCCGTGTCGATGCGGTTGACCGGCAGCCCGAGCCCACGCGCGAAGTCGTTGCCGGATCCGGTGGCGACGATGCCGAGCGGCTTGCCGCTGCATCCGACCGCGTTCGCGCCGAGCGCGATCATGCCGTCGCCGCCGACCACCACGAGATGCGTGTACTCGTCGGCATGGGAACGTGCATTGGTCAGCGAATCGTCAAAACTGGTGCCGGTCAGATCGATGACGTCGAATCCATGACGACGGCCGGCCTCGGTCAGCAACTCCATGACCCGCGCGTCGATTTTGGCGCCCTTGCCCTTGTCGGACACCGGGTTGCCGATCATCGCCACGACCGGGCGCGCACTGCTCGCTTCACTCATACCGCCACGATAAACCATGCTCCGTCACGTGCGCCAGCATCATCGGGGAATTATCCGTCTGGTTTGCCGCGAAGCGAAGCCCCCCGTTCCGTACACTCACAATCACATATCCATGAAGGCGCGTCACGGAGCAAGCACCGAGACGGCATCTCATGCGCATCGACATGACCCGTTTCAAGCGACCTGCACGTATCGACACAGACCGTCTCGATCACCCCGACATATCCGTCACTGCGCCGACGCCAACCCCTTGTCGATCAGCGTGCGAATCGCCTCGGAGACCTTCATGCCATGGTCCGACGCGTATTGCCGCACGCGTCGCTCCCCATCGGGATCGATACGGAACTGCATGATCCTGTCGGCGCGAACGCGGCCGATCTTCAACGGTCGCCCACGCCGCAGCCACTTGCGTTCCTGCGGCGTCGGCTCGCGGCTCCACCCTTTGTCTTCGCGAAGCTGTTTATCCAGAAAGCGAATACTGTATCCCCGTTCGGCTTCGGCCTGGTCGCGCCGGACCCGTTCCCGCACCTCCGGCGGCAAATCGGCCAGATGGATCATCTCAGCCATAGTGCCCTCCTGTTCAGCATCATGCGGTATTTCAATCGCATTTTCATCGCGTGGATGATCACCCATCCGTCCCCATCCCATGCCGGAACGAGGACGATCTCCAGAGGCATGCCCGTTGACGTAACGCCTAATCTCAGCTCTTTGTACGGCTCTTCGCATAGCACTCTGATATCCAGGCAATGTTCGGCGACATACGTTGCGTCGTCCGGATCAATACCATGCTTGCCGGCGGCATCAACCACACGTATACGATTATTGTAATACATAAATCTCCTTCCCCGGAGTAGAGCTCACGGTCACACGGCCGTCGATCATCCGCATGCCACGGGCCCAGCACGCGATGCGCGCGACATCCATGGCATGAACGGCACCCGCGTCGGCACCGACAACGTCGCCTGCACATCGTCCCCGTCGACCATGCACGCGTCGATCCGGGCATCGTTGGCCTGCGCGACGGAACCAGCGACCGCGCATGGATCCGCGTTGCCGGCACGCAGCGCGCTTGCGGCGGAGACGACCGCAAGATCGGCTGACGCACGCGCACGGCCTTGGCAGATCAGCAGATTCCCGGCCGACGCGACGGCACCGAGTAGCACGCCGACCAGCAGGATCAGCATCACGCCGGCGACCGTGCCGGATCCGCGGTCGGCGCCATGCCACACGTCATGGCACAGCACACCGACGCGAGACGCGGAATCTCGTCGCCGGACACCACAACACCATCGGGAATCACAACACCGCCGAGAATCACATCGCCACCGGGCGGCGCAGCGCCACCGCCCATCACTCCGTCGCTCCACGTTCATGGCATGACCCCGGTCGCCCGACCAGTGACGCGCGTCGGCAGGACGCCCAACGGATCCGGCACGACCGGGCATTGCGCCACGACCGTCACCGTCGTGCCGCCGGAACCGCCGTCACCGTAGGACACCGCCACCGCCACGCCGTCGCCCGCCACCGCACGCGCCGTCGCCTGGGCGTCGAACCCGCCGTCTTTCCCGGCGACGATCAGTTCCCGGGCTACGGCCGCGGCGGCATCCTGGCACCCCATGGTCACGATGACCGCACGCGACAGTCCGAACAGCAACGCCGCCACCGCCACGACGGCGGGAAGCACCACCGCGAATTCCGCGGTGGCCGCTCCCCTGTCAGCACGGCGCAGGATGTCCGACAGCGCTCCCGCTACCCGTCGTGCCATGACCATCACCCGACGTTCAACGCTTTTTTGATGATGTTCGTCAGCAACGTCTTGATGGCGTCGGATTTGAGGATGGCGACCAGCACGGCGGCGAATCCGGTAGCGGCGACCAACACCACCGCGTATTCGGCCGTGGCGGCCCCCTCCTCCGGTTCGGCGGCCAGCGTGCGTATCCGGGCATCGATGCGGCACAGTTCGCGCCGCCCTTGCTCCAGCAGATCGGAGACGGACTGCCTGGCATGCAGCAGCAGCCCGGCCTGCCCGTCCACATTGATGGGTATCACGTCACTCATAGCGTTCCTTTCACTTGAGTCCCCGGCCACCATGGCCGCGGTGCATGCCACTATGCACGAAACGACGAGTCCACCGGACGAAAAACGAGTCATGTGGTCGAACGGTCCCGGGTTATCCACAGGCCGGCGTGTCCTCCACATTTTTTGTGGATAACCACACCCGGCCCGACCGGCGATGTGGATAACTTTCGTCATGTCACGAACGACACGATCGACGGAATCACGCCGACGAATACGAACGCCGGCAGAAAGCACAATCCGGTCGGCATGAGCAGCCGCACGGTCAGTCGGCCCGATGCCTCTTCGATTCGCGAACGCTCGTCGCGGTCGAGCTGCTCCAACGCCGTTTCCAATCGGGACACCGGCGAGGTCCCATGACGCCATGCCGGTTCCAGCGCTTCCTCAAGCATGGCGAACACCGGTTCGCGCCCACCAGCCGCCGCACCGAAGCCGCGTGCCGTTTCCGCGTCCAGACCGCCTTCGGCCGCGCCCCATGCGTCATGCCAGTCGTCACCGCGCAGCAACGCGTCGCAGACCCGGCACAGCCCACGCCCCACACGCCCTCCGATCGACGAGCCCACCGTCTCCACGGCACGCGGAATCGAGGCGCCCTGCCTTACCACGGCGGCCGTCAAGGCCAGAACCGTCGCTGCGGACACCTCGCCACCATCCAGCCCCGGCACATCGTCATGAGCCTGCGTCGTGCGGACACGCATAGCGTCCATACGCCGCGAGACGACGATCTCCGCGCCAGCCAGCCATGCGGCCAGGCCGGCAAGACATGCGGCGACCGCCGCCCAGCCCGTCCCGGACAACGTCACGGACACCATCGCCGGCATTCTCGATCACCCGCCATCCATATCGCGTAGCATCGCGCGCATCCACGCCACTCCGGCCGCGTAGCAGCACATTCCCAAACCGAGACAGGTCGCCCCCTGCGTCGACCCGAACAGAAACGACAGCGGCTTCGCGCCAAGCAACTCCCCAAGCATCACGGTAATGAGCGGCAATGCGGACAACAGTTTCACGGTGGCCTGCGGCACGGCGAACGCCTGCGCGCGCAGATCGTCCAACAACCGGGCGCGACGGTAGGAATCCGCCACAACCTCCAGGCATCGCACGGCCGGGCAACCGGACGATTCGCTGAGACGCACGGCCGCAGCGAGTTCCGTCGCGACCGACTCGATCTGCTGACCGCGCTCCTTCGGCAGTGCACGTCCAGCCAGTATGCCGCGCAGCCGAGTGACGGTGATGCGACCGATTCCCGCAGACGCGGACCATCTCGGAATGCAGTCCGCCACAACCTCATTCGATGTCACCGAATCCGGCGTGCTCTCCGACATGGTCGCAAACGAGCCTGCGATGACCGATGCGCCGGATGTCATACGGCCGTCCGCCCAATCGCCATCGGCCTGATGCTCGAAAGCTTCGGCCAAAGTCGCGCCGGCGCGCATCGCCGCGCACGCGGCGGCGATCACCGCGGCGACGCCGATGCGAGGCCGCCCGTCCCGCCCGGTCATATGCCGCTCTCCCCCTATGCCGTTGTGCCGGCGCAACAGGGCAAGCCGCCGGTCACATGACGCGACTCGACAGGGCCACGTCAATGAGGCCGCCCCTGCCGCGCAGGCCGCCACCGCCGCCATGCCGACATCACCGATCATGATCGTCTCCCGTCACTCCATGGTTCGCTCGTTTTCATCTCGCCTTCCGCCCGCCCGCGCCGGGCCCGTCAGGAAGATCCGCCGCTATCCACCCAAGAGGCCTCGCCCCATTGCCGGAAGCCGCCGGAGAAGTCGACGAAGACGCCACACGGGCGGGCTCCCACAGCCATCGGGCGGCGAAATCGGCCCACCCGGGGCCGGCCAGAGGCGCGCCGATCCCATCCCAGACGGCGATCACCTCGCCGTGCAATGCCGTACCGTCCAAGCCCGTGTCGGCGCCCGCCGCGTTCAATCGCCCGATCTGGCTGATATGACGCCGCCCGTCGGCTTCGCGTTCCACATGGATCACCGCGTCGAACGCGTCCCGGACCAGCATCGCCGTAGCCTCGACCGGCAGACCGGCCAGCAGACCAAGCGCGGACAGACGTACCGGCACGCGCGTCACATCGTCGGCATGCAACGTGACCATGCCGCCGCGATGCCCGGAGTTGAATGCACGCAGCAGGTCGGCGATCTCCTCGCCACGGCACTCGCCGAGCACCACGCGGTCCGGTCGCATGCGCAGCGTGGCCTTGACCAGTTCCGGCAGTCCGATCGCGCCGGCCCCTTCCACATTGGCTTCGCGCGTGACCAGCGAAACGCGGTTGCCCGACCCGATCATGCCCAGTTCGCGAACTTCTTCCACGGCGATGATCCGTTCGTCGGCGGGGCACAATCCGAGCAGCGCCTTGAGCAATGTGGTCTTGCCCGCACCGGTGCCGCCGGTGATGAGCATCGTCGCCCGTCGCATCACGAGAGTACGCAATACCGGCAGCCAGATCGACGGCATCATTCCGCCCGCGCAGAGCGATTCCAAGGTAGGCGGCGAACGCGGCGGCAGCCGTATCGACAGGGCCGCGCCTTGCGGCACGAGCGGCGCGATCACCGCATGCACGCGCAGCCCGTTCACCGTCGAAGCATCGGCGATCGGGCATGCGTCGTCCAATCTCCGTCCGAGCTGCGCGCACAGCTGCACCGCATAGTCGCGTACGGCCTGCGGGGACCGGAACGGAATCGGCAGACGACATTCCCGCATGCCGGCTCCGAGGTCAGCCCACACACGGCCTTCGCAGGTGACGGTCACGTCCGTCACCTGCGGATCCGCCATGATCGGCTCCAGCGGTCCGAAGGCCACCGATCCGGCGACGGCGTTCATGACGCGCCCGTTCCGTCGAGCCGCCGGTCGATCCAATCGCAGACGTCGTCGATCACGCGCAGGTTCGCCCGCGTCATCGTCCGTATTCCCAGTCCGGACAGGATGTCGGCGCACAGTCGCGGATGCGCGCGGATTCGTCCGCTGATCGGCCGGGAAAGATATTCGGATGCTTCGTCTTCGGACACGATGCCGATACGCCGTACCGTGCCGCGAGGCTCCGCGCCGACCAGCAGCAACGGAAACGCGCCGTCCGCGACGCGTTCCGACGATCGAGCCGCCACGCCCGACAGCCGTTCCAGATCGCCGATGTGCCGTTTCGCCCTCGCCAGTCCGAGCACGGACAGCTCGACGAGGACGATATGCGCCGCGGATCCCAGGTCCTGCATGGTGTCGAGCAGTTCGCCCCGACCGGCATCCACGACGACCACGCGGTTCGCTTCGGCAAGCGCGCGAACGGCGGCCTGCGTCTGCCACCAGTCCGGCATCCCGCCGTTCCATGGGTTGCCGGGCAGGACACGCACGTCGTCCCAGACCGGCAGTTCGCGGTTGAGCGCTTCGCCGTCCAACCGTCCGAGCGGCGCGTCGATCGTATTGAAACGCATGCCGGGCTCGCTTTCCACGCCGAGCAACACGTCGAGCCCGCCCGCCGCAAAATCGACGTCGATCAGCGCGCAGGACAGGTCCCGTTCCGCCATCCGCCTGGCGACGCCGGCAGCGAACGTGCTTAATCCGATGCCGCCACTGGCGGCGGAGCAGACGACGATGTTGTGGCAGACGGTTTCGATGGCGATGCCGGCGGCGAGGCCGGGAGGCTGGCCTCGGCCGTATGAGGCCTGACGGGCCGGCTGCGCGTATGCGCCGGAGACGGCCGTCCTCGGCGGCGATGTACGGTCTTCCGCCGGCGGAGTGTAGTAGCGCTGGGGCGCGGTTGAGGTGGTTGCAATATCCATGCGCTGATTGAACCGCATTCGCGCCGCCTGGATCGAAGAAAACAGGGTGTGTGGTCGAAAGGTACCGAGTTATCCACACTCGGCGTGTCTGTCCACATTTTTTGTGGATAACAATACGGGGGTGTGGATAACCCGCACGCACGGCCCACAGGGAAGCGCAGCCAATCCGCGCCCCACCCCGCGGAGAACTCGAACGCATGGCATACACACACCCGAGGCTTCGCGGGGCCGTCATGCTTCTTTTGTGCCACGGTAGAGGAAAATCGACGAAAAACCGCTACCGTGGCACACACTTTTGCCACGGTAGGGAGGGTAAACGGTTACTGCGCGAACCGGGACAACATGCGCCCTCGCAAAACCGCGGAATTCCGCCATTTTCGAAATGACGGGATTTCCCCACCATCACGACGCTTGCCACGGTAGCCCCAAATCGCCTTAAATCCGCTACCGTGGCACGCCAACGACAGGCATAGTGCCTGATAGAGCCCGCATAAGCATCGGCTCGACCGACTCCCACACCCGAGCACAATGGCCGCCGAACGACCAGACCACCAAACACACAATTTGACCTATAACCCGAATCTAAAACAACACTTTTGTTCCTATAGCCCCGAGGAGCATATGAAACGCGCCTGCGAATGGGTGTGCTACATGAAAAGCCGGAATCCGAAACCCGAATCACCGATACGTCCAGAGCATCGGAAAGCGACGAGGCCGGCCGCGCCGTCAGGCAACGACGCGACAATACGGGCGAGCCCGAATACGGCAACAGCATCGACCGGAACGACTTCCACACCCACGTCGAATGGGACCAAACCAACTAGAAACCGGAGTCTAAAACACCACGTTTAGTTCCTATAACCCAACCCCTAATACCCCAAACGACCTCCGAACAAACGAAAAGACCCGCCGAAGCGGGTCTTTTCTCCAAAGCAGCCGGAGCAGAATCTCTGCACAACATCATCGTCGTAACGGTAAGTCTTTCCAATGCCCGTTCAACGTAACAGTCTTTCGTGACCATACACTCATTGTGGGCTCTGCTCTATTCGGTTGTTTTGGTACTTCCATAATCTAGTTGCACCTCCCGCGACCCGCAACTTGGCCCATACCCATGTGAGATTTTTTGCGTAACTGTGCGTTCGATCACGCGTCGCACGCCGTCGTGCGCGGTCACGTTCGAATCGAACGGGATACATGTGAGATCCTGTGCGTTTCGGCCGCCCGCACGGCGTGTCGCTCCGCGCACGATGCACCCGCGCCCCACCCACGCCACACGCACACCGCACCAGCGCCACGCCCCCGCCCGCCCCGCTCCCCGCCGAACGTGAACTGCCGTTGAATTATGAGACATGTTCTCGCGTTGCGCACATTCCACCGCATAAAGTAGTGCAGTATGGCACAGATATTTGACGCACCCTCAAAGGCGATTCTCCGCAGCCAGATCGCGGAACACATCGCCGAAACGGACAAAAACGATCGCCGTGAGACGCGTCCCGACGAGCAGCCGTTGCCGCCGGATCGCTTCTTCGACCGCGAGCTGAGCTGGCTCAAGTTCAACAAGCGCGTCCTCGAGCTGGCCGAAGACGAGGACCAGCCGATCCTCGAACGCGCCAACTTCGCCGCGATCTTCGCCTCCAACCTCGACGAGTTCTTCATGGTCCGCGTCGCCGGCCTCAAGCGCCGCATCAACTCGGGCATCGCCGTCCCGTCGGCAAGCGGCCTGAGCCCGCGCCAGCAGCTGCGCGCGATCAGCGACCAGGCGCACCGTCTGCAGGACGAGCACGCGCACTACGCGATCGACCACATCCTGCCCGCCCTCGCCAAGGAGCGCATCGTCCTGCTGAGCTGGGACAAGCTCACCGCGGCCGAGCAGGAGCGCCTGTCGCGCTACTACCGCCAGCAGGTCTTCCCGGTCCTCACGCCGCTCGCGGTGGACCCGGCCCACCCGTTCCCGTACATCTCCGGCAATTCGATCAACCTCGCGGTGCTCGTCGAGAACCCGACCTCCGGCAAGTCGCACTTCGCCCGCGTCAAGATCCCGGGCAACCTGAACCGTCTGGTCCCCGTCGACGACATGACCGAGGACGATTCCGGCGACGTCCGCTACGGCTTCATCACGATGGAGAACCTCATCATCGCCCATCTGGAATCCCTGTTCCCGGGCATGATCATCAAGGAGGCGCGCTCGTTCCGCGTCACCCGCAACGAGGACATCGACGTCGAGGAAGACGACGCCGAGAACCTGCTCAACGCGATGGAGAAGGAGCTGCTGCGCCGCCGCTTCGGACCGCCGATCCGTCTCGAGATCTCCGACGCGACCAGCCCGTTCCTCTCCCAGCTGCTCGCCGACCAGCTCGGCGTGAGCGCGGACGAGGTCTATCGCCTGCCCGCGCCGCTCGACATGAAGCTGCTGTTCGAGCTGCAGAGCCTGGATCGTCCGGATCTCAAGTACTCGCCGTTCATCCCGACCACGAACCGTCAGATCGCCGAGGTCGAGTCGAGCCGTGCGCAGGACATCTTCGCCGCCATCCGCGAGCGCGACATCCTGCTGCACCACCCGTACGACTCGTTTTCGACGTCTGTTCAGGCCTTTCTGGCACAGGCTGCTGCGGATCCTAAGGTTCTAGCCATCAAGCAGACGCTGTACCGCACGAGCTCGAACTCGCCGATCATCGACGCGCTGGTCGACGCCGCGCACGCCGGCAAGCAGGTGCTGGCGCTGGTCGAGATCAAGGCCCGTTTCGACGAGGACGCGAACATCATGTGGGCGCGCAAGCTCGAACGCGCCGGCGTGCACGTCGTCTACGGCATCGTCGGCCTGAAGACGCACTGCAAGCTGAGCCTTGTCGTGCGCCAGGAGCAGGACGGCCTCAAGCGTTACTGCCACGTCGGCACGGGCAACTACAACCCGAAGACCGCGCGTCTGTACACCGATCTGGGCCTGCTGACCTGCGATCCGGTCGTCGGCCAGGATCTGACCCGCCTGTTCAACCAGCTGTCCGGATACGCGCCGAAGTCCAGCTTCCACCGTCTGCTGGTCGCGCCGCGCACGATCCGCTCCGGCCTGATCCAGCGCATCCGCCGCGAGGAGGACGCCGCCCGCGCCGGCAAGGAGGCGTGGATCAAGATCAAGGTCAACTCGATCGTCGACGAGAAGACCATCGACGCCCTGTATCGAGCCAGCCAGGCCGGCGTGAAGATCGACATCGTCGAACGCGGCATCTGCTCGCTCAAGCCCGGCGTTCCGGGACTGTCCGACAATATCCGCGTGCGTTCGATCCTTGGCCGCTTCCTCGAGCACAGCCGCATCTACGCGTTCGCCAACTCGGACGGCCCGCAGATCGGCGAGGGCCCGATGTCCGGCCCGGAGGTGTGGATCGGTTCGGCCGATCTGATGCACCGCAACCTCGACCGCCGCGTCGAGGCGCTGGTGCGCATCACAGCGCCCGAGCAGGTGGACGAGCTGATCAAGTACGTCGACATGCAGATGTCCGATACGGTCGCCTCCTGGCACATGCAGCCGGACGGCACGTATCTGCACGTCTCCCACGCCGACGACGGCAGCCTGCTGACCGACAGCCAGGAGTTGCTGATCAAGAAGCACACGCGTCGCCCGCGCACGAACAACTGATCGTCTGCCGATGACCGTCAGCTGACGTGCTAGGATTGTTCACGCTAACAATTCGATGAAGTCCGATGGCCGATCCCGAGATGGGGTCGGCCATCGTCGTTTCGGGGGCGACTACGTAGCGGTTCCCGTCGCGACCGCCATACAATGGGAGGATGGGCAAGATGAGACGTATCGTGGAAGCGGCCGGGGGCATCCTCTACCGCATCGCCCCCGAGGAGGCGCAGTCCGATCCGCATACGGACGCCGCCGACGACCTGCTCGACCGCATCGAGGTCTGCATCGTCCATCGTCCGAAATACGACGACTGGAGCTGGCCGAAGGGCAAGCTCGAGCTCAACGAGTCCCACCGTCACGCCGCAGTGCGCGAGATGAGCGAGGAGACCGGCGTTTCGGTCGAGCTCGGCCCGTATCTGGGCGAGATCGAATACCCACTGGCCGAGGAAGGCAGCAAAACCCGCCGTTCCAAGGACCGCACGGTCGACACGAAGCACATCCTGTACTGGATGGCCACGCCGATCGACGCCGTCGAGGCCGAACAGCTCATCGACGCGTTCGGTCCGGTGCATCGCGCCGATATCGGCGAGATCGACGACATCATCTGGGTGACGGTCACCGAGGCGCGCAAGATCCTCTCCCATTCGACCGACAAGGACGTGCTCGCGCTGTTCGTGGACCGCCTGCAGGAGGGCGCGGCCGACGCGCAGAACGTCATCATCGTGCGCCACGCGAAGGCCGAGGCGCGCAAGACGTGGAACGGAACGGACGAAAACCGTCCGATCACGCCGCGCGGGGCCGCCGCCGCGTACGCGCTCAACCGCGAGCTCGCCTGCTACAACCCGACCAGGCTCGCCACGTCGCCGTGGATGCGCTGCCAGGAGACGCTGCACGTGTTCTCGTGGCAGACGAACCGTCCGATGACGCATCTCGACGCGCTCACCGAGGACGCGTTCGCCGAAAACCCGAACCGTGCGTGGGACTGCTTCCTTGAGGAGATCGATTATGCGCTGGAGCACCGCGAGACGGTGGCCGTCTGCATGCACCGCCCGGTGATCGGCGGCATCTTCGATCATCTGCGCGAGTTGTGCGCCTCGAAGTCGCTCACCAAACGGCTGATTGCGAAATCGCCGTACATGCCGACCGGCACTGCGGTATCGTTGTTCGTCGTCTCCTCGCCCGAGGGGCCGCGCATCATCGATATTCAGAAGGTTTCGCCACTTGTCTACTAACGCCCTGCATCACGGTTCCGGTTCGGTCGTCGCGAGCCGCACCGCCTTTACGCCCACCGGTTCGCCGCGCCCGAACAGGCCCGGACAGCTCGACCCGGCGATCGTCGACGGCATCGCGGGCGGCGCCGATCCCAGCGTGATCAGCGAGATCAGCCACGCGTCGGCCGCCGCACTGCTGGATCGTGTGCATCATACGGCCGACCCCGAGGTCGTGACACGCGTGCTGACGCTGGTCGACCGCGAAGGCGTGGACGTGATCGCCGAACTGTGGAGCCATGCGGAACCGGACTCGCTGCCGGGAATCCTGTGGCGGCTGTATCTGCTGCGTTCGTGGATGCGCGCACATGACGCGTCGATCGCGCGGCTGTGGCGGATCGGGGAGCCGGTCGCGACGGCGGCGTCGGCAATCGCCGGCGTGGACGATGCGCCGACCGAGGCAGACATCGAGCGGACGGCCGATTCGATTCTGGCCGGCGCGTTCACCGGGGATTTCGCCGTGGCGTTGGACCGCGCGGCGGCGTTCGTGGACGTAGTGGTGCTGGGACTGCGCGTCGAGGCGAAGCATCTGAGCGCTTCCGAGAAGCGCGACAAGGCCGCGCGGATCCTGCACACCGCCGGCAACCTGCAGGTCACTGCTCACGATTTCCGGCACGGCGCGAATCTGTGGCGCCGCGGCAAGCTGGAGTAGTTCTCCAGGGGTGCGCATCTTTCCTCAAACCCTGAGGCAGATTCTGTACCGTTCAAAGGTCTTTCTCCAAACTGTGAGGCGGTCGTCATCCGTACCGGAGCCGCAGTGGACAATTTCGGGGGTGTAATCATGCGATACGGCTCCGCCACCTGCCTCAGGATTTGGAGAAAGACCGTTGCCGCGCCGGAAATCTGCCTCAAAGTCTGCGAAATCCACAGCCTCAACGCGGACCAGCAAAACGAATCAACACACCGGCACCGCGGAAGCGGCCCACCCGCTATACTGAGTATTCGCGTCGGGCCGTGCATAGCCCCGGGCTCCATTTTTTGCCGCTGCGAGCGGCCTTTGCGCCGACAGGCGCTTTCACGGTTCGGCGCTTATTCTTTGCTCGCGAAGGCCGGGTTGGCCGCGCGTCCAGCCGTTCCGAACACCGTGCACAGTCGCGCGTGCGCGGCCAGCACGGTATCGGGCACGTCCACATGGGTGATGTATCCACGCCCGGCCGGCCCGTACCCGTTCGCATCGTCGCGCAGTCTCGGGATCTCGCCCATCAGCAGGTTGACGTACCGTTCCATGCGCCACATGCCCGTCTGCGGGTTGTCGTATTCCATCATTCCGCAAACGGCGGCGCCTCCCACCCCGGTGACAGTCGCCGCGCCGTCACCGGCCGTGACCCGCACCCGTGTGCGGTACGCCGCGTAGTTCACCACGGTCGTCTTCGGCGCGTACTTGGACAGCCCGGCGGACATACGCCGCTGCATCGAGGCGTCCTGCACGAGGATCGCGCTGCCGCATGGCACGCCCGCGCCACACAGCACGTCGAGCATGTTGGTGATGTTGTTGCCGCAGTTGGTCGACTCGCGTTCGAGCAGGTCGGGCCGCAGCCCGTACCGCGCGGCCAAGTAGTCGGCGAAGATGTCCGCTTCGCACCGTCCGTCGACGTCGATGTCCGGATGCAGGCCATGCATCATGTCGCGCAGGGTCTGTGTGGTGTGCCCGGCCCCGCCGACGATCATGTATCGCCGCGCGACGCCGGCCCGCATGCCTTCGGCCAGCACGTCGCCGCCCGCGACGATGCTTCCGCCGAACAGCACCATCACGTCGGCCCGTTCAATGCCGAACGCCGCGCGCAATGAGTCCCGGTCCGGCCGTGCGATGTCGCGCGGACCGCAGAAATCGGCCAGAACATTGATATCCCGCGCGATATCGGCATATCCATATGTCATTGTCAGCGTCCTTTCCATCAGCCGAAATCCGCCGCATGCCGCGTCATTCCTTGCGACACGCCGTCCGGACCCGCCCGATTGACAATATCAAACCTCACGTTCATACTAAATGTATCATACAAATTAAACAAATAAATCAATCCCTCGGGATGTACGGCAACGGCAAAACCACCACAACCGCAACATCACGCACCGATTGAGCAAGAAAGGAAACGATCACCATGAAGCCCACCAAGCCGGCCGCCGAAATGTCCCAGCGCGAACTCGCCGCCTACATCGACTACTCCGTCCTCAAGCCGGAGTTCACCGAACAGCAGATCATCGACCTGACCAAGGACGGCGTCGAACTCGGCTGTGCGACCATCTGCATCAACCCCGGCTACATGGACCTGTGCGAGCCGTACGTCAAGGGCAGCGACACCATGCTGTGCCCGGTCACCGACTTCCCGTTCGGCACCAGCTCCACCGAATCCAAGGTCGCACAGATCGAACAGGTCGCCAAGTACGATTCCGTTCGCGAGGTGGACATCGTCGCCAACTTCGGCTGGCTGCGCGGCGGCCAGTACGACAAGGTGACCGCCGACCTCGAAGCCTGCGCCAAGGCCGCGCACAAGTACGGCCGCCAGATCAAGGCCATCCTGGAGACCGACGCCCTCAACGAGGAGCAGATCCGCCAGGGCTGCGAGTGCATCGTCAACGCCGGCATCGACTTCGCCAAGACCAGCACCGGCTTCCTCACCGGCTACGAGGCGCACGGCGCCACCCCGGAGGTCATCGCGATCATGATGGACCAGATCAAGGGCCGCGTCAAGATCAAGGGCTCCGGCTGCATCCGCACCCGCGAGCACTTCCTCAAGCTCATCGACATGGGCATCGACCGCATGGGCGTCGGCTACCGCTCCGTCCCGGTCGTGCTCGACCTCAAGCGCTGAGCCGTCGGCGGCGTCCCCACACCGCACAGCGAATGCGTGGGAATGATGCCGCCGCCGGGTTTGGACGGCTCTCCGCCCGGCGCGACGGCATCATTCCCACGCATCGACGGCATCATCCTTCGGCTGCTGCTAGACGCCGACTCGTCCGGCAGCAGCCGTTTTCCCTACCTCCCCACCCACCTTCCGCATCAGGCCGGATCGCGCGCCACCGCTACCACACGCACGACCCGGCCTGTCGCATACCGACACCGCAGCATTGCCGCGTCCGGCAAGCATCCACCGGCGCATCGCGCCCCAGCATCCAGCGCGCAACTCCCACCGCCATCGATTCAAGGAGGAACCCATGGCACGAATCATCCCGTCCCGGCGCACGTTCCAGTACATCCCGTCCGAGCGCACGGCCCGGCGCACCAAGGCCACCGTCCGAGCCGCATTCGCCGCGACCACTGCATCCCTACTGCTCGTCGCCCCGCTCGCCGCCTGCGGCTCGGGCACCGCCGCGAACTCGGCCAACGGCCAGGTCTATTTCCTCAACAGCAAATCGGAGAACATCACGGAATTCCAGGAGCTCGCCGAAGCGTTCACCGACGAGACCGGCATCCCCGTCACCGTCTCCACCGGTGGCGCGGTCAGCTACGATACGGCGTTGCCGTCCGAACTCGCCAAATCGAACCCGCCGACCATGTTTAGCGTCGTCGGCTACGCGACCTACTTCAAGGTCAAGGACTATCTCGCCCCGCTGCAGGACACCGAACTGTACGGCCTGCTGACCGAAGACGGCAAGAGCGCGGCCATGGGCGACGGAGACAACGTGTATTCGATACCGTACGTCACCGAATACAACGGCATCCTGTACAACAAGAAGATCATCGCCGACTACTGCGCCAAGGATTACGCCGTGATCGGCTCGGCCGACGACATCACCGATTTCGACACGTTGAAATCCGTGGTCGAAAGCATTCAGCAGCACAAGGACGACCTCGGACTCGACGGAGCCTGGACCACGCCGAATCTCGACTCGTCCGGCTCGTACCGGTACGGCGATCACATGGCGCGACTGCCGATCTCCGCCGAACTGCGCGACGACAACATCACGTTCAAGCCGGAAATCACCGGCAAGTACGTGGCGCAGTTCAAGGAGATGTTCGACCTGCAGGCGAACAACAATCCCGAAAGCAAGATGATGATCAGCTCGTTCCCGCTCGACGATTCGACCTCGCAGTTCGCGCTCGGCAGGGTCGCGTTCTACAACAACGGCACCTGGATCTACTCGCAGCTCAAGGACAACGAGATCGCGCCGGGCGACATCGGCGTGCTGCCGTACTGGATCGGCGTGCCCGGCGAGGAGGACTACGGCGCGATGGCCGTGTACGACGCGCAGTGGGGTCTGAACAAGAACGCGAGCGAAAAGGACCGGCAGGCCGCGCTCAAGTTCATGAAGTGGATGATCTCCTCCGACAAGGGCAAGGAGGTCATATCCAAGGAGATGGACTATTCCGCGCCGTTCACCACGTTCGGCGCCGACGACCAGCCCACCAACGAAGTGGCCATCGGCGCCGAGGCCCTCGCCAAGCAGGGCAAGAAGTACATCTACAACGTCGGCCTGCCCAACCAGCAGTTCAAGGACAACATCGTCAACGCACTCGTCGAATACGTGCAGGGCACCGGCGACTGGAGCGGCGTCGAATCCGCGTTCGTCGACGGTTGGAAGACCGAATGGGGACACGTCAAGGAGACGCAGGGCATGCTGCCCGACGCGAAACCGCTCGAATAACGTTCGTCCGCCTTCGAATCGGCGGAACCTGACCGCACGGACCGGGTCCGCCGATTCGCATCCCGCACAATCCATCCGCCGTCGGGGCATGAGTCCCGACGGCATCATCATGACCATCGAATCATCACGACCATCGAAAGGACAACCCATGCCATACGCCGCAATCCCCGAATCCGTCCAGGACTTCATCAACCGCATCACGAAACTGTGCGGCGCCGAGCACGCCGACTGGTCGCGCGTGTTCGCCAACACGTTCGCGGATACGCTGCTCACCACCGTCGACCGGCTTGAGGACGGCACCACGTACGTCATCACCGGCGATATCCCGGCGATGTGGCTGCGTGATTCGACCGCGCAGGTCCGCCCGTACCTGCCGCTCGCCGCCGACGATCCCGAACTCGCCGACATGATCGCCGGACTGGTCAAGCGCCAGTTCATGTACATCACCATCGACCCGTACGCGAACGCGTTCAACCGGCATGCGACCGGCACGAACTGGCCGGACGACATCACCGAGGAGCAGAGCCCGTGGGTCTGGGAACGCAAGTACGAGCTGGATTCGCTGTGCTATCCGGTGCAGCTCGCGTGGCTGCTGTACCGCAATACCGGCCGCACCGACCAGTTCGACGCCACGTTCGTCGCCGGCGTCAAGCGCGTGCTGCAGGTCATCGAAACCGAACAGGATCACCGCAACCGTTCGCCGTACACGTTCCAGCGGCTCGATGCTCGGGATATCGACACGCTGCCCGACGGCGGCAAGGGCACGCCCGTCGCGGCCGACGGCATGACGTGGTCCGGGTTCCGCCCGGCCGACGACGCCTGCACGTACGGCTATCTCGTGCCCGCGAACATGTTCGCGGTGGTGATCCTCAGTTACGTCGAACGCATCTTCTCCAAGATCCTCGACGATCCGGCCATCGTGCGCCGCGCGCGCAGGATCGGCGACGAGATCCGTTGCGCGATCGAGAAGGACGCGATCACGACGAACCGCGACGGCGAGGAGATCTACGCGTACGAGACCGACGGCATGGGCCACTTCAACGTGATGGACGACGCGAACGTGCCCAGCCTGCTGTCCGCGGCCTATCTCGGCTACGCGTCCACCAGCACGCCGCGGTATGCGGCTACCCGGCGCACGGTGCTCAGCGACGAGAACCCGTATTACTACACGGGCCGGTTCGCGTCCGGCATCGGTTCGCCGCACACGCCGGAAGGATACGTATGGCCGATCGCGATGGCGTTGGAGGGCCTGACCAGCGACGACGCGGACGTCAAGCGCCGCATTCTCGACGATCTGGTTGCGATCGACGACGGAACGGACCTCATGCACGAAGGCGTCGACGTCGACGATCCGTCGCGGTACACGCGCCCGTGGTTCTCCTGGGCGAACATGATGTTCTGCGAGCTCGTGATGGACTACTACGGCATCCGCGTCAAGCGCTGAAGAGAACGGCCGCAGCCCCTGCGGGGATTGATATTCCTGCGGGGTTACGGCCGTTTTTCGATGCGCACGCATCTGCACGCATCACGCAAAGGCCGTAACCTGACGGGAACGTCTCGCTCCCGCCGGGTTACGGCCGTTTCGATGCGTGCGTCCGGGCAACGGAACGCCACGGCTCGGACGGACTCAGCCGGCCGTCACCTGACGCGAAAGGTTCGCGGCCCCGATCAGGCCGGCGTCCTGCCCGGCTTCGGCGGCCACGATCCGCGCGTGCGGACGGTGCGCGCCCGCCTCCAGGAAGCGGTCGAAGTTGCGGCGCGCCGGGCCAAGCAGGACATCCCCCACTTCGACCACGCCTCCGCCGATCACGTACAGTTCGGGGTCGAGCACCGCGCTGGCCTGCGCCATCACGCGTCCGAGCCATTCGCCGATCTTGTCGAATGCGTATTGCGCCAGCGAGTCGCCCTCCTTCACCGCCTGGGCGATCATCGCGCCGCGCAGGTGGTCGACGTTCCCGCCGCACAGTTCCATGAGCCGTCCGGCACGGTCCGGATAGCGCCGCACGGCGGATCGCGCGAACCGTTCGAGCGCGTTGCCGGAAATGTAGCGTTCCGCGCAGCCGCGCAGGCCGCATCCGCAGAAATCCCCGTCCGGGACCATCGCGACGTGCCCGAGTTCGCCGGCCATGCCGAACGCGCCCCGGTACAGTTTTCCGTCGGCGATGATCGCGCCGCCCAGACCGGTGCCTACGGTGAGCAGCACCATGTATGCGCTGCCACGGCCGGCACCGTGCACGTATTCGCCCCATCCGGCGCAGTTGGCGTCGTTTTCGACCATCACCGGGCATTCGTGGCCGATCGCCGCTTCGACGGTGTCAGCCAGCGGATAGTCGTGCCATGCGGCGATGTTGGGCGCGAAGCTCATGGTACGGCGGTCGGAGGTGACGTTGCCGCAGGCCGAGATGCCGATCGAGCCGATGCCGGACCGATCGGCCGAATCGGCCGTTCCGCCGGATGCCCCGACCGTTCCGCCGGATTCGCACAGGCCCTTCGCTTCGCGGTAGATGCCGGCGATGGCCGCGTCGATGTCCGCGGGATCGTGCGGCGTGGGTATGCGCCAGCGGTGGATGATGCGGTCCTCGTCGTCGCACAATCCTGCGGCGATTTTCGTGCCGCCCACGTCGAATGCCAGTGCGTGCATGATGGCTGCTCCTTTGCATGGTTGCCGTGATGTCACGAAACGGAATGGGCCGGCACATGTTCGCCGACGTCTTCATGCCGCTCCGTTATTTGTATGATATGATTATAACTATTGATGCAAATAAAACAACTCGACCACGCCGGCGTCACGCATCGCTACACTGGAGGACGACGCGTAGTTGTATGGGTCGTTTCGTACCTATGGAAGGTGCGGAAGGAATGGGACATCGCGAGCACGCCGCCGGCATGGCCCGAACTGGGCGCGCCGTATGGGCGACCGCACGGAAAGGGGCGACATGGAACCGAACGAGATCGTGGAACGTCTGCAATTGTCGATGGACGCCGCGCTGCCGCTGTACGAACAGATGACGTCGGCGCTGCGCCAGCAGATCCGCTCCGGCGCGCTCGCGCCGGGAGACAAGCTGCCCACCGAAAACGCGCTGGTCGACGCGTTGCACGTCAGCCGCACCACCGTGCGGCAGGCGATGGACCAGCTGGTCGACGAAGGCCTGGTGATCCGCCATCGCGGACGCGGATCGTTCGTCGCCAGTCCGAAAATGAAGCGCACGATCGGCGGCCTGTACAACTTCACCGAGAACATGCGCGAGCTGGGAGCCGAGCCGAGCTCGGTCGTGCTGGTCAACGAAGTCGTCGATCTCGACGCGGAAGCGGACGCGAGCTCGGGCGCCGCCGGCAACGTTCCCTCCCCCGCTCCGGCCGTCATTCGCGAGCGCCTGCGGCTGCCGGCCAGCCAGCGGCAGGTCTTCCATTTGAAGCGCCTGCGCTGCGCCGACGGCAATCCTGTGCTGCTGGAGGACACGTACATCCCGTATTACCTGTGCGCCGGGGTCGAGCAGGGCGATTTCGCGCATGATTCGCTGTACCAGGCACTGTCCACGCGCTACGCGCTGAACCTGTACCATGCGACGGAAACGATCGCGGCCATCGCGATCGACAAGGCGGAGGCGCAGCTGCTGGAATGCGCGCCGAAGACGCCGGGATACCGGATCACGCGCGTCTCGAACCTCGACAGCGGGCTCATCTACGAGTTCACGTCGTCGGTCACGAACGCCGAGAAGTGCGAGTTCCAGCTGGAACTGTACAGCAACACGGCCAAGGCGAGGAAGCCGATGGCGTTCCAGCGGCACGTGAGCCTGTAGCCGCACCGACGGGCACCACCACATCAGCGACGCCGCATCGGCACCACCGCCGCAACGCCGACGCCACACCATCACAATACGAAAAAACGAAGATTCCCGGGATGGTCACGGCACCATCCCGGGAATCTTCGTTTGTCAGGCTGTCGGTACGTCAGCGGCGGAACCGCCACCGCCGGACCGACGATGGTCAGCGGCGGGCGAACTTGACGCACAGCGCGCCGGCGCCGAGCGCCAGCACCAGCAGCGCCACGCCGAGCACGGCGGAACCGGTCTGGCCAAGCGGCGCTGCCGGCTTCTTCACCTCGCCCTGGGCCACGGTCTGGTCGCCCTTGCCGGGCTTGCCCGGGGTCTTGTCCGAGGTGCCCTTGGCGCCCGCGAAGTCGACGTTCACGGCCTTGCCGGACTGGCGGCCGGTGACGGTCAGCGTGTAGTTCGCGCCTTCGGCCGGGGTGAAGTCGGCCGGCAGGTCGATCGTGGTGGTCTGCGTGGTGGCGACGCGCACGCCGGAAACCGGGGTAGCGGAGTTGGACTCGGCCACGGTCTTGCCGGAGGCCTTGTCGGTCAGCGTGTAGGAGAGCACCGCGTCACCGTTGAAGCCGTTGGCTTCGGCGTAGTACTTGCCGTCGTCGGCCTTCTTGACCTCGACCTTGGCGCCGTCGGAAAGACGGTTCTGGGCGTCGGTGTCGGTCGCGAGGCCGAGCGCGTTGGCGATGGTGTAGAAGTTGTCGGTCTGGTCGGTCAGGCCGTCAACGCGGGAGGCGCCCGGGCCGGAGGCCGCGATGCGCAGCTGCGTGCCGGTGTGGCTCATGTTGCCCTGCGCGCCGGCGAACTTCTCGGCGGTGTTGGCGTCGCCGTTGTCGCCCTGCTTGTACTCGTCGCCGTCGATCGGGTCGCCGTTGGCGTCCTGGTAGACCGGGGCGTCGGAGGTGCCGTAGGAGATGACGGTCTTGGAGCCGTCACGGTTCTTGAGCACGGTGCTCAGCGCGTAGTACGGCTGGGCTTCGACGATCTGCGAGGTGTGCGCATGGTCGGCGGTCACGATGACGAGCGTGTTGTTCAGGTCGACCTTGGCGAGCGCGGCGGAAATGGCCTTGTCGAGGTCGTCGGTCTCGCCGATCTGGCCGCAGGCGTTGGCGTTGTGGTCCTGCTTGTCGATGGACGCGCCTTCGACCTGCAGGAAGTAGCCGTTCTTGGCGCCGTTCGGGTTGGCGGACAGCAGGTCGATGGCCTTGGTGGTGAAGTCGGCGAGCGAGGCGCCCCGCTTGCCGAGCCAGTTGTCGTTCGGGCTGCACACGGTCGGGTTCGCGTCCTTGTCCGCGCTGTACTTGGAGGCGACGGACGGGTTGTACTGGGTCGGCAGGTTGCCGTCGCCGAGCAGGGCGAGCACCGGCTTGTCCTGGTTGGCTTCGCTCAGGGCCTTGAAGCCGTCGATGTCACCGGACTTGACGGTCTGGAAGCCGCGGGCGGCCGCGTCGTCCCACAGGGTCTTGCCGTTCTGGTCGAGCTGGTTGAAGTACTTGGAGCCGCCGCCGATGGTCACGTCGGCGCGGGTGTCGAGCAGCTGCTCGGAGATGGAGCCGATGCCTCCGTTGGCCTTGAGCTGGTCGGCGAGGCAGCTGCCGATGCCGGCGAGCTTGGCGTCCTCGAGGTCGACCTTGCCGTCGCCGTTCTTGTCGGAGCCGTCCCACTTGCCCTGCGGGCCGTAGCAGGCGCGCTCGGTGGAGTGCGATTCGAGGACGGCCGGGGTGGCGTCCTGGATTTCGGCGGTGGTCACGTTGCCGGTGGCCTTGCCGGCGGCCTTGGCGAGCTCGATGAGGTTGAGCTGCGGGTTGCCCTTGACGTCGACGTCGACCGCGTTGTTGTAGGTCTTGGTGCCGGTCGCCCAGCCGGAGCCGGAGGCGGAGGAGTCGGTGACGGGGGTGATCACGCCGGCGGTCTTGTTGCCGGTGAGTTGGCCGTTCTTGTCCTTGGCCATCAGGGAGTCGCCGGAGTTGTTGCCCAGCGAGAAGGTGGTGTACTGGCCGACGCCGGTTTCGGGGGCCGAACCGGCCTGACCGATCTTGTCGAGGCCGTCGAACGTGCCGTTGACGCCGTGCAGGTAGTTGCGGGCGACGGTGATTTCGGAGTCGCCCATGCCATCGCCGATGAACAGGATGACGTTAGTGGCCTTGGTGTTGCCGTACACGCCGGCGATGCGCTGCGCGCCGCCGTGCCGGGACAGCTCTTCGACGCCCTTGCCTTCGGTCGCGAACGCCGGCGCGGTCAGTGCGCCGAGCGCGGCCACGGAAGTCAGCGCGGCGATCGCGCCCTTGAGGACCTTCTTGGTATCCATTGTTTCTTCTTCCATTCATGGCGCGACGCCCGCGTTCTCGCTACGCACCGCGCTCCCCTGGACCTTCCCCCGAAATCGAACATGCCCCATCCGGTTCCGTTGGAGAACCCCCATACCGGTAGTTCCACGCTCGACGCTAGCCCCGCAATCCAACGCCGCGTCGACGACGAAACGAACCCCAGCTGAACTCGCGATGTCGTTTTGTCGCCGGACTCCTTTCCCTGCTCCATCTCCCCCGCTCCCCTCTCGCCTCCTTCCCAGCTCCGCCTCCTTCCCCGCTCCCCCTTGTCAGGGGGAGCTGTCGGCGAAGCCGACTGAGGGGGTAGCCACACGCCGCTCACGCACATAGCGGAGGAATCCTTGGCCAACGGCATGTCGTATTATTATCGTGATGATAATCGTGATCATAATATGAATCACATTGATCGAGAAAGGACGGGCGACATCATGCCGGGAACCATATCATTGGATAACCTCGTGTCCGTATCCGAACTGAGTCACGGTGGCGTAAGCCGCACGCTTGGCCGCGTGACCGACGGCAATCCGGTCGTGGTCATGCGCAACAACAAGCCCGCGGCCGTGGTCATCACACCGGACGACTACAGGCGATACACGGAGGCCGAGGAAAACTTCGCTCTCTATCTCGAAGCCGTCGAACGCATGAAGCATGACGACGGCGAGCGCAAGAACATGGACGACGTGTTCGGCAAGGACTATCAGCCGGTTGACGACGGGTTCGAGCCGGAGTTCGAATAAATGGCGTGGCGCATCGAATTCACCAAGGAAGCAGCCAAGGACGTGAGCCGTTTGCGAGAACCCGCGAAAAGCCACGTCTACTCCATACTGAAGAAGGTTGCGGAGAACCCGCTGCCTTTCACCGAAGGCGGGTACGGCAAGCCGCTCGGCCACAAGAGGGACGGCAATCTCACCGGATACCTGAAGGTCAAGCTCAAGGGCGACGGCCTGCGCGCCGTCTACCGTCTGGAACGCACGGAACACGCGATGATCGTTGTCGTCGTTTCCATACGCGACGACAACGCCGTATACAAGGAAGCCGCACGACGAATCCAGTAACCGCGCCACGGGGCCGACGCCACCCCACTGTTCTCGCCATCCCTCTCCCCCTTGTCGGGGAGAGCTGCCGGCAAAGCCGACTGAGAGGGGGTAGCCACACCGTTCTGCACGCCAGAGTCAGCACAACGGAGCAAACGCTTGGGGCAACGCATGCCGCCCCAAGCGTTTGATTAATGACGGCGGGAATCGGCAAACGCGCTAATCACATTCCGCAACCCATGGTCTTTACCATTCCTAGCGAATAGCGGGATTACATCAACAGGTGCGTCTACAGCTACCGTACGTCCACCCGAATAGCTTTCACCACTATTGACATCAACCCATTGAGTACTGTCATCTCCGGGAAGATATACGGTACGGGCAGTCGCGCCCTCCTTGACTATCGGCGCAACGAGGAAATCCGGCCCGAACATATATTCGTCGCTGATACAGAAAGCCTTGGCATCATTCGGGAATTCGTAGAACAGTCCTCTCATCAAAGGATGCCCGTCATGATGCGCCTCATTAAAAATTTCTCGCAAATACGGACGCAATGACTCCCTGATGCTTATATACTTTCTGAATACCTTCTCCACTTCCGTCCCATAACTCCATGGTTCGTTATCAGCACCTGAGGGAGACATCACTCGCCCATCCCGCGAACGAATAATTTCTTTCTCAGCACCATCAGGCTGTGACAAACTACGATTTCCATGATTACGCATGACAGGAGAGAAACAAGAGAAAGCACACCATCTCATCAGCAATTCTCGGAATGAAGGATCATTGATCTCTCCATCATGGAAACCACCCAAATCAGTCGTGAACCAAGGTATTCCAGACATGCCCATATGGATCGCACAGGTGATCTGCGCCTTAAACGCTTCAAACGTGGAAGCGACATCGCCTGACCACACCAAGGCACCGTAACGCTGCGCTCCCACCCATGCGCAGCGAGTAAGGTTGACTATATTATCGTGGCGACCTATCTCCAGTTGCCCCTCATAAAATGCTTTGTTATATTCAACCGGGTATATGTTCCCAATTTGCTGATTGGCCCCAGCCCAATATCTGTAATTGGAAAAATCGTATGTTCCATATTCAGGTTCGGCTTCATCCAGCCAAAAAGCATCCACACCATAATCCGTATAATTGCGCCGGCACTGGTCCCATACGAATTTTCGGGCATCCGGATTGGTTGCATCGAATGACTGGCTGGGCTCTTCAAACATGACATTAACGTCTATGCCCTGTTCAGCTCGGACCAGCAAATTATTGGCACGCATATATGCATAATTGGAGGACTTCAGGGCAACCTGCGGCCATACGGACACCATCACCTTGATCCCCATCTCATGCAATTCATCACACATTGCTTTAGGATCAGGCCAGAATTCCTTATCGAAGCAAAAATCGCCAAGATGCGGCCAATGGAAGAAGTCTACGACGATCACGTCAAGAGGGATACTCCGCTGTCGGAATCCTCTTGCAACCTCAAGCAGTTGTTCCTGATTCCAATACCTCAGCTTGCACTGCCAGAATCCCAGTCCCCATTCAGGCATAACCGGAGCATAACCGGTCACGTTGGCATACTGACTTTCAATCTGTCGCGGCGTATTCCCCGCGGTAACCCAATAGTCAAGTTGAGTTGCAGATTGGGCGCGCCATTCAGTTCGGTTCTTTGCAAAGCACGCCGATCCGACTGCCGGATTATTCCATAAGAACCCGTACCCGGCAGAGGATACAACGAATGGGATGGATGCCTGAGAATTACGGTGAGCAAGTTCGAACGTACAGCCTTTAAGATCTATGCAATCCTGCTGGTATTCGCCCATACCATAGAGATGTTCCTCGGAAGGGGACTTAAACGAAGCTGTGATGCCGAATGAATTCCCGCTGATCGGCAAATATGAACGAGCATGGAGTTTCAACGATCCACCAGCAGAGATCTCCTTCAAAAGCAGTTTTCCTCGCGCATTCCAAAAACTCAACGAGCAACGGGAGTCCACACATCCGGCGCAGCTATTCTCGTACTCGGTGGCCTCGCACTTCACAGTAAGTTCACCGACAATCATTTCGGCGCTTGCTCCATCTGCAGCTATCGTGATCGTCGCGCTGGCTTCGCTAGGAATCTTCGCAAGAGGCAACAGTCCCCATTGAACGTCCTCGACAGAGTTGTTCTTCGAAGCCCTCACTCTTACGGAATTCACTCCCCAAGGATCGAGACGCAGTATCTCACCATCGCCATTCCAGATCAGCGCGCTGCCATCCACTGAAAATGATGAAAGAACCATTATCATCTCCTTTGACGATCCGACCTCATCCAATGGTATCGCCTGCTACGACGGCATTTTCGTCGTATCGAGCGATACGTCCAAGGTCTCGACAAATATGAAAACACATATGTTTTTATGAAAATGTTGCGGCATACGACCACAGGAGGACATGTGCAGACCAACATCAACGATGTCGCTCAGCAGGCGAATGTCTCCATAGCCACCGTATCCCGCACTTTCCGGCATCCCGAACTTGTCGCCAAGAAAACTCGAGACAAAGTACTTGCCGTTGCCGAAGAACTGAATTTTTCCATATCACGTTCAGCGACCATTTTTCAAACCGGACAATCTTTTCGCATTGCCTTGTTGTTGAATGATCAGTTTGCCTCCTGGTTTAATTCACGGATATTCGAGGGCCTCGATTCCGTATTCCATCCCGCTGGATACGACCTGTCGGTGTATCCCATTGCGTCGCAAAATGATCGGCGTAGTTTCTTTTCCACCTTGCCGGTCAGACGCAATGCCGATGCGGTTATCGTGCCGTCTTTCAACATAGATCTCGGCGAGGCAGAACGTCTGCGCAGCACTGGCATTCCACTGATCGGTATCAACGCACTCCCGGCAGACGCTTTTACGCTGTCGATAGCCATCGATGACAAGCAGGCAATGAGGTTGGTGGTACGGCATCTCATATCGCTTGGTCACCGGAGAATAACCTTCTTCAGAGTGAAGCACGACAGTGACTCCTCCTTAAAATTCAGCGCCAGCCAAAGAGCCCAGGGATTCCTTGACGAATGCCGCGACAATGGCATTGCGCCTTTGGTGCTCGATGTGGTAGAAGACGACAGTCGAGTCGACCAAGCCCTGACGCAACTGCTCACGCTTCCCGATATGCCCACTGCCATATGCTGTCAGCAAGATTCTCTGGCCGTTCCTCTCATCTTCAAGCTGCAACAATACGGCTATGAGGTTCCGCGTGATATATCGGTCACGGGATTCGATGACACCTATTACGCCCGCCAAATAGGCCTCACGACCGTTCGTCAACAACCGCGCACAATGGGTGCAATCGCCGCCAAACGAATCATCTCGTTGCTTGAGGGCAATGATGTCGAGACAAAGCATGAGGTCTTACCTGTCCAACTTATGTTCCGTACGACTACCGCACCGGCGCGAAGATTGGCAGACGACTAATGTTCATGTCGCCTGCCAATCACATCAACCATGCTTAATCACTTATTCAAGGGTTTTCGATTCTGGCAGGCCTCCCAATACGGCTTCATTATTCGCCCATTCGGTCTTCCAGCCATCGACAAAAGCTGATCGAACAGCTTCCCAGTCCCCGGTTCCCTGAACGTAATTCGTCAAAGCGCCACAAATACCGTTCTTCCATTCCTGATCGGGGACAAGAATGTTGTAGATCATCTTCTTACCCTTGGTCTCATACGACTGAGCGTCGATGATCAACGGATTATCTGGTTTATCGTTGGCTCCGAAAGTGGAGTAGGGGACGGCGAAGCCCATTTCTTTCGCCATGACCTCCTTGCCCTTATCGGAAGAGATCATCCACTTCATGAAATCCAAGGTAGCTTGCTTGTCTTTTGCACTTGCTTTCTTATTCACGCCCCATTGGTTTTCATAGAAAGCGACAACACTATATTTTTCCTCTCCCGGAATGCCCATCCAGAAAGGAAGCATGCCGATATCCTCATCGGCGACTTCGCTATCTTTGATCTGCGTGTACGTCCAACTACCGTTCGTGAGGAATGCCACCTGTCCTAGTGCAAATTCGGCAACCACATCATCATTGATTTTGGACCCCAGCATTTTAGGATCCGTAGGACTGTTGTTCGCCTGCAAATCAAAGAAATCCTTATACTGAGGCAAATACTTTCCCGTAATTTCAGGAGCAAAGGTCTTTCCTTCGTCTCTCAGCTCCGCAGCTACCGGGATCCTGGCCATATGATCGTCAAATCTCCAAGAACCCGATGTATCCAAGCCAGGAGATGCGAAAGACGCCACAATGCCCAGATCGTCTTTATGGGCATTCATGTCCTCTACAACCTGCTTGAGAACATCGTAGTTCACGATGTCATCAATCGAATCGATGACTGCATAATCCTTCTGCGCGTATTCGCCAACTAGCTTCTTGTTATAGATAATGCCGTCATATTCCGCAACGAACGGGACCGTGTATGCATTGTCCCCTTCACTCATCACCACGCTTTTGCCTTCATCGGTCAGCAGACCATATATTTCCGTATCCTGCATTGGCTCCAGATATTGCTTGACTTTCGCAAAACTCGGATATCCGGAAACATTGAACATCGTCGGAGCATTGGATTTTCCTAGCTCTGAAGTAAGCGATGACTCGTATTTATCTGAGGTGGCCGTCTGAACATCTACCTTCACGCCGGTTTCAGCAGTGTACGCCTGCGCCAGTTCCTCGAACTGTTCCACGACTTCCGGCTTGCTGTTCAGATAATATACTTGACCCTTTTCCCCGTCAGCAGATGTTTCACCACACGCCGCGATGCTCGTAACGCTAGCCGCAACCGCTACGATAGCGACCGTTCGTTTCCAATTACCTTTCCTTGCCATGCTTCCTCCTTGAATAATGGCTTTAATGAGCTTGGCTTCCGATCATCGCCTCGCTACTTATATGTAAGCATATTCATAATGATTTGTCAAATCATCGTATTTTTACTAATAATTCCTTGCAATATCAAGGGTATTCATTAATGAAAGCGTTTTCAGAAAACACGCGTACTTGTGAAATACAACGACATAATCGCTCCCACAATCACATCACCTAAGCCACACGAGCAACAGCCGACACCACTCCCCTGAACGCACCATACGAACTCAAAACACCCGAGGCAGAGCCCCGAAATAACAAAACCCGGGCCGCCGTACTAATACGGCAGACCCGGGAAGACTTTCATCTCTTTTCAGACGAGAGCAGTCCCGTGGCGATGCACCGCTCGAAGACGATCCGCAATCCACGTATTGACAACCGCATTACGACTAATTGCTAGATCGGCAGCTTCCTCGTCCAGCTCGCTGACCATCCACGCAGGCATCGTCAGCGTAATCCGTTTCTCCAACGGCGGATGATGTTCCACCACAGGATTGTTTAGATCGACGTAGTCGAGGATATCCTCGCCATCATCGAACATCTCCTCAAGCTGCCCACTAGTAATTGACTTGGCATCGGGCTTAATCTTGACTGTCATAGTATGCCTCCTCGTTCTTGCGCGATCTGCGCACAGATATGATTCGGATGCGTTTGCCTCGCTTAGTGGTGATCGCCGTCCAATGCTTACCAGCGATCATTCCGAGTACAACGTAACGCACATCGTCATTACCTGGATTGGACGCAGTCAGCGTCACCGTCTTCGAGCCGTCCCACATACGCTGAGCCTCCTCGAAGTCGATGCCATGCTTAGCGAGGTTCTTCGCACTCTTCGCCGGATCATATTCAAACTCCATCAAACCTCCCGGCAACATCTATTTTACATCAAGCTGATGTGGAAATCATATCAGAACGATGTATTTTTCGGCATAACATGATCATTCTGTCGCACCTACACAAAACGGCTGTGGCCGCGCACTCGTCATGCGCGCCCACAGCCGTATGCCAACCGTTTCGCCTTACGCCAGCCGCATCCACACGGTGGTGTCCTGCGGCAGCAGGCCGTCGGCGGTCAGATCGCCGGACGCGAGCAGGATCTCGCCGTCGGGCAGCGCGACCGGATCGTACGAGAAGTTGGTGATGCTCGCCCACCTGCCGGGCCGCTCGTACGCGATCACGCCGCCTTCGTTGCCGTCCGCGCCGTCCGGACGTCCGGACGCGCGATCATATCCGTCGAGCCAGGAGAACGACTTGTCGGCGCCGAGCAGTTCGTGACGCAGCGCGAGCACGCGACGGTAGAAGTTGAGCATCGACGCGTCGTCGGCGTCCTCCACGTCGACCGCGAAATCCTTGTACCACAGCGGCTGCGGCAGATGCGGCTGCGAGAACGGGACCGAGGAACCGAAACCGGTCGCGTCGGCGTCACCGTCAGCACCGTCATCGAGTCCATCAACACCGCCGATCGGCGAGAATCCGAACGTGCCGCGCCGCGCGGCCTCGTCGGCGTGACCGAACACGGCGACCGCGCCGGCCGCATCGTCCGGCACCTCGTCCGGGATCGGCTCGTCGCCGGCGACCCACGGCAGCGGCACGCGGCAGCCGTCACGTCCCTTCGTCGAGGCCGCGCCGGACGTGTGCACCGCCCACGGATCCTCCAGACGATCCCACGGGATGTCGGGCACTTCAAACAGGCCGAGCTCCTCGCCTTGGTACACGTAGGCGGAACCGGGCAGGCCCATTTCGAGCATGAGCGCGGCGCGCGAGCGGCGCGTGCCCTTGTCGCGATCCTCGCGGTACGGGACGCCGTCGTGCAGCACCCAGTCCTTGGCGAACGCGTGGTACAGGCCGTGTTCGGCGGGCACCTGCGCCAGCGCGAACCGCGAGGCGCTTCGGATCAGGTCGTGGTTGTTGAGCACCCACGTCGACGTGGACTTCGCGCGTTCGGCCTGTTCCAAGCCGCCGGCGATGGCGTCGTGCAGCGGGCCGCGCGCCCACACCTGCTTGGCGAACTCGAAGTTGAAGGTCTGACCGAGCTCGTCGGGGCTGGAGTACAGGTACTGGCGGTCGGGGTTGACCCACGCCTCGGCCACGGCGAAGCGCGGCGGATCGTACTCGTTGAAGACCTTGCGCCACGAGCGGTAGATCTCGTGCACGCCGTCGCGGTCGTACACCGGGTGGCTGCCGTCGGACGGCAGGAAGTGGCAGGCGTCGATGCTCCACGCGTCGAGGTCGTCGCGGTCGAGGTCCTTGACGAGCGCGTGCGCGACGTCCACGCGGAAGCCGTCGGCGCCGTGGTCGCACCAGAAGCGCAGGGTCGTGAGGAAGTCCTCGCGCACTTCGGGGTTGTCCCAGTTCCAGTCGGGCTGCTGCTCGGTGAACATGTGCAGGTACCACTGGCCGTCGGGCACGCGCGTCCAGGCGACGCCGCCGAAGTTGTCGATCCAGTTGGTCGGCGGCAGTTCGCCGTTCGGCCCACGGCCTTCGCGGAAGATGAACCGTTCGCGTTCGGGCGAGCCGGGCGCTGCCTTGAGCGCGGCCTGGAACCACGGGTGCATGCGCGAGCAGTGGTTCGGCACGATGTCGACGACGACCCTGAGCCCGGCCTCGTGCGCGGCCTCGGCCATCGCATCGAAGTCGTCCATGGTGCCCAGACGCGGGTCGACGTTGCGGTAGTCGGCGACGTCGTAGCCGCCGTCCGCGAGTTCGGACGGATAGAACGGGCTCAGCCAGATCGCGTCGACGCCGAGCCGCTTGAGATACGGGACCTTGCTGGCGATGCCGGCGATGTCGCCGAGACCGGAGCCGGTGGTGTCCTTGAAGCTGCGCGGGTAGACCTGATAGACGACGGCCTGTTTCCACCACAGTTCGGCGGACTGCTCGGAAGACTGCTGGGCGGAGTGGTCGTTGGCAGATGCGGCCATGATGCTTCTCCTTTAAAGCTCGGGGCTGATGTGCGCACTACGCGAGTCGCCGCGACGAACCGATGCGGAGGCCCGACGAGGCAGTTCGACACGGCAGTGAAAGTGTTTTCATTCATTATAGCTTCAAGACAGCTGCTTCACAAATCAACACACAGTGAAAGTGTTTTCAGTATTTTACATTCCTGCATACAATGACGTGTTTTCATCACCGACAGCGGCAAGGCGAGTTACACTAAGTAAATCAAGATGTAAACCTATACACTGATCGCCGGACGGCCACGACGGCCGACGGCGACGGACCGGACCGCATAACGGAGGGAGTCATGGAAGCGAGCATCTCGGAAGTCGCGGCAAAAGCGGGCGTATCCATCGCGACGGTGTCACGGGCGTTCGCGAAACCGGACATGGTGTCCGAGAAAACCCGCAACCGCGTGTTTGCGGCGGCCGACGAGCTGAACTACTCGATCTCCCGTTCGGCCACCTCCATGAAAACCGGCCTCGCCTACCGCGTCGCGCTGCTCATCAGCGAGGACATCTCGACCTGGTTCAACTCCCGCCTGCTCGCCGGACTGAACTCCGTGCTGCACGACGAGGGCTACGACATCTCGCTGTACCCGGTCGTCACCCCCGAGGAGCGCCACAGCTTCTTCACCGAGCTGCCGGTGCGTCGCAACGCCGACGCCGTGATCGTCTCTTCGTTCAACGTCAACCCCGACGAGGTGTCGCGCCTGCAGAGCGTCCACATCCCGATCGTCGGCGTGAACACGCCGTCGCTGGACGGCTACGACGCGACGGTGAGCATCGACGACCGCAACGGCATGCGCCTGATGGCCGAGCATCTCATCACGCTCGGCCACGAGCGGATCGCGTTCGTGCGGCACCGCACGTCGCCGTCGATCCCGCACAGCGCCGACCTGCGCATCCAGGGATTCGAGGACGCCTGCCGCGCGGCCGGCACCGTCCACGCCGAAACGATCTACTACGACGAGACGGTGGACTCCCCCGCCAACGACCTGCTGTCGCAGATCCTCGCGCTCGGCGAGCGCCCCACCGCGGTCTGCTGCATCATGGACCTCATGGCGATCCCGCTGTATTTCACGATGATCCGGTACGGCCTGCGCGTGCCGCGCGACCTGTCGCTCACCGGATTCGACGATTCGACGTACGCCAAGGAAAGCGGACTGACGACGATCCGACAGGATCCGACTGCGCTGGGCCGGGTCGCGGCGACCAAGACGCTCGCACTGATCGAAGGCAAGACTTTGGACCGCCCGCACGAGGTCGTGATGCCGAGCCTGGTGCTGCGCTCCTCCACCGCCCCGCTCGCGCAGGAGGATTGATTTTCCGACGGTGGAGGGACCCTGCCATGCGAGGTTCCCCGCATTTCGTCGCGGCGCAACCGCATTTTTCGTCTTCTTGCTCATACCGGTTCCACGTGAAACATACGTGCATAACGTGAACACCCACCTCGCCCCCGACTCTCATGTCTCGCCGACCCGCAAACGATCTACCAGAAAGGTGTAATCTGTATAACCCCAATGGCGTAAAATGCTAAATCAGCATAGCGTAAAATGACAGACAGAGGTATCCGATGACGCTTCGCCCTGAAACGTATCGCCCCCGGTTATTGGACACGCGGGTTTCCGCACTACTCGAGGCATTCGGCGCCGTACAGATAGATGGCGCAAAATGGTGCGGCAAGACATGGTGCGCGCTTGCCCACGCCGACAGTACGACCAGTCTTGATGATTATCGCGTGCGCTCTCTGGCGGAAGCCGATCCGACCATGCCTTTGTTGGGAAGCCAACCGCACCTAATCGACGAATGGCAGACCGTTCCCGCGGTACGAGATGCCGTTCGCCATGCCATCGATCAGAACGCCAACCGGCCAGGGCAATACCTGCTCACCGGCTCCAGCGCCCCACCACTGGCGCGGTATGAGCACAGTGGCGCCGGCCGCATCGCGCATTTGCGCATGCGGCCCATGAGCCTGTACGAACAGGGCCTATCCACCGGGGCCGTTTCCATCCGTCGGCTATTCGACGGCGAATTCGCGCCATCCGTGACGCAGACATCGCTCGTGGATATCGCCGAATGGATATGCCGCGGCGGATGGCCCGCCTCGCTCGGCCGGCCCATCGACAGCGCGCTGTACGTGCCGCAACAGTATTTGGAAGCGGTCGCGCAGGACAACGCTCCACGCCTAGGCAAGAACCCCGCCATGACGAGACGGATCATCATGTCGCTCGCCCGGAACAACGCCAAGGCCGCCACGATCAAGACATTGAGCCGAGACATGTATGCGGATGACGAGAAGGCCGATACGGAGCCGGCCCGGGCTACCACGACCAGCTACGTGGACATGCTGATACGCGAATATCTCATCGAGGAACTTCCCTGCTGGGATGCGCCGATCAAGGCCCGGAACCGCATGCGGGTCAAGCCGAAGCGATATTTCGTGGATCCGTCGCTTGCGGTATCCGCATTGGGCATCAACCCGACCCGACTGCTGGAAAACGGTCAGATATTCGGAGACATGTTCGAAAATCTCGTCATACGGGACCTGCTTGTATACACATCCGCTTGGGTTGGCACGGAACAACCCACCGTATATTTCTATCGAGACGACAAGGGCCTGGAAGCCGACGCGATCATCGAACTGACGGACGGACGCTGGGCCGCGATCGAAGTCAAGCTCGGAGAGAATAAGGTACAGGAGGGCGTCGATTCGCTGCTTCGTGTCAGGAACAAGGTCATGAGCAATCCTTACTCCCAACAGCGAGAACCTTCTTTCCTCATGGTCATCGTCGGCAACGGCATGTACGCCCGGACGACTCCGGAAGGCGCATACGTCGTGCCGATCACACTCCTCGGCGCGTGATGACGGCATGCCTCTTGCGCAGCAGGTTCACAACACGAAAACGGCTGTCGGCCGGACGCTTCGATGGGGAAGGTCCGGCCGGCAGCCGTTTGAGGAAGGGAAAGGAAAGGAATTGATTCGAACGATGTCGATATTCAGTTATTGATCTTCAGTTATCAAGTATTCAGTTGTACGCTTGCGGTTCTTGCGGGTTTGCGGTCGCACCGGCAGTCGCTTGGGGTGTCGCACGGGCCGGAATCAGAGGATCGTTCCGGCCCGGCGTTCACACGATTGCCGTTCGGCGACCGTCACTCCCCAAGTCAGGACAGCGGGTCGGCCGGCGGCAGCATGCCGGTGGAGTCCTTGTAGGCGTCCCACAGCGTCTTCCAGCTGCCGGCGAAGCCTTCGACGACCGCGTCCCACTTGCCGGTGCCCTGCGTGTATTCGACGAGCGGGTTGGCAATGTTGTCCATCCACTGCTGGCCGGGGATGTTGGCGGTGTAGACGGTCTTCTTGCCCTTGGATTCGCTCCACTCCTTGGCGGCGGAGACGAGCGGGTTGGCCGGCTGGTCGTTCTCACCGAAGGTGGTGAACGGAACCGCGAAGCCCATCTCCTTGGCGAGGGCCTTCTTGCCGGTGTCGGAGCTCACCATCCACTTGATGAAGTCGAGGGAGGCCTTCTTGTCCTCCGCGGAGGCGTTCTTGTTGATCGCCCAGTTGGCGTCGTAGACGGCGGCCGGACCGTAGTCCTCTTCACCCGGGTTGCCCATGTAGTACGGGAGCATGCCGAGGTCCTCGTCGGCCACGTCGTTGTCCTTGATCTGCGAGTAGGCCCACACGCCGTTCGGGTAGAACGCGACGGCGCCGGTGGAGAACTCGGCGGTGGAGTCCTCATAGGTGCCGGAACCGATCAGCGACGGCTCGGTCAGGCTGTCCTTGACCATGGTGTCCCACAGGTCCTTGTAGTGGTTCATGTACTTGCCGGTGATGTCGAGCGAGAAGGTCACGCCGAGATCCTTGAGCTCGTAGAACAGCGGGATGCGGGCCATGTGCGAGGAGAAGCGGTAGTTGTCGGAGGCGTCCAGGCCCGGAGTCGACACGGCGCCTTCGAGGCCGAGGTCGTCCTTGTGCTCCTGCATGGAGTCCATGACCTTCTTGAGGACGTCCCAGCTGGTGATGTCGTCGGCGGACTTGATGACGGCGTAGCTCTTCTTGGCGTACTCGTTGACGATCTTCTTGTTGTAGATGATGCCGTACCATTCGGCGGCGTACGGGATGGTGTACGCGGTGTCGCCGTCCTTGAAGGCGTAGCTCTTGCCTTCGTCGGTCAGCAGCTTGTAGGCGTCGGAGTCCTGGACCGGCTCGAGGTAGTCCTTGAACTTGGCGTACTGGTCGAAGCCGGACAGGTTGAACATGGTCGGGCCGTCGGACTTGGACAGCTCGGAGGTCAGGGTCTGGTTGTTGGTGCCGGAGGCGGCGGTCTGGATGTCGACCGAGACGCCGGTCTCATCCGTGTAGGCGTCGGCCAGCTCCTGCAGCTGATCAACGATCTCAGGCTTGGTGTTGAGGAAGTAGACCTTTCCCTTGCTGCTGTCAGCGGTGCTGCTGCCGCATGCGGACAGCGCGGTGACGCTCATGGCCAGCACGGCAGTGGTCGCGATGATTTTCTGAGCCGACTTCATCGGGTGCTCCTTACGACTTCTGTTTCTGTTCTCCTCGACGGCGGCGTAAGCACTCCGTCGTGCCTCCTGCAAACTCATTCATATTGGAATCATTTGCATTGGTTACTAGGGTGTGTTTACTCTATGGTGCTTTGGTGACATGATGGTGGTATGTGTACGCCGAGGTATGACATCACGAGGG
>NZ_WHZW01000016.1 GCF_010667685.1 Bifidobacterium aerophilum | reverse complement strand
GGAGACCTACCTCTCCGATGTTCACCTCGCGCTCATCGCCATCCACCTCAAACGACCCTTAGAGTAAACACACCCTAAATGAACAAGATAAGTCATAGCCAACGCTATAGCTATCTCCTGAAATCAGGGAATCAAATCACTGGATGATGAAACCTTGATCTTCGGCGTAGAGTTTCAGCGCCTTTTGCCACTTGTCAGCGGCAGCCTTGAAAGTCTCCTTGCCGGAGAAGAACGGTCCCATATTGTCGTTGTAGATGGAGCGGGCGTAGGGTTCGAAGGGCAGGAACTCCCATTTGCCGGTGACGTCCTTGGCGGCCTGGGAGAAGACCTCGTTGTATTTCTGCCCGCCGAAGAACTCGTTGTCGCTGCCGTCGGCGTTCCTGAGCGTGGTCTTGGCGAGGAAGTCCTTCTGGTTGAGGGTCTTGGTGGTGGCGGGGAAGCTGCCGTTGGATACGCGGGCGTCGATGCCTTCGTCGTTGGTGGTGACGTATTCGACGAACTTCTTGGCGGCGTCGAGTTTGCCGTCGGGGATCTTCTTGGTGATGGCCAGGCCGCTGCCGCCGTATTCGCCGTTGATGGGCGTGCCGTCGACGGTGGGCAGGAGGGCGACGCGGAACTTGCCGGTGGCCTGGGGCACGCCCTGCAGGAGGTTGTTGGCCATCCACGCGCCGCTGATGAGGCTGGCGATGGAGCCGTCGCCGAGGGATTTCATCCAGTCGTCGGTCCAGGTCTTCGTGTGGACGTCGATGAGGTCTTCGTCGCGCATCTTCTGCCAGAGGTTCATGAACCGCTGGGCGCCCTTGTCCTTGGTGATATTGATGGTCAGTTTGTCGTCGTTGAGTTTGTAGGCGTGGCCGCCCATGGCCCACATCATCGCGTTGAACAGGCCCGCGTCGCCGGAGTCGGAGGTGATGTAGGAGCCGGTGGCGCGGATCTTCTTCGCGTCCTCGTAGAACTCGTCCCAGGTGGTCGGCGGTTCGCTGACGCCGGCCTGGTCGAACACGTCCTTGTTGTAGAAGTAGGCCATGGGGCCCGAGTCGGCGGGCATCGCGTACACGCCGCCGTTGATGTTCACGGAGCTCCATGTGCCGGGGGTGAACGTGTCCTTGAGCTTGGCGGTGTCGTAGACCTTGCTCAGGTCCATGAGCGTGTCCGAGTGCACGAACTGCGGGATGGCGAGATATTCGATCAGGGTGACGTCGGGCAGGCCGTTGCCGGCCTGGGCCGCGTTGTTGAGCGCGGTGTAGGTCTCCTCGGTGCTGCCGACGTTGCTCACCTTCACCGTGATGTCGGGGTTGGCCTTCATGAAGTTTTTGGCGGCGCGATCGATGCTGGCGTCCCATGACCATACCGTCAGTTCGGTCTTGCCCGAGCTTGCGATTGTGTTGCCGCATCCCGCGAGCGGGATGAGCAGGGCTCCGATGGCGGCCGTGGCTATGGCTGCGCGTGTGGTGTTGTTCATGTTGGTCTTCTTTCCGTGCTTGACCGTCTTTGGCCGTATGTCGCAACTATTTTGTTTGGATGTCGAACATGATTATGTACAGAGATGGGAAACTTGTCAAAGTGCCGGGGTTTTCATATTGTCAGTCCCCTGATGGGTGTTATTCTGAAAGCCGTTCGAGGATGACGCCGGGATGTCCGTCCCGATAATGTGATTCCGCATTTCCGCAATCGTCTCACCCGAGGAGGGCTCCCATGTACGCTAAATCCAATCCCAGCGACGCAAGGGCCAACAACCGTAGACTGTTGTTCCGGCTGCTGTTCCCCGACCGGCAACTGTCGCGCGCCGACCTGTGCAAGGAGACGGGGCTTTCGCGCGCCACCGCCACGGATGTGACCGGCGAGATGATCGACGACGGCCTGCTACGTGAACTGGGGTCGGGGAAACGGGATGGCCGCGGCAAGCCGGGCACCTTGCTGGCCATCGATACGGACGTGCTTCGTCTGGTGTGCATCGATCTGTCGCGCCCGTATGTGATGACCGGCGCCGTGATGGATCTGCGGGCCAGAATCGTGGAACGTCGCGAACGTGTGCTTGATGATGGCGACCGGGTCGATCTCGACGACGTGCTTTCGCTCGTCGGTCAGATGATCCGGCTTGCCGGTTCGGGGCTTGTCGGCATCGGCGTCGCAGTCCCCGGCGTGGTCTCCGGTGCAGGGAGGGTGATCTCCAGCTCCAATCTCGGCTGGGACGACGTGGGGCTTCGCGACATGCTCGAAGGCGGGTTCTCGTTGCCGGTCCGAGTGGACAACGACGCGAACGCCGCACTGCTCGCCGACCGGTTCCTCGGGCACGGCAATCCCAACTGCCTGCTCGTGCAGATCACCCGGGGCATCGGCGCGTCGGTGCTGCTCAACGACGAGTTCGTGGATGGCGACGACCATGCGGCCGGCGAGATCGGCCATGTTGTGATCGACCCGAACGGTCCGGCATGTACCTGCGGCAAGCGCGGCTGCCTGGAGACCTACGTCTCCGCCATCGCGTTGCGCGACCGCATCCGCAGGGATCCGAATCGGCGCGTGGACATCCTGGCCGAAGCTGGTGCGAGGCTCGGCGGAGCTCTGGCCATGCCGGCGAGCCTGCTGAATCTTCATGACATCGCCGTCTACGGACCTCCCGACATCGTCGGCGAGACGCTGCTCAATGCATGCGACGAGACCGTCAACTCCTTGTCGCGGAACGACTACCAGAGCAGTATGCGGGTGCGCCGGTGTGAGCTCGGTGACGACGCCACTCTGCGGGGGCAGGCGGTCTCCGTGCTGCGCGAGATCGTGGGCAGGCGCGGGCTGTCCGCGACGGCCTCGTCCTGACGCCACGTGCGTCCCGCCGCCAAGCGCGCGTGGCGTGGTGTATCATCGCTTCCCGAATCCAATATGTAAGGATTCCGAACATAATGGCGGGCGGACGAAACAGGAGTCCGCCCTCGGGAACGGAGATCGTCATGACGATGAATGCCAGTGGTACGCCGGAAACAGAGAACCTGCGCGTCGGCGTGGATGTCGGCGGAACGAAGATCGAGGCGGTGCTGACCGATGCGGCCGGCACGGTTCTCGCATCCGCGCGCAAGGCAGCCCGGAAGGGCGGTGACGAGGTCGTGGAGGATGCGGTCGCCATCGTGCGGCAGGTGGCCGGAATGCGGTTCGATGAGGTGAGATCGGTGGGCATCGGCATCCCCGGGCTAGTGCACCGCGACACCGGGCGCGTGGAGAACGTGGTCAATCTCGGAATCGAGAACCTGGAGCTGGGAGGTCGCGCATCCGGCATGCTCGGCCTTCCCGTGTGGGTGGACAACGATGTGAACGCCGCGGCGCTGGGGGCCTATGGGACGCTGCCCGACCGACTCAGGCGCGGCAGGATGGCGTTCGTCAACCTGGGGACGGGGCTGGCGGCCGGCTTCGTCCGCGCCGGTCTCGTCGAACGCGGCGACACCGGCGCCCTCGGGGAGATCGGCCACCTGCCGGTGGACCCCAACCGCATGGCGTGCCAATGCGGTCAGCGCGGATGCCTGGAGACCGCATGCTCGGGAGGGGGCCTGCGGCGCATGTGGCCCGTCGCGGATCCTCCGCTGCCCGACATCCTCGCGAAGGCCGACGGCGGCGATGGCGAAGCGGAACGGGTTCTCGGCATCGCGCTGCATGCCCTCGCCGACGTCGTGCAGATCGTCGCCCAGGCCGCGGATCCTTCGGTCATCGTCATCGGAGGCGGTGTTTCCCGCGCCGGATCCCCGTTGCTTGATGCGCTGCGCGGGGAACTGCGCAACAGGGAGGCCTCCAGCGGATTCATCGCGGGTCTGCGGCTGACGGAACGCCTGCGGCTCGCCGATGCGTCGATTCCGATCGGCGCGCTCGGAGCGTCCCTCATCGCCTGCTGACCAGACCCGGTGCCGACGGACCATCGGCGCGCCGAAACCAGATTTCCCAATCTCCAACAGACGGGGTGCACCACATCCATTATTTTGTTCGACTGACTTGCAAAAAAAGTTAAGGCGTCATATCCTTGGCTTTCAAGGAGGTTGAAACCAACTACAGGAATTACGCAAGGCTTGCTAACAAAATATCCGGTCTTGCTGCGGCGCGATGCCCAGAAGTGGTGTGTGGCGTCATGTTCCTCGGTATCGCTACGGACGTCGGCAACGGCGTCCGTAGCGGCATCGCCCGTGCATGGCAGCGCGGGCGGATACGGACCCGGGACCGTCGTGCGCAGCGGCACGTCGCGCCATTCCTCCGAACGACGGCGTCGGGCAGGCATTCCAGGAAAAGGAAACCATCATGAGAACGAAGAGGATTTCAGCGGCCATCGCCTTGGCGGCCGCGTCGGCGCTCACCCTGTCGGGATGCTCGATGGGAGCCCCGTCCGGCGGCTCGCAGCAGGATGCGTCCGCAGGCGGCAAGCTGACGGTGTGGATCATGCAGGGCGACCAGAGCGAGGACACCATCAAGGCGATCAACGAGCGGTTCACCAAGGAGACGGGCGTCAAGGTCGATGTGCAGACCCAGGTGTGGGCCGACATCAACACGAAGGTGACGACCGCGCTGTCCACGGACACGCCGCCGGACGTGATCGATCTGGGCAACACGCAGGTCGCAGGGTTCGCCGTGAGCGGCGGCCTTCTGGATCTGACGGACAAGGCCGACGACATGAGGCAGGGGCACACCTGGCTGTCCGGCCTTGAAGAGCCCGCCACCATCGACGGCAGACTGTACGGCATCCCCGCGCTGGGAGCCGCCGGCGCCGTGATCTACAACAAGAAGATGTGGTCCGCGGCCGGAATCGACAATCCGCCGAGCACGTACGAGGAGCTTGAGACCGATCTCCAGAAGCTTCGGGACGCGAACACCGACAAGGACTTCTCCCCGTTCTATATGCCGGGGCGTGACTGGAAGTCGGCGGCACGGTGGATCTGGGATGCCGGCGGCGACTTCGCCGAACAGCAATCGGACGGAACCTGGAAGAGCACCCTGTCGAGCGACAAGTCACTCAAGGGCATCGACCAATGGCTGGAATTCCAGCACAAGTGGTCCTCCGAGGCGTCCCGCTCGCTGGATACCGGCAACCCCGACTTCAGCCAGCTGCTGGCCGAAGGCAAGACCGGCGCGATCCTGAACAACAGCGCCGGCATCCGCACCATCCAGCAGTACAACCCCGACCTCACGACCGACGATCTGGGATCGTTCCCCATGCCCGGCGCCAGCGGCAAGCTCCAGCCTGCGATGATGGCCGGTTCGGTGTGGGGCGTCGCGCAGAAGAGCAAGCGCCAGGAGCTGGCGCTCAAGTGGATCAAGATCGCCGCAAGCCCCGAGATCCAGAAGGACTACGTGTTCGCCAAGGACGGATGGATGCCCAACTACGTCGAAGGCCTCGACGAGGTCATGAAGTCCGCGGACTTCCCGTCCTACCTGACCGGCTTCTTCGAATCGGCGAAGGACACCAAGGCCACACCGGCGTCCCCGCAATGGCTGACCATCGAGAACGACAGCTCCCTGAACTGCTTCGGCGACATCGCCACCGGCGCCACCACGGCCAAGGCCGCGGCCAAGTCGTTCGACGAGCATGCGGACTCCCTGTACGCGAAGAAGTAGGGGAAGCGTGATGAGCAATGCGCAATCGACGGCTGCCGCCGTCCCCGTGGTGAAGCGGCGTCGCAATCTGACGCCCCTGTGGCTGCTGACGCCCGCCGGCGTGATCATCGTCGCGCTGGTCGTGGTGCCGTTAATCTTCCTGGTCTTCACGTCGTTCACGGACTTCAACCAGAAGACCCTGTTCACGGGCTCGTTCAACATCGTCGGGTTCGACCAGTACGAGAACGTGCTGACCGACCCGGAGTTCTACAAGTCGCTGGCCCGCACGTTCGGGTTCGCGGCCGCGCTCGTGGCCGGCAGCGTGCTGATCGGCATGGGCGTGGCCCAGCTGATGACCAAGCTGGGGCCGGTGATGCGCTGGCTGGTCACGTTCGTGCTGATCTTCGCGTGGGCCATGCCGAACGTGGCCTCGTCGGTGGTGTGGAAGTGGCTGTTCCAGCCGGGGTACGGCGTGGTCAACTGGCTGCTGACCCAGACCCGGCTGTTCGGCGACGTGACGAACCTGTCGTGGACCGACAACACGTGGCTCGCGTTCCTGGAGATCTGGCTGCTGGTCGTCTGGCAGGCCGTCCCGTACATCGCGATCAACCTGTACGCGGCGACCACGCAGGTGGACAAGTCCTGCCTTGAGGCGGCCCAATTGGACGGCTGTTCGAAGCTGCGCTGCTACTGGCAGATCACCGTGCCGCTGATCAAGCCGAGCCTGATGGTCATCACGATGCTGTCGGTGATCTGGGACTTCAACGTGTTCAACCAGATCTGGCTCGTCTCCCAGGGAGGACCCCGCGAGACGACCGCGACGATCGGCATCTTCACCTACAAGAAGGCGTTCGTGTCGTTCGACATCGGCACCGGCGCCGCCGCGAGCGTGCTGGTCACGCTCATCCTGCTCGCCCTGACGAGCGTGTACATCCGCTACCTGCTCAAATCCGGGGAGGACCTGTGACCATGAATAGGGCAACCGCAAACCACGGCATCGCGCCGCGCGCCAAGCGCAGCGCATCGGCCGAGCTGCGCCGCATCGGCACGATCGTATTGGCCGTCGCGTTCTGCATCGTGTGGATCTTCCCGGTCTACTGGATGTTCGTCACGTCGATCAAGCCGCGCAACCAGATCATGACCGCGACTCCCGTGTTCTGGCCCGCGAAGCTGTCGATCGACAACTTCATGGTGGCCGTCACCCAGACCTCGTTTCTGACGAACCTGAAGAACAGCGTGATCGTGACCGCCGTGTCGATCGTCCTGTCGATCGTCCTCGCGTTCTTCGCGTGCGCGGCCCTGACCCTTTACCGGTTCCGCGGCCGCAAGGCGATCATGGTGTTCGTGCTGGCCATCCAGATGACCTCGGGCGGCATCATCCCGCAGTTCATCATCTTCAACCAGTTCGGCCTGCTCAACAAGTACAGCGGCCTGATCCTCGCGTACATAGCCATGGTCCTGCCGTTCGCGATCTGGAACATGCGCGGCTTCTTCCTGAACATCCCGAAGGACATCTTCGAGTCCGCGGCCGTCGAGGGGGCCAACGACTGGCAGATCCTGTGGAAGATCACCTTCCCCCTGGCCGCGCCCGGCATCGTGTCCACGTCCGTGTTCGCGTTCATCAACGCATGGAACGACTACATGACCGCCTACACGTTCATGAAGGACCAGTCCAAGTACACGCTGCCCGTGTGGCTCTCCTCGTTCTCCACGCCCACCATGGGCACCGACTTCGGCGGACAGATGGCCGCATCCGTCATCTTCTCCCTGCCCGTCGTGATCTTCTTCATGATCATTCAACGCAACATCATGAAGGGCGTCACCACTGGAGCCGTCAAATAACCCAAACGGAGCGATGAACAATGCGTGCGGCGCCGGGACCATTTCCGCGAGTGGTTCCGGCGCCGCGCGTCATCTCGGAACCCAAAACGCAATATACCGCAATCAAAGGTGAACCACTGAGAAAGGACTTCCATGAGCGATCAAGCAACCTTGAAGGGATGGACCATCATTCCCAAGCCGCAGACCGTACAACACAAGGCGGGCGTCTCACTGCTGCCGATGTGCGGCCGAGTCAACGAGCCACGTGCGTTCGGAGACGAACGGCAGGTACTCGCAACACAACTTGCCGACGACATCCGTGCGGTTACGGGATTGGAATGGGACATCGCCACGGGTGACCGTTGGCCTGGATTCATCACATTGACGACACTGGACGATCTCCATGCGCGTCCGTCCGGCGCGTACACGCTCGACATCACCAAGGGCGGCGTGACCGTCAGGGGCGCGGACTTCGAGGGCGTGCGCAACGGCGTGCAGACCCTGCGCCAGCTCATCCGCCAATGCGGCGCCGCCCTGCCCTGCCTGCATATCAAGGACGAGCCCGCCTTCGAAACGCGCGGCTACTACCTCGACGTCACCCGCGGGCGCGTCCCCACCCTCGACTGGCTCAAGACCTGGGCCGACAAGCTCTGCCTCTACAAGTACAACCAGCTCCAGCTCTACGTCGAACACACCTTCGCCTTCGACGGGATGAGCGAGACCTGGCGCGGCTCCAGCCCGCTCGCCCCGCGCGACATCCTCGAATTTGACGACTACTGCGCCGAACGCGGGCTAGAGCTCGTGCCGTCCGTCTCCACGTTCGGCCACCTCTACATGGCCCTGCGCACCCAATCCCTGCGCGACCTCGGCGAATTCCCGGAGAGCGCCGACGAGCCGTTCGGGTTCATCGACCGCATGCGCCACCACACGCTCAACATCAGCGACGAACGCGCCTTCGACCTATCCTGCCGGCTCATCGACGACTACCTGCAGCTGTTCCGCTCGGACAAGTTCAACATCTGCGCCGACGAGACCTTCGACCTCGGCAAGGGCCGCTCCAAGCCCCTCGCCGAGAAGGTCGGCGTCGCCGCCATGTACGCCGACTACGTCACCCGCCTGTGCCGCCACCTCGAAACCCAGGGCAAGAAGCCGATGATGTGGGGCGACATCGCCCTCGAACACCCCGAGATCCTGAAAAGACTCCCCGAAACCGTCACCCTGCTCAACTGGCAGTACGACCCGCAGGTCACCGACGAGAAGATCCGCACCGTCGCCCGATCCGGCGCCAGACAGATCGTCTGCCCCGCCGTATGGTGCTGGAACGCGCTCCTGCCGCGCATCGACGACGCCTGGAACAACATCACCCGCATGGCCCGCTACGGCACGCAATACGGCGCCCAAGGCATGCTCGTCACCGACTGGGGCGACCTCGGCCACGTCAACGACCCGCGCATGGCCATCCCCGGCATGATCATCGGCGCACAGGAATCATGGAACCCCGGACGCATCCCCGACGAAACCGACATGCTCCGCCGCATCTCCCGACTCGAATACCACGACGCCAGCGGCGAACTGCTTGATATCCTCACCCATGCCAGTCATGCGGTCAGCTTCGAATGGAACCATCTGATCACATGGCTGGAACTTGATGACAGACGGGGCGGCGTCAACACCGGGGTCCTGCAAACCATCCCAGGACTGCTGCCGGAAGACGAACGACCGGACGACGTGGTCCGCGCCCTTCAGGACGGAAGCCGGGCACCGTCACTTGCGGAATCCCGACGGATGCTGCTCCGCTATCTGAAGCATCACGTCACGCTCGGCGAAACCGCAGATCACCTTCTACAGACCAGTGCCCGTCGAATCTCCGCAATCGCCGCGACCTCAGGACCTTGGGCCAACGGGGATGCCGCTGCATTTCGCGTAGCCATCGAGGGGCAGCGACTTCTGAACCGAGTTGGCCTCCGACTCGCGTCCGAGACCGGGGTCATTGGCACTGAGGCGATTCAGCATGACGACGCGGCGAACCTTGCCGGAGCATTGGAGATCTGGATGGAGGCGTATGCGGCGCAATGGCGTACTCTCAGCCGAGACTCCGAACTCCGTCGGCTGCAAGATACGGTGTGGGAGTTAACGGACTATCTGCGCTTCCAATCCGTCTGATGCTGCGATTGTGAGACTTCGACCAGTCAGATACCGAAATGCCGTGAGGGACCAGATTCAGATCCCTCACGGCATTTCCTATACGAAGGTGAGTCACGTATCGCGATGGTGCATCACTTTGGTCTAGGATTCACGCCGCTGGATACCGCTCATAAATGATTCGGCAAGCTCGTCAACCACTTGACTCTGATGTGAGGCGACGGTGAGCTGGTAGTACCGGATGGCAACCTTCTCACTGACGTGTCCCAATTGATTCATGACTTCCCGCAACGTTCCACCCTGAATCATGAGTAATGTTGCATGGCTGGCTCGTAATGCTTGGAATGTCAGATCAGGGCGTCCTGCTTTCAACCGGGCTTTGGCGAACTGGCCGTCCAGCGTTGTCTGGGACATGATTCTTGCACGTTTGGGCACGAACACCGGCGAATCCGGTCGGGTCAGATCGCAGTAATCAGAAAGGTGCTGTCGAATAAGAGAAATCAGCGTATCCGGGATGTGTACGTTCCTGATGCTGGATTCCGTTTTCGTCTTACCGAATTGGAGATCCCCTCTGTCAGCGTCACCGCGATTCACGGAATGCCGGACGTGAAGTATCTGCCTGTTCAGATCGATGTCTTGCACCTGCAGCCCACATAGTTCGCCACATCGCAGACCACCCACTAAAGTCGAGAGGAATACGGACAGTCTGGTGTAATCGGGCATGGCATTCGCCAGCAGGATCAATTCGGAAGGAGTCACCGGCGGCACGTTGATGCGGGCGGGCTGTGGCGCTGGCGGAATATGGAATATGAAGGGATTGAAGGACAGCAATGGCTCCGAACCATCCAATCCGCCACGGGTGGCTGACTCAAGTACCGCCTTCAGCCGCATGCATGAGCGTCGGAATGCCCACCGGCCTTCCGGGTGAGGCGCATCATACCAAGCCTTGATGATGGACGGAGTGATCTCGTTAAGCGGCAGGTCTCCAAGACTTGGCAGAAAATGGCCAATGTCCAGATAAAGATTGCGACGCGTGCCACCGGCGATGCCATTGCCGTCGGGCAGCCGGTATTCCTCGGCCCATCGCATCACATAGTCGCGGAACAACATATTGCGTTGTGTCTGGCTCTTTTCCGCGACGGCTTTTCGTCGGCTTCGTTCTGTTGGATGAACCCATTCGGCGATGCCGTTACGATGGAGGCTGACAAGGTACTTTTCGGCTTCCAGCCATCTACGGGCTTCGAGCTCCTGATCCGGCTTGAACTGGCGTTGGACGCGTTTGCCGGGTTCTAATGGATTCGGATATCGAACCTGCCATGCGATTAGCATGCCGGTTCTGTCATAACGGGCCAGCACGGTTCCCCACTTGCTTCGCGGCGGCTTCTGCGGATGGTTTCCATGGGAATGCCTGATTTTCGGCATATTGATCTCCCTCGATCGCGAAAAGGCGCACCCTGCGTGCGCCTTGTGGGGAGATTGAAACCAAGGAACAGTGTAAGTGAATATGCTGAAAGAGCCGTTGCTTGTTTTTGTCATCTTGAGATGACAAAAACAAGCATAATCAGCATTAGTTGGCTATAGAAGCAGCTAGTTGTAGCTTTCCCCTTCTCCGATCGACGTATTGCGAGTCATCTCTAGATGTCAATAACTCCTTCTCTGATTGTTTCTATCTCGCTGGGGTAGAAGACTGGATCTTGCAAGACGAAGCCATAAGACTTCGGCATCTAGCAGAAAGGAAAGTAATTATCATCTAGTTTTTTACGCATGTCTTTACACATTCCAAATTTTCCAACAAAGGAGTAATCATGATTGTTCGAAAGAAATTTACGGCAATTGTCCTTGCGGCAATTCTGGGTATCGCTGGCATCGCATTGCCTTCTACCGCTTTTGCTGGCAGTCCGAATTATGGACGCACATGGGAAAGCAGCATTGGCGGCATCAAGGTGAATGGCTACGTACAGATTCAGGCTTCCTATAATGATGGCGGGCGTCACGCGCGTCGCGGATATCAGCGTTTCACCCGACAGGCCGGCCCCAGCTTGGATACCGGACGACTGTATACATCAGCCGCTTCCTATTCAGGAGACACTCAGGTTCGAAGCAGGACGGACTCCGTCTGGGATTCCGTATTGTGGGGCGATAAGTACGTCACGCACTATTACTGGGGTGTTGAATACTTCTGACGCATTTCTTATTGCACCCATCTAGAAATACCGTGATTGGAAAGATACGGAATGCTAAAAATTACCCGTCATCTAAAGTTTTTTTCTACATCCATTTGCGCAATATCGTTGCTGTTGGGGATGTTGTCTTCGTTTCTTGCCTGGGCGGTGTACTGGAGCGTTCTTGATTGGCGTGGATCGCAATGGGGCATGTTCGACGCGAAGACGCAACTGGTGCTGACCGCGTCGGCGGATGCCGGGCACGACGACGGAAAGAATCTTGAGGCGACGCGTGATCTGGCCGAGTATCTTTCCGGTCACGGTATTTCCCTGTTGGAGGGTTCCGTGGGGGACGGTTGGCCGGCGATCGTGTTCCAGTCGTCGGGGGCCTCCATCGGATGGGCCGATGCGCTTCCGCAAGAATGCCGGAACATGAACAGTCGCGTGGCCTGTGTGATCGAGTCGTCGTTCTCGGCCGGGCAATGGCGTGAGCATGGGGATGCACCGCTATTGCCCGCCGGGTTTTCCGTCGGCGGTGTCGTCAGGGTTCCGGGGGCGAACGTCGGCGGCAACCTGCAGTATGTGCTCCCGTTGGGGGCGGTTCCCTTGTTTCCCGGCAGCGTGTATGTGAACACGAGCGACCCGCAGCGGCTCCGGGAGATCTCGGACCTGTTCGCGCGCTGCGGCATGGACGTGACCCAACCGCAGGCGCAGTCGTTGTGGTCGTCCCTTGCCGGTGATTCCTTCGTGGGTATCACCTTGCTGTTTCTGGTACTGGCGTTGGTCTGCGCCTGCGTGTGCGTCATGACGATGGAGACGGCGAGGAAGGCCGACCTGCATGTCAGACGGCTGTTCGGCGCCACTGGCAGGCAGGTGTGGGCGGGCCGGGTGCGTGAGGCCGTTGTCCCGATCGTGGCCGGCGTGCTGGCAGGAACGGTGTTGAGCGCCGTGCTCATCACCGTGGTGTCGGGCAGGACCGGCATCGGCCCGGCGGCCGCGTTCGCCGCAGCTTTTATCAGCGGCACGGTCCTGACGGCGCTTGTGACGGCGTTGGCTGAATGGCTCGGCATACGATCGAATGACGAGGTGGAACGATGATCCATGAACTGATGACCGGCGTCCGCATGGGATTGAGGCGATGGGGATCGATTCTCGGCATCACGCTGCTCGTCGTCTTCGCGGGAAGCGTGTTCACGATGACGCTCAGCGATGTGCTGACCGAATCCAGCGTGATCAGCGGCGAGGCTCGTCTGCGGGCCGTCGACGCGGTCACGTTCTCCCCGCAATACCTCCTGCAGTCCCCGAGCAAGACGGACCCCAAGGTGACGGATAGTTTGCGGGACATGCTGGAGCAGGGCAGGGCGTACACCGCGATCGTCAACAACGTCGAGATCGACGATCCCGATTTCGCCAACGGCATACCGGCCATCGTCCTGATGGGCAACGTCGATGACGTGTTCCCCCGTCTGGGCCTGTGCTCCCACGCGCCCTGCGCGTCCATCGGCTACCGGGTGGACCGGGCGCAGGCGCCCGACAGTGTGCATATCGCCGGCACCGACGTCAGGGTAACCGGCACGCTGCCGGCCTCGGCGGCCATATTCGACCCGAACACCGCCGGCATCAACCTGGACCGGACCATCGTCATCCGACTCAACCCGAGTTCGCTGAACCGGCTCAACGACATCGAACTCGAAGAGGCGGTGACCAAAACGGTCATGTTCAACCCATCCCGAACCCAGCTCGACGGTTTCATCACGGGAAGCCGCGACGCCGGCCTGATACTCGTGCCGCACCGGCTGAACACGGAGCAGCCCCAACGCGACAGGGATCTCATCGTGCGCGCGCTGATGTACCTGCTCGGACTGTCCGCCTTCCTCGCGCTCACCGTCATCGTGATCATCCAATCATTGTCCGTGACCCTCGCACGGGAGCGGCCGGCGATGCTCGTCCGCCGGCTCTACGGCGCCACCGCCGCGGACGAGGCGATCCGCGTCGCCGGACTCATCCTCATCATGCTGCTGCCCGCCGCCGTGGTGCTGGCATGCTTCCAGCTGATAGGGGAACCGGTGGCCACCGCATCCCGGACGATGATCGCCGTCATCCTCGCCATGGCGGCCCTGGTCTGGACGATCGCCGTACGACGCGCAACCACACACATTCAATGAAAGAAGCACCGACCATGCCACAGACGACCATAGACGCCCGAAACCTGACCAAACGATACACGGACGGGCAGGCGTAGCTCCTCGCCGTGCGCGACGTATCCCTGCACGCCTCGGCCGGGGAGTCGATCGCCATCATGGGACCGTCCGGATGCGGCAAATCCACCCTGCTGCGCATGATCGGACTGTCCATGCAACCCACCTCCGGCTCCCTGCTCCTGCAAGGACGCCCGACGCCGGAAAACGACAAGGACCGGTCCGCATGGCGCAACCGCATGTTCGGCTTCATCCCGCAGGACTACGCGATCCTCGAAGACGAGCCCGCATGGGCCAATGTCGCCATCCCCATGGAATACGCGAAACCCAAGATCAAGCGCGCCGAACGCCGGCAACGCGCCACAGCCGCTTTGGAACAAGTCGGGCTCGCCGGCAAGGCGCGACGCATGCCCGGGCAACTGTCCGGCGGCGAAAGGCAACGCATCGCCATCGCCAGGGCGACCGTGATGCACCCCGCCATCATCATCGCCGACGAACCCACCGCGGCACTCGACACGCACACCGCCGACACCATCATGACCATGCTCCTCGCGCAATGCAGGCAAGGCGCCACGCTCATCCTCGCCACCCACGACCCACGCGTCGCAGCCCAATGCGACACCACCCTCACCATGCGAGACGGCGCATTCATCTGAAGGTTTTCGCAAGGTACAACTGGATCTGCAAGAAAAGGAATTGCCGACAATTACCATGTGGAGAGCGTTTCAATAGTGTCGAGCCCGTCTTGACGGTGTGATTCATCGAGGTTGTCCCAGTACGGGGAATCCTCGATGAGCTTGTCGTGCAGGAGTCTGATGCGTTTGCGGTCGGTGCCGCTGTGCAAGCGTGCGAGCTCCGCATCGGGATCCGGGATGAGGGATGCGAGCATGGCTGCATCATAGAGGTGACGGTCACCGTAGCCGGCGTGGTCGGCGCTGTAGGCCGCGCTCTTGAGTATCAGCGCGCCGAGCAGGTCCGGGATGCGAACCACGACTTCGGCGCCGTCCTTGTCATCGATGAGTTGGACCTGCATGCTGCGTTCCACTGCCTGCGCGCCGCCCGGCATGGATAGCACCGGTGTGCCGGCGATGGTCGCGTCAGCCCCAAGGAACTTGGGAAGGTGATCGGCGACCAGCAGGTCCACGACGTCGCCGTTCGGCGCGATCATGCGGGTCGTGTATCCGGTCAGCGTGCCCGGCTGCGTCTCGAACCCGCGAGAGGTGAGAATGCCGCGCAGTCTGGCGATGCCGCGTCGATCCGCCATGAGGTCGGCGAGCAGGTCGGCGTCGGTGGTGGGTCGTGCTGTCAATCCGCCCATGATGGCGTGCAGCTGGACCATGAGCCCGCCCGTAAGCAGCCATGATTCCGGGATGTTCGCCGCGGCTACCGCGTACACGGTATTCCACGGATGGCCCGTGTTGGGGATGCGGATTGTCGGAATCATGCCTGGTGCTCCTTGCGATGATATTCGTCGATCAGCTGTTGAAGGGTTTCCATGCCGGCGCGGCGTTCTCTCGGGTCGTTGGATTCAGCCAGGTCGGCCGCGCATACGCCGAGAGGCATCGGCCCCTCGCCGGCGGGAAGATCGTCGGCGACGTGGAGCCGTACCCGGACCGGAGTCGCGCCTTGCTTCAACCGGCATTGCCGAATGGCGTCGTTCAGAGCATCGGCGGTGACGTAGCCTTCCACCACGTCTGTGGCGGTCAATTGGAACGAGGCGGCCAATGCTCCGGTGGCGGCGGAGGGACGGATGAGGGTTTCGACCTTGTCGAGGTTGGAGTCCCTGCACCAGTATTCGACCGTCGTCGCACGCCTGCGCGCGAGACGGGTCAGATTCTCCGCATCCATCTGCCTCAGGTATCCCCTGAGCCGGTATCGCTGCTGTCGGCCCAGCCATGGCGCGTCGAGCCCGCTGAGCATGTATAGCGCCCCGAACGCCATGTCTGGTGAATAAGGACGCCCATCCGCACCCTGCCACTGTGCTTGGCGACGTACGGAATCCTCCGTAATCAGCGAGCCGCCTCCCACGGAAAGAGATTCAAGCCGGCCAGCAGCGCGAAGCGCGCTGACCCGTCGCTCGCTCACTCCGAGTCTACGGGCGGCTTCCCGCCGTGTGAGCAGCGTCCGATTCGTTCTGATAGCCATATTCCTATTGTATACAGAACTATTCCAGATTGGGAATAGTTCTGTATACACAGGGCAACAGGGCGTCTCAATCCGTATTCGTCTGCATGTGGTCATTGCGCTGCTTTGATGAAGTCTTCGGCGAGTTGGTTGACGATCTGGTTGCGGTGTCGGGCGACGATGCGCTGGTAGTGCTTGATGGCGACCTTCTCGCTGACGTGACCGAGTTCGTCCATGACTTCCCGCAGGGTGCCGCCCTTGAGCATGAGCAGTGTCGCGTGACTCGCCCTCAGGGATTGGAAGGTCAGGTCGGGGCGGCCGGCTTTCTCCCTGGCTTTGCGGAACTGGGCCTCCAAAGTGGTCTGGCTCATCACCGAGGCTCGTCTGGGGCGGAAGACCATGGCTTCCGGGTCCGTCCATTCGCAGTGCCTGAGCAGGTGGTCGTGAATCAGGGGCACGAGCCCGTCGGGGATGGGCACGGTGCGCCGGCTGGAGTCGGTCTTGGTCCTGGCGATGCGTGTCGAACCGCGATCCGCATAGCCCCTGTTGACGGAATGTCGCACGGTCAGGCGTTTGGCCTTCAGGTCGATGTCCTTGATCTGCAGGCCGCACAGCTCGCCGCAACGGAGGCCTCCGACGAGCGTGGCGAGTATCACCGCCAGTCTCGTGTAGTCGGGCATGTTCTCCGCGATCAGCTTGAGTTCCAGCGGCGTGACCGGTGGAACGTCCTCCCTGGCGGATCGTGGCGCGGGTGGTATGGGCAGGATGAACGGGTTGTCGCGGATCAGCGGCGGGGAGCCGTCCATACTCATCTTCGTGGCGCTGGCGAACGCCGCCTTCAGGCGCATGCATGAGCGGCGGAACGCCCATTGCCCCTCAGGGTGCGGCGCGTCGTACCAGCGTTTGATGTCCTTCGGCGTGATCTCGGTCAGGAGCTTGCCCTTGAAGCCCGGCATGAAGTGCGCGATGTCGAGATACAGGTTCCGGCGCGTGCCGCCGGCTATCCTCTCGCCGTTCGGCAGCCGGTATCCTTCCGCCCACCGGGTCACGTAATCCTCGAACGAGATCAGGTTCGCGCGCTTCCTGCGGCGGCGTTCTGACGGATGGACCCATTCCTGGATGTTCTTGCGATCCAGTTCCACCAGATGCCGTTCCTCTTCGAGCCACTGGTGCGCCTCGTGCTCCATGTCCGGCTTGAACTGACGCTGGACCTTCTTGCCCGGTCGTTTCGGGTCCGGGTACCGCACCTGCCAGGCGACGAGATTGCCTGCGGTATCGTAGCGCGGCGTCACGGTGCCGAACCTGCTCCGCCGTCCCGGCGACGGCCCCATACTGTCCTTCTTCGTCCTTGCGGACATGATGATGCTCCTTGTGCTGAATCCAAGATCGATGGCATGGCATAACGGCCTCGGAAAAATGCCACCAAAAATGCCACCAAGTGGCCGAATACGCTCTCAGTGAGCCATTGCACCTAAAAATGCACCTCTAGTGCCTTAGGCCTTGCAATCATTGAGGTTTAGGCTGATTCGATCACTCGTCACAGGTCGTTTCGACCATCAGCCGCATGAAGATGACGATAAGGAGCAACACTGCTTGCGTGTCTATTGGAAGAAAGCGGGAACCGTTGCTATGATTGATTTTGTAAGTAATGAAGGTAAATTTATTTGCCCCCGGAGTGGTGGAGATGGACCTGTACGACGCTGGGCCGTATCCCCCTCTCTGGGGGTACTCACCGGCTCCGGGTTCCACGAGGTATCGTGGCCCGGAGCCTTTTGTTTCCAACGGTTTCAGGCCGCCAGCTTGGCCTTCAGTTGCTCGCACAGGAAACCCGGCGGTGGCCACTGCCACTAAAAATGCACCTAACCCGTCTCCTCTGGTTGACCGATGATCGTCAGGGGCGAAAAATGCCACCCTAGTGTGCTTCGGTGAGAGGCAGTGGTGGCTTTTACCGTCATCCACTATAGCTTCGGTCTCATAAGGACGCGCGGACAATGCGGTGCTGACTGTCATCGAGAATGTCCTTGCGATGCCGCGGTCATGCCGTTCGATGATAGGGCGGACCGTCTTCGGTGGGCATGGCCTATCGGTTGATTTCGCCGGACCACTTTTGCGCAGGGGAGTGGACAGAGTGCTTATGTGAATACTTGTGTGCATGGGAATCGCTCCTTTGTGATCCCGTTTGTGATCCCGATGGTCTGATGGTTACAGCTCTTGTACAGAGTCTGGGTGAAAGAGGCGGCGCGTCCGCTGATGCAGCAAATCCGAATATCCATATCAGGTTATCTCGCTTTCGCGTGAATCGCCATTCATGAGCGTTTGATGCCGGTTCTTGTCAACGGCCGCGGAATGTCAATGCGTGGATGCCATATGCGTGGCGCGGCTGATCGAAGCGTATACAGAACTATTCCCGATCGGGAATAGTTCTGTATACGCTCAAGGAAAGAGACGCGTCATCGGGAAGACTGCGGATTTCCTTTAGGAACGTGGTTTTGCTATCATGCCTATCACATGAACGAGGGACGACTCGACCGGCCTGACATGGTGTGAAGCGGTCTCCCATACGGCGGATGGATCTTTCTTTCTAAGATTCATCCGCTTTTCTTGTTCTCGATAGGAAAAACCCACGTTGACGTGATGTACTGTCGCGGGACATGGTTGACGTATGCCCCGAAGTGCGTATGGCGTGCCACGGTAGCGGTTTTCGCTCGGTTTCAGGTTACCGTGGCACGCGCTGTAAAGGTGGGGAAATACGGTCAAAACAAGAATGGCGGAATTCCGGGCTTTATCGAAGAGACGTGTTGCCACGGTTCCCACGTCGATCGATTGCCGTTGCTACCGTGGCAAGCAGATGTGCCACGGTAGCATTTTCCCGCTGATTTTCTGCTACCGTGGCACGAAACCGGTCGAAGCGTCCGCCACGGTAGCGTAGATCTCCGCAATACCGAGTCCCATGCCGCGGCGATCTTGCGGATTCGCATTGGTACCGAGGCGATGCAGGTGCCAATGCCGAAGATCGTCATCGTAAACGTTAGTACGCGCTCCCGTATGCGCCGCGTATACAATGGACACCACGACGAGCGCAGGCCGGCGGGCCTGTGATCGCTGTCAGGCTGGGGTCGTCATGGCGGCCCCAAGCATTTCAATTCAAAGACACTGCAATCCATTGCCTAGGTATGATGCGGAAGACGATGGAGCCGGTCCCGGCGTCACCCCTCGAACGGATAGCGCAGACCCCACTTACCGCGCAGCACATCCATAAACTCCATGATGCGCAGCGTATCCGCATGCGGCATCTCGGCGCATTCGCCTAGGCCGTCGAGAATCGCGTTCGCGGCGGCCGCCACCTCGTACTCGTAGCCGGTCAGCTGATCCGGCACGTCGTAATGCGCGACCGGCCGGTGATCCAGCCCGTACACGTCGACCGCCTCGACGTTGTTGATGTTCCGGCACACGATGTATCCGCGTTCGCCCCAGATATAGCCGCCGCGATCCGACGCGGCCAGCATGGACGACTGCGCCGACGCCATCACGCCGTTCGCATAATAGATCGTCGTGGAATTCTGCGCGTCCACGCCTGTCTCATACGGCATCATCGACGTTTCCACGCGGTCGATCGCCACGTCGTCGTGCCCGCCCATCACCATGTCGATGAAGTTCAGCGGATACACGCCGACGTCGAGCAGCGCGCCGCCGGCCAGCGCCGGATCGTGCAGTCGCGCCTTGCCGGCCACCGGATAGCACAGGTTTGCCGAAATTGACTGCACTTCGCCGATCACGCCGGACGCCACCACGTCGTCGATGATCGCGCGCGACGGCATGTACCGCGTCCAGATCGCCTCCGTGCACAGCAACCCCGTCTCGTCGGCCACGGCCAACAGGTCGCGTGCCTGAGCAGTGTTCGCGGTGAACGACTTTTCGACCAGCACGTTCTTGCCCGCCCGCAGGCACGCGATGCCCTGCTCGGCGTGCAGGCTGTGCGGCGTGGCGATGTACACGAGATCCACGTCCGGATCGGCCAGCAGCTCGTCATACGAACCGTACGACACCGGCAAGCCGTACTCGGCGGCGAAGGCTGCGGCACGCTCGCCGTCGCGGGAGGCCACCGCATACGGCTCGATCAGCCCGGAATAGCTCGGGTCGGCTGCCATTTTCGTCAGCGTCTCGGCCATATGGCGCGCGATGCCTCCCGCGCCGAGAATCGCCACCTTCACCTTCAGTCCCTGCGCCTCGGCTTCGGCGCGTCGTCCGTTCAACCGGCTCATCGTTCCTCCTCGAATCGTTCGTGTGGAATCGCAAACAGTACCATTCTAGAATCCGCTCGGGCGATAATGGAATCCCATGAGCAGCCAATCCCAACCATCACGGCAGTCCGAGCCGGCCAAACATACCGTCAAACGTGCGGTCAGGCGTACCGTCAAACGCGCCGCCAGCCACACGTCAGGGCGGACGGGCCGGTCCGGGCAGTCCGAATCCGAACGGTACGAACGAGGCACGCGCAGCTACGTCATGTCGCACATCCGCGGCAAGGACACCAAGATCGAGGTGCTCGTACGCAGCTATCTGTTCCGCCACGGACTGCGGTTCCGCAAGAACGACAAGCGTTACCCGGGCCATCCGGACGTCGTGCTGCCGAAATACCGCACGATCGTGTTCGTCAACGGCTGTTTCTGGCACATGCACGAAGGCTGCGCGAAACGTGCCATGCCGAAGTCGAACGTCGAATTCTGGAGCGCGAAACTGCTGCGCAACCACGACCGGGACGTGCGACAGCATGCCGAACTGCGGGCGGCCGGCTGGAAGGTGATCGTCGTGTGGGAATGCGAGCTGGCGAGACCGTTGCGTGAGGAACGATTGGCGCGGCTGGTCGACGAGATCACGGGGACGCCTGACGGCAGGTCGGCTGGTGATGCGGCTGACGGCTGGTCTGCTGACGGTGGTGTGACGGCAATGGATGACCGTGACGCGCCGATCGACGGAACGACGGCCGGCAGCGACGCAATGGCTGACGGCGCGGACGATTCGTACGATCGTCGGCCGTCGGAAACGGGCATAATCGGCACGATCGATCCACCCGACACTAGAATCGGGAACGGAAACGAACGAAAGGAATCGTGACATGGCAGACAGGCAGCCGGTGATGGCTCAGCGGGCGCGGCAGGCGCAGCCGTTTCGCGCGATGGTGTTCGGCGAGAAGGCCGACAACATGATCGCGAACGGCATCGATGTGGTCAAGCTCAGCTTGGGGGAGCCGGACTTCGGCGCGCCGCCGGCCGTGCGCGAGGCGATGCGCGAGCAGTACGACGGACGCCCGCTGCCGTATACCGCCGCGTTCGGACTGCCGGAACTGCGCCGCGCGATCGCGGACTTCTACCGCACCAAGCACGGCGTCGAGATCGACCCGAAGCGCATCGTGATCACGTCGGGCGGTTCGGCGGCGCTGCTACTGGCGACCGCGCTGACCGTCGATCCGGGCGATGAGGTGATCATCGCCGACCCGTCGTACCCGTGCAACCGCGAGCTGGTGCGCTCGTTCGGCGGCACCGTGGTGGACGTGCCGACCAGCGCGGCCACGCGCTTCCACCTGACGCCGGAGTTGGTCGCCGGCGCGTGGAGCGAGCATACGAAGGCCGTGATGATCACGTCGCCGTCGAACCCGACCGGCACGACGATCGAATTCAACACGTTGAAGGCCGTGTGCGATCTGGCGCGCGAGCGCGGCGCGTGGCGCATCGTGGACGAGACGTACCTCGATCTGGCCGACCGCGAGGCCGACGGCAGCGAAGTGCGGTCGGTGCTGCTCGCCGACCCGGATGCGATCGTATGCAACAGCTTCTCGAAGTTCTTCGGCATGACCGGTTGGCGACTCGGCTGGGCCGTGATTCCGGAGAATACGATCGAGGCGGTGGACGACCTCGCCACGAACTTCTACCTGTGCGCGCACACGCCCACCCAGCACGCGGCAGTGGCGTGCTTCACGCCCGAAAGCCTTGCGGTGTGCGAGGAACGCCGGCAGGAGCTGCTGGCCCGACGTCGCATCGTGGTCGACGGGCTGCGCGAGATCGGACTGCCGCTCGAAGTGGAGCCGAACGGTGCGTTCTACGCGTACTTCAACATCTCCTCGACCGGACTGGACGCGTGGACGTTCTGCGAACGCGCGCTGAACGAGGCACATGTGGCGCTGACCCCGGGGCGTGACTTCGGTCCGGCCACGGCCGACACCCATGTGCGTCTGTCGTACGCGGCATCGCGTGAGGCGCTCGCCGAAGGACTGCGTCGTCTGGGCGAGTTCGTCAAGACACTGTAGCCGCGCTCGCATAACGACCGTAACTGACCCCAGGATCATACGTCATGACTTATTTACGGTCGTCCACGATGTCATACAGACCGTAACTGAGTCCGCGTCGCCGATATCCGACTCGGTTACGGTCGTTTTTTGTCTTCCGGAGACTCTCGCTGAGTCCGCGTTACTGGTATGTGATCCGACTGTGGTCGTCTATAGATACGACGAAGGCCGTAACCGAATCCGATATGTGTCATACGGACTCAGTTACGGCCTGTAGTCAGCCGGCTGATCGACAATCAGCCAACCGTAAATTGATCAGCCGATCACTTGGTCGCGGCGGCCTTCTTGTCGGCGTCGAACGCGTGCTCGCTGGTCGCGTCCTTGGCGGAACCCTTCTCGCCGTTGTCGGAATCCCAGTGGATCTCGTGGCGGTCATCGTGGTTGCGCCACCAGCTCGACAGGATGGAGCCGGAGATGTTGTGCCACACGGAGAAGAACGTGGACGGCACGGCCGCGATCGGGTTGGAGGCGAACGAGGTCAGCGCCAGGGTGGCGCCCAGGGCGGAGTCCTGCATGCCCACCTCGAAGGTGATGGCCTTCTGCTGCGCGTAACGGAAGCCCTTCGGGTAGATCTTGTACATGAGCTTGGAGAAGCCGAAGCCCAGCGCGTAGCCGGAGAGGTTGTGCAGGATGACGACCGGGATGGCCATGAGCGAGGAGGCGACGAACAGCTTCGGGCCGTTGGCCGCGACGACCACGCCGATGATGAGCAGGATGGCGACCTGGGAGACGATCGGCAGGGCGACGGTGATCGTCTCGATCTTCTTGCCGAAGATCATGTGGCAGATCACGCCGAGCGCGATCGGGAAGAGCACGACCTTGACGGCGTTGAGGAACAGGGACTCGACCGGCACGGACACGTACTGGGAGGCCAGCCACTGCATCAGCAGCGGGATCATGAACGGCGCGCACAGGGTCGACAGGATGCCGATCGACACGTCGAGCGCCACGTCGCCGCGCGACAGGTAGCTCATCACGTTGGAGGAGGTGCCGGACGGGCAGCAGCCGACGAGGATCACGCCGACGGCCAGCGCGCCGTCGAGGCGGAAGATCCAGCACAGCAGCACTGCGATGAGCGGCATGATCACGAAGTGCGCCACGGTGCCGACGATGACCATGAGCGGCTGGGTGAGGATGCGCTTGAAGTCGTCAAGCGTCAGGGTCAGACCCATGCCGAACAGCACGATGCCGAGCATGTAGCCGGTGTACGGCTTGCCCCACAGACTCGCCTGCGGCACGAAGTAGTTGAACACGGCCCACACGACCACGATCGCCGTGAACCACTTGGTCAGCCAATCGGCGAATTTCTTCACGTTTTCCATCGAAAATCTCTCTCTTGTATCAATCTGACGTGAAATACGGTTCCGTTTTGCGGATAACAATCCGACATCGTAAGAGGATGTGCCCGATTGTTCTTGCGCGTCTCACGTTGTGAACGTTGTGTTAAGGATCGTGTTACGTAACGGTGTCGTGATGAACGATTTAGATTGATGGCGCGGATACCGTGCGTACCGGCAACGTGATGACGTCGCTGGCGGCGTATGGGTCACCGCCCGGCGACGAACCGGCGCGAATCTGGTCGAGTAGGTTGCGCGCTGCGGCCTGGCCGAGTGCCTGAGGATCCTGCTCAAGCAGATAGATGCCGTCCCGCACGTATTGCGACCATTGCCAGTCGTCGAAACTGACCAAGCCAATGTCGTCGGGGAACGTGATGTCCAGCGTGCGCAATGCGGCGAGCAAGTCGAACAGCAATGGTCCCATCAGTGAGATGACGACGGTGCGGCCATGCAGATGACCGAGCGTCACCGACAGTTCGCGCGTCAGCCAGTCGACGTCGTTGGAGGCGACCTCGATGTGAACCATGAACCGGTGGCTTTCCTCGGCGGCCGCGCGGAAGCCTTCGACTCGTTTGGTCTGCGCGGAGATCTCGCTGCGGATGCGGCTGCAGACGACGATGTTGTCGTACCCGCGTTGCGCGAGTTCGAGTCCGAGACGATGACAGGATTCGCTGTTGTCGGCGACGATCTGGCTGATGCCGGCGGGGCGTTCGTCGGGCTCGCGGTCGACGAGCACGAGCGGCTTGCGCGCACTGATGACGGATTCGTATGCGGCGGCGGTCCTTGCGTTCGGTTGGATGATCAGTCCGTCGGCACGTTGCGAGAGCAGTCGGTCGATGTCATCGTGCTCTTCGCCGAGCGAATTGTTCGAGTTCATGAGCATGACGTCGTAGCCGGCCGGTTCCAGCTCGTTGTAGATTCCCTTGAAGAGCAGCGACGAGAAGACGTTCGAGATGTCGGCGACGATGACGCCGACGATATGCGTGTGCTGTTGGCGCATGCGCTGCGCGGATGCGTTGGGATGGTAGTCGAGCCGTTCGATGGTCTCTTGGACGCGTGTTCTGGTGGCGGCGCTCATCTTGCCGTAGTTGCCGTTGAGGTAGCGCGAGACGGTGGTCACGGACACCTGCGATTCGCGGGCGATGTCGGCGATGGTCACCTTGGCCATATGCGGTCCTTTCCGTATGGGTTGTGCATGCGCTCCGTATGCCGCATGCTGCGTGGCGCCGTGCGTGTCGGCGGTGCGACACTCCGACGGACGCCAGTGAATCCGCCGTTTTCCGATCGTCGAGGAAAACGATACACCATCCGACTTGACTTCGTCAATCGTCGGCCATATGCTTTGGGGTATCGATACACCACAGCGAACGTCAGCGGTTGACGTAAGTTCGGGGCAACGATATACCTAACTGCAACACATCGGCATCGGCTGCGATGAACGTTGGGAAACCGAACCCAACCGGCACGCCGAACCTCCATCATCGACGAGGAGCAATGATCATGAAAGAGTTTTCGATTCACACCTTCGAACTGACCGACAAAGTCGTGCTTATCACCGGCGGCGCCAGCGGTTTGGGCGAGTACTACACGCAGGCCGTGAGCAAGGTCGGCGCCGACGTGTTCGTCGTCGCCAACGAGCAGCGTGGCTGGGAGGAGACCCGTAAGGCGGTCGAAGCGAACGGCCGCCGCGTGGTCTTCATGCAGCAGGACATCACCGAGCCCGGTGCCGCCAAGAAGATCGTGGACAAGGCGCTCGAGGAATTCGGCCGCATCGACGTGCTCATCAACAACGCCGGCATGCAGCGTCGCCACGACCTCGTCGATTTCCCGGACGAAGACTGGCAGGCCGTGATCAACCTCAACCTCAACGCGCTGTACTATCTGTCGCATGAGGTCGCCAAGGTCATGATCAAGCAGAACCGCGGCAAGATCGTGAACATCGGATCCATGCAGTCCTACCGAGCCGGCAAGTTCATCTACCCGTACGCCGCCAGCAAGCACGCCGTGATGGGCCTGACCCGCGCCTACGCCGACGCGCTCGCTCCGTACAACATCCAGGTCAACGGCCTCGCCCCCGGCTACATCAACACGCCGATGACCAAGGCCTTGCAGGATGACCCGGTCCGCAGCGTCGAGATCCGCGAACACATTCCGGCCGGTCACTGGGCCGAACCGCGCGAGCTGATGGGCGCGATGGTGTTCCTGTGCTCCGATGCGTCCAACTACATCAATGGCGTCATGCTGCCGGTCGACGGCGGCTACCTGCTGCGTTAATCTTGCGAGCGAAACGTCAACGGATAAGGAAGTCCCATGCCATTGCTCATCGTGGCCTGCGCCGTCGCAGTGCTTATTTTCCTGATCGTCAAGGTCAAGCTCAACACGTTCGTCTCGCTGATCATCACCGCGTTCCTCACCGCGCTGGTACTGCAGATCCCGGTCGACAAGATCCCCTCCACCATTGAGACCGGCATCGGCGGCCAGCTTGGCCACCTCGCCATTATCTTCGGTTTCGGATCGATGCTCGGCAAGCTCGTCTCGGATTCGGGCGGCGGGCACCGCATCGCCATGACGCTGATCAACCGCTTTGGTCGCAAACACATCCAGATCGCGGTGGTCGTCGCGTCGTTCATCGTCGGCATCGCGCTGTTCTTCGAGGTCGGTCTGGTCGTGCTGCTGCCGATCATCTTCGTCATTGCGCGTGAGCTCGACATGCCGCTCATGTTCCTCGGCATCCCGATGGCGATCACGCTCAACGTGGCGCATGCGTTCCTGCCGCCGCACCCCGCTCCGACCGCCATCACCGAAACGCTCGGCGCGAACATGGGCCATGTGCTGCTGTTCGGCATCATCGTGTCCATCCCGACCGTGATCGTTGCCGGTCCACTGTTCAACATGCTGCTGCACCGCATCAAGCCGGGCCTGTACCGCAAGAACTTCGACATCGCCGTGCTTGGCGAGTTCAAGGAGTTCTCCGAGGATGAAACCCCGGGGTTCGGCATCTCCGTGCTCACCTCCATGATGCCGGTGCTGCTCATCGCCGTCGCCACCGTCTGCTCGTTCACGCTGCCGAAGGACGCCCTCGTCAACGAGGTGATCCAGGCGATCGGTGCGCCGGATACCGCCATGCTGCTGTCGATGTTGTTCGCCGTGTGGAGCATGGGCTTCGCTCGTGGCAAGAAGATGCCTGAAATCGCGCAGTCGATGACCGAGTCGGTCAAGCAGATCGCCATGATGCTGCTCATCATCGGTGGTGGCGGCGCATTCAAGCAGGTGCTGGTCGATGGCGGCATCTCCGATTATGTCTCCACGCTGTTCCAGAACATCAACATGCCGCCGCTGATCGCCGCATGGCTCGTCGCCGCCGTGCTGCGCGTCTGCCTCGGTTCGGCCACCGTCGCCTCGCTGACCGCGGCCGGGCTGGTTGCGCCGCTCATGACGATGACCACCGTGAACCCCGCGCTCATGGTGCTGGCGGTCGGGGCCGGATCGGTGATCGCCGACCATGTCAACGATGCCGGATTCTGGATGATCAAGGAGTACTTCGGACTGTCGCTGAAGGAGACGTTCATGTCGTGGACGACCGCGACGACGGTTATGTCGGTGATGGGCCTGGTCTCCGTGCTCGGCCTGTCGCTGTTCGTCTGAACGGCCGCCGTATCGGCTTGGTCGGTTCGGTCGTGCCGCCTGGATCGGCCGGTCGCATCGGTCGGATCAATCGGATCGGCCGGTCGCATGCGGCGGAGACGGCAGTCTTCGGTCGCATGCGGCCGTTGCCGGTTTTTGCCGTGGGCATGGCCGATTGGTGCGGCCGGGTTATAGACTGATCTATGGAATATGTATGCCAAATATTCGAAAGGATAACAATGTCCGCTGAAGCAAACGTCGGCGTTGTCGGTCTTGCTGCGATGGGCGCCAGCCTCGCCCGCAATCTCGCGCGTCACGGCAACAAGGTGGCCGTGTTCAACCGCCACTACTCGCGCACCGAGAAGCTCATCGCCGAGCACGGTGACGAGGGCCAGTTCTTCCCGGCCAAGACGATGGCCGAGTTCGTGGACTCGCTGAAGAAGCCGCGCACCGCGATCATCATGGTCAAGGCCGGCGAGCCGACCGACGACATGATCAACCAGCTGGCCGATCTCATGGAGCCGGGCGACATCATCGTGGACGCGGGCAACGCCCACTTCCCGGACACGATCCGCCGCGAGAAGGCCATCTCCGCCCGCGGCATGCACTTCGTCGGCTGCGGCGTCTCCGGCGGCGAGGAAGGCGCGCTGCTCGGACCGTCCATGATGCCCGGTGGCTCCGAGGAGTCCTGGCAGACCTTGAAGCCGATCTTCGAGTCGATCGCGGCCAAGGCCGAGGGCGAGCCGTGTGTCACGCACATCGGCGAGAACGGCGCCGGCCACTTCGTCAAGATGGTGCACAACGGCATCGAGTACTCTGACATGCAGCTCATCTCCGAAAGCTATGATCTGATGCGCCGCGCGCTGGGCATGACCCCGGCCGAGATCGGCGACGTGTTCGAGGAGTGGAACAAGACCGAGCTGAACTCGTACCTGATCGAGATCACCGCGGACGTGCTGCACCAGGTCGACAAGAAGACCGGCAAGCCGCTCGTCGACGTGATCGTCGACCACGCCGGCATGAAGGGCACCGGCACGTGGACCGTGCAGTCCGCGCTTGACCTGGCCGTGCCGGTGACCGGCATCGCCGAGGCCGTGTTCGCCCGTGGCTTGTCCGGCCAGACCGAGTTGCGCGCCGAGGCCCAGAAGCAGGCGTTCGAGGGGCCGGAAGGCGTGGTGCCGATGGATTCCGCCGAGAAGGCCGCGTTCATCAACGACATCCGCGAGGCGCTGTACGCGTCCAAGATCGTCGCGTACGCGCAGGGCTTCAACGAGATCACCGAGGCCGCGAAGGTGTACGACTGGAAGATCGATCTGGCAGCGGTGGCGCGCATCTGGCGCGGCGGCTGCATCATTCGCGCGAAGTTCCTCAACCGCATCTCCGACGCGTTCGAGTCCGGCGAGGCCAATGTCTCCCTGCTGTTCGCGCCGTACTTCAAGGACGCGATCGAGACCGCGCAGACCTCGTGGCGTCGCGTCGTGACCCGTGCGATCTCCTTCGGCGTGCCGGTCCCGGTGTTCGCCTCCTCGCTCGAGTACTTCGACGGCCTGCGTTCGAAGCGTCTGCCCGCCGCCCTGATCCAGGGCCAGCGCGACTACTTCGGCGCCCACACCTACCAGCGCGTCGACATGCCGGGTGCCTATCACACTCTCTGGGCCGAGCCGGGTCGCGAAGAGATCGAAGCGTAGCGGAGATCGGGTCGCGACAAGCACAGTCCAGTGGACTGTGCTTAGGCTCGGCCTGAGCGAGCCGATAGGCGAGCGAAGGCAGTATTGAGCCTCGCCGTAGGCGAGTCCGTAATTGTGCAGGGCCGAAGGCCACTAAGGATCGCGAGGAGATCGAAGCCTGATCGCTTCTGATCTGCAAATAACGCAAGTGGCGGTTTTCTCTTGCCGAGCATGTGCTCAGCAAGAGAAAACCGCCACTTTGTCGTATCCGGGGACTTACAGCTTGCTCGCCGCACCCTTGTCGATGAGCCAGAGGAGTTCCTGACCGTCGGCGAAGGAGCTGGGGGCCTGCGGGTTGCGCGGCTGGGCGAATGCCGCAGCCACGGCCGGGGCCTTGCGTTCCTCGGACGTGAACACCCACGTGTGACGCGACCGGGCGATCATCGGCACGGTGAGCGTCAGGCGCAGCGGCGGCGGCTTGGGGGAGTCGCGCACGCCGGCGACCAGCACGTGCGGATCGTCTATGAGCACCTGCGGCAGTCCGGGGAACAGCGACGCGAAATGCGCGTCCGGACCCATGCCGAACATCGCGATGTCCAGCGCCGGTTCGGCCCCGAGTTCCGCGATCAGTTCGGCCTGATATTCGGCCGCGGCTGCCGCAAGCACGGCGTCGGTTTCCTCAGGCGAAGCGGCCGCGATCTCCTCAGCCGAGCGCGTGTCGGCCGGCATCGCGTGGATGTTCGCCTCCGGCAGCAGTCCGCGCGCCGTCATCTCGTCGAGGAACTCGCCACGGGCCTGCTTGACGTTGCGGTCGTCGCTGTAGGCGGCGACGAACCGTTCGTCACCCCACCAGAGGTGCACGCGCGACCAGTCGACCGCTTCGGTGAGCGGGCTGGCCAGCAGTTCGTGGAAGACGCGGTTGCCGTCGGTGCCGCCGGTCACGGCGATGTCGACGCGCGTGCGGCCCGGTTCGGCCAGCAGATCGCCGATCGTGAGCAGCGTACGTGCGGCCACGGCCTGCGCGAGCACGACCGGATCGCGATAGATGATGGTTTTTCGTGTGGTCATGTCGTTCCTTGGGTAAGGAATCGGCCTACGGTCGATTCCGTGTCAGTCGGTGGGATGGATGAGATCCCAGCCTTCGGTGATGACTTCGGCGTAGACCTCATCGGGGTTGAGTCGGCGCAGCTCCTCGCTCAGGCATTCCTCAAGCGTGCGTGCGGGCACGCTGATCGTCTGCGGCGAAGCACCCGGCATGCTGATCACGGCCACGCCGCCATCCGCATCCGGGCGTTCCAGGCTCAGCACGCCGTCGGAACGGGTCAGGTATACGCCGGTCACGGCGGTCGCGCCCGGCACATCCTCCACCGTCACCGGCACGTTGAGTCGCAGACGCAGCCACGCGGCCAGCATGTCCATCGGAAGGAAGCCCTTCGGACCGGTCACGCGCACGGTGCTGATCGGCAGGTGCGGCGGCTGGTCGAGCATCGTCGCCAGCATCGCGCGCCACACGGTCAGTCGCGTCCACGACAGGTCCACGTTCTTGGACGAACGGTTGCGGCGCAGATCGGCGATCGTGCGGTACGGGTTCGACGAGCGCATCGCATCGGTGATGCGCGTGCGGGCCATCGCGCCGAGCAGATCCTTCGACGGGTTCGCCGGCGCCTCGGTCGGCCACCACGCCACCACGGGCGCGTCCGGCACGAGCAGCGGAATCACCAGCGTGTCCTGATGATGCACGAGTCCGCCGCGCGGATGCAGCACGATGATCTCGCCCGCGCCGGCGTCCGCGCCGAAACGTACCTGCGCGTCGAGGTTCGACTCTTCGTCCTGCGCGTCCGCGTCGTTCTCGGCCACCGCACCCTTCTGTCCGCCCGCCGCGGCCGCCCCGCGCTTCGGGCTGATCGCGATCACGCGGCACGGATGCTCGCGGCTCGCCGCATTCGCCAGCTCCAGCGCATGCTCCAGCTCATCCTCGTTGGTCGAAATGAGCAGCGTGAGCACGCGGCCGGTCGCGGATTCTCCGCGTTCCTCGTGCAGTTCGTCGATCTTGCGCGAGATCTCACGGGTCCGCGTGTTCGGCATATCGATAATCATGGCATCCTCCAATGGCGTCCGTCGCGGGCGAGCATCTCATCGGCCTCTTCCGGTCCCCACGTGCCGGCACGGTACGGTTGCGGCTGGCCGAGCGTCGACCAGAAGTCCTCGATCGGATCGAGGATCTCCCAGCTCAGGTCGACCTCCTTCGTCGTCGGGAACAGCGGCGGATCGCCGAGCAGCACGTCCAGGATCAACCGTTCGTACGCTTCCGGCGACGACTCGGTGAACGAACGGCCGTAACTGAAGTCCATCGACACGTCGCGCACTTCCATCGACGTGCCGCCCGGCACCTTCGCGCCGAACCGCATCGTCACGCCCTCGTCCGGCTGCACGCGGATCACGATCGCGTTCTTGCCGAGCTCGCGCGTCGCCGTCGACTCGAACGGCAGGTGCGGCGCGCGCTTGAACACGACCGCGATTTCGGTGACGCGCTTGCCCAGACGCTTGCCGGTACGCAGGTAGAACGGCACGCCCGCCCAGCGACGCGTGTCGAGATCGAGCCGGATCGCCGCGTACGTTTCGGTCGTGGACGACGGGTCAATGCCCTTTTCCTCCAAGTATCCGACGACCTCGTGCGAGCCTTGCCAGCCGGCCGCGTACTGTCCGCGGGCGGTGTGTGCGGCCAGATCGCGCGGCAGACGGACCGCGGAGAGGATCTTCGTCTTCTCGGCGATCAGATCGGACGCGGCGAACGAGACCGGCTCCTCCATGGCCGTCAGGGCAAGCAGCTGCAGCAGGTGGTTCTGGATGATGTCGCGCGCCGCGCCGATGCCGTCGTAGTAGCCGGCGCGACCGGCGACGCCGATGTCCTCGGCCATCGTGATCTGCACATGGTCGACGTAGTTCGCGTTCCAGATCGGCTCGTACATCGCGTTCGCGAACCGCAGCGCGAGGATGTTCTGCACGGTCTCCTTGCCGAGGTAGTGGTCGATGCGGAACACGCTCGACGGGTCGAACACCTCGGAGACGACGCGGTCGAGCTCCTTCGCGCTTTCGAGGTCATGGCCGAACGGCTTCTCGATGATCACGCGACGCCATGCGCCCTCGGAAGAGCGCGACAGGCCGCAGTCGGCCAGCTGGCGCGCCACGATCGGGAACGCGCGCGGCGGCACCGACATGTAGAACGCGTGGTTGCCGCGCGTGCCGCGGTCGCGGTCGAGCTCGGCGACCGTGTTCGACAGGCGCTCGAACGCCTTCGGATCGTCGAACGTGCCCTGCACGAAGCGGATGCCGGCCGCCAGCTGGGTCCACGTGGACTCCTTGAACGGGGTGCGGCAGTGCGCGATCACGTTCTCGCGCACGAAATCCTTGAAATGGTCCTCGGTCCAGTCGCGGCGGGCGAAGCCGGTCAGGCCGAAGCTCGGCGGCAGCAGACCGCGGTTGGCGAGGTCGTAGATGGCGGGCAGCAGTTTCTTGCGTGACAGGTCGCCGGTCACGCCGAAGATCACGATGCTGCACGGGCCGGCGATGCGCGGCAGACGCAGGTCGCGCGGATCGCGCAGCGGGTTGACCCACTCGGCGCTGCCGGCGGCGGAAGATGTTGATTCGCTCATACGCCCCATCCTAGTGGGCGGACGGGCGGTTCGCTGAGGAATTTCGAGCGCGGCGTATCATGAACCACGGGAAATGACAGGGTGTGGCGCGCAGGAGTATTTCGAGCTAGGCGTAGCAGAGTGATGCGTCCGGGGCACGGCGAAGCGTGCGCAAACCAACGCTTACAGGCGGTTTTGCGTTGGTTTACGCGCAGTGCGATGAGACGGTCCGTTACCGCCGCGAGAGCCGTTCGAGCATGCGGCCGTTGAGGTGGATCTGCGAGCACAGGATCGCCGAGAAGATCAGCGCGAATCCCACGCCGGCCGCCGCCTGCACCCGCTCTCCGTAGAACAGCACCGAAAACAGCAGGCTGAACACCGTTTCCAGGCACATGATCAGCGACGCCTGCGAAGGCGGCGTCACCTTGAGTCCGATGTTCTGCATGATCTGCGCGCACATCGTCGCGCCGAAGAACAGATAGACGAGGCAAGCCAGCACGTTCGGCTGCAGCCATGCGGCGGTCGGTGCCGGTTCGGTGAGGATCGCACCGACCAGGCAGCACACGCCGGCCACCATGAACTGGCTGAACGTGAGCGCGACCGGGTGGATCGTCTGGCCGAACTTGCCGAGCCATACCAGATTGAACGAGAACACGAACGCGCACAGCAACGTGAGCAGATCGCCCAGGCCGACCGACAGGCCGCCGAGACCGGAGCTGAGCGACACGAACCCGACGCCGGTCAGGCACAGCGCGGCCGCGACCAGGTTGCGCGCGGTCGGCCGCTGGTGCAAGAGCAGCCATGACGTGAACGGCACGATCACGCAGTACGCGGCGGTCAGGAACGCGCTGCGGCCCGGTTCGATCATGGTCAGGCCGGTCATCTGGCTGACCATGGTGCCCCAGTAGGTGAATCCGACCAACAGACCGGGAACGATGATGCGGCGGTTGAGATACGGCACGATCTGCTTGCGGAACAGGATCAGCATGATCGCGGACGCGGCGAGCAGACGGATGGCCATGAGCCATTGCGGCGTGACGACGCTCATCGCGACCTTCGCGGTCGGGTAGCTGCCGCCCCACAGCATCGCGCATGCGAGCAGCATGAGCTTGCCGAGGGTGGGGGAGAGCGTGAACGTGCGCGTCATTGCAGAAGCTCCTTTGTCGGTGTGCCGCTGGCGTCGACGGGCGTCGGCGGCGGAGGTGTTCGGGGTTCGCTGACGGATTGGTCCGGAACGCAAAACCGAGAACAGCATAGTGCCGCCCGCCCGGTTTGTCATGCCGGACGGGCGGGTTGCCTGACACGGTTGCCGGTTACGCCGCGACGGCCGCGAGGTAGCCTTCCTCGACCGCGCGGTTGATGTCCGCCGCACGGCCGTTGCAATCACCGACGCGGGTGACGGTGATGCCGGCCGCGTCCAATGCCGTCGTATCGAACGGCAGAGGCGCGGTGCCCAGCGCCAGGATCACGCAATCGCAGGGGATCGTCACCGGTCGGGTCTGCGGCTCGGGTGCGCCCGAGGCTTCGGCCGCCTGTCCCGGCGCGCCTCCCGCGGGCCGCGCGCCGGGACGTCCTGCCGGTGCGCCGGGCCGTCCCGCGGGCGCCGGCGGGTTGATCGTCTCGACCGCTTCCACCGCATGTTCCGTAACGCGCTCCACTTTGGTGTTGGTCAGCAGCGTCACATGGTGCGTGGCGAAATCCTCCATCATGATCGGCTTGATCGTGCTTGACTCCTCGGCCGCGATCTGTCCCATCATCTCCACGACCGTCACGTCGCAGCCGTAATCGTCCTGCGCGATCAGTTCGGCCGTTTCCGCGCCGACCAGTCCGCCGCCGATGATCACGGTGCGTCCGTGCGGCCGCTGTTCGCCGGCGAGCACGCGCCACGCGTCCATCACATGCGGCAGGTCGGTGCCCGGGATCGGCGGCGTCGCGTTGCGTCCGCCGACCGCGACGATCACCTCGTCGAACCGGCCGTCGGCCAGCATCTCAGGCGTGGCCTCGGTGTTGAGCCGCACGTCGGCGCCGGCCGCGTCGAGCGCGCGTGCGTACCACTGTTCGATCCTGCGCATGGTGCCCTTGCGCGGCGGTACGCTGGCGATGTCCAGCTGACCGCCGAGCCGGTCGGCGCGTTCGAACAAGGTCACGTCGTGGCCTCGCAGCGCGGCGACGCGCGCCGCCTCCATGCCGGCTGGTCCGCCGCCGACCACGGCGATGCGCTTCGGGGCTTCGGTCTTGCCGATCACGCGCTGGTATTCGTAGCCGTTCTGCGCGTTGAGCACGCACGAGATGAACCGGCGGGAGGCGATCGCGTCGGTGCAGCCTCGGTTGCACATGATGCACGGGCGGATCAGGTCGGCCCGGCCGTCCGCCACCTTGTTCGCATAGTCGGGATCGCACAGGATCGGTCGGCCGAGACCGACGTAGTCGCAGGCGCCGGATGCGATGAGCCGGGCCGCGGCGTCCGCGTCGGGAATCGCTCCCACGGTCGAGACGGGCACGTCCACGGCTTCCTTGATGCGCCGCGAATACGGTTCCATGAAGCAGTCGGGGCGCGTGCCCATCGCCGGGATCGTGTCGTTGAGGTTGCCGGTGTGGTTGGCCTGACCGACGTGGAACGTGTCGACGCCGTCTTCGACGAGCAGTCGTGCGAGCGTCACGGCCTCGTCGATGAACAGGCCGCCGCGGCCGATCTGCGGGTTTTCGGTGATGATCGGCAGCTTGTAGTCGATGCAGATGTCCGGGGATCCGGCGCGGATCGCGCGTACCACTTCGCGGGCGAACCGCGTGCGGTTGTCGAACGAGCCGCCGTATTCGTCGTCGCGTTCGTTGATCAGCGGCGAGCACAGGGAACCGACGAGACGGTCGCCGTGCACTTCGATCGCGTCGGCGCCGGCCGCCGCGGCCCGCCGGGCCAGGGCCGTGATCGAACCGAGGATCTCGCCGAGCCGTTCGGCGCTCACCTCGTTGACGTAATGCGCCATGTCGTGATGCAGCTTGGCGCGGGCACCCGCCATGTCGCCCTTGGCGAACAGTTCGGCCACCGCGACCGTGTCGTATTCGGGGTGGAAGACCTGCAGGCCGAGTTTGCAGTCGAATTCATGCAATGCGTCGGCGAGGGCGGCGAACGAGGGGATCTGCTCGTCAGTGACGAGTTTCGGCGTGGGGGAGATGGTGTGCACGGGGGTGACGTCGCCGAGCACGATGTAGGCGGCGCCGCCTTCGGCCACGCGCTTGTAGAAGTTGATGCTCTGTTCGGTGATCGAACCGTCGCGGGCTTCGTAGCCGGTGGTCATCGGCGGGAACATGATGCGGTTCTTGAGCCGCATGTGGCGGATCTCGAGCGGCTGCATCAGGATCGCCGTGGTGTCCGGGGCGTCGGGGGTATCGAGGGTGTCGGTGCCCTCCGGGGCGAGTGTGGTGGTTGCGGTGTCTGTCATGTTGACCTCCATGTCGAGCTGGTGTCTTGAGGTCTCTTCGTCGAAAACGTCAAGAGTTTGATAACGGAATTCACAGTATCAGCACAAACTTGGAGTCGTCACGCGGCGCGCGGGCGCGGATGGGGCGATTTTGTAAAGAATGTTTACAAGATTGGTGCGCGTGGGTGCGCGGGCCTGTCGAGCCGGGCGTCGAGCGGGTTCGTCGAGTCGAACCTGCTGGATCCGACCTGCCGAAAACCGCTCCGAATCGCTCGCCCCGGCTCCACTCGGCGGATTGCGGAATCCGCGGAAAGTCGCGCTTTCCTATCAGGTACAATCATTTTGCTAAGTCATTTGCCTGCCGTTCTCCGGTCGGGTTCCGCATTGGCCGCGGCGTCCGGCGTCCGGCGTCCGGCGTTCGGGTTGGTCGGGCCATCGGGTAGGCAGGCCAGTCAGGACGCACTGCCGGCCACAGGCCGCGTCGCAAGGAGGTGAGCCGCGATGCCGGTGTCCAGAAGCATCAACCAGGATGATCTGCGCAATCACAACATGTCCGTGGTCCTGTCCACGATGGCGCGTTCGCGCGTGCCGCTCAGCCGCGCCGCGCTGGCAAAGCAGACCGGTCTGACCAAGGCGACGCTGTCCCTGCTGAGCGACATCCTGCTGAAAAACCGGGTGATCCGCCAGCTCGAACCGGCGGCCGTCGTCTCGTACGGCCGCCCGAGCACGCCGCTTGCGTTTCGGCCGGGACGGTGGGTCGGTCTCGGCATGCAGATCAACACCGACGGTTTCGGATACACCGTGCTCGACATCGACGGCACGGTGACGGCGAGCGAGTGGCGCGACCGTCCGATGGGCGACGTTGATCCGGATGAGATCTTCGCCGAACTCGACGCGATGATGCGTCCGGTGGAGGAGCGGCTCGCGGCCGACGGCGCCGTCGTGACCGGATGCGAGCTCGCATTGCCCGGACTCGTGGCGGACGGCAACCGCCTGCTGGTCGCGCGCAACTTCGGCTGGCGCGACATCGACCTGAACCGGTATGCGGTGGTGTCCCGTCTGGGGGCCGTGGCCGACAATGAGGCGACGCTGGCCGCGATCGCGCAGATCCCGGGATTCGCCGCGCAGCGTTCGTCCGACGACTGGCCGATCGGCCCGTCCGATTCGTTCGTCTACGTGTCGACCGACGTCGGCATCGGCGGCGCGTACGTGCGCGAGGGGCAGATCGTGCGCGGCGACCACGGTTTCGCCGGGGAGATCGGCCACATGTGCGTCGACGTGCATGGCGCGCTGTGCCGGTGCGGTCGTCACGGATGCCTGGAGATGTTCGCCGGCCGTCGTGCGGTGATGCTCTCCTCCGGACTGGCCTCGGATGCGGCGACGGCCGTGGATGCGGGGATGCCTGCCCGGCTGATCGAGGCCTGGCATGCCGGCGATACCGGCGCGGCGCTCGCCGTGGAGAACGCGCTGGCCGCACTGGCCGCGGCGATCGCGTCGACGGTCAACGTGGTCGACGTGAGCAACGTGATGGTCGGCGGCTTGTGGAGCGGGTTCGGCGACGACCTGCGCGCCGATCTCGAACGGCGCGTGCAGTCGCAGATCCTGGCGCGCGACGCGGTGAAGGTGCGGCTCATGTTCCCGCCGGTGACCGAACATCCGGCCATGTACGGCGCGGCCGTGATGGGATTGCATAGGTTCACCGGCGATCCGATGCGGTTCCTGGAATCCGCGTGATTCGTGTGATGCGCCGGTCGGCGCGGTCTGTATTGATCGGTTTCGTCCGGCGTCGGCTGATCGGTGTCCTGACCGCGTGATGATCCGTCCTGCGTTCGCGCGGCCCGTTGCGGGGAGCGTGACACGCCGTCGCGTACGCCAAAAAGTTCATTGGATTGACAAATATAGTTCAACGATTTAATATTTTTGGCGTACGGCGATGCCGCATCGACCGCCAACGGTGCGGGTGCGGCATCGGACAACGAAGTTATCAACCAAGGAGATCGTCATGGGTCTGTGGGACATCGACAAGATCGAGTACGTCGGCCGCCAGAAGGGGCCGCAGGAAGGACTCGCCTTCCATTACTACGACGCGGACAAGGTCGTCGCCGGCAAGAAGATGAAGGACTGGCTGCGCTTCGGCGTCGCCTGGTGGCACACCTTCAACCAGGAGCTCGTCGACCCGTTCGGCACCGGCACCGCGCACCGCCCGTACTACAAGTACACCGATCCGATGGATCAGGCGCTCGCCAAGGTCGACTATGCCTTCGAGCTGTTCACCAAGCTCGGCGTCGAGTACTTCTGCTTCCACGACCGCGACATCGCCCCTGAAGGCGACACCCTGCGCGAGACCAACGCCAACCTCGACAAGGTCGTCGACAAGATCGAGGAGAACATGAAGTCCACCGGCGTCAAGCTGCTGTGGAACACCTCCTCCCTGTTCACCAACCCGCGCTTCGTGTCCGGCGCCGCCACCTCCCCGTTCGCCGACATCTACGCCTACGCCGCCGGCCAGCTCAAGAAGAGCCTCGAGATCGGCAAGCGCCTCGGCGCCGAGAATTACGTGTTCTGGGGCGGCCGCGAAGGCTACGAGAACCTGTGGAACACCGAGATGAAGCGCGAGACCGACCACATCGCCAAGTTCTTCCACATGTGCGCCGACTACGCCAAGGAAATCGGCTTCGACGCTCAGTTCCTCATCGAGCCGAAGCCGAAGGAGCCGACGCTGCACCAGTACGACTTCGATGCGGCCACCGCCATCAACTTCCTGCGCACCTACGACCTGACCGACGTCTTCAAGCTCAACCTCGAAGGCAACCACGCCAACCTCGCCGGCCACACCTACCAGCACGAGATCCGCGTCGCCCGCGAATCCGGATTCCTCGGCTCGCTCGACGCCAACCAGGGCGACAAGCTCATCGGCTGGGACATGGACGAGTTCCCGACCGACCTGTACGAGACCGTCGCCGTCATGTGGGAGGTCCTGCAGGCCGGCTCCATCGGCCCCCACGGCGGCCTGAACTTCGACGCCAAGCCGCGCCGCACCTCCTTCTACGCCGAGGACCTGTTCCGTTCGCACATCGCCGGCATGGACTCCTACGCGGCCGGCCTGCTGGTCGCCGACAAGATGAACCGCGACGGCTTCATCCAGAACCTCATGTCCGAGCGCTACAGCTCCTACGATTCCGGCATCGGCGCGACCATCGAGAACGGCACCGCCACCCTCGCCTCCCTTGAGGAGTACGCGATCGACAAGCCGCAGTCCGAGCTCATCGCCGCGACCAAGTCCGATCACCTCGAATCCGTCAAGGCGACCATCAACAACTACATCGTCGACGCGCTCGCCGAGGCCTGATCCTCGCGGCAACCGTTGATGCATGACTGATCGGGGCGCCGTCGGTTCCGTCCGGTTCCGGCGGCGCCCCGTTTTTTACGCGGCCGGACCGTAACATCCTCGTGAGATTGCGCGCGATGTCTCGCAACATCCGCGAACTATCGTGCATCGTAATCGTCCGGATTCCAAGAGAAAGGATAAGACCGTGATCATCGCCGCGATTACCGCCTTCGGTCTTTCCCTGATCGGCATCGCCTTGCGCGCGCGTCTGCGCCGCGACGGCCAGCTCTGAGCGTCCCGATCGTCGAGGGCGTCGCCGACCCATCGATGTCGTGCATGGTTTGAGCCCGGTCTCCATTATCGGAGACCGGGCTCAAACCATATTTGCCCATATTTCTGGGCGCAAACCAACGCGAATCAGCCGTTCCGCGTTGGTTTGCGCCCAGAAAAGAGCGGAATTCAGCCGCGGTACTTCGCGTACTGGGCGTAGACCTCAGGGGTCGGCTCGCCGGTGAGCGTGTCCTCGATGGTCAGCTCCCATGCCGGCGGCTCGGCCTTGCCGCCCAGCACCCACGCGGCCTGGCGTGCCGCGCCAATCGCCACATACTCGTCGGTCTTCGGCAGCAGCACGTCCATGCCGAGGATCGACGGCGCATACGCGCGCACTGCGGCCGACTTCGCGCCGCCGCCGATCAGCAGGATGCGTTTGACGTCCACGCCAAGGCCCTTCACCAGCTCAAGGCAGTCGCGCTGCGAGCACAGCAGCGCCTCCACGAACGCGCGGGCGATATTCGCGCGGGTCGTATTGCGCAACGTCATGCCATGCAGCGTCGCCGTCGCGTCCGGACGATTCGGCGTGCGCTCGCCGTCGAAGTACGGGATCAGCGTGATGCCCTCGGCTCCCGGTACCGACTGCGCGGCCAGATCGGCCAGCTCGTCGTAGCTCACGCCCAGCGCCGCGCGCCCCGCATCGGCGATGCGCGAACCGTTGATCGTGCAGGCCAACGGCAGCCAGTGGCCGGTGCAATCCGCGAAACCGGTCACGGACGCGGTCATGTCATAGGTCGGCACGGGGGAGATGGCCGCGGCCACGCCCGACGTGCCTAGGCTGATCGACACGTCTCCCACGCCCATGTTGAGGCCCAGCGACGCCATCGCATTGTCGCCGCCGCCCGGGGCGATGATGCAGCCGCCGGGCACGTTCTTGCCGGCGATCGCCGGATCGGCCACCGCGCCCGTCTCGGTCGGGCCGAGCACACGCGGCAGGGTCACGTCGTCGCGGCCGAACGCCAGCTTGAACAGGTCCATGCGATACTCGTTCGCGGCCGAATCAAAATATGCGGTGCCCGACGCGTCCGAGCGGTCGGTGAACAGCGCGGCCAGGTCGGCGGTTTCGCCGTCCGCGACCGGTCCGTGGCCGGCGATGCGCCAGCTCAGCCAGTCGTGCGGCAGGCAGACCGCGGCCACGCGGGCGGCGTTTTCCGGTTCGTTCTTCGCGACCCACACGATCTTCGTGATCGTCAGCGAGGCGACCAGCGACGAGCCGACCGCCCTGACCCAGCGCTGGCGGCCGCGCATGGTCGGATCGTCGGACAGATCGTCCTCCGAGCCGTCCGCGGCTTTGGCGGATTCGCCCAACTCGGCGATCAGCCGTTCGGCATCGGGTGCGGAACGGGTGTCGTTCCACAGCAGCGCGTCGCGCACCACACGGCCCTGCTTATCGAGCAGCACCATGCCGTGCTGCTGTCCTCCGACCGCCAGCGCGGCCACGTCGTCGAGGCCGCCGGCCTGAGCCGATGCCTCAAGAAACGCGTCCCACCACGCGTTCGGGTCGCAGCTCGTGCCGTCGGGGTGTTTTGCCTGTCCGAAACGCACCAGTTCGCCGGTCGCGGCGTCGGTGACGCGCACCTTGGTCGACTGCGTGGATGTATCGATGCCCGCCACCAGAATCCGGGTCATGTTGCCTCCTTGCATGGGCGCGGCTGCCGGCTTGACAGTGCCGTCGGCGCGCCAATAAGTTAGATGATTGAACTTATGAGATCAGTGTATCACTGGGTGCCGCCGGTCGCCATCGAATGGGTTGTGCACAAGCCGGAACGACTACGTCGGGTGCCCGTGACGCACGCCTGCAACAAATGGCAAGGACCGAACGGCTTGCGCGGCCGGACCGTACAATCGCGAACCGGATCATCTGTGACCGCGGTGCCGGTCGGTGGCCGTCGTCTGTGGGCGCAAGTCGTCCGCCGGCGACGGTCTTGTCGATAATCGCCGTCACCGGCCGCCGTCATCAGTCGTCAAAGGAGCGCAATCATGACACAGGAACCGTCATCCGACAAGCCGTCCGTCGTGTTCTCGTTCAGACCGGCCGATCTGCTCGGCAAGATCATGGGGCGGGACGCGTGGCGCGAACTCGACGCCATCGCGCGATACGCACGCGACGACCACGGCGAACCGGTCGTGATCGAGGACTTCCACGACCCGGCCAACGCGGCGACCATCGCCGCCGCCGACTACATCATCACCGGATGGGGCGCGGAGCAGCTGCTCGACGTCGCCGCGCTCGACGCCATGCCGCATCTCAAGGGCATCTTCGCCGCCAGCGGCGCCGCGGCCCGCATCTTCGCCGACGACGAGTCCCGCGACGAGGCCAAAAGGCGCGGCATCGCGCTGTCGAACTCCGGATACCTCAACGGCCTGCCCGTCGCCGAATACTGCTTCGCGAACATCCTGCTCGCCAACAAGGCGTTCTTCCAAGCCGAACGCATGTACCACGACCAGCGCGGCTGGGGCGCGTGGGTGGACGTGCAAAGCGTGTTCGCCGGCGTGGGCAACTACGAGAAGACCGTCGGCCTGGTGTGCGCGTCGTCGCGCATCGGACGCCGTCTCATGACCATGCTGCAGATGACCCGCCTTGACGTGCTCGCCTATTCGATCGACATGTCCGCCGACGAAACCGCGTCGTACGGCGCAGTCAAGGCCGACCTGGACACGGTGATGAGCCAATCCGACATCGTGTCGCTGCACGCCCCCGACATCCCGGCGCTGCGCGGCATGATCGGCGCGCGCGAACTGTCGCTCATGAAGGACGGGGCGACGCTGCTCAACTCGGCGCGCGGCCGCGTGGTCGACCACGACGCGCTGATCGCGGAACTTGCGACCGGCCGCATCAACGCGATCCTCGACGTGACCTGGCCCGAACCGCTGCCGCACGACTCGCCGCTGTGGGACATGCCGAACGTGGTCCTCACCCCGCACATCGCCGGTTCGACCGGCAGCGAACTGCATGCGATGGGACTGAACGTGGCCGAGGAGCTCGCGCGCCACGCCGCCGGCAAGCCGCTCAAGTACCGGGAGGACTACTGATTCCGGCGGATTTGCGGCTGCGTCGGGCGGCCGTTCTGCTACACTGGTCGGGTTGGTTTGCGCTCGGCGCACCATCGTGGGGCCGTAGCTCAGTCGGTTAGAGCATGCGACTCATAATCGCCCGGTCCAGGGTTCAAGCCCCTGCGGCCCCACTTTTCCGACAACGCGCCATCGGCCCGCGCGCATGCGTGTCACGAAGTCGAGACTCGCGCGTATACTCCCATAGGTTCCGGTTCACGTCGGCCATAGGGGCGCGACGACCCGGGTCCCCCGAATCCTTAGGAGACACACCATGAAGCAGGGTATCCATCCCGATTATCATGCCGTCGAAGTCCTGTGCTCGTGCGGCAACACCTTCGTCACCCGTTCCACCTACAAGGGCGACCACATGACGGTCGACGTCTGCTCGAACTGCCACCCGTTCTACACCGGCAAGCAGAAGATCATGGACACCGGTGGCCGCGTCGCTCGCTTCGAGCGTCGCTACGGCAAGAAGGCCAACTAGCTTCATCAACGCCAGTCCGTGCGGTCAAGGCGTCGCTTCGGCGACCCGATCGCGGACTGGCGTTTTTGTATACCTTGATGCGTTTCATGCGGCATCGCGCGAAACACATCCGAACCGGCAACGTAACGACCACCGTGTAATGGTCACCGTGCGATCGTAAGGACGACAAAATGGCAGACGAACAGTTCCCCGCCGCGCAGACCGCGCTTGAGGAATACCACGACCTCGAAGCGAAGATGGCGGATCCCGAAGTGGTGTCCGACCCGGAGAAGATCCGCAAGCTGGGCCGTCGCCACGCCGAACTCGGCGGCATCGTGTCCGCATACAAGACCTACCTGCAGATCCGCGACGACCTCGAAGCCGCGCGCGAAATGGCCGGCGAGGACGAGGACTTCGCCGAGGAGGCCAAGCGGCTCGAAGCCGAACTGCCGGCCGCCGAGGAGAAGCTGCGCACCGCGCTCATCCCGCGCGACCCGGACGACGCGCGCGACACGATCATGGAGATCAAGGCCGGTACCGGCGGCGAGGAGGCGGCGCTGTTCGCCGGCGACCTGCTGCGCATGTACACGCGATACGCGGAAAAGCGCGGCTGGACCGTCACCGTGCAGTCCGAGAACACCACCGAGCTCGGCGGCGTCAAGGACGTGCAGATCGCCATCCGCGCCAAGGGCACGCCCGCGCCGGAAGACGGCGTGTGGGCGAGCCTCAAGTACGAGGGCGGCGTGCATCGCGTCCAGCGCATCCCCGTCACCGAATCGCAGGGCCGCATCCAGACCTCCGCGGCCGGCGTGATCGTCTTCCCGGAAGCCGACGAGGACGACGACGAGATCGAAATCGATCCGAAGGACCTCAAGATCGACATCTTCATGAGCTCCGGCCCCGGCGGCCAGTCGGTCAACACCACGTATTCCGCGGTGCGCATGACCCACATCCCGACCGGCATCACCGTGAACATGCAGGACGAGAAGTCGCAGATCCAGAACCGCGCCGCCGCGCTGCGCGTCCTCAAGTCCCGACTGCTCGCCATGAAGCACGAGCAGGAGGCCGCCGAGGCCGCCGACATGCGCCACTCGCAGGTGCGCTCGCTCGACCGGTCCGAGCGCATCCGCACGTACAACTTCCCGGAGAACCGCATCGTCGACCACCGCACGAACTACAAGGCGTACAACCTCGACGCGGTGCTCAACGGCGATCTGCAGGCCGTGATCGACTCGGACATCCAGGCGGACGAGGCCGAGCGCCTCGCGAACCAGAAGTGACATCCGTGACTGTTGCTGAAGTGATTCGGGACGCGGCGGGGACGCTGCGCGAGTCGGGGGTGGATACCCCCGAGCATGATGCGAAGCTGTTGCTGGCGGAGGCGGCGGGGCGCGAGCTGCGCGACGTCGACAAGGCCATGCTCATGGGCGACGAATGGGCGTTCGATGAGACGACGGAACAGCGATTCCGCTCGATGATCGAGCGGCGGGCCAAGCGCGAGCCGTTGCAGCACATCACCGGACACGCGTCGTTCCGGTACCTCGATCTCAAGGTCGGGCCGGGCGTGTTCGTCCCGCGTCCGGAAACCGAAACCGTGGTGCAGGCCGGCCTCGACTGGATCACGCGTGAACGGCTGTACGCGCCGCGTGTCGTCGACCTGTGCGCGGGATCGGGCGCGATCGGACTGTCCGTCGTGACCGAAGTGCGCGGTGCCGAAGTGTGGGCGGTCGAACTGTCGCCGGACGCCTACGCATGGACCGAACGCAACCGTGAGACGGTCGCCAAGCAGGATCCGTCGGCCGGATACAACTATCACCTCGAACGGGGCGACGCGACCAGCCCGCTCACCCTGCCGCAGCTGGACGGCACGATCGACATCGTCATCACGAACCCGCCGTACGTGCCGCTGTCGCAGATTCCCGAACAGCCGGAAACGCGCGACCATGATCCCGACATGGCCCTGTACGGCGGGTCCGCGGACGGCGTCGCGATCCCCGAACGCATCATCCTGCGCGCGGCGGCGCTGCTGCGGCAGGGCGGTGCGCTCGTCATGGAACACGACATCTCGCAGGGCGACCGGCTCGTCGCCTTCGCACGGGCCAACGGATTCGCGCAGGCTCATACCGAGAACGACTGGACCGGCCGGCCGCGATTCCTGTTCGCGCTGCGGGGATAGGCGAAGGCGTCTACCGCGCGTATTCCTGATAGACGGCGGCGTCGGCGTCGGTGATCGTGCGGATTACGCGCGCCGGCACACCCACCGCCACCGAATTGGCCGGAATGTCATGCGTGACCACCGCGCCCGCGCCGATCACACAGCCGTCGCCGATCGTCACGCCGCCGACCACGGTCACGCCGCCGCCGAACCAACAGTTCGAACCGATCGTGATCGGCAGTCCGTACTCGTAGTCGTAGAACGAGCCGTCGGCGGCGCGACGCACGTTGCGATCCTGCCAGCGCATCGGATGCATCGGCGGCAGCAGCGACACGTTCGGTCCGAACAGCACGTCGTCGCCGATCGTCACCGGCGCGCAGTCAAGACAGCTGAAATTGAAGTTCATGAACACGCGGTCGCCTACCGTGGTATGGCAGCCGTAGTCGAAGAAGATCGGGCCCATCACGTCGAAATTCTCGCCGTGGCCGGGAATCAGCTCGTCGAGCACCGCGGCGCGCGTGGCATAGTCGCCGCGTGGCAGTCCGTTGAACTTGGTGCACAGGTCGCCGGCCTTCTCGCGCAGCGCGCACAGTTCGGGGTCGGCGGGATTGTACAGTTTGCCGGCGAGCATCTCCTCGCGTTCGGATGCGCGCGGGGTACGCGGTTCGACGGGGGGAATGGCGGAGACGGATTCGGCGGTCATGGAGGCTCCTTTGCTGGAAGTCGGAAACGGTTGCCGGGCTCGGTGCCTGAGCGGCGCCAAAACCGGCATACGGCGCTCCAGTATAGGTGTACGAACGTACATATCAAGTCGGTCCGTCCACAAGACCGTGTCACGCGGAAGCATGTCCGCGACCGGGTTTCGCGGCGTGGCGATCATGGCCCACGACGATGCCGCATCCGTGTATTGTTGAGCACAGGAATCAATTCGTCAGGAGGTTTGCCATGCTGGAAACCAGTGATCTCGCCGCCGCTGCCGCCGCGGCGACCGTGCCGGACATCGCGCTGAACGACGGCAATGCGATCCCGCAGATCGGACTCGGCATCCTGCGCATCGACGACGATGCCGTCGAGCCGGTCGTCGAATCCGCACTGTCCGCCGGATACCGCCACATCGACGGCGCGGCCGGATACAACAACGAAGGCGGTCTGGGCCGCGCGCTCGCCGCGACCGGATACAACACGGGCGAGCAGCGCGGCAAGCTCTGGCTGACGACCAAGCTGCGCGACTCCCAACAGGGCTACGACTCCGCGTTGCGCGCATTCGACGACTCGCTCAAACTGCTGCAGGTCGACTACGTCGACATGTACATGATCCACTGGCCGACCCCGTTCAACTGGCGCAGCGGCGACACGTGGAAAGCGCTCGCCAAGCTGCGCGCGGACGGCCGCGTGAAGACGCTCGGCGTGTGCAACTTCCTGCCCGAACACCTCCAGCGACTGCACGACGAAACCGGCGAATGGCCGGCGGTCAACCAGATCGAACTGCACCCGACCTGGCAGCAGCGCGACGTGGTCGCCTTCTGCAAGGAACACGGCATCGCCGTCGAAGCATACTCGCCGATGGCCCGCGGCGCCGACCTCAACGCCGGCAACGGCGTTATCGCCAAGATCGCCGACGCGCACAACGTGAGCCCTGCCCAGGTGATCCTGCGCTGGCACATCGAAAACGGCACGATCATCATCCCCAAGTCGGTGCACGCCGAACGCCAGAAGCAGAACCTCGACGTGTTCGGCTTCACGCTGTTCCCCGAGGAACACGCCGCCATCGACGCGCTCGACGGCCCGAAGCGCGCCGGCCACGACCCGCTCACCTTCACCTACGCGTGATGACGGCTCACGGCGCCGCCCATGACCGACGGACACCGAACCCACCGCACGCGAACTGACCGACGTGCCGCACGGCCGCATGCCCATCCGGGTGTGCGGCCGTCGCGTTATGCCGCTGGCCGTGACCGTTCCCATTTCCCGCGCCGCCGATTCGACCCGTCCGGTCCAGCCGGACGTGCGCTGATCCTGCTGGCGCTCGCCGTTGCGTGCGGCATAGGACTGGGCGTCGGACTGCCGAACGTCAGCCCGACCGTCGGCCGGATCACCGGCGACTACGCGGCGGGCGGTCCGGCCGCCGACGCGCTCAGCCGGCTCGTGATCGACGACGATCCCGACCGGTCCGGCTACGACCGCAGCCTGTTCGGCTACCGCGCCACCGATGACGACGGAAACGGCTGCGACGTGCGCGAAGACGTGCTCGCCCGCGACCTGACCGACGTGCGATACGTGACGGCCGGCGGTTGCGCGGTCCGATCCGGCACACTCGACGACCCGTACACCGGTCGGACCATCCGGTTCGTGCGCGGCGCACGCACCAGCTCCGCCGTGCAGATCGACCACGTCGTCGCCCTGGAAAACGCATGGCAGTCAGGCGCCCGAGACTGGGATACCGCGACGCGATACCGGTTCGGCAACGACCTCGCCAACCTGCTGGCGGTGGACGGGCCGGCCAATCAGGAGAAAGGATCGGCCTCCGCCGCATACTGGCTGCCCACGAACGGCGACTACCGATGCCGGTACGTCGCCCGGCAGATAGCGGTGAAAGCCGCGTACGGACTCACGGTCACCTCGCGCGAGCAACGGGCCATGCAGTCGGTGCTCGCCGCATGCCCGGGCGAACCGCTGCCGTAGCCGGATACGCGTTGTCGTATGTGCGCCGTCGATATCGCGCTTCCGGCGAACACCGACCGCACACGGACGCATGTGTGGACGCATGTAACATGCCCGGTCTATAACGGTGCGCGGTATGGAAGAGAACAACGCACACAGCACAGTCGAAACAATGCCCATGAATCCCGTCGAGCGGTCGGCCGCCGAACTGGAGATCGAACGCGCACACGCCGCGGAGGGGGAACGCATCCGCGGTCATCAGCGAGCCAACGGACGCAAGGGACACGCGCTCGCGTCCATTCTCGGACCGGCGTTCGTCGCCGCCGTCGCCTACGTCGATCCGGGCAACGTGGCCGCCAACATCACCTCGGGCGCGCGTTACGGATACCTGCTCGTATGGGTGCTGGTGCTGGCGAACGCGATGTCGGTGCTCATCCAGTACCAGTCCGCGAAACTCGGCATCGTCACGGGCAAATCACTGCCGGAACTGCTCGGCGAACGCATGAGCGACGCGGGCCGGTTCATGTTCTTCATGCAGGCCGAGGTCATCGCCATCGCCACCGACCTGGCCGAGGTGATCGGCGGCGCGATCGCACTGAACCTGCTGTTCGGCATCTCGCTGTTCATGGGCGGCCTCGTGATCGGCGCCATCTCCACGGTGCTGCTGTGGTTCCAAGGCGGCAAAACGCATCGCCTGTTCGAGAAGATCGTGATCGCGCTGCTGCTGGTCATCACGTTCGGCTTCATCTTCGGCCTGTTCATCGCGCCGCCGGATCCCGCGGCCGTGTTCGGCGGGCTGATCCCGCACTTCACAACCACCGATTCGGTGCTCATGGCCACGTCGATGCTGGGCGCGACCGTCATGCCGCACGCGATCTACCTGCATTCGACGCTGGTCAACGACCATTATGCGCCGGGGGAGAAGAAGCCGACCGTGCGTCAGCTGTTGCACGGCTCGAAGATCGACGTGGCGTGGGCGTTGTTGCTGGCCGGTTCGGTGAACGTGTCGCTGCTCATCATCGCCGCGAACTCGTTGTACGGCATGAAGGGCACCGATTCGATCGAGGGCGCGCAGCATGCGATCGTCAGCGTGCTTGGCCCGGTGGTCGGTACGATCTTCTCGATCGGCCTGCTCGCGTCCTCGCTGAGCTCCACGTCGGTCGGCACGTATGCGGGTTCGGAGATCATGCACGGGCTGCTGCGCATCAAGGCCCCGATGTGGGCGTGCCGTGTGGTCACGCTCGTGCCGGCGCTGATCGTGCTGTGGTTCGCGCCGAATCCGACACAGGCGCTGGTTGTCGGCCAGGTGATCCTGTCGATCGGCATCCCGTTCGCGATCATCCCGCTCATGCGATACACGCATGACAGGAAGCTGATGGGAGAGTATGTGGACGGAACCGTCAAGCATGTGATCTTCATCTGCGTGGCGGCGCTGATCGTGGCGCTGAACGTGCTGCTGATCGTGCTGACGGTGCTCGGCAAGGCGTGACGAGCTGGGGCGTTCAAGGTCGCGCTGGGGCTTTTGGCGAACTTTGAGGCAGAATCTCACGCGCGTATGGGTCTTTCTCCAAACGTTGAGGCAGTTGAACCACGAACCCCGCCTGTTTTGACATCAATTTCGGTTTGATTCGGGCGTAATGGGGGATGGAGCTGCCTCAAAGTTTGCAGAACGACCTGCGCGGAGCGGTAAAACTGCCTCAAAGTTTGCGAAAAGGTTTGCCCTTACCTCGTGCGGGCGGCGCGCGCCTCGCGAAAGTGCGCCACGGCCTTCTGCGCCGCCTCGTGCGAGGAACCGGCGCCGGCGCCCTTGACGCCGAAGATCACGATGAGCATCTGGACGAACACGAGGAACGCGCTCACGCGCAGCGTCCACTGCGTGCCGAAGATGCTCGCATCGATCGCGTTGTCGCCATGCACCTGCATCAGCGTTTCCATGAGGATGACCAGCACCGGGGCGCCGATCGCGCCGGCGATCTGACGCACCGTGTTGGTGACGGCCGAACCGGCGGACACCTCGCTGTGGTCGAGGCAGTTGAGCGACCATGTGGTGATCGGCATGATGATGAAGCCCATACCGATCTGCCGGACGAACTGCCAGATGGACACCCACCAAATCCACGTATCGCGGTCGATCAGGCTCATCATGACGGTACCGAACAGGAGGATGCCGGTGCCGGTGATCGCGACGGGGCGAGCCCCGAGCCGGTCGAGCAGCTTGCCGCCGAAGAACTGCGAGATGCACATACCGAACGCGCCGGGCATCATCACCAAGCCGCTGATCGTGGCCGAATAGCCGCGGTCGTTCTGGATATACAACGGCATGATGACCATGATCGAGCTGAACGCGAAGAAGCTCAGCGCCGCGCAGATCGTGCCGACCGTGAAGCTGCGGTTCTTCAGGACGCCGAGGTCGAGCAGCGGGGGATTGGGAAGTTTGCGGTCGGTCGTATCGGTGGACTCACGGTCGGTGGTCGGCACTGCCTTGTCGGTGTCGGTGTTCGCGTTGGTACTGGTTCCGTTGGCGTCGGCCTTCGCCGCGTTAGACGCCCGTGCCCCGCGCACCTGCCGCATCACGAACCACACGATGCCCGCCAGGCCGATCAGCACCGCGCCCCACACCATCGGATGCGTGAACGGGTACGCCTCGATGTTCGTGAACCCGAACATGAGACCGCCGAAGCCGATCACCGACAAGCCCACCGAAAAGAAGTCCGCATGCGCGTCCGGATCATGCTCGCCGAAGTTATGCAGGCCGAAGATGGCCAGCAGCAGCGAGACCACGCCGATCACGGTCAGGGTCAGGAAGATCGAGCGCCAGCCGTTCGCATCCGTCTGCCACCCGCCGATGGTGGGGCCGATGGCCGGGGCAACGCTCATGGCCATGCCGACCGTGCCCATGGCCATGCCTCGGCGGGAGAGCGGGTAAATGGAGAACACGGTGATCTGGAGGACCGGCCACATCACGCCGGTGCCGATCGCTTCGAGCAGTCGGCCGAGCAACACGACGAGGAAGGACGTGCCGACCCACGCCAGCAATGAACCGATCGTGAACACGACCATCGAGACGATCACGATCTGGCGGGTGGAGAAGCGGCGGGTCAGATAGGCGGTGAGCGGAACCATCACGCCCATGACGAGCTGGAAGATCGACGTGAGCCACTGGCCCGTGGTCACGGAGATGCCGAATTCCGAGACGATCGTCGGCAGTGCGGCGCTCAGCTGCAGCTGCGTGAAATTGCCGACGAACGTGATGAACGTGAGGATCGCGATCGACGTGAACGCCACGCGCGTCAGATGCCCGTTGACGTAGGTTTCGTCGCGGGTGAGCGCGCGGGCGCGGTCGGCTCGTGAGCCGGCCTTGCCGCGCGTGCTGAGCCTCATGTTCCCCACTCCCGTACCCTCGGTCTGTCCGTCAATCCCGTTATTGCGCCTCATCGATCCCATGCATCACATTCTTCCCGAAACCGCCGATCAAAACCCCAACATCCTATACCTATATATGGGCAATGTCCGTTTGATGGGCGGCGCTCGCCGTGGACGCGAGCGTGGACCATGCGTCGAATCCGAATCAACAATATTCGTCGTCCCGCATTGCCGGTTCGCGCGGGAGCTGCGGCCTGATCGAACTGCGAACTGTCACTGCCCCGAAATTTGGCGAATATACCCCCTTGGAACTATGGTGTAAAGGGGTCATGATCGTGCCGTGTCGGACGTATGCGGAAAGAGGGTCGTTTCGTTCCGATGGCCGCGATCGTGAGCCGGTATTCATCCAAGGGATCGAAACGGGAGAAGAGCTGGATGGCATCGGTACAGACTGAGCCCGGCAACACCGCGGCCAGTGAGAAGGGAATGGGCCGCACGGTGAGCGGTACATCGGATAGCGTCTCATTCGAAACCGGCGGAGAGCGAGCTTCCCGTAAATCCCCAGAGCCGTCCCGTCTGTTGACCGATCTGCGCTCCAACCAGTACAGCCGCGTTCAATACTGGCGGTTCTTCCTCAATCTGGCGTTGTTGCTGTGTGACACGGCGATGTTCATCGTCGGCTCCGCCACGGCGCTGCTGTGGTTCAAGCATGGGGATCTGGCCACGTTCATCGACCTGCCGGCGTTCGACACGACGCTGTATCTGGTCGTCGGCGCATGCGCGTGGGCGTTCTGCCTGTGGCGCGTCGGCATATACCATCGTCACATCATGGGCGACGGCTATCAGCTCGTACCTCTGATCATCAAGGCGGCGGCCATCAGCTGGATCGTGCTGTGCGCGGTGAACTACGTCTTCCGCGTCGACGTGCCGCTGTTCACCGTCACGATGATGATCCTGTTCTCCTGCGTGCTGACGATCGCCGAACGCATGCTGTCGCGCGCCGTGATCATCCATGACCGCAGCAAGGGCGCGTACACGTACGCCACGATCGTCGTCGGCTCGCCGCAGGGCATCGCGCATACGCTGCGTTTCCTCGAGGACCGTCAGCAGCTCAACTACAAGCCGGTCGCCATCTGCCCGATCGCCGAGAATCCGACGATCGGTGCCGTGGAATCCGCGCGGCTGACCGATGCCGAACTGGACGAACTGGCGTCCGTGTGGGATGTCTCCGATCTGCCGGTCATCGATTACGACGACCGTCTGGCGGAAACCGCGGTGCGCATGAAGGCGCAGACCGTGATGGTGACCGACGTGCTCCATCGTGATTCCGACAATTTCGCGGCGTTCTCGATCGGCATCGAGTCGATCGGCCTGGAGATCGCGCTGCTCACCTCCGCCGCCGACATCGCCGGTCATCAGCTGTCCATGCGCACCCTGCGCGGCATCAACATCCTGACGATCAGCCTTGCGCAGTACGGCGTGACGACGCGGATCCTCAAGCGACTGTTCGACATTGTCGTATCGTCCCTGCTGATCGTGCTCACGTCCCCGCTGATGATCGGCGTGGCCATCGCCATCAAGCTTGACGACAACGGTCCGATCTTCTACAAGCAGAAGCGCATCGGCCTGCGCGGCAAGCCGTTCGAAATGCTCAAATTCCGTTCGATGGTCATCAACGCCGACGCGCTGAAGGCGAAACTCGCGCAGGAGACCGGCCAGACGGACCGCTTCATCTTCAAGATGAAGGACGATCCGCGCATCACCAAGGTCGGCAAGTTCACCCGTCGGTTCTCGGTGGACGAGCTGCCGCAGTTCTTCAACGTGCTGCGCGGCGACATGTCCGTGGTCGGCCCGCGGCCGCCGCTGCCGGAGGAATACGCGAGGTACGATCAGATCTACGCGACCCGCATGTTCGTCAAACCCGGCATCACCGGCCCGTGGCAGGTGTCCGGACGGTCGGATCTCAACGCCGAAGAGAGCGAGCAGCTCGACGTCTCCTACGTGCAGAACTGGTCGATCGGCGGGGACATCATCTACGTCTTCCGCACGGTCGGTGCCGTGCTCGGGCACAAGGGCGCGTATTAACCCCTATCTCGCACCCCTCTATTACACTAAAACCCGATATTCCGTGTGTTTGAGCGACCTTGGCCGGACGGTCTTCCGGCCTGATCGGGAAGGAAACGGTGGTCATCCGTGGCAGAGAACCCGTCCGACAACACGAATGATGAGATGACCGGCCGCGTGTCGGCCGATGCGGCATCGTCCGGCAGCGCGTTGCCTGGCAACGATGCGTTCGGCGACTTCTCCGGCACGCCGGTCGAAGGATTCGATTTCATGACCGCCGAGGACGATGGTGGCGCGAGCGGGGACGGCGTCGGAGCAGGGGAGTCCGGTGGTGCCGGCGATGCCGGTGAAGCCGCGCCGGTTTCCCGCCGTCACCGTCGCCGGATGAGCCCGCAGCATATTCGCCGCATCAAGCGCCGTCGCCGGCGCAAGCGCATCCTCATCGGGCTCGGCGTGCTTCTGCTTATCCTCGTCGCGCTCAGCGCGTGGTTCGGCGTGTCCGCCATGAAAACGAAGAACGAGCTCCAGCAGGCGGTCGCCTCCGCCAGTGGCATGCAGGAAACGCTGCTCGGTGGCGACTCCGCCAAACTCAACGCACAGGTCAGCGAATTTTCCGGCCATGTCAATAATGCCTACCGGCAGACCAGTTCCGTGCTGTGGGCGGTCGCCGCGCGCGTCCCGTACATCGGCGACGACATCACTGCGGTGCGCACGGCCGTCACCGCAATGGAGAACATTTCGTCGCAGGGACTGCCCGCGCTGACGAACGCGATCGGTGCGCTGGGCGACGTCACCGTGCAGAACGGTACGGTCAGCATGCCCGGTATGACGCAGGCCGCCGAAGGTCTCAAACAGGCAGACACGGTCATCGATCATGCGAACCAGTCCGTCGTCGCCGCGCCCACGCCGCATATCCAGCAGATCGCCGAAGCGATGAGCAAGGCCAAGGAGTACCTCGCCACGGTCGACACCACGGTGCATAACGCGTCCGTGTTCGCGCAGATCGCGCCGAGCATGTTCTCCACGGACGGGCAGTCGCGCACGTATCTGATTCTCGCGCAGACGAATTCCGAGATCCGACCGTCCGGCGGCCTGCCGGGATCGTGGGGCACGATGACCGTGACCGGCGGCAAGGTCGAGATGCACGAGTTCGTCGCGGACACCGACGTGACCCCGACCTGGTTCGATCAGCCGGTCATCGACCTGACCGCCGAGGAACGGTCGCTGTTCACCGACAAGCTCGGCCGCGTGGCGCAGGACGTGAACTTCACGCCCGATTTCCCGCGCACCGGCCAGATCGCCAGCGCCATGTGGAAGACCCGGTTCGGCACGCAGGTGGACGGCGTGATCGCCATCGACCCGGTGTTCCTGCAGAACATGCTCGCCGTGACCGGCGGCGTCACGCTGAGCGACGGCACCGTGATCGACGGCACGAACACCGCGAAGTTTCTGCTGAGCGACGTGTATGCGCAGAAAAGCGAGGACGAGCAGGATGCGTTCTTCAGCGAGGCGGCCAGCCTTGCATTCCAGCACATCATGGACAAGGCCGATGATCCGAAGGCGTTCCTGAAGGCTGCCGTCGCGTCGATCGAGCAGGGTCATATCCTGATGTGGAGCGCGAATGCGGACGAGCAGAAGCTGCTGGAGGAGACGGTGATTTCCGGCCGGCTCGCCACCGAGGCGTCCGATCCGCAGGTCGGCGTGTATTTCTCCGACATCACGCAGTCGAAGATGGACTGGTATCTCAAGCGAGAGGTCACCTCCGAGTTCGACAAGGTGGCCGCGAACGGCGCGAACCAGTACACGGTGCACATCAAGCTCACCAATATGATGACCGCCGATCAGGTGGCGTCCACGCCGCAGTATGTGTTGGGCAGCCAACTCGAAGGCATCGCCAACGGACAGATCAAGACCGCGGCGTTCGTCTACGCGCCGGCCGGCGGCCGATTGGTCGACTGGACGATGAGCGACGGCAGCCAGTTCGATGGCATCACCGTGCACGACGGATTGACCCTTGGCGTGAAGACGTTCCTGCTCAGTCCGGGGGAATCCTATGAGATCACCGTGCATGTGCAGTCTGCCCCCGGAGTGCAGGCCCCGATCATTGTCCGTCAGACACCCCAAATCGAGGGGCGCACTGAGGGCAAGTAAGGTGAATGCTTCCGGTTGCACTGGAATAATGAGGAAAAATGGATGATTTGTGAATGCTTGTCGGCATCTGAGACCCTATTTTAAGGGGGTACAGGGGCATTGATAAAATCCACATTGGTTACGTGCAGAAGTTCGGATTAAGAGGAGAAAACGGGTGGTTTCCGGAGAGAACAACGAGCAGCGGAATCATGGTGCTGAGGATGCCGTTTCAGAGGGCATCACCGTCATGGATATCTTGCATGCCGTGCGCAAACATGTTGTTGCGATGATCGTCGTGTTCGTTGCTGTGTTCGCTGCGGTGTGTGCGTATACGGTTCTCACTCCGCCGAAATACACATCCACTGCACAAGCATTCGCCACGTACCGTAGCGATTCCGCCAATTCGCAGGATAACTTCAACAGCATCAACAGTGCGGGTACATATATTTCCAATCAGATCAAATCGTATCCAACGCTTGCCACCACCGAATCGGTATTGCAGCCGGTGATCGATGATCTCGGGTTAAGCATGACCGTCGATCAACTTGCTGCCGAGCTATCCGTCACCAATCCGACGGATACCGCATTCGTCAATGTGAGCGCCACCGATGGTGACGCCCGACAGTCCGCTGCTATTGCGAATGCTGTTGCGGATTCGCTCAAGACCGTGGTGGAGGAATCCATCTATTCCTCCGATCAGAAGTCTCCCGTCATGCTGACTGTCGTTCAGCAGGCGCAGGAACCGACGTCGCCGAGTTCTCCGAATGTCAAGATGAATTTGGCGCTTGGTATCGCAGTTGGTCTCGTATTGGGCGTGATTGTGGCGTTGCTTCGGGATCTGCTGTCTACCCGAGTCCAGGATATCCGTGATCTTCAGGAAGTCATCGATGCGCCGATCATGGGGCGTATCCCGGACGACGAGAACTTGAAGAAGGCTGTGCCGGTAATCGTCTCTTCGCCGAGCAGCGCCATCGCCGAGGAATACCGTCGTATTCGCACCAACCTCTCGTTTACCCAGGCCGTCGAGGGCACGAAGTCTCGTCTGATCGTTATTTCGTCGGTCGGCCCGAATGAGGGCAAGACGACCACTTCGGTGAACATTGCGGCCACGTTGGCGGAAAACGGTGCGAGTGTGCTGCTGATCGATGCGGATCTGCGTCATCCGTTGGTCGCCAATAAGTTGTCGCTTGAGGGCAATGCTGGTCTGACCCATGTGCTGTCCGGTCAGGCAACCGTGAAGGATGTGGTGCAGCGCTACTGGAGGCCGAACCTGCACATCATGCCGGCCGGTCCGAAGCCGCCGAACGCGTCCGCGTTGCTGAACTCGCAGACCATGAAGGAACTGATCAAGCAGGCGCTCACCCAGTACGACTACGTGCTGGTGGACACGTCGCCGATGATCGTGGCCAACGACGCGACCGTGTTCGCCTCGATGGGCAACGGCATGGTACTGGTGTCCGGCCGTGACGTGACCGACAAGCGCGAACTGCGTGACATCGCCGCACAGCTGGACAACCTCGGCGTTTCGGTGACCGGCTTCGTCTTCAACTTTGCCAAGGAGAACAAGAAGTCCGGGTATTCGCACAGTAATTACTACTACGACGATGACGATGAGTCGTCTCGTAGGAAGAAAAGCCGAACGCGCAAGAAAAGCACTGCTCGCCGAGCAGCGAGGTGATGAGGCTGCTATTGTTCTGTTTCCTTTAAAGTCGCGGCTATTTATATCGTTCCATTGAAATGAGGTCAAAAAATACTATGCGTGATTTTGATTCGTTGAAGATTGCCGTTGCCGGTACTGGTTATGTTGGCCTGAGCCTGGCTACCTTGTTGTCGCAGCATCATCAGGTTACCGCTGTGGATATTGTTCCGGCGAAGGTTGATATGATCAATGCGCGCAAGTCTCCAATTCAGGATGATTACATCGAGAAATACTTCGCGGAGAAAGAATTGAATCTTACCGCCACGCTCGATGGTGAGAAGGCCTATGCGGACGCCGATTTCGTGATCATTGCCGCACCGACCAACTATGACAGCACGAAGAATTTCTTCGATACCTCCGCAGTGGAGTCCGTCATCGACCTAGTGATGAAGGTCAACCCGGACGCGATCATGGTGATCAAGTCCACCATTCCTGTCGGCTACACCAAGTCCATCCGTGAGAAGACCGGCTCCAAGAACATCATCTTCAGCCCTGAATTCCTGCGCGAGTCCAAGGCTTTGTATGACAACCTGTACCCGAGCCGTATCGTGGTCGGCACCGACCCTCAGGATGAGCACCTCGTGGAGGCCGCCCACACCTTTGCCAAGCTGCTGCAGCAGGGCGCCATCGAGGAGAACATTCACACGTTGTTCATGGGCTTCACCGAGGCCGAGGCCGTCAAGCTGTTCGCCAACACCTATCTGGCACTGCGCGTCTCTTACTTCAACGAACTCGACACCTACGCCGAGTCCAAGGGATTGAATACGCGAGAAATCATTGATGGTGTATGCCTCGATCCGCGTATCGGCACCCATTACAACAACCCAAGCTTCGGCTACGGCGGCTACTGCCTGCCGAAGGACACCAAGCAGTTGCTCGCCAACTACCGGGACGTGCCGGAGAATCTCATTGAAGCCATCGTGGAGTCCAACGCCACCCGCAAGGACTTTATTGCCGATAGTGTACTTAAGAAAGCTGGCTACTACGGCTATAACGACAACAACGAGTATGATTCCGCTGACGAAAAGCCGGTAACCATCGGTGTCTACCGATTGACCATGAAGTCCAATTCAGATAACTTCCGTCAGTCCGCGATTCAGGGTGTGATGAAGCGTATCAAAGCGAAGGGCGCGACCGTTATCGTATGCGAGCCTACGCTGGAGAACGGTACCACATTCTTCGGCTCCGAAGTGGTCAACGATCTCGATGAATTCAAGAAGCGTAGCGATGCGATTCTCGCAAACCGTTACGACTCCTGCCTTGATGACGTTGAAAACAAGGTCTATACGCGCGACCTGTTCCGTAGAGACTGAGTTCGAGTCGAAAGATACATACAGCATGAGCAGGAAATCCCCCAAATTATGTTTCGCTGCGTCCTCCGGTGGCCACTACGAACAGCTAATGATGTTGAAACCTCTGATGCAGCAGTACGACAGTTTCGTACTGACTGAACAGACACAATATGAATCGAAGACCGAGGGGGAGAAGACCTATTATGTAGGCCAAATCAACCGCAAGGAAAAGTCCGTGCTGTTGAAACTGGTTATCAACGCGTTTCGTTGTCTTGGTATCTTCGTTAGGGAACGCCCGGATGTAATTATCTGCACAGGTGTACTTGCCATGTTACCGATGTGCCTGATCATGAAGTTGTTTGGTAAGAAGCTTGTCTATATCGAATCGTTTGCAAAGGTGACTTCTGCAACGGAGTCCGGCAAGTTGCTGTACCGTTTTGCTGACCGATTCTATGTGCAGTGGGAGAGCATGAAAAACATCTATCCGAATGCCATCTATCTCGGTAGCATCTACTGAGTCGATAGGATGCGGGTGACGGACTAATGATTTTCATTACCTTAGGATCACAAAAATTCCAGTTCAATCGACTGCTTAAGGCAGTGGACGAATTGGTAGCGAATGGCATCATTGCTGAGCCAGTGTTTGCACAAAGCGGTTACAGCGATTATCAGCCGAAACACTATGAGTTCAAGAATTTCCTTGATCGCGACGAATTCGCCAAACGTATGGATGAAGCTAATCTTGTCATTACGCATGGTGGTACTGGTGCAATCATTGGAGCAGTGAAGAAAGGCAAAAAGGTTATCGCTGTTCCACGTCTTGCTAAGTACGGTGAGCATGTGGATGACCATCAGCTGCAGTTGCTCAAGGAATTCAAGCAGATGGATATCATCTGCGTCTGTGATGACTGTTCCCAGCTTGGTCATGCTCTGGATGAAGTGCAGCATACTGAGTACCGGCCGTTTCATTCCAATACTAAGACCATTATTGACTCGATTAATGGGTTCATTCATTCCGAAGTAATGGGGGAGCAGACATCTGAAACGAACGACGATAGCCTGAGTGTGCTCATGGTCGGCAATGATCCGTCGGTTAAGGGTGGCATCACCAGCGTAATCAGTCAACTGCTCGCCCATGATTGGGCGGCAGATGGCGTATCCATGAAATTCATTCCGACATACATCGCCGCGAACCCGGTGAAGAAAATCCTATTCTTTGAAAAGGCATTGCATCGGATCCGCAAGCTGCTTGCCAATCCGATTACTCGTCCGAACGTAGTACATATTCATATGTCGTATAGGGGCAGCTTTGTACGTAAGCACCAGGTGCACAAACTGTGCCGTAAGTATGATGTGCCTGATGTCATCCATATGCATGGTTCAGAGTTCAAGAAATGGTATGACAGCTGCAATCCTAAGCAGCAGGAACGCATCTGCGCCATGTTGCGAGAAGCCTCGGCCGTGATCGTGCTTGGCAATCAGTGGAATGAGCGCATCAAAACTATCGAACCGGCTGCACATACGGTGGTAGTAAGCAACACCGTACACATCCCCGACATAACTGTGAGTTGGCCTGAGTCTGGTAAGCGCTTCCAAGTGTTGTTTATGGGTGTGCTCATTCAGCGCAAGGGTGTGGACGATTTACTGAATGCGTTAGCTGAGCTTCGTAATACGAATCGACTGGGCAATATGCATGTAGTCATTGCCGGCACCGGCGCTCAGGAGGAAGAACTCAAAACCAAGGCCCAAAATCTCGGGCTGTCGGGTGATGCCGTAGATTTCGCCGGTTGGACCGTCGGCGATAAGAAGCGCGAACTGTTCGAACACAGTCAAGCGCTTGTGCTGCCTTCATATAACGAAGGTCTCCCCGTCGCCGTACTAGAAGCCATCAGCTATGGCATGCCCGTGGTCGCCACGAGCGTGGGTGATATGGCTGCTGCCGTGCATGATGGTGAAAACGGCTATCTGATAAAGCCTGGCGATGTAGATGCGTTGGCTGACTCATTGGTACGCCTCAACGATCGTGCACGTTACGTGGAATTCTCACAAGCGTCGCGCGAACTTGCCGAACGTGAGTTCAACGATGCCGGATACTTCCGTGAATTGACAAACCTGTATAGGCAAGTGGCGAAGGAGTCTCGATGAAAAAACTGAGTAAATACATCGAATTTGCCACCACATTGCTGAAACAAGCTGTTCAAGAACGTAAATTCCGCTACGGGAATACCACACTGAAATATATGTATCAGCCTTGCAAGGGGTCGAATCGTCTGTTGGTAGTATTCAGTGCTTGCACTCGACCTGGGCTTCCCGCGCGTTACAACTATATGCGTACCTTGAAGAATATCCCGGTCAATAAGCTATTCATTCTTGATGATTTCGGTGAGGACCATCGTGGCGGCTATTACCTTGGTGCATATCCTGGTTTCGAGATGGAGAAGGCGACCAAGACCCTTATTGACTCGTTCCTCAAGCGCCCGGAGATCAAGAAGGTATGTTTCGGTGGATCTTCAAAGGGCGGTTGGGCAGCGTTAAACTTTGGCGTCCAATACGCAGGTCGCGGCTTAGGTGCCGAAATCATTACTGGTGCACCACAATTCTGGCTTGGCACGTATCTACAGGCTCCAGGAGGATTGATAACGCTCGAGAGCATTGCCGTGTCAAAAAACGCTGATGTTGTGGCCAAGGTCTCAGATGTACTCGATATCTATCTCAAGAAGAATATCGAAGCAAATCAATTTGCGAAAGAACAGCATATCTATATCCATTATTCAACGCAAGAACACACGTATAAGGAGCACATCAAAGATCTTCTCAAGGTATTACGTGAATGTGGTTTCAATCTCGTTGAGGACGTTAAAGATTATGAAAATCATGGGGATGTAAGTCTCTACTTCCCTGCATTCTTTGTCTCCTCTATTAATCACATAATCAATGCGGATTCTTAGGAGTACGAATGCGTACTGCACATGTAGTATTTTCTTTCACCAGTGGTGGAATTGAGCATCTTCTTATTGATCTACTAAATAACTGGTCTTCTGAAGATCAACTCATGCTTTGTATCATTAATAACACCTTCGATGCAGCATTGATTGATGCAATCCACAAGCGCGCAAATGTGACTGTCGTATGTCTGAATCGTCCCGAAGGTCAAGGGAAACTTCGCTACCTGAGGAAGTTAAATGCGGTTTTGTCTGATTTTCGTCCGAATGTGGTGCATTGCCACAGTAACAATGTGCTGTTGTTTACGTTGCCGCTGAAGTTGCTGCATCCTCGGTGGAAGTATGTTTACACTGTTCACGACACCAATATTTATAACCATCTTCCAGCAACGACCGTAGCTTTACATAAGCTACTGGTTTCCCGTATCACAGCTATTTCGAAATCCGTGTATGGAAATATCGTCAGTGCTGGATTTCCTGAGCCTCGTACCGCTGTGGTGTATAACGGCGTTGACCCAGACAAGTTCATTAGCCACCATGGCTCACAAAATGGGTTAAAGACGATAATATGCGTTGCGCGACTGTTGCCTGAGAAAAAAGGACAGGACATCCTGATTGATGCACTTGCCGATCTCGCCAAACGCGGTGAACATTACCGGTGTCTGTTCGTCGGTGCGGAGCCATCTGAGCACCCCGAATATCGTCAGCAATTGATTGATCGTGCTGCGGGATATGGGTTGGAGCATGTCGAATTTCTTGGTAATCGAAACGATATTCCCCAGCTGCTGGCACAATCCGATATCTTCGTGTTGCCATCCCGATATGAAGGATTTGGCATTGCCATCATCGAGGCGATGATGGCCAAGATTCCTGTCATTGCTTCGGCGGTAGACGGCCCGAAAGAAATCATTGGAAATGATCAGTATGGATTGCTATTTAATGTCGGGGATAGTTTTCAGTTGGCACTTGCGATACATCAAATAGAAACAGAAGATACGGCAAAGATAGTGAGCTTGGCATATAAACATGCAATTGAAAAGTATAGTATTGAATCAATGATTCAAAGTTATAAAAACGTTTATCAATCGGTTACAGATAATTGTGGAATAAGTGGCTGAGATGATTAATAATTTAGTAATTGTGCCACGCGTTAATTCTTTTCTTGAGTTAGGCTTGGCGATTTTTGTTGTAAAATTATTCCTGAGCTCATCGGTGCTATTCTCATATTCTAATATATTAGATCTAGCGCTCACCGTATTGGGTGTTGTTGCATTAGGTATTAGTATTTTAAGTCAAAGATATAAAGCTGGAACGTTATTCTTCTATGCAGGTATATCAATTTTAGCTTTACTAAACTATTATTTTACAGGACTGTCAATTCTTCTTGAAGGTATTATTACAATCCTTGCCATACGAGGCCATAAATTTGATTATGTGATAAATTATATCTTTCGTTGGTCGTTGCTGTGCCTTATGATACATTTTTTATTTTTACTGATTGTGCTTCCAGGCAGGATTGACAGTTATTTTTATAACGATGGCACTAGAAACAGATTTAATTTCGGATATTCGCACCCTAATGTTTTTTCTGCTTATATAGTCAACATGGCGTTAATCTGTATTTGGTTATCTTATAAAAAAATTTCAGCAAAAAAAATGTTATGCATAACAATGGTCACTTTTGCTGTGGCGGCACTCACTCAGACACGTACATTGATCGTGAGCACTGTTTTTATTATCGCTGTGATAACTTTCTGTAAAAGAATCCATGATTCAAATAAACTTCTTTCATTTGTTGCTGGACTTATATTTCCTGTAGTCGGGCTACTATACTTTATTTCTTGGAACCTATACTTACGCTCGAATTCTTTAGTTTTAAAGATAGATAAGCTATTATCTGGTCGAATACTTTTAGGATCATATGTTTATTCGAATAATGGATTTACTCTTCTTGGCAGAGATATGTCAGATCGCTCGACTACATGGAGTTCTCTTTTTCCTATAACCAGATTCACTTTTGATGATTTCTACTCCTATTTATTGTTGAACATAGGGGTTGTATGGTTTGTTTTGATTGCGATTTTTTTATGGATGCTGTCCAAAAGAGGTAATAATAAGGTTAATTGCTTTATTATTATTTGGTCGGTTTTAGGTATAACGGAAGTGCATGGGTTGAATGTTTATAGTGGGTTTGTGGTATTGCTCCTTGTATTTTTATTAAACAAAAAAACTGGCACCATTGATTTGTAAGGTTTCTAATGGCTCTTAAAACTAGGCGTTCGGATATTATTTGGAATTATGTAGGCACTGTAGTGTCTATGGCGAGTGGGTTCATTTTATTACCTTTGCTTATGAGGTTTTTATCCGGTGATGAGCTTGGATTGTGGTATGTGTACTTAGCTATCGCTAACTTAGCCATGCTTTTTGAATTCGGCTTTACTCCCACATTCGCACGTAACATAGTCTATGTACTCAGCGGTACTCGTCGCCTTACTGCCACTGGGCGTGATGCATCGGCTGTGCGAAAAGGTATCGACTGGCACCTGCTCAACACCGTCATTCGAGCATCCAAACTTATCTATGCTGGTATAGCCAGTATCACACTCCTGATCTTGGTCACAGGTGGAACCGTATACATATCTCACATTACCTATGGTATGAAGGACGACGGGCACTGGGGGGCGTGGATTCTGTTCTGCCTGTCTATCTTTTTGAACCTATATTTCCTGTATTCCATCACTATTCTGCGTGGATATGGAGATGTAGCTGGAGAAAACCAAGCCAAAACCATCGCCAAGGCTATGCAGCTGATAGTCAGCGGCGTTCTTCTAATTATGGGATATGGGCTACTTGGCGCATCAATCGGATATTTGACCAATGCACTTTTACTACGTGGATTTGCCATCATCCGTATGCGTAAACATCGCGATATTGAAGCTGGACGAAAAATAGACAAGCAACCAATCACATTCAAGGAGATACAATCCGTTTTAGGCACAGTCTCGCATCTCGCTTGGAAGGATGGCATAGTTAGCCTTGCAACATATGCATCCACACAGGCCACTTCAATCTTCTGTTCGCTATTTCTTACCCTTGAACAAACCGGTACATACTCTGTGCTTCTTCAGCTTGCAACTGCACTTTATAATTTTGCAGCGGCGTATCCTAGGTCATTTCTCCCCGCTCTGCAGTCCGCATATGCTGAGAACAACCGCGAACAACAAAAGAATATTATCTCCGCTAGCATCGTAGTTTACTGGATTCTATATATTGCAGGCACGATCGGTGTAACTGCCATTATCTTGCCACTGCTACCTCTGTTCAAACCTGATGTAGATGTTGATTACTCGTTGTTTATCGCATTATGTGCTTATATGGCTCTGCTTCAGCAGCATTCCATTTTTTGCAGCTTTATCATAAGCATGAATGAAATTCCTTATATGAACGGTTTTTTAATCGCTGCGGTGGCAGGTTGTGCATTAGTATGCCTGTTCTGCGGCCCTATGCGCATGGGCGTCTGGGGTCTCGTTTTAGGACAAGCATTCTCCCAAATTATGTACAACAATTGGAAATGGCCTCTTTATCTCTGTCAGCGCATCGACACCACATACATTGGACTCTGGCATAACGGTATTAATCAATGGTGTAAGCGATTGCATCACTAAAACCTGCGGTATGAGTTCAGCCGACGTATGGTGCACCTCAATCTCATGCGCGCTTGCCGGTGGCCGCGTCCGTTGGACATCCACGAGAATATCCGGCGACCATCGGCTCGATGTCAGGCCGGGTGCGTCGTGGTGCATTCCGACCGCGGATGCCACTACCGGTGGCCGGGATGGGCAGTGCGGGGTGGACGCGCAGCATGTCACGCAAGGGATGCGGTCCGGATAACGCGGCCGCGGAGGGGTTCTTTCGGTAACCTCAAGATGGAGATGGAGTTGGGGTGTGGACGAAATGTTGGACGCCTTGGGCGTCCGGATTGGAGTCCGTGATGTATTCGCAGGAGATAAGGGTGCGTGTCCTTGATCTGCATTTCGTGGATGGGTTGAGCGTGCGCGCCATCGCCGGGATGGAGAACATGCCCGTGCGCGCCACGATTGACGCATGGGTGCACGCCGACCCGCGGTACCGGCCACCGGTTCCGGGCGGATACGGGGCGTCGTATACGCTGGAGACCAGATTGGAGGCCGCACGCGCGCTCCTGCGCGGCGGCGACGCGAGGACGGTCGCCGCGGCGGTGGGGTGCACGCCGTCGAGCGTGTACGCGTGGGCCCGCAGGTATCGCGAGGAAGGCGGCGCCGGCATGGTCACGGGACGGGAAAGCGACGTCGCATCGGACGTCCCGCCGGCGGAGGGCGCGGCCGTGGAGGCGTTGCGCCGGCAGGTGGAGACCCTGCGGCTGGAGAACGCGGTGATGCGGGAGACGATCAGGGTTTTAAAAGCCGACGACCCGCGCCTCGACCCGTCCATGCTGACGAACGGGGAGAGGGCGCGGGTCGTCGACGCGATCAGGGGTGAGTTCGGCCTGAAGGCTTCCTTGGATGCCGTGGGGGTGAGGTGCAGCACCTACTATTACGAGCGCGGCGTCATCGCCGCTGGCGACAGATACGCCGTGCTGCGGGCCCGCGTCACGGACCTGTTCGAGGCCGGTGGTCGCGTGTGGGGCTATCGGCGCATACACCGGATGCTGCGCATGGACGGGGCGGATCCGCTCGTCGTCTCCGAGAAGGTCATGCGCCGGATCATGCGCGAGGAGAACCTCAGGCCCGTGTACCTGAAGCGTCCGAAGCGGTGGAGCTCGTACGCCGGCGAGGTGAGCGAGGCGCCCGCGAACCTCGTGGACAGGGACTTCCACGCCGACGCTCCGAACCGGCTGTGGGTCACGGACGTCACCCAGTTCACCATGGACGGGTACAAGTGCTGGCTCTCCCCGGTGGTCGACTGCTTCGACGGGATGGTCGTCTCCTGGACGCTGTCGAGGTCGCCGAACGCCGACATGGCGAACAGGATGCTCCTGGACGCCGTCGCCACGCTCAAGGACGGCGACAGACCGGTCATCCATTCGGACCGCGGCGTGCACTACCGATGGCCCGAGTGGATCGCGATATGCGACGAGCACGGACTGGCCAGGTCGATGAGCGCGAAGGGCTGTTCCCCCGACAACGCGGCGGCCGAGGGCTTCTTCGGCAAACTCAAGAACGAGTTCTACCACGGACGCGTCTGGACGGACGTCGGCTACGACGAGTTCCATCGACGCCTGTCAGCCTACCTGACCCACTACAATGAAACCCGTATCAAGCAGTCGCTGGGCTGGATGAGCCCGGTGCAGTACCGCAAATACCTTGGACTGGCCGCCTAGCCGTCCAAAAAACATCCGCACCCCCAACCAACCGCTCAAACGGACCACAAGAAACGCCGAAACGGCCCACTTCAACTTGACAAAACACATTCTTCCACAACCGCGACTGGCGCGGCGTGGCTCTCGACGAGTTCGCGCGGCGGTTGGACGCCTACCTACGCTGGCAGTGCGAACGCCGCATCAAGCATCACCTGAACGGCATGAGCCCGGCTGAATGGCGCAGATTGCTCGCACCGGCCGCATGACCTGCCACACTCAATGATTACCAAGCACGACACAGTGCCAGATTTCCACCGCACCCAGCAAAATCAAATATTCATTGATGACAAACTCATCTTCGGTAAAATAGGCTGCATGTTGTAGTTAAAGTAAACTTTCATATCAATAAGAAATTATTGAATCAAGGAAATTGTTTAATTCGTCACTTTTTTCAATATTGTCTTTATCGATTTCATTAATTCTTTGAAGCGCATTTATGATCCAGTTTTGCTTGTTTGACGTATATTCGATTCCAAAGCTTTCAAGGATGGTTTCAAGCTCGCCGCTGGGAACAATGAAGAGCCCTAACTTTTGAAGTATTTCAAGTATATTTTGAAGAGTCTTTTCATCGTTTCCTGAAAAAGCTCTTAGCCCTTGCTGATGATATAACATATTCTTATATGCCTTCCACTCTTTAGTGGATTCCATTTCTAGACTATCAAATTCCTGCGTATCAATATTTTGTGAATTTGAAAACTTTTGTTTAATGATATCATGAATTTTATCTATCTCTGATAAAATTTGTTGTTTGTCGTTTTCTTTAATTTTCGAGCACTCGCTGAGGAATTTTGCAACATCTTTAGTGTCTCTAATGAAGTCAAAGTCACTGATAATTAAACAGTGAACTCCAACTTTTCTATAGAAATCGGTAATGTGTATTGAGGTTTGTTTATTCTGGCTGTGGGTAAAGTATATTCCTGATTCGGGGGATTTCTTCTCTATTAATTCTTGATAAATGATTTCATCTGCATCGGATTCCGTTACTATGACTTTTTCGCAGAATAGACCTTCAAGAACTTTCGAAGAGCGTAACAATGGGTTTAAAATAACCGAATTTAAAGTTTCTTGCGGTATTATTTTTACGTTAAACTTATTTTCCTTTTGATCTAATCTAATGATGTTGACATCATGGCATTTTGATAAGATGCCTTTGAGGATTTCAACACTATGCGTTGCGATATAAATGCTTATATCCTTTGTCTCGCATGCTTGTCCTATCATTTCTCCCATTTGTCTTGCCAGTGGTGGATGAAGAAATGCTTCGGGCTCATCTAAGAGTAAGATGTCTTTTTCATCGGTATTTATTGATAAAAATGTTGATACAAAACTCTTAAGTCCGTCGCCTTGTTCGTCCAGTAAAGGTTTTGAACAAATATACTGGACATCATTTTCGTTAAATCTTGCCTGATTTATAATATGAGAAAAGTTCTCATCGACTCTAAAGCATATGCGATCGCCTAAGGTGTCTGTATCAAGATAGATTTCTTTATTGAAGATATTTTTTGTGCTAGTAGAGAGGGCCTTTAATGTTTTCGGATGATGTTTTATACTCGATAATAAATTACTTCTATAATCATCTACTCCTAGGTTTTTCTGCATTTTGCAGATAGAAAGTCGTTCTTCCGTACCAAGATATTGGAAAAAGAGGGATCCGCAAAGTTTTCGGAAGCTTAAATTGTCGCGATTTTTGATACATAGATCGATATCTGTACATGGATTATTTGAGTATCCCGATGCTGTCTGAGTGTATATATCTGCGACTATGGAATTCATGTAATCATAATTATCTATAGTATTCGAATATGATTTTAGATTCCAGTTGCCATTGCTGTCCTTATATACTTTGTTTGTGATATTATAGGTTGAGTTTAAAGCGTCAAAAGATTCTGGGAGTTGATGGTCTATGTTTGATATTATTTTTCTTATGTTTTCTTTTCCAAAAAGATAATCTCTAATTTCTTTTAGAAAAAGACTCTTCCCTACGTTATTTGCTCCTATTATGATATTTGCTTTTTTGGGAGGAATTGATATATTACCATTTAGATGAATTTCGTTTATCTTGAATTGATATTTTTCTTTGATTGATGACATGTCTCTCCAGTCTTTGGTGATTTCATCACTATATCATCATAAATATATTCTCTGCAAGTTCATCGTCAAGTATAGAATGATTGCATTCTTTAACGAATAACTTTTAGTATCATATTGACCATGTTTGGAATTCGAATAGCGTATAACGCGTCTATATCGCTCATGAGGCATACAGATTCTCCTCCGAAACGGATTTCATGGCATCATCTCTTTGGTATTGATTCTGTGGGTCCGGTCTCGACCGGATTCTTCGTCAACAATGCGAAATGCGCGTTTTGGGTACCTGTTCGCTGATGCCGGTTTCCGGAACACCTATATTGCGTCTGACGAAACGAAACCAGTACGCGAAAAACGGGTCGGCGATGCTGTGCATGCCTTTTCGTGATTTGTCGGGGTTCTTCCAGAACGGTACCCTGCGCTCGATCAGACGCAGTGAGGACAACATTTTCAGATAATTGCCCAGTGGCATCGGTTTCCGCTCCCGCATGCTCGGCGATCAATTTTGGCGTTGCATTGCCGGAAGTGATCGCCTGCGGTACGGGGATAGTAGACGGCAGGTTTTCGCGGTTCCTGTCATAGCATCATCGGTTTCTTATGTGGCGGTCCGAGATTATCGAACAGCCGGTCCGCCTCCAACCATCCGTCGACCGGCGTCTTGAATGGGCCAAGTTTCGGTGGCCTCGAGATGAGACATCCCGATCCGGGTGATCAGCCGTCCTTCCTCGTGTGCTTCATGACTTTGGCACAAGCCAACCCCCGAGCTCCTTGGATGTGTGTCACAGTGACACTTCGCTCGTGTCGAGTATTCTGATACGTTGTTGTATGCACATTGGTACTGTCATTCCTTTCCTTTCCCGAGAAACCGGATGGTTTGCTTTCAACTGGGGAAACTAGTCCAGGCAGGACGGTCCGGTGATCACTTCATTTAGCCTATAAATGCGGCAATCTATTGCTGTTGAACATTAAGGATGGAAATGATGAACGAAGCGCAGCTTATAAGAGCATTAAATCGATTGACCGCCGCAATCGAGAACTTCACCGACGTGTATCGACGGCTTAATGACACAGTATACGAGAACGATGCCAAGGCCGCGGAGGCCCTTCATGTCAGCCACGGGTTCTTCCGTACCTATTACACGGAACAAACAGGAGACAAGCAAGGCAATGCCCGAACGTATCTGAAATCTGATCTGATGGAGCGCAAAGAGCAGGTCCGCATGGAATCAACTGGAAGACATTACGGCGACGACTGAGTTCTCGCTGAGGACCGTCTTTTAAGTGTGTAATTGGTGGTTTTTCTCAGTTTGTCCGGCCGGCGGTCGGCGAAGGTGATGGCGAATGCGTTGCATTTGAATGGAACGCATTCGCCATAGTCGTTATATCTTTGTTTAGCTGCCACCCTTTACGGAGAACCATTTCAGTACCCGGGTACACTGCCCGATGATGCCGCTTTGTATACGTGTGGCGATAATTCCCTTATTCTTTTGGCTCTCGTCGGTGGCTGAAGGCAAGGACGTGGTTTTGCTAAGTGCTTCGACGGATGCCTGCAGAAAAGCCGGTACTGTGCGTGTGGCGAGATCGATGAGTGTGTCGAATACTATCTCGCGATCGGATGGTCCGCCGAGCGTATCGGCGAAACGCTGCCAATGCCGTAAATCAATTCGTTCCCACGAGTACTCTCCTCCTATACTCATGGCGAGTTTGCGATCCTTTCGCTGCGTGGCGTAAGGAAATAACGATGCAATGTCATATAAAGGAGCCAGTCGGGGACGTTCCCCGGCGGGTTCTAGAATTGCGTAGTTTTTCGCATGCGCATCGGATCCTGCTATGAGATAATTAAACACCAAAGCTCTGATGAAAAAATGTACGTCATCATTCGCAAAACCGTTGGCTCTTAGGAATCGTATGATCTCGACTGCGTCTGGTCCGCCTTCGGCTTGGTATTTTTGTGCGGTCATGATGCTCATCGCCTGACATAGATCTTCTTGATGCAGTCGCCGAACAAGTGCAGGCGTGGGCCTGTCGTCGACGACTCGATCCCAACGTGCGCTTACCAATGCCGGGATGTCATCGAATACCTGATAATCGGTTTGCGCAACTGGAATTGATAGGTGCTCTGCGGTCTTCATGCATAGGTATTCGTTGAATGCTTGTTCGTGCAGTTCATGAATGCCTGGTTTGATTATATGTGTCGTGGCGGCTGCGCCTTCGACCTCATACCACTGCCCGCTGATGAACCTTAATGCGATCTTGTCATGTGCACCGTTGAGCGACCAATGTTCGCCCATACTTTGCCACGATGCCTGCTGTGTTCCAGATATACGATGTAATCGTTGGGCGATCTGCGTGCTATTTAGTGGACGAACAGTCTCATCAAGAATAAGGTTCCCATTATCATCGGGCGCTACGAACTGGACTCCGCCGCCGCAATCCAATCCTACTGCGGTCAACAGGGAGAAGGGATTGTGCGCATTGACTCCATACATGCGCGCGATTCGTTGCCGTACGACCAGGGCGTCCGGTAATATCCCGTCGATATATGCTTCGACGGGTGCCCCTTCCCAAGGTGCCATCCGTCGTGGCATTGAGAGCGAAAGCTGGGCTGAGCTGGAGCTATCCATATCATAAGTGAACGTATGTTTGCCGGAGCGTTCTTCCCGGAGCGTTCCTATGTGGCGGCCTTCCAAGAGTACGTCAAGAGTTTTGGGCTTTGTCATCGGATTCGTTTTCCTTCTTTGGCTCTTCTGGCTCCGTTGACTTGGAGGTCGGGAGCAACCTAGATATGTTGGATGTGCGTAAGTTGTTAAGAATGGGGGTCATGCTGTCTCCGGTGATCTCCTTGAGATATGGCATGATCATTGTCAAGCGCTGTAGAGAATCCAGTTGCTGCTTAATCGTTTGAAAAGGTGTGCGTTGTGCGTTTTGGGTCACGTTCATCATCTGATCCAAATTTATTCGCTGAGTGTCATTTATCTGCTGCGCAGCATGTCGCAGTACTTCGTCGAATTGTTCCGACCGCGAGCGGTCCAATGCGTGAATTGCGTTCATCCAATCGGAAACAGACGCTTGATGCATGTCGGGGAGTTCGTCGGCATCGTCGGAATCGATATCGTCGGAATCGTCGTCGGCGGAACCTCCGGACATGGTTTTGACGACGGAAGGACCATCGTGTTTCATCTCGGTGGGATCTCTTGCGGGACCTGCAGAAGTGGAATCCTCTCCGTATGAAACCGTGACCGTAATGTCAAGGACTCGGCACAGATCGAGGATGTGCCCAAAGCCGGCGTTTGCGATCTTTCCTTGCTCGAACTGACTGATCCATGGGCGGCTCACGCCGATGTATTCGGCCAAGTCGGCTTGCGTCAAGCCTTTGGCAAGACGGGCATCTCGCACGCTTGCGGCCAATTGCCGCACCGATCGGATATCGCTTGCAATGTGCACGGAAACTCCATGTTATGAATATCTAACATCGGCATCTTTGTTAGGTAATTCTAACATAGTTTTGGATTGGTTGTTTGACTTTGCCTGTGATGCGGAGTTATTGATGCTATGTGATGTGTGTATGACATCTCTGATTGACTTATTGTGCCATCTATCTTATAGTTTCTATAACTAAGGTGGGTGTTATGGAAGTGAGTCGTACTTATGGATATGAAATATAAAAGTTTGGCGAGGCTGTTCCACGCCGACAGGTCGAATGATGCCTTCAATAATCATGAGAAGATGGCGGCACGGCGTCTTGAAGCTGATTCCACGTTCCGAACCGGAATCATGACCCCGTTGGGGGAGCTGTTTGCTGCCACGCCTCGGGATACAGCGATGCTGACGGAGCGGGTGCTGCTTGCCGAAAGGCGGGTATCCCGGTTATGGAATCAGATTCCCGGCGTCATGCGCTGGGATTACATACGGCATTCCATCAGCGAGGAACTGTTCGCCACCAATGAGATGGAAGGGGTGCGCAGTACCCGCAAAGAGACGCAGAATGCAGTGTCGGTGGCCGAACGAGCGCGGAAAGAGGGTGATGGTTCCAAAGCACGGTTCAGCGAGTTCGCCAAACTGTATTTGAACCTTGCCGATGAGGATTTCGCGCTGCCTAGGGATATCTCGGATATCCGTGATATTTACGACAAGGTCGTGCTTGACGAGATCGATGAGAACGACAAGCCCGATGGCGATCTGTTCAGACGGCATGATGTGGAAATACAAGGTCCGCGCGGCACGGCGATCCATACCGGCATCAGTGGTGAGAGCTCCATCGCCTCGCTGCTGACGGACATGATCCATCTTGCGTCCTCCGACGAGATTCCGCGCTTGCAGTCGGCCATCATGTCGCATTTCCTGTTCGAGTACGTCCATCCTTTTTACGATGGCAATGGCAGAACGGGCCGGTACCTGCTGGCTTTGTATCTGAATCGCGATCTGACCATGCCCACCGTGCTGTCGCTGTCCCGCACCATAGCGGAACGCAAGAACGCCTACTACAAGGCGTTCGCTGAGGCGGAGGACACGCTGAATTGCGGTGAGCTCACGTTCTTTGTGAATACTGTCCTCGGATTCATCCAGCAGGCACAGGACGAGCTGATCGATGAGCTGGGAGTCAAGGTCGATCAGCTCGACAAGGGTGCTGTAGTCTGCAGACGACTCGCGGAACGGCATGGTCTGTCCGGGAACGCGCTCTCGCTGCTGTATGCGGTGGTCCAGGAAGAACTGTTCGATTCGTTCAAGTCCATGTCGCTGGACGATGCCGCGAATCATCTCAGACTGTCCAAGCAAAGCGCAAGGAAATACGTGGGGGAGTTGCTGAATGCAGGCCTCGTCGAACAGAGCGGGAAACGTCCGTTGATGATACGGGCATCGGAACCGCTGCGTGGCATCCTCACGTCGGGAACAGATGAGAACGCCGGATAATCGACGTGAGTTCCCCGCCGGCGCGTGGCAATTTCCGTCCGCGTGCCCGATGATGGTGCGTACAGGCTCGTCGCGTGCAGTTGTCCGTTTGCCGCAAAAGGCGACCATTGCAAGCATGAGGCCGCGGTGATGCTTGTGATTGCCGATGGTGGTGGCGTGGCTGATGACATTTTGCGTGTGAGACCGGCATGCCCGCCTTCATGCGACAGCGGGCATGCCGGTTGCCTTGGTGTCCTAGATGAAAACCAATAAATTTCAATCCACTCCCTCGGAAGGAGGGAGACAGTGCATACGCCGCTGGGTGCAGAATCTGTTCGTTTTCGGTCAGGCTCCTTCGTGCATGGAGAACAACCGCGACAGATGTGCGCCTAGCGCGCTCATGGAGGGCAGTCTTCGGACACCATATATCATGATATCAAGGTCTGCTTGGCTGCGACGATAATAATTTATAACTTCTTATTCATTTTAATCTAAAAGATGTTGTATCATGGCAGGTGATGAGAGCGGGAACGTTCTTGAACTTGGCTACTTCGGCGAAAGAGGTATGAATGTCAGTGCATTTGAGAATCTGGGGAGATTGTGGCCAAGCCGATTCCGGGACGGGCGGCGATATCAACAAGGTGTTGTCCATTGTCCGCGCATGTCTGTGTGGATCAGCTCATGTGGCGATCGTTGTGCTTGCTTGCTCGCCAGGTCTGGGGTTTGCGTGTGTTGGCTTTGTATGTTCGTTTGCTCGCCTCCAAGAGAATTCCCAATAAGTTCCTATGAATTCCCATGATGGTGTATTCTCATATTTGAATGGATCCATTATGGCTTGGAAAGCTTGAGAAAGGTTGATGGGAAATGTCGCAGAGTAAGTTGTATGTTCTCAAGGAGGCTGCAAAATGCTTGGGAATTACCAGTTCTGCATTATCAAAGCGTATCCATAAAGGCACTCTTGTGGCTACGAAGGATGCGGCCGGCCATTGGGCCATTAGCCAAGATACTTTGGATCAATTGAGGTCTGAGATCAAGGCCAAGCATGCCTTCGATTTGGAAGGCAGGACGATGGGAGTGTCGTCGGTTGCTTCGGAACGGTCGATGAACTTGAACGATGCCACCTTGAATCGTCAGACGCTAAGGAAGGAAATCGATATGCTCGACGCGAAATTAGAATCCAAGAAAGCGGCCATGGCCCAACTGAATGAATCCATAGATCTGTTGGAGGCGTTGATTCGGACCAAACAGCAACTGCTTAAGGTTCTGTAACTGTTTTTCTCTTCGGAGTGTGTCGCGACTTTATCTAGTCTTGGCAGGCGTCGGCGACGATTGCCATGCCGGGACGGCGTGAACCGACCCGGGATCGGTTTTGTGGCGGGCGATGCACTGACGTTGGACTATGCCAGCTGATACAGGTGTGCTGGGATTGAGAGGAGCCGTACGTGTGCTCGCGTGAGATTCCGCCTCTTCGGGTTGTTATGTGACGGTTCTCGCTGGTTTATGGGACCACGGTTACTGCTGATCGCGAGGGAATCGTCATGGTTTCCGAAGGGGAAAACCATGACGATTCCCATTCCCACATGCCGCTGGTCGTTTAGACGATACGCATTGTGGTGCTCTGGTAAGCAGAGGCTGCGGTGCATTCGGTAAGGCAACCGCTCGGAGAAATCCGCGAAGCGTCCATCCCCGCATTCCCCGTTCCCCGCGCCGAGAAAACCGTGACTTTGTTACCTGCCCTGTCGTTTGAGATACGCGAGTTTGTTGGCGTCGATGACGTAGGTCTTGCGGTTGTTTTTGGCGATGACGTCGAGGATGATGCCGGTGATGATGAGGAGCAGTCCGGCGATGACGAGCATGGTGGCGCCGATGAGGGTGGGGAAGTGGGCGACCATGCCGGTGTGCATGAATTCGGCGGTGACGGTGCCGCACAGGATCACGCCGATCAGGCCGATGATCAGACCGAGTCCACCGAAGAACGGAAGGGGCTTGTATTCGCGGATCATGCGGAAAATGGTGCTCATGACCTTGATGCCGTCGCCGACGGTGTCGAGTTTGGACACCGAGCCCGCGGGGCGGTCGCGGTATTGGATCGGCATTTCGTACAGGCGCAGGTTGTTGTTCAGGGAGTGGATGGTCATTTCCGTTTCGACCTCGAAGCCGCGGGAGAGCACGGGGTAGGTCTTGACGAACGTGAAGCTGAACGCGCGGTAACCAGTCATGATGTCGGTGACGTTCGCCTGGAAGAGCCCGTTAATGGAGGCGCGTACGAGTCGGTTGCCGAAGTTGTGGAAGGGTCGTTTGTTCTCCTGGAAGTATGTGGAGGAGAGGCGGTCGCCGATGACCATGTCGTAGCCTTCGAGGATCTTGGCGACCATGGCGGGTGCGGCGTCGGCGGGGTAGGTGTCGTCGCCGTCGGCCATGACGTACACGTCGGCGTCGATGTCCTCGAACATGGCTCGGATGACGTTGCCTTTGCCCTGGCGGGGTTCCTTGCGCACGATCGCGCCTTCGGCGGCGGCGATCTGGGCGGTGCGGTCGGTGGAGTTGTTGTCGTACACGTATACGGTCGCGTTCGGCAGCGCCGCGCGGAAGTCGCGCACGACCTTGCCGATCGTGATTTCCTCGTTGTAGCAGGGCAGCAGCACGGCGACGGTCGGGTTCTCGATCTGTTCGGACATGCCTACCACTATATGTGAGGTGCTGGTCTTAGCTTGTGACGGGACTGGTGCGGTCCCGATATCGAACCGGTTTTCCGGTTCGGGGGATATATTTGGGAGGTATTGCAAAACGCGCGCACCGGGTGGCAGGTCGAACCCTGACATCGTTATCGGGAAACGTGTGCATGCAAGTCACAGTATAAGAAGAAGGAAAAAGAAGATGAACGGCAAGAAGATTCTGGCCATCGCCTGTGCGGCGTTGACTTCGGTATCCATGCTGCTCCCCGTTTCCGTGGCCGTTGCCAATACGGCTGACGCCCCCCTCGATGGTGCTGCAGCCACTAGCACTGAGCGTCGTGCCGAGGCCGCTAAAGAGGCGGTCAAACTGCAACGTGAACTGTTGGAGCAGTCCGCGCAGACCCTGAATTCCGTCGCTCCCACGGCGGAAGATCCGAACGCTCCTGATGCATGGAACCAGGGAACCGACACCGGTATGAAGGATCTGCCGGCCAGTGTCGCAGGCATCTCCTCGATGACCGACGACACCGTCCGCGGCGTCAACCTCACCTCGTATCAGGCCGAGAAGAGCGCCGGAGTGAAGTTCCATGACTTCGATGGCAATGAGATCGATGACAACGGACTCATGCAGCTGCTCAAGGACAGCGGCGTCAACTACGTATTGCTCAAGGTGGCGGTGAACCCGGCCGATGCGAACGGCAACACCTACGGCGGCGGAAACCCGACGCTTGACAACGCGCTGAAGACCGCCAAGGCAGCTCAGGCCAACGGCCTGAAGGTCAACATCCAGTTCCTATACTCGGATTTCTACACGTCGAAGACCGTGCAGAAGCTGCCCAAGGGCTGGCCGACCGCCAAGGACGAGACCAAGCTCGTCGCTAAGGTCTCCGACTACACCGCGCAGGCACTGTCTACGCTCAAGGCCGGTGGCGTGGTCCCGGACATGGTGACGATCGGCAACGAAATCAGCTCTCCGTACTATGACGATGACAAGGCCTTGCAGGGTGGCTTCCTCGGAGCCGATAACTGGAAGTCGATCGCCGCGCTGATCGAAGCGGCCAGCAAGTCGGTCTCCGCGAACTCGGCGGATACGCTGATCGCGGTCGGCACGTCGTCGGTCACGCCGGTGCTGGTCACCACCTACGTGGACATGCTCAAGTACTACAAGGTCGACTACGATGTGCTCGGCACCAAGGTGTATGCCGCGTACGACGATCTGTCCGCGCTTGCGCAGACCCGGCAGATGGTGTCCGAGGAGTACGGCAAGTCGCTCGCCGTGCTCGACACGCTCTACCCGTTCACCCAGTACGATTCCGACGGCCAGTCCAACACGACCGGCGGCGCGGATATCGTCAAGAACGGCGGTGAACTGACCCCGCAGGGTCAGGCCGACTACATGCGCAAGCTGTACAAGTCGATCGTTTCCGCGAAGAACAACGCGAACGGCGCCGGCGTGTTCTACGGTGACGCCACATGGATCGCGGTCAAGGCAGGCCTGTGGTACGCCACCGACAACTGGAACGCGGCCAATGATTACGGTACCGGTTGGGTGAGCAAGTATGCGGCCGGATACGTCGATTACGCGAACAACGGCGGCGCGTCCCAGCAGGATGACACCACGCTGTTCGACGATCTCGGCCAGCCGCTCCAGTCGCTGAAGATGTTCGCGCAGCTTGCGGCCGCAAACCCTGCCGACTCGGATCTGGTGCCGGAGGCGCAGGATTCGTATGCGTCCGGTGCGGACACCGGTGCGACCAAGGAGACCGCTTCGGTCGAGCCGATCCCGACCGTGACCGAGGACACGATCCGAGGCGCGGACGTCTCCAGCTATCAGGCGCTCTACGACGCCGGCGTGCGGTTCAAGAACTTCGATGGCAAGGAAGAATCCCTGTTCAAGATCCTCAAGGACAACGGCATGAACTGGGTGCGTCTGCGCCTGTTCAACGATCCATACGATGCGCAGGGACGCTCCTACGGCGGCGGCAACAACGATCTCGAGAATGTCACCGAGATGGCCAAGGAAGCCACGAAGTACGGCCTGAAGGTCAATGTGGACATCCATTACAACGACTTCTATGCGTCCTCGTGGCGCACGCCGAAGGCGTGGAAGAACCACAGCTACAGCCAGCTGAAGACCGATGTCTATGATTTCACCGCCAAGTTCATGCAGACCATGAATGACAACGGCGTGGATCTGGGCATGGTGCAGATCGGCAACGAAAGCAACTGCGGCTTGCTTGGCGTCACCGTGTGCAGCAACGGCTACAGCTTCGACAAGGACCCGAACTGGGAACGCCTGGTCGAGCTGATGAACGAGGCGTCCAAAGCGATCCGCAAATATTCGCCGAAGACACAGATCGCCGTGCACATGATGTATTCCGACTCGTGGACGGTCGGCGTCATCGCGAAGAACTTCCAGCAGTACAAGCTCGACTACGACGTGTTCGGCATGACCTACTACCCGTTCTGGTCGGCCGGCAGCGACGGCACCGATCCGAAGGACGGCATGGCCGCGCTCGTCAAGTCCGAGAAGGTCATCACCGAAACGTACAAGAAGAAGTTCGCGGTGGTTGAGTTCAGCCAGCCGTTCACCATGCAGGACAGCGACGGTTTCGCCAACAACCTGGTCGACGGCGGCGTGAGCGATTACGCGGCTTCCGCGCAGGGGCAGGCCGACGTCATCCACGACATCATGGAGACGGTCACCACCGCAGACGGCGGCACTGATCTCGGCCTTGGTGCATTCTACTGGGAGCCTGCGTGGATCGCCGTGGTCGCCGGTACGAACCACTGGCAGATCAACCGTACATACTCCAACGATTACGGTACCGGCTGGGCCAGCGAATACTCCAAGGACAACGATCCGAACAATACCGAGTACGACAGCTGGGGCGCTTCCGGCTGGGATAATCAGGCGTTGTTCGACGATCACGGGTATCCGTTGCAGTCGCTCAGGGCGTTCAGCCAGATCATCGCCGATCGTACGATCACATTCGATACGCAGGGCGGCTCCGATGTGGCGGCTGTTTCGGTAAAGGACGGCGGCATCGCGGCGGCGCCTGCCGCGCCGACCCGCGCCGGATACACGTTCGCCGGATGGGCTACCGATAAGGAAGGCAAGGAGCCGTTCGACTTCACCAAGCCGGTGACCGCGGACGTCACACTGTATGCTCAGTGGACCGTCAATTCCTATACGATCCGCTTCCATCTCAACGATGGTGCTGTGAACGACCAGACCGTTGACCAGAAGGTCTCCTACGGCGTAAGCGTCACATTGCGCGAAAACACTTTCTCTCGCAAGGATTGGCAGTTCGCCGGTTGGAATACCAAGGCCGATTCGACGGGCGATTCCTATCAGGACAAACAGTCCGTCAGGAATCTCGTACCGACCGCCAATGGAGTATTCGACCTGTATGCCAAGTGGACTCCTGACGTGACCGCCATTACGGTGACGGCAGCGCCGGAGCACACTGCATACCATGTCGGTGACGTATTTGACACCGCGGGTCTTGCCGTCGCCGCGACGTTGGCGGACGGTTCACAGCGTGAGCTCTCCTCCGGCGAATACACGGTGTCGAAACCTGAATTGAATACGGTTGGTACCAAGACCGTGACCGTGACCTATGTTGCCGATACCACCAAGACCACGACCTTCACGATCACTGTTGCCGAAGCGGATCGCAGCAGCCTTCAGGCCAGCCTTGCTAAGGCCGATCAGCTCAACGAATCCGACTACACCGCCGATTCGTGGAAGGAGTTCATCATCGTACGCGACGCCGTCCATAAGGTCGCAGACGATGAACAGTCGACTCCGGCGCAGCTCAGCAAGGCCGCATCCGATCTTGCACAGGCCACGTCGAAACTGGTACGTGCGTTTACGGTACGGTTCGATTCCCGAGGCGGTTCTTCGACCAGCGAGCAGAAGGTCGCCGAAGGCGGCAAGGCCAGCAAGCCGAAGGATCCGACCCGCGACGATTATGTGTTCGTTGGTTGGACCACTGACGCGGATGGTCGCAATGCATACGATTTCGACACTGCAGTGACGGCCGACGTGCAGCTGTACGCCCAGTGGAAGAACATCGTCTCCGTGGCGGCTCCGCAAACCGTGACCACTCCGGCCCGCAAGGCGCCGGTGCTGCCGAGCACCGTGCAAGCCACCTGGTCGAACGGCCAGACCACCAACGAGAAGGTCGTCTGGGATTCGTTCTCCAAGACACAGTATGCCAAGGTGGGCGGTTTCGACGTGCACGGTTCCGTTTCCGGATGGTCGGACGGCGTGACCGTGCATGTGGACGTGGCGCTCGGCACCGGTACCTTCGCGATTGCGACCGCGCTGAGTGGCACCGAACGTGTGCTAGACATTCCGGGCGGTTCCAAGAAAGCGCGCGCGAACGTGCAGCTCTATACGAGGAACACTACAGACGCGCAGAAGTACCGTGTCACCGCGCTGAAGAATGGCAATTATACGATCGTCAACCAAGGATCGCGCTTGCCGCTTGCCTATCCGCTGCATGCGACCAATGGTTCACGCATCGAACAACGTGAGGCATCCGATACGTATGGCACCGAATGGAAGATCGTGGCCGCTGAAAACGGTACGTTCGCGATCCGTCCGGTCGCCGACGGACTGGAAGGCATGTCGCTTGACGTGCCGGGCGCGAAGAACGCCAACGGCAGCATGTTGCAGCTGTACGCGTTCACACAGAACGGACAGAACCTCGCCCAGCGTTGGAAGTTCGTGGATGCCACCAGCCCTCGAGAGAAGCTGGACCGTCTTGCCGACGAGCATCGCGATGATCTGAAGAACGGCACATACACGATCGCGACGAGCAACAAGTCGTCGCAGGTGCTGGACGTTGCCGCCGGCTCGAAGAACAATGGCGCGAACGTGCAGCTGTATGCTTCGAATCGCACCGATGCGCAGGCATGGATCGTGTCCCACGATGCCGACGGCTACGTGACGTTCACCAACGCCAAGTCCGGCAAGGTGCTCGACATCGCCGGTGCCGCGGCAAAGTCCGGTGCGAACGTGCAGCAGTACGCGTCGAACCGCACCTACGCCCAGAAGTGGATCGCGGTGAAGTCCGGATCGGTGTTCAAGCTGGTGTCCGGCGTTTCGCCCGACCTCGTGCTGGATGTGGCGGGAGCCTCGACCAAGAACGGTACGAACGTGCAGATCTGGTCGTCCAACAACTCCGGCGCCCAGCGTTGGATCTTCACGACGACCAAGACACTGCGCGGCCGGCTGGACGCCTTCGCCAAGGATCACGCGGGTGACGTCGCCGACGGCACCTATGAGATCGTGTCCACGGCGAAGGACTCCATGCGCGTCGACGTGGCAGGCGGTTCCAAGAAGAACGGTGCGAACGTGCAGCTTTACACCGCGAACGGCACCAGTGCCCAGAAGTGGAAGGTGACGCATGATGGCAAGGGCTATGTGACCTTGACCAACGTGAAGTCCGGCAAGGTGCTGGACGTCGCCGGAGCCGGCACCGGCAAGGGTGCGAACATCCAGCAGTACCAGTCGAACAAGTCCTACGCACAGAAGTGGATTCTGACGAAGGACAGCCGTGGCCGCGTGGTCCTGTACTCGGCGCTCGCCGAGAACATGGCCGTGGATGTCTCCGGCGGTTCCCGGAACAACGGTGCGAACATCCAGCTGTGGTCCTATAACGGTTCCTCCGCCCAGCGGTGGACGCTGAAGAAGTAAGGACACAATAAGCGAAGGGGCTGTTCGGAAACCTTATGTGGTTTCCGAACAGCCCCTTCGCTATGCGTGGTAAAACTATTCCAACGTTCCCACGGTGAAGCCGACCGCTTGGGCGGAACCGCTGTGGGTGGGCACCATCACCGTATTGTTGTCGGATGCGATGGTCGGTCGGGAATAACCGGATAGTTCGCCGAGATATTTGACGGTCTGGTTCGACCAGTTGAATGCGTACATGCCGGCGTTGTCGTTTTGCGAGCCGGATCCCCATACGATCCACTGATCGTTCATCGAGGCGACCACGCTGGCGGATTTGACGTGCACCCAGCCGAGGTTCGTCTTGAAATCGTCGGACCACAGGCCGATGTAGTTGCCGCTGTCGGTCGTGCCGTCCGAGAAGCTCACGGCACGGTATTTGCCGTGCGCCCAGACACCGGAGATACCCCATTTGTCGCCGTTCGAATGCACGGTGAACACGTTCGTGGATGACTGGCCGTCATCGTGCTTCAACGTCGCGTAAGCACGGAACTGGTTCTTCTGTGAGGCATTGCCGGCGAACAGCACGCCGTCGTCGACCGCGGCCGGGAAGTTGCCGTCGCCGACCACGCGCGGAGCGGCATCGCCGTTGCCGTTGAGATCGAACGACAGCACGGCTTCGACCCACGAACCGTCACGCATGACGTTGGACGAGAAGAACGCGTGATCGGCGTTGAATGTCGGCACGACCTCGCCGTAGGTTTGCGGCGTATCGTCCCGCCCGTTGAGGCTTGCGGCGGTGCCGAGTGTATGCGCGGTGTTGCTGCTGGCTTCCCACATCTGCAGACGCCAGTTGTCCACACCCGTCTGCGTGGTGTTGTTCATCGAGGACGACCGCCACACGATGCGCGACGCATCGCCGGTACCGTCCTGCGGCTCGTAGAACGTAGCACCCGGCGTGGCACCGGTTCCGGCGCCGTTTTCGTCCACGCTTTGCGTACTGCCGTCCTGGCGGAGCAGGGCAGCGTAGTAGGCGGTCAGGTCGTTCGGATCGCTGGTCGTCGAGCCGAACACCGTCGTCGTATCGATCGGGAACGAACCGATTTGCGAAAAATCGCCGCCGAACGTCCATGAATCAGCAAGCGTGGCCGCACTGGTTCCCTCGGAAACCTCCACGGTACCGCCGCTGACCGTCACGCCGTCCAGGGTGAACGGAAGATCGTTTTTGGTCGTGACGTCGTTGTCGTCGGTCTTTTTCGGCTGCGTTACGGTGGCGCCGTCCGACTTCGACGGTTTGATCTGGGACGTGGCCTTGCCGCTGTTCGCCTGATCGGTGCCGTGCGTCACGACGAACGCCACCGTCGCGGCGACGATAATCGCCACAACGATGACTGCCGCGATGGCCAAGGCCCAGATTCGACGACGTTTCGTCGTTCGCGTCGATTCGGTATCGCTAGGGTTGTTCACGATCGTTCCTCACTGTGTCTGTTCGGGTTCAGCGGGTGGCCATGATGCCGGGCGCATCGCCATCGGAACTGACCGTCAGATAGGCGTTGCGGAATCCCGACAGGTGGTCCCAGAACTTCTGCTTGCCGCCGTACGAGGCAAGCGGATCCACAAGCAGGATGCCGTCGTCCTTGGTGTTGTACTGGTCAAGAACGAGCGCATGCGAGAACGTGGCATTGGGATGTCCGTTCGGGTGATATCCGCCGCGACGCTCATGTTCGAGGATCATCGGCGCGTAACCGGTCTCATACGAGTGCAGGATGCGGTTCTTCAGCGTGCTGTAGCTCGGGTACCCGTATAGCTCGTAATAGTTGGCGCCGAGCCAGGCGTTCAGGCCTGCCTTGTTCTCGTTGTTCCATGTGCCGTCCGTACCGGCGCCCATGTAGCGGGCTATCGCGTCGATGGACAGACGAGTGCCGTTCGGGGACGTCAGTCGCTTGGCGTTGCGCATGATCATGTAACCGGATGTTGGCACGCAGTAATACGTGTTCGGCTGGCCGGCCCACTGGATGCCGAACGAGTATGTGCCGGACGGCATGCCGCCCCACCAGTACGAGCCATGCTCGAAGTTCTGACGGGCGTGGCCACGATCAAGATACTCGTCTGAGGTTGGGAACCCGTGGATGCCGCGTTCGTAGCCGTCGTTGCGATACCAGCCGAAGAATCCGTTGGCCACGGCATGTGCGCCGGTATCGGACTTCCAATACATCGTGCCGTTCTGGAACGACTGCCAGACGCCGCCGCGCACGGTGCCGGTCTCATCGGAGGTAGGGAAGCCGAGCTTACCCTGCTCGTACCTCATGTTCGCGTATTTGCTCAGGATCGCGCCTTTGACGCCGTGCGCGTTGGTTTTCTTGCTCCAGAACACCGTGCCGTGCTGGAACGTCTGGGAGACGCCGCCCTTGACTGTCAATTCGTCACCGGTGGGGAAGCCCAGCCAGCCGTTCTGCCAGCCTCGACTGGACCAGTATGAGAGGATCGCCCCGATGGTTGCATGTGCGCCGGTTGCGGACGACCAGTGAATCTGTCCATTCTGGAATACCTGCGACTTACCTCCGCGAATTGTTTGTTCCTCGGAGGTGGGGAATCCAAGCTTGCCCTGTTCATACTTCATCTTGGCGTACTCGTTCAGAAACGCTCCGGAACGGACGCTGTGCGCGCCGGTCTCTTTGCTCCAAAACACGGTGCCACCCTTAAATGTTTGGGAGACGCCGCCCTTGACGGTGAGCGCATCGCCGGTAGGCAGACCAAGATAGCTTTTCAGACCGCCCTTGCTGTTCCAATAGGTGAAGATGTTCGAGTCCATCACCACGGCCGTGGAGACATCCGTCGCGGACGTGGCGAAGATCATGCCCTTCTTGAACGTGCGTACATACCCCTGCGGGGTCTGCACGGTGATCTTGTCGGCCGGTTCCCCCAATGATCCGGAGTCTCCGCCAAGCGCCGTCCATTTCGACTGGATGCTGGCCACCGACGATCCGTCGGCATACCAGTGCACGGTGCCGCCGTCGAAGCTCTGTGAGTAATTGCCGTTGCCGTCGGCCTGTTCGTTAGCCGTCGGCCACCCGAGCCAGCCGCCGAAACCACCTTGCGTCGTCCAGTACGAGTTGATCTCGCCTTTAACGAACAGCACTGAGCCGTTGGAATTCCTCACGATCGCGCCGTGTTCGAACTGCTGTGCGGTGCGGTTCTTGTTAGTCTGCGCGTCACTGATCGGGTAGCCGAGCCAGCCGGACGGGCCACCCTGTTCCGCATACGTATTCTGCATGCCGTTGTTGCGCACCGCATAGGTGCCGCCATTGTTCTTCGAATATACGGTGCCGTTCTGGAATTCCTGCACAACATAATTGCCGTCGGCCTGCTCGTTTGCCTTCGGCACGCCAAGCCAAGAGGAGTTTCTGCTGTAATACGACTCGATCGAACCGCGCACATACGCCGAAGTGTCAAGCGACCAGCTTTGCGCCTTGGTACCGTTCTCCTGATAGATCTGCACGTTTGCGCCGTCCTTGGCTTGCCCAGCCGCGATGTCCAGTACCAGTTTGGCATTCAACGCGGAATGCAGCACGATGCCGTTGCCGGTCTTCACCGCGATCCACTGCTGGGCGCGACTGCCATTTGCCGCATACTGTTGCACATTCGTGCCGTTTTTCGCAGATGCTCCGGCCACGTCGAGTACCTTGCCGCTACGTACGTTTTTCAGTGTCAGGAAGCCGTTCGCATCGTTGGTTACTTGCCAGCGCTGCGCTGACGTACGGTTGTTGCGGTAGGTCTGTGCATTGCCTCCGTTCTGCGATGAGCCGCCGGCGATCTCAAGAAGACGGCTGCCGGTCAATGCGCTCGCGAATCCATACACGCCGTCCGGAACGGTGCCTTTGTTGGCTTGGGCTAGATCAGTCAAGGCGGCGGTCTCATTGGTGGTGATCCACGCCTGCGCGTTTGTACCATTCGCCGTGTAGAGCTGTACGGCCGCACCGTTTGCCGAGTTCGCGCTGGCCACGTCGAGCACCATGTTCTTGTTCAGTGCCGAGTGCAGTACGATGCCTTTGGCGGTCTGTTCCGCGATCCAGCGTTGCGCGGCGGTGCCATTGGACTTATACTGCTTGACTCGCGCGCCCCTTGAGGCCCGTGCTCCGGGCACCTCAAGCACCTTGCCGCTCCTGACATTGACGAGGACCAGTCCGGTGTCGTCGTTGATGATTTTCCACCTCTGGCAGGAGGCATAGTTGTTGTCGTATAGCTGTGCTTTTCCGCCGTTCTTCGTCGAGCCGTTCGCGATCTCGAGCAGACGGTGCCCAGAAAGTTGGGATGCGAAGGTGTACATGCCGTCGGGAAGAACGACACTAGTGGTCTTCTCGGATGGGGCTACCTGAGTCGTGACCGCGGAGTCGTCGGGTGTGATTCCTGCGGTGTCATCGGATACGTCGTCGGATGCATCCGACGAGTTGGAATCGTCTGCGCTCGGCTGATCTTCCGTGTTCCCGTTGCCTATCGATGCTTCCGTTGCGGAATCGGAATTTGTCTGATCCGGCTTCTGATCCTTCTGATCGTTTGCGGTTTCGGAATCCGGGATCGACGAATCGTTGTTCCCGGACCCGTTTGATGCGCCTGTCTCGGATTGAGTCGTATGTGTCGGTTCGGACACATCGTCCGTAGCGTATGCGGTATTGCACAGAAGGCCAAACGAAAGCAGACAAACCGTTATCATTGCCAGCAGGGGATGACTCCGTCGGGTGTGCCGTTGACGGATGAATCTATGTGATGCCATGAAATGCCCTCTTCTTTATTCCGGCGACGAAACGCCTAGACTACTATGCCCGATAGTAGTCAGTGGCCTTTACACCCCCGATCTGCATCGGGCTCTATCGGACGTCAATGGCATTCCCATTCTGTGTTTATAACACATATCGAACACAAGCAGAGATATGGCCAATGACATATCAAGTTATGGCGATTGGACCGATTACCAACTTGCTCTTGTAGTGTAAACTAACAACGGATCAGATTGAGGCTGGTGCCCTTATAGAGGAAGCTGGGCTTGTGCGTTGCTGATCCGTTGGATTTTGGAAAGGGATAATGTATGGGCGCGCATGCGGACTTTTCTCGGAAGCGGACCATAACAATTCTTATCCCGTGCTATAACGAGCAGGAGTCTTTGCCGATTCTTTTTGAGCGGATGGACAAGCTGGTCGCGGCATCGGGGGGGGGGCTTAGACTATACGCTTCTGTTCGTGGATGACGGATCCAAGGATGGTACCTGCTCCCTGATCAAGGATTATGCAAAGACACGCCCTAACGTGGAGTATATATTCCTGTCCCGCAATTTCGGCAAGGAGAAGGCCATGTTCGCCGGGATAGAAAACGTACATACTGACGGATTAGTAATCATCGATGCGGACCTTCAGGACCCGCCTGAACTCATTCCTCAGATGGCGGAATTATGGCGGCAGGGGTATGACGACGTATATGCGCGTCGCAGGTCCCGTGCGGGGGAAAGCTGGCTGAAGAAAGCAACGAGTCGCTGGTATTACGATCTGCTGCAGGAAGTGTCCGGCGTGACGATTCAGAAAGACACCGGTGATTTCCGCCTACTGGATCGCAAATGCATTGATGCGTTGAAACGTCTTAATGAGTCCGAACGGAATTCAAAAGCCCTGTTCAGCTGGATCGGCTTCAAAAAGATAGAGTTTTTGTATGATCGAGACAAGAGGGCGGCAGGCAAAACCAAGTGGAACTACTATAAGCTGTTCCACCTGGCAATGGACGGGATCACCAGCTTTACGACGCTGCCGTTGAAGATCGCCACTTGGCTCGGCGGCATCGTATCCATCGTGGCGGTCATCTATGCGCTGATCATTCTGTTCCGTACTCTTATCTTCGGCATTGACGTGCCGGGATACGCCTCTATTATGATCGTGATGCTGATATTAGGCGGCGTCCAATTGCTGAGTCTTGGCATCATCGGCGAATATTTGGGTCGAATTTTCATGCAGACGAAGGAAAGGCCTAATTATCTTGTTCAAGAAGAACGCTTGAACAAGTAAGTGCAATGTGTGATGTTCGTGTGTAATACGAATCATCTGTGTGTTGATTGGGAATTATCGTGAAACATAATGCTGCAAGTAAGCCATCTGTGAGGTGGTATAGGGTTATTGTTCTTTCTGGCTTTTTCATCCTGCTTGTTCTTTTGATGTGGTGGATGTATTGCGCTTTGCGTGCATATGCCCCTCAGATGACGGATATCGATGTGAGCAAGAACAATCGTCCGTCGACGGTTTTCCTCGTAATGATGCTGTTCCTGTCGTCTATACTGTTTGTCTCTGAAACAGTGAGACACCGGATTAGCCGGATGCTCCGCAACATTATTCGTTATAAGTGGATCCTTTTCGGCTGTATGGTAGTCATTCAGCTGTTAGTAATGATTGCGATGGGGCCGTTCAATGATGCAGATAGCGGATGGATCGTTCAATATGTCATTGATCCCAATGTCATTACTTCAAAAGGTCTGAATGGATATGAGTACCTGTCTAATTCCCCGAACAACTATCTGATCTATTTCATAGAGCTCGGTATTCACAGGCTGCTGCCGTTCGCGGACACACAGATTCATCTTACGATGACGCTACGTGTGTTGTCTGTTCTGACTGTCGATATATGCGCCATCGCCGCATACCGTATTGCTCTTCGATATGGTGATGCACTGATAGCGAATGTCGTTCTTTTCTTTTGGTGTGCCTTGCTTGGTTTGTCGGGATGGTGCATGCAGCCATACAGTGATGTGTTTTGTCTTCCGTTTGTGCTTGCTTTGCTGGCCTTTTCGCTGCACTTCCTGAAAGCGGATGCGATTGACTTGTCATATGTCAAATCAGCAAAGAACGTCGCTCTGTTGCTACTTTTCGGAATTACTATGGCGGTCACGTATGCCATGAAGCCATCGGCGGTCATCCCGGCCTTTGCTTGCATTGTTGTCTGGATTATTAATCAGATCCGTTGGCGCGCAATTATTCCGTTGTTGGTCGTCCTAGCGATAACCGGCGTCGGATTCGTCGGAACGCATGTGTCGTATCAGCGGTTCATTGAAACTCAGACCGTTATGCCGTATGACAAGAATCTAACCTTACCGGCGCAGCATTTCATTATGATGGGAATGGCGAATACTGGTGGATACGATGATCGAGAATATCAGTTTACGATGTCGCAAAAAACCTATGATGATAAAGTGCAGGCTGACACGGCCGTAATTGCTCAACGATTGAAAGATTACGGTGTATTTGGTTATACTAGGGTGTGTTTACTCTAAGGGTCGTTTGAGGTGGATGGCGATGAGCGCGAGGTGAACATCGGAGAGGTAGGTC
>NZ_WHZW01000015.1 GCF_010667685.1 Bifidobacterium aerophilum | reverse complement strand
GAACCCGGAAGCTAAGGCCTGGCACGGCGATGGTACTGCACCCGACAGAGTGTGGGAGAGTAGCACACCGCCGCAATTTAACTTAACGAAAGCCCCGAACCACGACGGTCCGGGGCTTTCCGCATATCTGTATTCCCGGCAGCGCCATGCACCCCGACCCGCCCGGCCCGCGGACGCCCTCCCCTCAAAGGGGGGAGGGACAGGCCGGACGGTTCCACGGGGCCGCGGCGACATCCGCGGCGGCTCGCCGAAGCTCGCATTGTTTCCCTCCCCCTGTGAGGGGAGGGTGGCGGCGAAGCCGACGGGTGGGGTCCGCCAGACGCGCGTATCCCGACGGCCCCTTATTCCCGCAGCGTTCCCCAGCAGCGGATACAATACACACAAACGCAGCCGACACGAAAGCCCTGCGAACACTTCCACGGGGCTTTCCTCACATCAACGACGCAACGTCGGAACCATCGACCTATCGAACAGTGACCCGGAACGGCGCCGCAGGCAATCCGTTCCCGTTGAACAGCGGAGCCGGTCCCCAGCTGCGCCAGGCGTACCGTACTGCGGTCGCTCGGGTGGCGTCCGCCGCTTGCAGCGTCACCGTGTCATCCGCGACGATAGTGGCTTCGGCCGAGCGGAACCTCCCGTCCTCACCGGCGATCTCGAAACCGGAATCGATGGCCGAACGGTGCGACGGATCGTTGCCGTCCTCCCCGTAGGTACCGGGAACGGTACCGTCGAAACGCAGTCCGTCGGCATGATCGAACCGGACCGTGACCGTCCCGGCCGTCTCCGTGCACGAGGCAACGGCCGGACCATCCACGGCGATATCGTCACGACCGTATACATGATGCAGCGCGCAGTCGGCGAGACGTTCGCCGGGCGTACGCTTGTCGGCCGGATGGATGTTGTCGAACTCGCCGCAGTCGATCGTCGTGATCGTGAACGTATGCGGTACCGTGCGGGCCGCATCCCACTGAGCGTTGCGGATCACCGGCCAATGCAGCGGATCGGCGCCCGCCGCGGCGGTGTTCTTGTCGATCCACTGCGGCAGCTGCACGATCAGGAACGGTAGCGTTGCGTCGTTCCACAGGCCGCGCCACTCGTCGATGATCCTGCCCAGCAGCTCGCGGTAGGAATCGCAGTGGGCCTCGTCCTCCTCGCCCTGATACCACAGAAATCCGGCGATGCCATACGGTGCGACGCGTTCGATCATCGTGCCGTACGGTCCGGTCGGACGGTATTGCGAGGTCGGCGTGACCGGCGGCGGCCACGGGCATTCGCCGTACCGCGCGTTCAGCGTGTCCCAGGTGATGTCCGGTTCGGCCGCGCGTGCCTTGCCGATCGCGTCGTTCCACGCGTCGAATTTCGTTTTCCAGGCGGTCGTTTCGGCTTCGAACTGAGCTTCGGTCTTGCCGGCGATCGCCGCGTCGAATCGTGCGAGATAGCCGCGGCCGGCCTCGCTGGTTTCCAACGTCGCGCGGCTCATCCACGACGTGATCGACGTGCCGCCGATGTAGCAGTCCACGATGCCGATCGGCACGTCCGGTCCGAGCTCGGCGCGCAGTTTCCGGGCGAAATAATAGGCGACGGCGGACATGTATCCGCTGGTATCCGGGCCGCTGACCTGCCAGATCGCATGGTCTTCTGCATCCGTGTCGATCACGCCGGTTTTCGGGGTGTTGTAGAAGCGCAGCAGCGGATCTGCGCTGGCGGCGACCGCCGCGTCCGCACCGGCGCTGTTGCGCAGTTCCAGTTCCATGTTGCTCTGGCCGCCGGCCAGCCACACTTCGCCGACGAACACGCGCAGGTATGTGAGCGTGATGCCGGAACGGTCGCTGACGGTCAGTTCGTACGGTCCGCCCGCTTCGAGCGCGGGCAACGTGACGAGCCAGTCGCCGTGGTCGTCGACGGTCGTGAACGCGCTGACGCTGTCGGATGCGGAGACGGCTGTGCCGGAAGCGGTGCGCGATAGTATCTTAATCGGTTCAGCTGAGCCATTTTGAGACACGCGCACGATCACCGTGCGGCCGGGCTCGCCGGTGCCGAACACCGGGATCGGCCGGTGTCGCTGCAGCACCATGTCATGCGAAAAGATCGCGGCCGGGCGCAATGCCGCCGTGCCGCACGGCTTGTCGACGGTGTCGCCGATGTCGGACGCCAGGCCGGACATGTTCGCGCCCGGTGCCGGTCCGGTCGCGACGGTCTTTGTCTGTGTCGGTTCGCCCATGATCAGTCCTCCCAGATATCGTTGCCCAGCGACTTGATGAACGCGGTGAGTTCGCGGGCCATCTCCTCGTGTTCGGCGACGCGCGGATGACCCGGGGTGGCGGATCCGTTGCGCGTGAACATGAAGTGGTGCGCGACCGTGCGGCCGGTCGTTGTGCCGGTCGTAACATTGGACGTCTGCGCGGCATCCGCTCGGACAGCGTCCGCGTCCGTCGGCTCGATCGGATAACCGAATGCGGCGGTCGGCGGCTCGTCTGCGGTGCCGTTGAACGTGCGCACGGCCTCGTCGATCGCGCGGTCCCACGCCGGGTCATGCATGAGCAGCGTCGTGATGCACACGATCGTCGCCTTCGGATACTGCGCGTGGATCGCGCGCAGGAAATCGACGTACCGGGCGCGCCAGCGCGTGGCCTGCTCGCCGTCGTAATCGTCGGCCATGAAATCGTGCGGATGCGCGTCGTTCTGGCCGATCGCCACGATAGCGACCTGCGGCGTGTACCGCGAGAAGTCCCACGGCTTGGTCTCGCCGAGCGTCGGATTGTATTCGATACGATCCCAGATGCTTTCCTGGCCGATGTAATCCGGTCCGCGGAACCAGCCGATGCCGTCAATCAGCGACGCGCCGCCCTGCGATACGTCGTGCAGCTGCGCGCCGAGATCGCGCGCGACGATCGCATCGTACGAATACCACGCGTTGCTGTATCCGCTCAGGTCGACGTCGGGATCGGCTTTGCCGACGTACAGCGACGCCTCGTTGCGCTCGCCGCAGGACACCGAGTCGCCGAAGACCTCGATGCGACGGGCGGGCGCGGGGTCGAGCGGCGGCATGACGGTCGCGTCGGCGTCGAGTCCGAAACCGAACAGGGTGAAGTAGTTCTGGCCGTCCTGCCGCTTGAACACGATCGCCTCGTGCTCGATATCGGGTAGATGGTCGGCGAGCGTGACCGTGACCGGACCGTAGTCGGGCGCGTGGTCCGGATCGGTGACGCCGGAAGGGACACGTACGGCGGTCTGCACGCCGTCGATGACGACGCCGATCTTGGTATCGCCGTAGTTCCAGTGATTTTCGAGCGTTGCGGTCAGCGACGTGCCGGTGAACCGGAAGGCGGTCTGCGTGTACGGGTACACCCAGACCGGCCTGGTCGGGTCGGCGTCGTCGATGCGGCCCATCGTGCGCAGGGCCGGGTGGTTCGGCGCGATGACGGTGCGCGCGGCGGCGGTGTTCGTGCCGTTGGAATCAGCAGTTGTGGTCATGGCGATCTTCGATGCTCCTCATTGATGTGGAATGATGCCGTTCAGTCGGGTTTTGGCGTGGCGGTCCCGTTGCGGTGGCTGACTATGCAATCCGGTGCCGCGCAACACCTTAACCGGTTAATAAAAATTATGATACACTCATATCGGACGAAGTAAATTACCGGTTGGTCGCTAAAGATGGCGTCCCGCCGGCACGCGGGGCCGCCCCGGACCCGTCGCAACGCCGCACCCACTACAGAAAGGAATACGCCGATGGCACTCTCCAAGGACTTCATGTTCGGCACCGCCACCGCCTCATACCAGATCGAAGGCGCCGCCACCGAAGGCGGACGCTGCCCGTCCATCTGGGACACCTTCTCGCACACGCCCGGCCATACGCTCAACGGCGACACCGGCGACGTGGCCACCGACTCGTACCACCGTTACAAGGAGGACATCGCCCTGCTCAAGGAGCTCGGCGTCGACGCCTACCGCTTCTCCATCGCCATGCCGCGCATCGTGCCCACCGAACTCGGTCCCACCAACGAGGAAGGCCTCGACTTCTACGAGCGCGTCGTCGACGAACTGCTCGCCAACGGCATCAAGCCGTGCGCCACGCTGTACCACTGGGACCTGCCGCAGTATCTCGGTGACAAGGGCGGCTGGCTGAACCGCGACACCGCTTACCGCGTCGCTGACTACACTCAGCGCGTCGCCGAACGTCTCGGCGACCGCGTCGACACCTGGATCACGCTCAACGAGCCGTGGTGCTCCTCCTACCTGAGCTACGGCGGCACCGAACATGCCCCCGGTCTGGGCGGCGGCCCGGCCGCGTTCGCCGCGGTCCACCACCTCAACCTCGCCCACGGACTCATGGTGCAGGCGTTGCGCGGCGAGATCAAGGACGACGCGCGCGTCGCCGTCACCCTCAACCTCCAGTTCAATCGCGGCGACTCGGACGCCGTGCATCGCACCGACCTGGTCGGCAACCGCGTCTTCCTTGACCCGATGCTGCGTGGCTACTATCCGGCCGAACTGTTCGCCGTCACCAAGGGCATCTGCGATTGGAGCTTCGTCAAGGACGGTGACCTCGAACAGATCCACCAACCGCTTGACCTGCTCGGCATCAACTACTACTCGACCGGACTCGTCGCGATGAGCGACCGTCCGCAGTTCCCGCAGTCCACCGAGGCGAGCACGTTCCCCGGCTGCAGTGACATCGACTGGCTGCCGACCCCGGGCGAGCACACCGAAATGGGCTGGAACATCGACCCGAACGGCCTGTACGACATGCTCGTGCGCGTGCACAACGACTATCCGGAACTGCCGCTGTTCATCACCGAGAACGGCATCGCGTGCGCCGACGAGCTCGTCACCGAAACCGATCCCGCGACCGGCGACGCCGTCAAGGCCGTGCACGACGACAAGCGCATCTCCTACCTGACCAAGCACTTCGACGCGGCCCGCCGTGCGATCGAGGCCGGCGTGGACCTGCGTGGCTACTTCGTGTGGTCGATGCTCGACAACTTCGAGTGGGCGTTCGGCTACACCAAGCGCTTCGGCATCACCTACGTGGACTACGAGACGCAGGAGCGCACCCCGAAGGACAGCTTCAAGTGGTACCGCAAGCTCATCGCCTCGCGCGAGCTGCCGGTGCTGTGATGCGCTGATTCGGGAGTGTTTGACGAAAACGCTCGTTCGGTCGACTCTGAGCGAGCGTTTTCCGGTACGACGATCGCACTCGCTCCCTATGGCGCCTTGCGTGGCGGGAATGTCTTATTGCCGCTGCAGATATTCGCGTAGGAACGGCACCGCAAAGTCGACCTCTCCGCGCTCGGTCTCCTTGATGACATAGGCATCGAGCAGCCGTTTCCGATATGTGGCGGCGTAATTATCCGTTTTCCCCATTCGTTCGGCGACGTCGCTTGTCGATGACGGTCCGTCGGATTGGGCCATCGCCTCCAGATATGCTCTGTCGTTGCGAGACAATCCGTGCAGTTCCGGAATGCATACGGCATTGTCGAGATCGATTCGTGCTTCGGCAAGACCGTCGTGAATGTCCTGATCCGACACGATATCCGAGTCCCGCATATCGGCGACATCCCAGATGTGATATCCCACGAGCTGGATCATGTAAGGGTAACCCGATGTCGCCTGCGCCGCCGCATGAAGCTGATCGTCGCTGATGATCATGCCGGATGTCCGGAAGGTGCGTCCGAGCGCATCCTGTACATCATCGATCGGAATATCGGTGAGTACATTGGTTTTCGCTCGACGTAAGAACGTAATGACGTCGTCATTGAACAGGTCCGAGACCATCTGCGGTAGCCCCGCGAACACGATGGCGATATCCCGTCGTTCGCGTATCTGATGTTGAATCGCCGTAGCCAGCGCGATGAGATCGGATCGTTGTGCGGCCTGTGTTTCGTCGATGGAGATCAGCAGCCCGGCGTGACGTTTACCGAGCAGGTCGAGTCGTTCGGACATGGCGTTGCGTAGTGTCTCGGGCATTCGTTTCGGCGACAGTTCGGCTTCGCCCAAGCTGATGCTTGCTCCGCTGAGACTGATTGATGGTCGTATGCTGAGCCGGTCAAGTAGACGGTCTTTGTTGCGAAGTTCGTTGACCAGGCGTTCGCAGAGGCCTTCGGATGCCGTTTCCTCGATGACGTCCCATTTTCTGTCGCGTGCCTTGTCTCCGAAAACCGTCAGCAATACTGTTTTGCCGGTTCCTCGTGGACCGGTGATCAGCATGATTCGCCCTGGTGCCCCTACGCCGTTGTCGAGTCCTTTTTCAAAATCCCGGATGATCTTGGAACGGCCGATGAGCAGTGGAGGCTCCCCTCCTGCCGTGGGTTTGAACGGATTCGCCGTCGCCCGCATAAGGCCTCCTTACATTGAATGCAGCCAAATCAAAAATATCAAAAATATCAAAAATATCAAAAAGGAGTACGTCCGTCGGAGGGGCAGAGGGAACCAGGACGGGCGCGGGGAATCCCGCTATTCCTGCATCTTCTTGAGGCGGTAGAACTTGCCTCGCGCGGCCATGAGCTCGTCGTAGGAGCCTTCCTCGACGGCGCGCCCGTGCTCCATCACCACGATCCGGTCGGCGTTGCGGATCGTGGACAGGCGGTGCGCAACCATGAACGTCGTGCACTGGCCCATCATGTGCTCGATCGCCGCCTGCACCTTCTTTTCCGACGCCGAATCCAGCGCGCTCGTCGCCTCGTCGAAGATGATGATGCGCGGGTGGCGGATCAGCGCCCGCGCGATCGCGATGCGCTGCCGTTGCCCGCCCGACAGCGTCCCGCCATGCTCGCCGAGACGCGTGTCCAGCCCGTCGGGCAGCTCGGCCACCACGTCGTCGAGCCCGACCTCGCGCACCACCCGCTCGACTTCGGCGTCGTCCACGTCGCCCAGCCCGTAGATGATGTTGTCGCGCAGCGTGCCCGAGAACAGGATCGTGTTCTGCGGCACCACGGCGATCTGGCGCCGGTACGCGTCGATGTCCATGTCCTTGAGGTCGATGCCGTCGACCAGCACCGATCCGGCCTGCGGCACGCCGAACCCGATGAGCAGCTTGAGCAGCGTCGACTTGCCCGAACCGGAATCGCCCACGAACGCGAGCGACTGCCCGGCTGGCACCTTCAGCGAGAACCCGTGCAGCACCATCGGGTAATCGGGGCTGTATCGGAAGTCCACGTCGCGGAACTCCACCTCGCCGCGCAGCCTGGCCGGTTCCACGTCACGCGCGTTGCGCTCCACGTCCGTTTCCTGCAGGATCTCGCCGATCGACATCACTGACTCCATGCCTTTGGTGAGCACCGGATACAGGTTGATGAGCGACGAGATCGAGTTGACGATCTGCGCGAAATACGTCTGGAACAGCACCACGTCGCCGATCGGAATACGTCCGTTCAGCGCCAGGTGCGACGTGAACGCGAGGCACCCGAGCTGGAACACCTGAAACACCACCCAGCTCGTCGCGCCGAACAGGCCGTTGACCACGTCGAGCCGCAGGCCAGTGTCGTGGATGTGGTTGAGCCGTTTGCTCATGTGGTCGATCTCGACGTGCTGCAGGCCGTGCGCGCGCGTGACCGGGATCATCTCGATCATCTCGGCGACGGCCGCCTGCGTCTGTTCCATCTGGTAGCGGAAGTCGTGGTTCGACTGTCGGATCGGTTTGCGGAACGCGTAGATCGCGATGACCGCGGCCGGCACCGTCAGCGCGAAGAACAGCAGGACGGTGGGACTGTGCATGGCGGTGACGACGACCGCGATGGCGATGTCGAGCGCGATGATCGGCAGGCTGCGGTACGTCTGGTCGATGAGTACCTCGACGTTTTCGACGTCGCGCATGACCTTCGACAGCAGGCGGCCGGACTGCGTTTCGTTGTGGAACCGGATGGACAGCTGCTGCAGTTTGACGACGAGGCTGCCGCGCAGCTTTCGTTCGATGTTGCGGTTGACGCGGCCGAACTGCAGCGCGACGGTCCAGGTGCTCAGCACGTTCTGCAGGATGAAGACGAGGGCGACGGTGAGGTTGACCCACAGTTCGCTCAGGTCGTGCTGGTCGCGGTAGGTGATGATGTTGATGACGTTGCTGGTGACGATCGGGATGACCCAGCACGGCGACTGCTTGGCGATCAGCGCGAGCGTGGCGATCGCGAGCCGGCCGCCGGAGCCGCGGAAGAAGCTCAGGAGGATGTGGACCGGGTGGCCGGCGTTGCGCCGGTATGCGTTGATGTACTCGGTGAACGACCAGGGGGTGTCCGGCGGGACGGCGGCGGTCCAGGCACCGTCGTCTGTGGTATCGGCAGCGGTGTCGTCCGTGACGTTGTGTTCGTCGGCCTGGCGGCCGGCGGTTGATGATGTCATCGGTGCTCCTCGGCGGGATTCGTTGCGGTGTGCGCGATAACAGGATAGTTGGCGCAACGGAAAACGTAACCGGTTCAGTAAAGTTTCGGCAAGAGTTCAGCCGCGTAAGCACGGAACTGTGCCGATCGGTGGTGCAGACGGTGCGACACGCCGGTGGATGCCGCGATGAAGGCTTATGGCTTCAGTTAAGTTGACGCGTGGCGGCAAGGTGACGAACGCATGATATACCAATGTTTCCAATGATTTGTGACGTTAAGTGCCCGGGCGGCCGGCAGGGGATGTTCGATTATGTGCGACTTTGAGTTAACGCGATTACTTAACCGGTTGACAAAGCGATAAGCCGGGTTTATATTGGGTACCAACAACGCAAAAGCTTCAGTTTTCAAGGGTTTTTGCTTGAATCCGCCGCCGAAGTTCATCGCTGAGCGACGGCGGAATGCAGGGAAAGTAGCTGAAGAGGTTCACCTTCGGTCGCTCTATGGCAAAGGAGACAGGAATGAACGCATTCAAGAGGATCGTGACCGCGGCCACCGCCGCCGTCTGCGTGCTGGGCATGGCGGCCTGCGGCAGCGGCAACGGCGCTTCGTCCGATACCACCGACATGACCTACCCGAGCATCGAGCTCGGCAAGACCAAGACCGACATCAAGGCCACCATCCGCGTCTTCAACCACAAGACCGACATGGCCAACGACAGCTACAACGGCGAATCCTGGAACGAGTACATCGCCGAATTCAACAAGCTGTACCCGAACATCACCGTCAAGGTCGAGACCAGCACCAACTACGCCAGCGACGCGCTCACCCGCCTGCAGGGCGGCGACTGGGGCGACGTGATGATGCTGCCCGCCGTCGACCGCAGCGAATACCCCACCTACTTCCTGCCGTTCGGCTCCCTCGACGACATGCAGAAGGAAGTCCGCTACGCCACCAACAACGCCTACGAGAAGAAGGTCTACGGCATCGCCTCGATGGGCAACGCGCTCGGCGTGGTCTACAACAAGAAGATCTTCCAGGAGGCCGGCGTGACCGAGGTCCCGAAGACCCCGGACGATTTCATCGCCGCCCTCAAGGCCGTCAAGGAGAAGACCAAGGCCATCCCGCTGTACACGAACTACGCGGCCGGCTGGACCATGAGCGCATGGGACTCCTACATCGGCGGCACCGCCACCGGCGACAGCAAGTACATGAACCAGGAACTGCTGCACACCGAAAGCCCGTTCGCGGACCCCGGTGACGGTACCCACGCCTACAACGTCTACAAGGTCCTCTACGACGCGGTCGCCGACGGCCTGATCGAGGACGACTACTCCACCACCGACTGGGAGTCCTCCAAGTCCAAGATGAACAACGGCGAGATCGCCACCATGGTGCTCGGCGCCTGGGCCGTCTCCCAGATCAAGAACGCGGGCGACAACGCCGACGACATCAGCTACATGCCGTTCCCGATCACCGTGGACGGCAAGCAGTACACCACCTCCGCCGCCGACTACGCCTGGTGCATCAACAAGGACTCCTCCGTCACCAACCAGGAGGCCGCGATGATCTTCGTCAAGTGGATGGTCGAGAAGTCCGGCTTCGCGATCAACGAGGGCGGCATCCCGACCGACATCTCCGACGACTCCATGCCCGACATCTACGGCGACGAGTTCAAGGACGTCGACTTCATCGAGGACGAGCCGGCCGTCGACGGCGAGGAGGACCTCTTCAACGACCTCAACTCCGATTCCGAGCTCGCGATCAACGCCGGCGGCAACGCCCGCGTCCAGGCCATCGTCGAGCACGCCGCCAACAAGGACGAGTCCTACGACGACATCGTCAAGGAATGGAACGAGAAGTGGAACGCCGCCCTCAAGACCGAGGACGTGGACGTCAAGTACACCACCGTCGCCAAGTGAGCGGCATCCGCCGATAACCCGCATCATCCACGACAGGCCGCGGGCCCCGCATCGACCCGCGGCCTGTCCGTTTTGCGAACATCGCATCCATCGAAACCCGATCGACATTCTGCTATCAGCATCGTTCTAACTAAGCGAGGAATCATGACTTCAGCGACTGCGACTTACACGCAGGAGGGCGCTGTGCGGGAGAACAAGAAGCCGCGCGACTGGCGCAAGGGCCTCATCATCGTCGCGTTCTGCGCGATTCCGCTCGCGCTCCTGGTGTTCTTCACGTACGTCCCGTTCATCCAGATGGCCGGCTACAGCTTCTACAAGATGAAGTACATCGGCACCCCGAAGTGGGTCGGCCTCGACAACTACATCCAGGTGTTCACGCGTGACGACACGCTGTCCTCGCTCAAGATCAGCCTCTACTACATCATCGGCTCGCTGATCCAGCTCGCGCTCGCCCTGTACATGGCCACCGTGCTGAGCTTCAAGGTCAAGCTCGGCAACCTCTTCAAGGGCATCTACTTCTTCCCGTACCTCATCAACGGCATCGCGGTCGGCTTCATCTTCAAGTTCTTCTACACCCGCGGCTACATCTTCGACTCCGTGCTCCAGCTGTGCGGCTTCGATCTCAACAACCTGCCGTACTGGCTCAAGGACCAGTCCATCAACAACTGGTCGCTCGTCGGCGCCTCCCTGTGGCGCTACATCGGCCAGAGCGTGATCCTGTTCATCGGCGCGATCATGTCGATCGACAAGTCGCTGTACGAGGCGGCCGAAATCGACGGCGCGAACAAGTGGCAGCAGTTCAGGCACATCATCCTGCCGGGCATCAAGACCATCCTCGTGCTCAACGTGATCCTGTCGATCACCGGTTCGCTGTCCGTCTTCGAGATCCCGTACGTGGTCACCTCCGGCGCGAACGGCACCGCCAGCTACTTTGTCCTCATGGATCAGCTCGCGCACACCAGCCAGAAGGTCGGCCTCGCCTCGGCCATGGCGATCGTGCTGCTCGCGATCATCCTCATCATGGCGCTGCTGCAGCAGCTGTTCTTCAAGTTCGTGTTCCGCGACGCGGACGACGGCGTCGCCAAGGCCCGCAAGCAGGCGGCCAAGGCCGACCGCAAGCGTCGCAAGATGGCCGTGAAGACGGCCCCGATCTTCCGTAACGGTTCCAAGGAAAAGGCGGTGGCGTGATGTCAAGCGCAACGGTGCAGGCCAAGCCGGTGAGCGGCGTGAGCTTCTGGTACAAGTTCAAGGTCAACCTCATGACGTTCCTGAAGTACTTCAGCCTCGTCTTCCTGGCCTTCTGGTTCATCCTGCCGGTCGTGAGCTGCTTCGTGACCGCCGCGAAGACCGACTCGGAATACCAGTCCACCAGCGTCATGCAGATGCCCGGCAACTGGCTAAACTTCGAGAACTACGTCAAGGCGTTCCAGCTGTCGAACATGGGCGTCGCGTTCCGCAACTCCGCGATCGTGCTGGTCGTCGTGCTGTTCGTCACCACGATCATCGGCACCCAGCTCGCGTACGTGCTCTCCCGCTTCCAGTTCCCCGGCAACACGCTGATCCGCGGCCTGTTCACCATGGCGGCCCTGCTGCCCGGCATCGCGATGCAAGTCGCCCTGTACAAGATGATGGTGAACATCCACGCCGTCAACACGATGTGGGGCTACATCCTCATGATGTGCGGCACCGACGTCATCTCCATCTACGTGTTCATCCAGTTCTTCGAGAACATCCCGGTCTCGCTCGACGAATCCGCGATCGTGGACGGCGCCTCCTACTTCACCGTCTACTCGCGCATCCTGCTGCCGCTGCTCAAGCCGGCCATCGTGACCTGCATGATCCTCAAGGGTGTGGGCGTGTACAACGAGTACTATGCCGCGAACCTCTACCTGCAGAACGCGAACCTGAAGACGGTCGCCATCGCGCTGTACTCCTTCACCGGCCCGCAGGGCAGCAAGTACAACCTGATCTGCGCCGGCGTGATCATCACGCTGCTGCCGATGCTGATCCTGTTCCTCGTCTTCCAGAAGCAGATCTACAACGGCATCGCGGCGGGCGCCGTCAAGGAGTGACGGCCGCCGACGGGGCTCCCTCGCAAACGGGGAGCCCTCCGGCATATCAATCGCATACAATTCAAGCAACCAGGCCGCTGCCGGCGCCCCGCCCCGCCGGCGAGCGGCCCATACCGACCACAAGGACGTTCATCATGACCCACACCCCAGAAACCTTCCGTTCCCTCACGCAGGGCTGGACGGTCCGCGCGCTCAACCCGCAGGTCGCCCCGGCCGAAGTCCGCGACGCGATCGCCGCCGGCATCCCGGCCACCGTGCCCGGCGAGGTCACGCTCGACCTGCTCCGCGCCGGTCTCATCGACGAGCCGTTCGACGGCGACAACGAGAACCGTCAGCAGTGGATCGGCGACGTCGACTGGCAGTTCGAGACCACGTTCGAATGGCATGCGGACGGCAAGACCCGCCACGACCTCGTCGCGTACGGCCTCGACACCGTCGCCACCGTCGCGATCAACGGCCAGCTCGTCGGCTACGCGCAGAATTACCACCGCTCCTACCGCTGGGACGCGCTCGGCCAGCTGCGTGACGGCGAGAACACGCTGACCGTCACCTTCGCGTCGTCCGTGCGCGAATCCGACCGCCGCGAACGCGAACTCGGCTACTATCCGCACACCGAGCACCACGCGTTCAACCAGCTGCGCAAGCCCAGCTATCAGTTCGGCTGGGACTGGGGCATCGACGTCGCGAACGCCGGCATGTGGCGCGAGATCGGCATCGACTCGTGGTCCGGCGTGCGGTTCAAGGCCGTGCGCCCGCTCGTCGACGTGCGCGCCGACGGTTCCGGCGTGCTCACGACCACCGTCGAGATCGAACGCGAGGGCGAAGGCCGCGTGATGACCTCGGCCGACGCGCACGTGCAGCAGAAACCGGTGCCGGTGAGCGTGACCGTGGCCGGGTTCGGCGCGGACGTGACCGTGACCGGCGAGGTCGAGTACGGCCGTGACACCGCGACGCTGACCGCCGTCGTGCCGGACGTGCGCCGCTGGTGGCCGCTCGGCTACGGCGAGCAGCCGCTGTACGACGTAACCGTCACGTCTGCCGTCGCGTCCGACGCCGTCGTGCCGGACGCGAAGTGGACCGGCCGCGTCGGCTTCCGCACCGTCCACGTCGACACGCGCGCCGACGAGATCGGCCGCCCGTTCCAGATCTACGTCAACGACGTGCCGGTGCACGCGCGCGGCTACAACTGGGTGCCGATCGACGCGTTCCTGTCGCGCGGCGACAAGGCGTTCTACGCGGCGCGATTCAAGGATCTCGTCGAATCCAACTCGAACATGGTGCGCGCCTGGGGCGGCAGCATCTACGAATCCGACGAGTTCTACGACCTGGCCGACGAGCTGGGCGTCATGGTCTGGCAGGACTTCATGCTCGCCTGCGCCGCCTATCCGGAGGACGCCGGCACCAAGGCCGAGATCGAGGCCGAGGCGCGCGAGCACATCACCCGTCTCGCCCCGCACCCGAGCCTGACCGTGTGGAACGGCTCGAACGAGAACTACGTCGCCTACTCCGAGTGGGGCGGCTTCAAGCAGGCCCTGCGCGACGACGACAAGCCGGCCAACGAGTACGGCTACGGCGAAAAGGGCTGGGGCGACTACTACTACGCCGACCTGTTCCCGAAGCTGCTCGCCGAGCTTGACCCGACGCACGTCTATCTGCCGAGCTCGCCGATGAGCTTCACCAAGTTCGTCGACGCGAACAAGGACGTCGACGGCACCATGCACATCTGGGATGTGTGGAACCGCGTCGACTACCGCAAGTACGCCGACTACACGCCGCGCTTCGCCGACGAGTTCGGCTACCAGGCGCCGCCGGCGTTCAGCACGCTCACCCGCGTCGTACACGACGAGAAGCTCGAGCCGTTCGGCAAGCAGATGCTCGTGCACCAGAAGGCCATGGGCGGCAACATCAAGCTGGCCCGCGGCATGCGTTCGCACCTGACGCCGGGCAACATCAACGACGTGAGCTACGGCGGCGTGGTCAACGGCAAGCCGTCCGATGGCGAGCACAGCTGGCTTATCCCGACCGACGAGTGGGCGTCGATCGAGGACTGGCATTGGGCGTGCCAGCTGCAGCAGGCGCAGGCGCTCCGCTTCGGAGTCGAGCATATGCGTTCGCTCGAGCCGGTCAACGCGGGCGCGCTGATCTGGCAGCTCAACGACGACTGGCCGGTCGTCTCGTGGGCGGCCGTCGACTACTACGGCCACCGCAAGCCCCTGTGGTACGCGTCGCGCGACTTCTTCGCGCCTCGCTTCGCCACGATCCAGCCGCGCACGAGCGAGCAGTACCGCGAGGAGCACAGCTGGGAGGGCGTGCCGACCGCGACCGATCACCTGGCGCTCGTCGTGGCGAACGACACGCTTTCGGCGTGGACGGGAACGTGGACGGTGGAACGCCGCGACCTCGCCGGCACGGTGCTCGCGTCGCAGGTCTTCGACGTCGCGTTCGAGGCCGGCAAGCCGGGCCATGTGACGCTCGCGCTCGACGAGACGGTCGCGACGTTCGATGATCCGAACGGCGAGATCCTCGTCGCGACGCCGGCTGCCGCTGCGGCTGACGGTGATTGCGACGGCGAGTTCGCCCGCGCGATCTACAACCCGGCCGACGTGATCGACCAGAACCTCGACCGCGAGCCGATCGAGGCGACCGTCACGGCCGCCGGCGACGGCTACGACCTGACCGTCACCGCGAAGGCCTACGCGCGCGACGTGTTCTGCATGGTCGACAAGGTCGATCAGACCGCGACAATCGATGGCGGACTGGTCACGCTGCTGCCGGGAGAGTCGGTGACGTGGCACGTCACGGCCGCCGTCGGACTCGATCCTGCCGCGTTCGCCGCGCCGAACGTGCTGCGTACCGCCAACGACCTCAAGCGGTAAAGTACGCGGTATGTCGCCGGTAGAATGAATACCGGCTTATCCGTGGTGCCGGCCCTGGTCTTGGACCGGCACCACGGCCCCGAAGTGACAGAGGACTTCACCAAGGAAGGAGTAAGGAAACCATGCTGAAGTCAAAGGTGACTATTTCCGACGTGGCCAAAGCGGCCGGCGTCTCCAGCAGCGCGGTTTCCTACGCGCTCAACGACAAGCCCGGCGTCTCCGCCGCCACGCGCGACAAGGTGCTCAAGGTCGCCGACAAGATGGGCTGGAAGCCCAACAGTGCGGCCAAGGCGCTGTCCAACGCCAGCACCCAGTCGATCGGACTGGTGCTCACCTACGACACGCACGTGCTGTCCGTCGAAACCTACACGATGGAGCTCATCGCCGGCCTGACCGCGGAACTTGAGGCCGAAGGCTATTCGCTGCTCGTGCGCTCCTCGCACAGCCAGCAGTCCGAAATGGACGTGCTCAAGGAATGGATCGCCACCGGCGCGGTCGACGGCGTGCTGCTCATGAACATCGAACTGGGCGATCCGCGCGTCGAACTGTTCGCGGAACACCCCGAAATGCCCGTGCTGCTGCTGTGCGACAGTACGATGGCCGGCGGACTGGCCAGCCTCGCCGACGACGAACAGGGCGCCGCGCACCTGCTCGTCGACTACTGCCACGAACTCGGCCACCAGCGCATCGCGCGCATCGCCGGCCCCGAACGGTACGGCCACACGTTCATCCGCGACAACGCGTTTATGGAGGAAACCGCCGAACTGGACGTGCAGTACAGCTGCTTCCACACCAACTATTCGCCTGCGGAAGGCCAGCGCTGCACCGAACGCCTGCTGTCGCTGTCCAAGCCGCCGACCGCGATCATCTACGACAACGACGTGATGGCGCTCGCCGCCGTAAAGGCCGCCAACGCCATGGGCGTCTCCGTGCCCGACCGGCTGTCGATCATCTCGTGGGACGATTCGTTCCTGTGCTCCGTCAGCGCGCCGAGCATCACCGCGCTCAGCCGCGACGTCGTGACGCACGGCAAGCGCGCCGCGCGCATGCTGCTCGACCTCATCGACGGCAAGCAGGTCGACTCCTATACCGAAGAGGCCAGCGAACTCGTCTTCCGCGAGTCCAGCGGTCCGCTCGTCGGGTAGGGTTTGCGGGCTGGTCCAGATGGGCCGGGGTGTCTGCCGCGGACGAACGGGCCGTTTGCGATCGTGCGTGTCGCCTACCGCTTGCTGACATAGCGCGTGGCCCGTCCGGCGCCGATTTTGGTGATCTCTCCCGCGTCGAGCATGCGCTTCAGCGTTCGCTCGACGGTGGAGACGCTGATGTCGGGCAGTTGCGCGAGCACATCCGCCTTTGACATCGGGGACAGCGTTCGCTCGAACAGTGCGGCGATCCGGCGTTCGCTCGACGGCTTGGTCGTTGCGGTTCCTGGGTGTCCGTCGGTTCCGGCGCCGGTCGGCGTGATCAGTTGGCCGATCCGTTCGTCGAACTCCCGGTATGCGGTCAGTATCGTGCCGAGCAGGTATTGCGCGAACGGCGCGTAGTCGTTGACACTGTCGTTCCACCCGCGCGTACTGGCGGCGAGGGCGTCGTAGTACGTGTCTTTCGTCTGCTCGATGATGTGCTCGATGCTGATGTACTTGCCGATTTCAAAACCGTTGCGGTACATCAGCAACAATGTGAGCAGGCGGCTCATGCGTCCGTTGCCGTCGTTGAACGGGTGGATGCAGGTGAAATCGAACGTGAACATGGCGATCGCTAGCAGCGGGTCCACATGTTCGTTCCCGACCGCCTCATTGAACGCGTCGCAGGCCCGGGTGATGAGCTCCGGCGTCATGAGCGCGGACGGCGGGGCGAAACGGACCGTTTGCGTGCCGTCGGTACTCCGTTCCACGATGACGTTGTCGCTGTCCTTGAATCGTCCTCCGAACGCCAGCGGGGTATGTCGGAACAGGTCGCGATGCAGCTGCAGGATGACGTTCGGCGTCAGCGGGATGTAGTCGTGGTTGTCGTGGATCAGGGCCAGCACATCACGGTATCCTGCGATCTCCTCCTCGTCCCGGTTGCGTGGCGTGACGGTCTTGAGCATCAATGCGTTGAGACGGCGGTCGCTGGTGGCGATGCCTTCGATGCGGTTCGATGCGTCGGTGCTTTGGATGCGCGCGACGTCCACCAAGGTGCGTACCGCTTCGGGACGCATGTCGATCTGGACGTTCTGACGTCCTTTTGCCTCGTGAATGGTGGTGAGCAGACGGGCGATATGCGGGGTGAGCAGCGATTCCGCGGCGCACGCATAGTCGAATTGGTGCATGGAATGTACTGCTCGCTTTCTGCCTCACGACGAGTTTTTCTGCATCAAAGTGTATCAAAATGAGGCAGAAAACGTTCGGTGATGCAGAAAAATGAGGCAGAAAAGACGGAGGTAGGGTTGGCAGCGACTATTCTTCTGACTCTGACGTCGGCGTCTCCACGTCGGGATCGGCCGGCAGGGCGATGATGCCGGCGCGCAGCATCAGGTAGACGGTGATCCACGCGCTCGCGGCCGTGAACAGCAGCCCCCAGAAGAACGTGACGAACGCGAATCCGCCAGGTACGAACACGGCGATCACGACCGGCAGCAGGTTGAGTACGAGCACGATCAGCGCGGTCAGCGGATGGGCGAGGGCCACGCGGAACGACTGCGCGATCTGCTCGCCCACGCCGAGCTTTGACCTCGACGTGACCGGGAACGCGAATCCGGCGCCGGCCAATACGATCAGCGCGAGGGCGACGGTGATCCCGTATCCGAGCGACGCCATCGTCGTGTCCGCGACCTGCTTGGTCAGATACCACAGGTCGAACGTGCCCAGCGCGATGAACGCGGCGGCGATCAGCTCCAACGCGAGCGAGACGCCGAACCGTCGCGTGAACGCGCGGCCGAACCGGCGGATCACATGGCCGTCGCGGCCTTCGTGCAACGCGCGCACGACCTCGAACATCGCCGCGGTGGACGCGCCGATCGTCACCACGGGCAGACAGCAGACCAGCCAGGCGACGTTGATCATCGCGAGATCGCCCACGCGGGACATGAAGTCGTTGAACGGATTGTCCTGATCGAAGATGCGCATGATGCCTGCCTTTCGTATGCGGTTGCCGCCGTCGGTTGCCGTCGTCGGTTGCGTCTGTCACCGGTCGCGGTCGGTGAGGTATGCGATGAAGCGTTGCGCGTTGTCGCCGTTGGGGGAGTCCAGGACGAACCCGGCCAGCGCGTCCTTGTCGGCGGACCCCAGTGCGCTCCATCGCGGCGCATCCGCCAGTGCGAGCCCGTACGGCGCGCTCGCCCCCTTGCCGGAACCGTCGTAGTCGATGTCGGTGTCTTTCGAATCGTCGTAGCCGGCGAACGTCGTGAACGCATCCTTCAGTTCCGTGCGCAGCGGGTCGTCAAGCGCTTTCGTCAGCGGTCGGAAATAGCCGAAGCCGGCGAGCTGTTCGAAGTCGGACGGCGACGCGATGATCATGTCGATCTCGTGGGCGGACAGCAGCGTCTGCAGCTTGCTCAGACTGGCGCTGTCGTTCAGGTCGTAGCCGGTGTCGACGCGCACACCGCCCTTGCGTCCCTCGGGGAGCTTAAGCGCTTGAGCCACATTGGTCTGCAAGGCCGCCGCGTCCTGATCGCCGAGCGCGCCCTGCATTACGGCGACGGTCAGTTGCGGCGCGGCCTGCGGCGTGAGGATCTGCACGGCCAGATAGATGACGATGGCGACGGCCGCGACGATCGCCGCCGTTCTGGCGAGCAGTTCGTCGCGGAAATACGGCCATTTGCGCTCCGGCGGCAATGCCGCGAGGATGGCGAGACGCGACTTGCCGCGGTAGGCGATGTCGCCGGACAGTGCGTCGATGGCGTCGGCCTGCTCGTCGCTGATGGCGCCGCCTCCGCGCGGGTGAGGCCGGTCGCGGCCGTCGTCGTGCTGCTGAGAAGCCATGTGGTGCATCCTTGCCGTTGCTCAAAATCGTAAGTGAACGCCTTCAGTATAGCGCACAAACCGTGTGTTGCTTAACCGATTAAGATATACTGGGGTCGACGATAGAGTTCTGCCGACGGAACCGTCGTGCTCGGATCGCGGAAGACGGGCATGACGGACGACCCGATCGGCAGCGATCCAACGAAGGAGCGACGATGAAGTTCACTGACGGCTACTGGTGCGTCCGCCCGCATGTGCAGCGCGCGGCCAGCGAGGAAACCTACCGCATCACGACCACCGCATACGGCGACGGCCCGGCGTCGTCGGCGCTGCGCGCGCTGGTGCCGAGCACGCGGATCGCTTCGATCGGCCACACCATGAACCTCGCCTCGTTCACCATCACCGTCTCCTCGCCGATGGAGGGCGTGGCCCGCGTCAACATCGAACGCTGGCGTGGCGAATCGGTCGGACAGGGCTTCCCGATCGTCCCCGGCGACGAAGCCTCGGTCGGCGAGGCATCCATCGACGAGACGACCGGCGACGGCACGCTGACCGCCGGCGATCTCAAGGTCGCCATCGCCAAGGGAGCTCCGTTCGCGATGAGCTTCCTCGGACTCGACCCGGCCAGCGGCGACGAAACGCCGCTCACTGCGGCGAACGGCCGTGCGATCGCCCACTTCACGCTCGACGCGAACGCGCCCGTCGCCAGCGAACCGGTCGGCGAATTCGGCGCCAGCGAAACCGGTCTCGCCGCCGACGAGTCCGACCGGTACATGCGCGTCCAGCTGGGTCTCGGCGTCGGCGAAAACGTCTACGGCTTCGGCGAGCATTTCGGCCCGTTCGTCAAGAACGGCCAGACCGTTGACATCTGGAACGCGGACGGTGGCACGCAAAGCGAGCAGGGCTACAAGAACATCCCGTTCTACCTGACCAACCGCGGCTACGGCGTGCTCGTCAACCATCGTGGCCACGTCTCGTTCGAGGTCGGCACCGAAAACGCCGCGGCCGTGCAGTTCTCCGTGCCTGGTGAATCGGTTGAGTTCTTCGTCATCCGCGGGCGGAGCCCCAAGGAGATCCTCGACCGCTACACCGCGCTCACCGGTCGCCCGCCGATCGTGCCGGAATGGAGCTACGGCCTGTGGCTGTCCACCTCGTTCACCACGGATTACGACGAGGCGACCGTCTCCGAGATGGTCAGCCGCATGCGCGACCTCGACATCCCGCTGAACGCCTTCCACTACGACTGCTTCTGGATGAAGCCGTTCCAGCTGTGCGACTTCACCTGGGACGAGGACCAGTTCCCGAACCCCGAAGCCATGCTCAAGCGCTTCCACGACGAATTCGGCCTGCACATCTGCGTGTGGACGAACCCGTACATCGGCCAGGAATCCGCCGTCTACGACGAGGCCGCGGCGGCCGGCTACCTGCTCAAGCGCACCGACGGCAAGGTCTGGCGCACCGACATGTGGGAATCCGGCATGGGCATCATCGACGTGACCAACCCGGCCGCGCGCGAATGGTTCAAAGGCAAGATCAAGGGCCTGCTGCGGCAGGGCGTCGATGCGATCAAGACCGACTTCGGCGAACGCATCCCGTCGCGCGGCGTCGTCTGGCATGACGGCACCGATCCGGCGCTCATGCACAACTGGTTCACGCAGCTGTACAACCAGGCCGTGTTCGAGGCGATCGAGGAGGAGCGCGGCACCGGCGAGGCGGTGCTGTATGCGCGTTCGGCGACGGTCGGCGGGCAGATGCAGCCCGTGCACTGGGGCGGCGACTGCGAATCCACGTTCGAGGCGATGGCGCAGAGCCTGCGCGGCGGACTGTCTCTGCTGAGCTCCGGATTCGGCTACTGGAGCCACGACATCGGCGGCTTCGAGGACACCGTGCCCGATTCCGATGTGTACAAGCGCTGGGTGGCGTTCGGCCTGCTCAGCTCGCATTCGCGTCTGCACGGCTCGCGCCTGTATCGCGTGCCGTGGCTGTTCGACGACTGGGACCGCGAGCACGGCCGTGAGATTCCGGAGGGGCAGAGCGCGGTCGAGGTGCTGCGCGAGTTCACAAAGCTCAAGCAGCGCCTGCTGCCGTACCTCGTGCGCTTCGGCGAGGAGGCGCACGAGCACGGCACGCCGATCATGCGTCCGATGTTCATGGAGTTCCCCGATGATCCGGCCGCATGGCAGCTCGACCGCCAATACATGTTCGGCCCCGACCTGCTGGTCGCTCCTGTGTTCTCGCGCGCGGGCGACGTGGAATACTACCTGCCGGCGGGCAAGTGGACGAACTGGTTCACCGGCGAGACGGTCGAGCTCGCGGCCGGCGCGTGGCGGCGCGAATCGCACGTCGGCTACGACTACGTGCCGTTGTGGATCCGCGGCGACGCCAGGTTCTGAGCGGGACGGTTGCGGCCGGTGGCACTCAGGGCCGAGAACATGGACGTCAGGTACGACACGGTCAAGCAGTGACCCGACCGGTCTGATTCCCGGCAATGGGATGTGCGGCATGACGTGAGTGGCGTCGTGCCGCATGTTTCATGTGAAACAACACGAAAGGATGTGACGATGTTCGACCAAGGCCCTCATGCGGTGCTGCGCGGAGGCGGCGTGTGCGTGATTCTCAAGACACCGGCCGACGAGATGCCGCAGGTGGAATACTGGGGGCGGGATTTCGTCTGTGCCGCCAACGACGCGGCGGACGGTGCGGCATTCGACGAATCCGCGCTCGCGGCGCTCGACGCGATGACGCTCAAGGACACCCCGCCGAACAAGCCCGACGCCGCATGGCGTCCGTCGCTGATCCCGCAAGGCGCGGAAGGCTGGGCCGGTCGTGCCGGACTTGAATGTTCCCGCGGTGGCCGGCCGGTCTACGCGCGCTGGACGCACGTCGAATCCGTCTCCGAACCGTCGGCGCTCACCGTCACCGCGGAGGACGCCGTCAACGGGCTGCGCCTGACCGCGACGCTGCGCATCGCCGAATCCGGACTCGTCATCGCACGGCACGCCGTCACCAACATCGCCGATCCGAACGCGGCGCCCGGCGGCGCCGCACAGGCCGTCCCGAACGCCGACGAGCCGCTGGCTGTCAACTGGCTCGATGCGACCCTGCCGATGCCGAAACGCGTCGATATGCTCACCCAGTTCACCGGGCGGTGGCCGCTCGAAAAACAGCCCGCCACCGCCGCGTTGCCGGTCGGGTCGGTCACTCGCGACTGCCGTCGCGGCAAAACCGGCCATGACAGCCCGTGGATGTTCATCGCATCCGTCGGCACGCCGCGCTCGCAATCCGATGAGATCTGGGCCTGCCATCTCGCGTGGAGCGGCAACCAAACGTATCGTATCGACAACCTGTCCGCGCACGAGCCGGTCGTCGGCGCCGGCGAACTGCTCGGTCCGGGCGAGGTGCGCCTTGCGCCCGGCGAATCGTACACTACGCCGGAAGTGTGCTTCTCCTACTCTTCGCGCGGATTGGATGGCGTCGCCGACCGTTTCCACGGCTGGCTGCGCTCGCTGCCCGGCCATGTGGACGTCGCCGCCAAGCCGCGTCCGTTCACGCTCAACACATGGGAGGCCGTGTACTTCAACCACGACGAGGCTACGTTGAAGCGGCTTGCCGACCGTGCGGCCGAGGTCGGCGTGGAACGGTTCGTGCTTGACGACGGCTGGTTCCACGAACGCCGCGACGACACCCGCGGACTGGGAGACTGGGTGGTCGATCCAGAAGTCTGGCCGGCAGGGCTCGACGGGCTGGCCGTGCATGTGCACGACCTCGGCATGGAATTCGGCCTGTGGTTCGAACCGGAAATGGTCAACCTCGACTCCGATCTGGCCCGAGCGCACCCTGACTGGATCCTCGCCGCGCCCGAGGCGGTTCCGTGCCGCGAGGACCTGTCGTACCGCACGCAGTACGTGCTCGATCTCGCCAATCCGGATACGTACGCACACGTGCGCGACCAGATGGCGGCGCTCATCGAACGGCTCGGCGTGGACTACATCAAATGGGACCACAACCGCGAAGTCACCGAGCCGATGCACGACGGACGCTTCGGCCTGCACGAGCAGACCGAAGCCTGCTATCGCCTGTTCGACGAGCTGAAAACCCGTTTCCCCGGACTTGAGATCGAAAGCTGCTCGTCCGGCGGCGCTCGCACCGATGCCGGCATCCTGCAGCACGCCGACCGCATCTGGGCGTCCGATTCCAACGACCCGCGCGACCGCGTCGACATCCAGCGCTGGACCGAACTTATCGTGCCGCCCGAAATGATCGGCGCGCACGTCGGCCCCTCGCCGGCGCACTCCACGGCCCGCGCCACCGACCTGAGTTACCGGGCTGCGATCTCCTTGACCGGATGCTCCGGATTCGAATGGAACATCCTCGAATGCTCCGACGATGAGATCGCCGTACTGAAATCGTTCGTCGCGCTCTACAAGGAACTGCGCGGGCTATTGCACGCCGGTCGCGTCATGCACGCCGACCTCAAGGACCCGTCGCTGCGGGCGCGAGGCGTCGTGAACGCCGACCGCACGCGTGCCGTGTGGGTCGTCGCCACCGTCGACAACATCCGAGACTGGCTTGCCGAACGGCTGTGCGTCACCGGACTCGACCCTGAACGTTCCTACCGCGTGCGCCTGCGCCGCGAGATCGGCGAATCGCACTGGGGGTGGGTGACGCCGCAGTGGCTCACCGACGCAGGCAAGTCCGACGAAACCGGATTCGTCGCGCCCGGCCGGCTGCTCGCCGAAGTTGGGCTGCAGCTGCCGAACCTGTGGCCGATGCAGGCGATCGTGCTTGAATTCGAGGCGGTCTGACGCGGACTTCGCCGCCGATCCGCCGTCGCGAGGCGTAAGGTTGACGGCAGATATCAATGAGTCAATCGATCCATGCGCCCATGCGGTCCTCATGCGTGGGCGCGATAATTTGAGGGAGCGATGATCCGAGACATGCAGCATGACGACACGTTGAAACTCATCCGGGACGCGATGAACCGTGCGGTGGATCGCGGGGAAGTGGCCGGCGCGAACATGCTGGCCATCCAGCACGGCGAGGAACGCTGGTATGCCGAGGCCGGCATGCGCAACATCGAACGCGGCGAGGCGATGACCCGAGACACGATCTTCCGCCTGTACTCGCAGACCAAGCCGATCACCGGCGCGGCCGCGATGATCCTCGTCGAACGTGGCCTGCTCGACCTCGCGGCGCCGGTCAGCGACTTTCTGCCCGGGTTCAAGGGGCAGCGCGTCACCACCGAATTCGAGCCAGGCGTACGGCCCGGTCATGCCGGTTCGTCCGAGTCCGCGAATGGCGTGGACGGTACGAACGGTTCGGACGGCGACGATGACTGGCGGGGCGGCGACACCGCCTGGCTCACCAACGACATCCCGACCGACGTGGCCGGCACCGTCGGCGTCGCGGCCGGCGACGGCGAGCGTACCGTCCCGATGGCGCGCGACCTGACCGTCAAGGATCTGCTGACGATGACGTCGGGTCTGCCGTATCCCGATCCGCAGTTCGAGGCCGGCCGTTTGGTCGCCAAGGTCTACGACGAACTCAACGATCGACTGCACGGGCCGGATCCGATGGGCACGGTCGAGCTGGCGAATCGGCTCGGCGCCTGCCCGCTGCGGTTCCAGCCCGGCCGTCACTGGATGTACGGCACCAGCGCGGACGTGGTCGGCGCGATCGTCGAGGTCGTGTCCGGCAAACGGTTCGGCGACTTCCTCCACGACGAGATCTTCGCTCCGCTCGGCATGGGCGACACGGCGTTCTACGTGCCGCAGGACAAGCTCGATCGGCTGGCCGCGGTGTACGACAGTCCGGATTTTCCGATCGACCCGGCGAATATGGGCGGTCCGTTGCGCGAGATCGTCACCGATCATTTGGGCGTGCCGTATGCGGCGACGTCCGATCCGGCGTATCAGGCGGGCGGCGCGGGACTGCGGTCCACCGTCGACGATTACGCGCGGTTCGCGCAGATGCTGCTGAACGGCGGCGAGTTGGACGGCGTGCGTATCCTGCAGCCGCTTACCGTGCGCATGATGACCTCGGGCGCACTGTTCGCGCGGCACTACCCGGATTTCGAGGATTGGCAGCCCGGGTGCAGCTACAACACGTTCATGCGCGTCGTGGAGGAGCCGGGCAAATCGATCATGGTTTCGCACAAGGGCGAGTACGGCTGGGACGGCTGGCTCGGCACGTATTTCGTCAACGATCCGCAGGCCGATTCGACGTTCCTGTTCAACATCCAGCTCACCAACATCGGCACGTCGCCGCTGGTGCGCAAGCTCAAGAACATCGTCAATACGCACTTGGCGTAGCGGGTGCGCGGTCGGGCGGCGCGACGGCGACGGTGAATCGACAGGGGTGGAAAGGATCGGATATGGAAACCGTGGAGGACATGCGGCGCGATCTCGCGGCGATCGACGAGGTGATCGCGGGCGGGCGGTTCAAGGACGACTGGGCGTCGCTGCGGCAGTATCGCACGCCGGAATGGTTCGAGGACGCCAAATTCGGCATCTTCATCCACTGGGGCGTGTATTCGGTGCCGGCGTTCGGCAGCGAATGGTATTCGCGCAACATGTACGTGCAGGACTCGCCCGAGTTCAGGCATCATGTGACGACGTACGGGCCGCAGAAGGAGTTCGGCTACAAGGATTTCATCCCGATGTTCACCGCGCCGAACTTCGACCCGCAGGCGTGGGCCGACCTGTTCGCGCGGGCGGGCGCACGGTACGTGGTGCCGGTTGCGGAGCATCACGACGGGTTCCAGATGTATCGCAGTCGCTTGTCGCATTGGAACGCGGCAGAAATGGGCCCGAAGCGCGACGTGCTCGGCGAGCTGACCCGCGCGTTCCGTGAGCGCGGGCTGATCAACGGCGCGTCCTCGCATCGTGTCGAGCACTGGTGGTTCATGGGCCATGGCAAGGAGTTCGACAGCGACATCCACGAGCCGCTTCGGCGGGGTGATTTCTACTGGCCGGCCATGCCCGAGCCGGACCATTACGATCTCGCCAGCAAACCCGAACCGTCCCGCGAGTTCCTTGAGGACTGGCTGCTGCGCTGCTGCGAGATCGTGGACGAATACCGGCCGCGCATCGTGTACTTCGACTGGTGGATTCTGCATGAAGCGGTTCAGCCGTACTTGAAGAAGTTCGCCGCATACTATTACGACCGCGCCGACGAGTGGGGCACCGGTGCCGTGATCTGCTACAAGAACGACTCGTTCATGTTCGGCACCGCCGTGCCGGACGTGGAACGCGGCGTGCTGGCCGAATGCAAGCCGTTCCACTGGCAGACCGATACGTCGATCGCACTCAACTCGTGGGGCTACACCGAGCACAACGACTACCGTTCGGCCGCGAGCATCCTGCATGATTTGGTCGATATCGTCAGCAAGAACGGCAACCTGCTGCTCAACGTCGGGCCGAAACCGGACGGCACGATCGCCGACGAGGACCGTGTCGTGCTGCTGGAGATCGGCGATTGGCTGCGTGTGAACGGCGAGGCGATCTACGGCAGCCGCCCGTGGAAGCGGTTCGGCGAAGGGCCGACCGTGGTGCGCGAAGGGCAGTTCTCGGATGGCGAGCAGAAGGATTTCACCGCCGCCGATGTGCGGTACATGGTGAACGGTTCCGCGCTGTATGCGATCGCGATGCGATCCGCCGCGGACGGGACGTACCGGTTCGCCCGGCTCAAGGACGGCGATGCAGAGCATGACGCCGACTTCCACGGACTGATCGCCGGCATCCGCGTGCTCGGCCACGACGGCCCGATCGAATGGACGCGCGACGGCGAATGTCTCACGGCGACGGTGCCGGGGCTGGAACAGACCGACAAGCCTGTCGTGTTCCGTATCGACATCGCGTAAGGAGGTCCGCTGTCCGTCGGTATCCCGGCTTGAACGGCCGTAACCGAGTCATCCGTCGGATCATCCGACTCAGTTACGGCCGTTATCGTCATGCCGGACGACCGTAACTACTGCGGAATCTGTAACGTGGACTCGGTTACGGTCGTTGTGGTTACGAAAAAGGCCATAACTGAGTCGTCATGATGTGAGACGGGCTCGGTTATGGGTTATGGCCTGTTTGCGAACATCTGGCGAGCGACCGGGCCGCTCGCCAGACATCCTGCGGCTACTTGCGCGCCTGGGTGAGCTGGTATGCGGCGAGCAGGATCGCCAGCCAGATCACGCCGGCGAACACGGCCACGCGGTAGCTTGCCGAGAAGCACATGAGCACCACGACGAGCGCGAGGAACGCGAGCACGACGTACGGCATCACGCGCGCGAACGGCAGCTTGAAATGAATCGCGTCCAACGCCTCCGAGCCGCGCAGTCCGGCCAGTTCGGCCGGGCCGTTACCTGCCGCGACGACCTTGCGGAAGTGCACTTCCGTGATCATGATCATCGACCAGTTGATCACGCCGGCGATCGTCGCGATCGACATCAGATAGTTGAACGCGAACTCCGGCCACAGGAACACGACCACCACGGCCAGCGCCGTGATGATCGCGGACGTGATCACGCCCGCGACCGGCACGCCGTGCGCGTTCAGCCTGCCCAGGTACGCCGGCGCGTTGCCCTGCTTGGCGAGCGAGTACAGCATGCGCGAGTTCGCGTACAGGCCGGAATTGTAGACGCTCATCACGGCGGTCAGGCACACGAAGTTGAGGATGCCGGCGGCCGCGTGCACGCCCACCGAGTCGAAAATCTGCACGAACGGGCTGGACGTGCCGTCGATCGTGTTCCACGGCACCACGGCCATGATCACGCCGAGCGCGCCGATGTAGAACACGAGGATGCGCCAGATGATGCCGTTCGTCGCGCGCGGGATCGTGGTGCGCGGATTCTCGGTCTCGCCCGCGGTGATGCCGATGAGCTCGGTGCCGCCGAAACTGAACATCACGACGCACAGGGCCATGAGCAGACCCGTCCACTGGCCGTCTGCCGTGCGCTGCATGAGACCGTGCGGGAAGAAGCCGCCGTCGATCGCGAACCAGTTCGCGAAACTCGCCTTGATGCCGGACTCGGTCGGCAGACCTGCGACGAGCACCGCCAGTCCGCCGAGGATCATCGCGACGACGGCCACGATCTTGATGATCGCGAACCAGAACTCGAATTCGCCGAACTTGCTCACGCCGAGCAGGTTGGCGGCGGCGATCACGACGAGGAACACGGCCGCAGACACCCAGCGCGGAATGTTCGGGAACCAGTAGTTGACGAACGAGCCGACGACGCTCAGCTCGACCATCGACACGAGAATGTAGTTGAACCAGTAGTTCCATCCGCTCACGAAGCCGGCGCGCTTCGACCAGTATCGGGTCGCGTAGTAGCTGAACGCGCCGGCCTTCGGATCCTCGACCGACATTTCGGACAGCGCGCGCACGATCATGAAGATCGCGAGACCGCCGACCAGATACGCGAGCAGGATCGACGGGCCGGCAAGGCCGATCGACTCGCTGGAACCGTAGAACAGGCCGGTGCCGATCGCGCCGCCGAGCGCGATCAGCTGGATATGACGGTTCTTCAGCGACTTGCGCAGGGTCGCCGGCACGGGAACGTCATCGGTTTCATGCTTGGACCGCGGTGCGGGCGTCTCGGTCCGCGGTGCGGTCTGCGGCGTCCGCCCGCCCGGTTGTTGCTGTGCCATGATGCCTCTTCTCTCTCGGATATGTGCGGCCGTCGTTCCTTCGGCGTCCGCGGTGGTGCATGGACAATGGCCGCTATTGTATGCCGTCCGCCGGTCGTGCCGTGTTTCGGTTCCGCCGTACGGCTCCCGAACGCGCCGGCATCAGCCGCGGCCGTTTGCGGGCAGCGGTGCGGTCATGGTCCGAGAGTCTTGCAATAAGACCGTCACTCAACCATGTCGTCGAACGAGACTAGTTGCACGGTCGCGTCGGCGTCGGCTATGCGGCGCAGGTTGTCGGTGAATCCCGTCCTGGAGAACAGGATGTAATGCTTGTCCGGATACGGCAGCAACTGGCCGCGGCGTTGCAGCGTCCGGTATTCGGTTTCTCCGACCGGATCGTTGCGCCACTTGCATTCGCAGAGTATGGCCCGGGCCGGATCCTCGCCGGTGGCGACGATGTCGATTTCCTCCTGTTGCCGGGTCTTCGGATCGGATCCCCACCAGCGGCCGGCCTGCAGAACGGGGAATGGCAGCCGGTCGTATCCGCGTCCCCACATCCACTGCCCGCTGATGTCCTCGAACACCGGTCCCATGAATCGTGGCAGGTCGTCTATGATCATCCTGGTCACAAGCCCAAGCCTGCGCGCCTGGATGGCGGACATGCTGCGCGGAACGTAGCGGTACCAGAAGCGGAAGAACGGGTCCTTGATGCGATAGATCGTCTTGCTCCGCCCTTTCGCGCCGAACGGCATCTCCTTGTCGAGAATGCCGAGATCGATCATGTTGGTCAGGTACATCTGCGCCTGGCTGGTGGGCATGCGGCTGGCCGATGATATTTCGCTCATGCGGGACGATCCCGTGGCGATGTTGCTGATCATCTCGTTGTATTCGGCGGGCTTGCGTACTTCCTGCTGCAGCAGCATGTACGGTTCGTCGAACAGGTTGCACAAGGGGGAGATCACCCGGTTCTCGATCATGCCGGCGATGTCGTCGGAGGGCGCGATCCATTCGAGGTACTGTGCGACCCCACCGGTCAGACCGTAGGCGATGGCGGAATGTTCCTTGGTCAGCTGACTCGTGAATCGCCGTGTCTCGTCGAAAGTGAACGGCATGAGCTTGATCGATTCCGTCCGGCGGCCGTACAACGGACTGGTGTAGTCCAGCACCTGCCGTTCCATGAACGACATGCTTGATCCGCACAACACGATCATGAGCTTGCTGTCGTGCTTGTTGCGGTCGATCGCGTGCTGCAGTATCGACGATACCGAACGGTCGGCCTGCGCGAGGAACGGGTATTCGTCGATCACCCATACGAGGCGTTGGTCGTGCGCCATGGCGAATACGGCGTCGGTGACGCTTTGGAAATCCGGGTAGACGGGAGCGACGCCGGTCGTCTCCCCGGCGTTGCGGTATACGTTGATGGCGTTGCTGAGCGCGACGAGGTTGCCCTGCATGGTGGCTTCGATCGCCGAATAGAAGATGTTCGGCTTGCCTTCGAGGAAACGGTTGATCAGCGTGGTCTTGCCGATGCGTCGCCGTCCGTATACGACGACGCATTCGAACGCGTCTGAGTCGTACGCCCGTTGCAGCTGTGCGAGTTCACGATCTCGTCCTATGAATGCCATGACGGTTCCTCTTCTGCGTGTTACTTTAGTAAAGTAAATATTACTAAAGTATACCTTACTATATGCCGCTGAATGGTGGCAAGATCTGTCTCTTATGGCGGTCGTTTGCGGTCTGCGACTGCCAGCGCTGGCAGATTGCCGTTTGCGAGGGCTTCCGCGTGTGGGAGTTCCGTTTTCGTCGCGGGGGAGTTAAATAGGATGTAGGACTATGCCGCGGCTGGTTTGCGCGCGGCTGATTCGGCTGCCGGGACGCGAAGGCGCGTCCCGGCGGGCAGATGACGGGAGATGCGATGGCGTATATCGAATTCGACCAGGTGGTCAAGGAGTATCCGGCCGGTTCCTCGTCGATCCGCGCGCTCGACGGGGCGACGTTCACCGCCGACCAGGGCGAGCTGACCGTCATCCTCGGCCAGTCCGGCGCCGGCAAGACCACGGCGCTCAACATCCTCGGCGGCATGGACACGGCCACGGACGGCCGCGTGATCGTCGGCGGCCGCGACATCACCGACCTGCGCAAACGCGACCTCATCACCTACCGTCGCAACGACATCGGCTTCGTCTTCCAGTTCTACAATCTCGTGCCGAACCTGACCGCGCTCGAAAACGTCGAACTCGCGTCGCAGATCTGCCCTGACCATTTTGACCCGGCCGAAACGTTGCGCAAGGTCGGACTTGCCGACCGTCTGAACAACTTCCCCGCGCAGCTGTCCGGCGGCGAACAGCAGCGCGTGTCGATCGCCCGCGCGATCGCGAAGAAACCGAAACTGCTGCTGTGCGATGAGCCGACCGGTGCGCTCGACTACGAAACCGGCAAGGAAGTGCTGCAACTGCTGCAGGACATCTGCACGGCGGAAGGCATGACGGTCATGATCATCACGCACAATTCCGCGCTCGCGCCGATGGCGCACAAGGTGATCCGATTCCGTTCCGGACGCGTGACCAGCGAGGACGTGAACCCCGCGCCGACGTCGATCTCGCAGATCGAGTGGTGATCGCGATGGCACGGCGGGAGCAGGACGAGGAACTGGAAGACGCGCTGGGCGACGTGTCCGACGCGGATTCAGCATATGAGCGCGCCGGATCGACCGGATACGCCGGCCTGCCCGGTGCCGGTGGTTCGACCGGCACCCGCGGGCGCGGTATGTCGGCCGCGTTCGCCAGGGACACGCTGCGCTGCTGGCTGCGCGGATGGCGGCGGTTCGTGTCGATCGCCGTGATCTCGCTGCTCGGCGTGGCCGTGCTGACCGGCATCTACGCGGGCTGCCGCGACATGTTCCGCGCCGCCGACCGCTTCTACGACGCGCAGGGACTGCACGACATCCAGGTGATGTCGACGCTCGGACTGACCGACGACGACGTGGACGCGCTGCGCGGCATCGAAGGCGTGAACACCGTGCAGCCGGAACGCAGCCAGAGCGTCGCCGTCTCGGTCGATGGCGCCGACAAAACCGTGACGATCAACGAAATCGGCGTGAACGGCCTCGACCGGCCGTACGTGCAGGACGGCCGCCTGCCCGACAAGGCCGGCGAGATCGCGGTCACGAAGAAATTCCTGATGGACAGCGGACATGCGATCGGCGATACGCTGACCGTGACGCCGAGCGAGCGCGCCACATCGAGTGGTTCCGGCACGGGAGACGAGTCGGCCGGTTCCGGCACGGGCGAAGCATCCAACGACGCGGATGGCAAGGATACGGCGTCCGCGGATGACACGGATACGTCCACGGAATCCGCCGAGCAGTCCCCGCAGTTCCCGACCGAACTGACGATCGTCGGCGAAGTCATCGACCCGAAGGACGTCAGCAACCCGGACGGCATCGGCTCCGAAGCGTTCCGCCAGACCCTCGCCTCCGACTATGCGTTCTTCGCGCCGAGCGACGGCGTGACCGGCAACATCTACACGGCGATCAGCCTCACCGTGGACGGCAGCGAGCAGGAGAACTCGTTCGGCTCCGACTACGACAATCTGATCCGCGACGTGGCCGACCGCATCACAGACACCGTGCAGACCTCACGGCAGAAGGCACGCCGCCGCCAGCTCGTCGACGCCGCTCAGGCCAAGCTCGACAAGGCCAAAGCCGACGCCCAGCAACGTTTCGACGACGCGCAGGACACCATCGACAAAAACCGTTCCGACCTCGTCTCCGCCCGCGTCGAATACGATAAAAACCGGGCGAAACTGGATACGAGCGAATCCGAAATCAAGGACGGCGAACAGCAGATCGCCGACGGTCGCAAACGGCTCGACAAGTCACGCCAGCAGATCGAGGACGGTCGTGCGCAGATCACGGCATCGCGCAAACAGCTCGACGACGCGGCCTCGCAACTGGCCGACGCCCGCAAACAGCTCGACGCCGCGCAAAACCAGCTCGACGCCAAACGCAAGCCGATCGACCAAGGCATCGCGCAAGCCAAGCAAAGCATCGAACAAGCGACCGCGACGATCGCCGCCATCGACCAGGTCACGCGGGAGATCGCCGCGTTGCCGACGAGCGACCCCGGGGCCGGCGATGCGTCAGTCGTCAACGATTCCGACAAACAATGGGAGCGGATCCGCAAGGCGCTCGCCGAACTCGGCATCGACGCGCCCGCCAAGCCCACGGCCGACGCCATCGCCGACATCACCGCGCAACTGTCCGCCCGCCGAGCCGAACTGCAAACCCAACGCACGCAGCTCGAACGGCAACGCGACCAGCTCACCGCCACGCTCGAGTCGACCATCGTCCCCGCGCAAGCCAAGCTCGACCAACAGGACGCCGACCTGGCCGTCAAGGAACGCGAATCCGCCGACGCCCGCGCACAACTCGAAAGCCGGTCCGCGGAAATCGAAACCGGCGCGAACAAGATCACGCAACTGTCCGCCCAACTCGACGAGCAGGAAGCCAAACTCAAGGACGGCCGCAAACAGCTCGCCGACGGGCGCAAGCAACTGAAAACGGCCGCAGACAAGCTCGCGGACGGCGAGAAGAAACTCACCGAAGCGCAGAACAAACTCGACCAGAGCAAGCAGGACGCCGAAACCGAGTTCGCCAAACAGCAGCGGCGCATCGACGACATCGCCGTCGCCCGCTGGTACGTGCAGACCCGCTCCGCGATCGGCGGATTCAGCGCGATCAAATCCGACCTGAGCTCGATCGAGTCGATCGGCCGCGCGTTCCCGGTCGTGTTCCTGCTCGTCGCCGTGCTTATGAGTCTGACCACGATGACGCGCATGGTCGAGGAGGAGCGCGGGCTCATCGGCACCTACGTCGGCCTCGGCTACGGGCCGTTCGCGATCTCGATGCGGTACGTGCTGTTCGCCGCGCTTGCCTGCCTGATCGGCGGCGGACTCGGCCTGATCGCCGGATTCATCGGGATTCCCGCGTTCCTGCTGATCGTGCTGCAGGGACTGTATATGGTGCCCGGCGTGCGGTTCGAATACGACTGGCTGTACGGGTCGGCCGGTATCGCGCTGTTCGTCGTCGGCGTGGTCGCGGCCACGGCCGTCGCGTGCGCGGGCGAACTGCGGCAGACGCCGGCCGAACTCATGCGGCCGAAAGCGCCGCGGGCCGGGTCGCGCGTGCTGCTGGAACGCGTCACGCCGATCTGGAAGCGCATGAAATTCCTCAACAAGGTCACCGTGCGCAACCTCGTGCGGTTCAAGTCGCGGCTGATCATGACGGTCGGCGGCGTGGCCGGCTGCACCGCGCTCATCGTATGCGGCCTGGCGATCAGCGATACGGTGGACGCGCTGCCGGTCACGCAGTACCAGGACGTGTACCGGTACGACCTCATGGTCGTGGCGGATCATAACGACGTGTCAACAGTGCTTGACCGGTTGCGCGGCGACGGCGCGATCGACGATTCGTCCAGGTCGTTTGCATTGGCGAGGGTCGAAAACGGCGAGATCACGACCGGTATGGACGAGACGGAAACCGTGCAGATCGTCACCGTGCCGAACGGATCCGCGATGGATCGCATCGCCGATCTGCGTTCGGTTTCGGACGGTCTGCCGATCCGCATGGATAATTTCGAGAACGGCCGGGCGAACGGCGTGATCGTCTCGCAGAGCGCGGCGAATGCGCTTGGCGTGCGGGCAGGGGACCTGATTACGCTCAAAAACGGCGAGGCGCAGCGTAAGCAGGTGCGTGTCGTGAACGTCAGCCGGTCGGTGATCGGCGCGGACGTGTACGTGCTGACCTCCGACTACCAGAAGTTCTTCGGCGGGGACGATGCGGGTACTGATGATTCGGTTGCGGATTCGCGGGATTCCGATGGTTCGAGCGATTCCGGCACCTCATCCGGTTCAACCACGGCCGGGAAAACGGATGGCAACAGCGGATCGGCCGTCGGCGGGGTTGACACTGCCTCCACTGACACTGAAGCGACCGTGGTCGACGGAGTGAAACTGAACACGGTGTTCGCACGGTATGACGGTTCCGACGACGAGCAGATCGCCTATGCCGAACGGCTCGCCAAGGACGCGGCCGTGCTGAGCGTCGCAAGCACGGCCAAGCTGCAGCGCAGCTTCAGCTTCGACCTCATGGGAGCCGTGGTGGCGCTCATCGTGGCGTTGGCCGGCGGACTGGCGCTCGTGGTGCTGTTCACGCTGGCGAACACGAACGTGTCCGAACGCGTGCGCGAAATGGCCACGCTCAAGGTGCTCGGCTTCTACGACCGCGAAGTGCACCGGTACGTGAACCGCGAGATGATGATCCTGACCGTGATCGGCGTGATCGTCGGCCTGCCGGTCGGGCGATGGGTGGGCGGCCTGCTCACGGCGGCGCTCGCCATGCCCGGCATGTACTTCGAGGTGAGCGTGCGCTGGGTCAGCTATGCGATCGCCGCCGGGGTCACGCTCGTCTTCGCCCTGTTCGTGCAGCTGTTCACCAATCCGGTGCTCGACCGCATCGACCCGGCGGTGTCGCTCAAAAGCGTGGAGTGAGGGGAAGGGTGGGGTTTCGCGTGGCGGGTGGGGGGGGCCCCCCCCCCCCGGGCGGCCCCCCCCCCCCCGCGGGGGGGGGGGGGGGGGGGGGGGGGGGGGGGGGGGGGGTGGGACCCCACCCGGCGCTGCGCGCCACCCTCCCCTGTCAGGGGAGGGAGTTTCGAAGGGGCGCGGGATGCGGTGCGGCATCTGCGTCGCCCTCCCCTGTCAGGGGAAAGAAGGGAGAGGGGCTGGTTGCGCGAAAGTTCAACGAATTGAACTTTTGGGGGAAATGCGCACGATATCGTCACGTCGGATCATTGAACCGCCCCTGTTGTCGTAACATGCTCGATGCTACAGTTTGAACCTGTTATTGAAAGAAGCAGGTAGAACATGAGCAAATCCCAGAGCGCCCAGCCGAACGGTTCATCATCCGACGGCACCGGCACCCTTACATCGGTCGAGAATCTCGACAAGGACAATCAGATGGCCCGCGGCCTGAACAACCGCCACGTCCAGTTCATCGCCATCGGCGGCACGATCGGCACCGGCCTGTTCCTCGGTTCCGGCAAGTCCATCGCGTTGACCGGTCCGAGCATCATCTTCGTGTACATCGCGGTCGGCATCATCATGTTCCTGCTCATGCGGGCCATCGGCGAACTCATGTACCGCGACCCGAGCCAGCACACGTTCATCAACTTCATCAAACGCTATCTCGGCAACGGCTGGGGCAAATTCGCCGGCTGGTCGTACTGGATCGTGCTCGTGCTCATCGGCATGAGCGAGATCACGGCCGTCTCCACGTACTTCATCACGTTCTTCGACACGTTCGGCATCAACCTGATCCACTGGAAATGGCTGATCGAACTGTGCTTCCTCGCCGCGCTCGTCACCATCAACCTCATCGCCGTCAAAGCGTTCGGCGAAGCGGAATTCTGGTTCTCGATGATCAAGATCACGCTGATCTGCGCGATGATCGCCACCGCGGTCGTCATGGTCGTGATCGGCTACCACTACGACGCCGTGCAGATCACCGGACAGGACGCCGCGTCGCCGGCCGGCCATGCGGGACTCGACAACCTGACGAACAACTTCTCCATCGCGCCGAACGGCTGGCTCGCGTTCCTCATGAGCTTCCAGATGGTGTTCTACGCGTACGAGATGATCGAGTTCGTGGGCGTGACCGTCTCCGAAACGCAGAACCCGCGCAAGGTGCTGCCGAAGGCCGTCAACGAGATCATCGTGCGCGTGCTCATCTTCTACGTGGGCGCGCTGCTCGCGATCATGGCGATCGTGCCGTGGACCACGTTCAAGCCGAACGCGGATGGCTCGTTCGCGTCGCCGTTCATCATGGTGTTCCAGTACGCGGGCCTCAAGTGGGCCGCCGCGCTCGTGTTCTTCGTGGTGATCACCGCCGCGTCCTCCGCGCTGAACTCGTTGCTGTACTCGGCCGGACGCCACCTGTACCAGCTGGCGATCGAGTCCGAATCGCCGACGTTCCAGAAGATCGGCAAGGTGTCGAGCCGGCAGGTTCCGGCGCGCGCGATCCTCGTGTCCGCGGCGCTGATCCTGCTGTCTCCGGTCATCAACGCGATCCCGGGCGTCTCCGGCGCGTTCGTGCTGTTCGCATCCGCGTCCTCTGCGGTGATCATCTTCATCTACACGCTGACGATGATCGCGCACCGTCGCTACCGCCGTTCCGCCGACTTCATTGCGGACGGTTTCGTGATGCCGGCGTGGAAGTTCACCAATACGCTGGCGATCGCGTTCTTCGTGTTCGTGTACTGCACGCTGTTCCTTGCGGATGACACGCGCGGTTCCGCCATCGCGGGCCTCGTGTGGCTGGCGGTGTTCGGCGGGTATTGCCTGCTGCACGAACGGTTCCAGTCGCGCGACCTCAAGGAGGCATTGGGCAGGTAGGCGGGATGCCCGGTGCCGGCCGTAAGTGAGTCCATGCCGCACATGGCGGACTCACTTACGGCCGTTTTTTGTCTGATAACGACCGTACACGGGACGAAATGTTGGCTGTGGACTCAGTTACGGTCGTCGTGGGAACGGAAAAGACCGTAACTGAGTCGAGTGTGATGATCGCGGACTCGGTTACGGTCTGTATGGAGAAAACGGCGGCCATGATTGAGTCGGGAATGTTCAACGTGGATTCAGTTATGGCCGGCGACGGATGACGGAAGCCACCCGGACGATTTACTTGCTGGGGGAGAGGTAGTCGGCGGCGTTGGTCGGGCTGGACGGCACGGCGTGGCCTTCGGTCACGGTGCCGAGTCCGGACAGGTACGCCTCGCGGCCGGCCTCGATCGCGTGCTTGAACGCGCGCGCCATCAGCGGGATGTTGCCCGCGGAGGCGATCGCCGTGTACGCCATCACCGCGTCCGCGCCCATCTCCATCGCCTCGGCGGCCTGGCTCGGCCGGCCGATGCCCGCGTCGATGATGACCGGCACGTGCGCGTTGGCAATGATCACCTCGATGAAGTCGCGCATGCGCAGGCCCTTGTTCGAGCCGATCAGCGAGCCGAGCGGCATCACGCACGCCGCGCCCGCATCCTCCAGCTGCCGCGCCGCGATCGGATCCGGGAACATGTACGGCATCACCACGAACCCTTCCTTCGCGAGCATCTCGGTCGCGCGGATCGTCTCCGCGTTGTCCGGCAGCAGGTACTTCGTCTCATGCTCGATCTCGACCTTCACGAAATCGGTCTGGCACACCTCACGGGCGAGCCGCGCGATGCGCACCGCCTCCTCCGCGTTGCGCGCGCCCGACGTGTTCGGCAGCATCGTGATGCCCTTGGGGATGTAGTCGAGCAGGTTGTTCTCGGTGGTGCGGCAGCGGCGCAGCGCCATCGTGACGATCTGCGTGCCCGCGTTCTCGATCGTGGCCTTGATGAGGTTCAGGTCGTAACGGCCCGAACCGAGAATGAACCGGCTCGTGAACTTGTGTCCGCCGAGGATGAGCGGATCGGCGTCGCCGGTCGCGATCGCATCGTAGGCGTGCGCGTCCGGCTCCGGCAGCAGCGCGGTGTTCGTGGCGGTGCCGACGAGTTCGTCGAGCGTGGGTTCGGTGGTGGTCATGGATACTCCTTTCCTTGGGATCCGGACGGATGGTCGCGGATCCTTACGCGTCCTCTTCGCCGAGGATGAGCCGCGTGATCATGTTCGCCTCACTGCACGCGACGACGCCCACACGGGGCGCCATCAGGCCCGCACCCGGCTTCGGGGCGGTCTCTCCGTCGCCGCAGAAGTAGAAGTTCTTCGACACGCGGCGGGTCGAGATCAGGTTCGAGCTGCGGAAACCGGCCATGCCCGACGCCGACACGAGCCTGGTGTTCGGCAGCTGTTCGAGCACCGCGTTGACGAGCAGCGTCTTGTTCTCCGGAACGTCGAACGCCTCGCAGATGATGTCCGCGTCGCCGAACAGGTCGACGACGTTGTCGTCGGTGACCTTGACCGTGTCGATGCGCACGTCGACGAATGGGTTGATCTGCGCGAGGTTCGCCTTGAGAGCCTCGGTCTTGTACTGGCCGACGTCCTTGAGGAAATACTGCTGACGGTTGAGATTGGTCATGTCGACGCGGTCGAAGTCGACCAGGTGCAGATGGCCGACGCCGATGCGGGTCAGCGCGACCGCGACGGTCGAGCCGAGGCCGCCGCAGCCGGCGATGGCGACGTGCGCGGCGTCAAGCTTGTCCTGCACGGCCGCGGTATGGCGTTCGATCAGCGCGTCGCGGATCTCATGGCGGCTGACCAGCGTCGTCGGGTCGGGCACGGCGTCGAACGCGGCCTGACGGGCGGCCGTCTGCGTCTCGGTGGCGGATGGGGTGAATCCTGCTGGGATCGGCATATGATGCCTCCAAAGTTTCGTTGGTTTGGGTTGAGACGTGGGTTGGGGATGATGTTGCGAAGCCGTAAGGCTTCGCAACATCATCCGCCCTGCACGAACGTGACGATTTCGACGGTGTCGGTGCCCTTGAGCGTGGTTTCGGCGCGCTTGGCGCGCGGCACGATCTCGCCGTTCACCTCGACGGCGACGCGCTCGGGCACGAAGCCCTTCGCCTTGATGAGGTCGGTCACGCTGATCGGCGTGGCGATCTGTTCCTCCTGACCGTTGACGATCATGGATGTCCCCTTCCTGTCCGTATGAAAAAAGGGTCGCTGAAGCAGCCGTACCCTATGAGGTGGTGCGCCCCTTCATGACCCTTAAAGCATCACTAGTTGTTTTTCAGTTGTCATGCGCGCGAACCGTCGGAGGAATCGCTGGCGGCGCGGCAGTGACGAGTCTGCGCGCGGCCGACGTCCAAGACGGATACGGAAACGACGGAAAAGCTATGCGGAAGTTCGCGAAACCGCCTGCATCGCTGCGGCGGAACAACCCGTTTCCTTACGGCGGCATTACCCGCATCAAGTTGACGGTCGAAGTTCGCGACTTCCTCTCAGCCCATCCGGGCTCCCGTTCGGTTGCAGATCCATCATAGGGCCGGGGGCGAGACATGCGCCGCCGGAGGTTCGTCGTTTGGACATGTCGTCGCGTCGGGCGGACGGTCGGACGGTCATGGGTTCGCCCGATCATGGAATCATGACGGCATTGCAGCACTCGGTTGGGTTCTCGAACACCGTGGAATTCGCGGGATTCCGCATTCCGCGCATCGGCATGGGCACGATGGCGCTGGCCATCGAAGGCCGCCCGGATCGCGAGACGGCGATCGGCACGATCCGTGCCGCGCTGGACGCTGGCGTCCGCTATCTGGACACTGCGTGGTCGTACTATCTGCCGACCGCTCCCGGAGCCGACGGCACCGGCGCTCCCGAGGATTTCGGATACGGAGAACGGCTGGTACGCGACGCGCTCGCCGGCTGGAACGGCCCGCGCGACGAGGTGCTCGTCGCCACGAAAACCGGGTATCGGCGCACGATCAGCATGGCGCCGCACGATCCGGCACGCCAGCATCTGCAGGCCGCCGGTAGCCGGTACGGATGGATGGCCGATTCGCGGCCGGAGACGATGATCCGCGACGCCAAGGAATCCGCGCTACGGCTCGGCGTCGACGCCCTCGACCTGCTGTACTCGCATGGACCCGATCCGGCCGTGCCGTATGAGGACCAGATCGGCGCGCTCAAGACGTTGCTCGACGAGGGCGTGATCCGGTACGCCGGCATCTCGCGCGTCGACAATACGCAGATCGACACGGCTCGCGCGATTCTCGGCGATGCGCTGATCGCCGTGCAGAACCAGTTCTCCCCGTCCCATCCGGATCCGGAACATACGATGGAACGCTGCGCGGAACTCGGGCTTGATTTCGTCTGCTGGTCGCCGCTCGGCGGGTTCCTCGACCCGTTCGACCAAGCCGCCTACGACCCGTTCCGCAAGGTCGCCGCGGCCCGCGGCGTCTCCTACCAGCGCGTCGTACTCGCGTGGGAACTGACCCGTTACGACCGGCTGTTCACGATTCCCAGTGCCCGCAATCCGCATGAGATCGACGATTCCTTCGCCGCGACCGAGTTGCGCCTGAGCGACGAGGAACTCGCCGCACTGCCCGCGTAACGTCGGCATCCTGAGATCAGAGATAGATAACAGGTAAGCGTGGGCCCGCCTCCGAACGATGATTCGGAAGCGGGCCCACGCGGATTTCGGTGACGCGATCAGCCGGTCACCGGTGTCGGTCAGTGCAGCTGCCTGGTGAGCGCGAGGCCCACGCCGGCGGCGAGCAGCAGCGACATCATCGCGAACGCGGTGTTGACGGTCGCGCCGGTATCGGCGATCTTGCCGTCTGCGGCGGCAGTCGCGCCTCCCTTGCCGGAGGTCGGCTTGCCTGCAGACGGCTTGCCCGCGTTGCCCTTGTCGGAGCCGCCCTGACCGGCGTTGTCATGCGAGCCGTCGCCCTCGTTCGAACCGTCCTGACCGGGGTTGGTGGTCGGCATCTTGGCGGTCGGCACCACGAACAGGCCCTCGCGGTTGTTCGCGGTGATCGACTGGGTCAGGTCGCGCAGGCTCCACGCGAGCGTGTGCGAGTCGATGTCGCGGATCACGAGGAGGTTGCCGTTGAACGGATTGCCGTCCGGGGTCAGCGCCTTGCCGTACTTGACGTTCACGAGATAGCCGTCGTACGGGTCGCTGCTGGATTCGTTGACGTACCAGTGCCACTGCTGAGCCGGATCGCTGGCGTCGAACGCGTGGCCGGCCACGGTGACCGTGCCGTCCGCGTTCGCGGTCAGGCCGCGCTGCTGCGGCTGGGAGTCGGTGACGGCGCTGGCGAACGCGTACGTGTCATCGGAGACCTTGACGACGTTCCACGAGTCGAGCGAATTGTCGAGATCGTTGGCGGCGCCCCACACGGTCGCCAGATCGAGCTCGCCGCCGCCCGGGGCGGAGGTCAGGCGTTCCAGATAGTAGACGTCGCCGCGGTCGGCGGAATGGTCGGAGAAGATCTGGAACAGGTCGTTCTTGAGGTCCGGGTTGGTCGCGGCGGCCGCGTCATGCACAGGCGGCTGGGTCTTGGCCAGGTCGAGACCGTACTTGTTCGGCGTGGACTCCCACGGCGAGGGCAGGGTCGTGGCCGGGAAGATCTGCGACAGCGCCTCGTAGGTCTGCGGATCGTAGGCCTTGAGTTCGTCGCGCGTGTTGATCGGGCTGCGGGTGCCGTCGTAGTCGCCGTAGTAGCTTTCGCTCATCACGTTGAACCAGATGGTGGCCATCGTGGCGAAGAACTCGTCGGAGTTCTGATAGGCGTAGGTGTTGGCCCACAGGCCGGTCTCCTTGGCGTGCGCGTAGGCCTTGTAGAACGTGTTGGCGAGCGTCTGGTCGGGCATCTGGTCGAGGCCGCCGAGCTTGATGGCGTGGCCGAACTCGTGGATCAGCACGCTTTCGTCCGTGTAGGCCGTGTTCTTGGCCGGATCGGGGTCGCCGGTGGTGCGCAGCACGTTCTTTTCGGAGATGGACGAGACGAATCCGTCGCCCAGGTAACCGCCGTAGCCTTCGGCCGCGTACATGGTCTTGTCGAACAGGTAGCGCTGTTCGGGGATCATCTGCGGGATCTCGTGGTCGCCGTAGACGGCCACCGAGTTGCCCTGCTTGACCATTTCCTGCGCGATGCCGTTGTCGTCGCCGTCGTTGAGTTCGGCGTCGACCAGTTCGGCGGTTTTCTGCAGCGCCTTGTCGGATACGCCGTCGTCGGACTTGACGACGATGCCGGCCTTGGTGGTGATCGTCTTCGTGTAGTAGCTGGTGACCGGCACGTTCGTGTACGTGGCGTTTTGCGCGGCCTTTCCGGCGTTGTCCTTGATGGCCGAGCCCTTGATCGTCAGCGTGATCGGCTTGGTCGGGTCGATGGTGCCGGAGTAGGCGATGTTCGACATGTGGATCGACGGGTCGAGGTACTGCATGAGCTTGCCGCTCTCGGCCGCGACTTCCTTGTTGTCCTTGTCGAAGTAGTAGGTGTCGGTCACGCCGTCGTTGGCCTTCGGGCGCAATGTGACGGTCTTGCCGCCGTTGGTCAGCGTGAAGTTGTCGACGTTGACGGCCTGCGTCTCGTCGACGTATTCGTTCCAGTGCACTTCAAGGAAGGTGCCTTCCTTGAGCAGGCGCACCTTGGTGACCTGCGGGCCGTCCGTGGATTGGGCGGGCACGGTGCCGTCGGCCGCGGCCTGATAGGTCGGGCCTTCGGCGTTCTGCGCGTTCGCGGTGAACGTGGGCAGTGCCACGCAGCATGCCAGTGCGGCCAGCGCACCGGTTGCGGCGCGGGCGAGACGGGTTGCGAACCCTGGTTTCATACTTCCCCCTAGCGTGTCGGCGACGGCGTTCCCATAACGCCGGATTATCGCTAACCATTCACACGCTAGGGCGAGATTGTTTCTGTTATGTGTGACGAAGTTCGATGTTGTTAACTCAGTGGCACGCCGGGCGCGGACGGTTGCCCGCATACTGGATCGTGCCGTGCACCAGCGCCGCGGTGAAATGCGCCGAGCACATGCCCGAATCGATGGCTTCGTGACTGCATCCCATAATGCTGCAAACGTTGCGTCCCATGATGTTTCCCTTCTTTAGGATTCCCCCAGTGGCTTTCTTTCTCCGCCGTCTTCTGTGTCGGTAATTCCAACATACATTCAGATGGTCATAATGTGAACGATCACATGAGATTGTGTGACGTGGGTCACAGTTTTGCGGCGTGTTGGATGCCAAAGTCGGGCAAAATGGCATGTTTTGTTCGCTTTTTGCCCTATTGATTGCGGTTCGGGGTGTCTCTGCTCGGGTGCGCGTTCACGTGCGTTTATAAATGTTTACACTGTAAGATAATATCAATGTCGTTGCGTGCGCAAGGTGCACATGTGGGCCGTGTGGAAAGGTGTGGCCGATGGGATTCGAACAGGAGGCCGTCGATGAGCTGTGGCGCACCGCGTGGTGTCATCGCTCGGACATGCAGCGCGAGCTGTCGCGCGGCGCGCAGGGCGAGATGTTCGCCATCCGCCAGCTCGCCCATCACGGCACGATGACCCCGTCTCAGCTGGCGGCCGCGCTCAACGCGACGTCCGGTCGCATCTCGACGCTGCTGGCGGCAATGGAGAAGAAAGGCCTGATCACGCGCGAGGTCGATCCCGACGATCGCCGCGTGGTGCTGGTGAACCTGACCGACGAGGGGCGCGAGCGCGGCCGCAAGGACATGCAGGAGGCCCGTGACGCGATCTGCTGGATCTTCTCGCAGATGGGGGAGCGGCGTACCCGCGAGTTCGTGGACCTGTCGTGTGAGTTCGTGACCTACCTGTCGATCTGCCAGCCCGGCAAGCCGCGTCCGACGCCGGAGGAAGTGCGCAAGGCGTTCGAAGCGGCCAAGGCCGACGCCTAGTCTTGGTGCGACCGTCGCGTTCTCGATGGCGTCGGTTCATCCATGCGTGGCGGAAGCGCTTGTTTGGGTTCCTTGAGTGAGCGTCTTCCGCCACGGTGATTGCGTTCTCAGGAAACACGCAGAATCATATGTAATATCTTACATTGTAAGTAATTTGATAGTAGAAACTAATTGATGGCTTGGCTGCTATCCAACGTCATCGCAAACAATCCAACACAACGCAAAGGGGAATCCGATGCTTCGCATCATGAAATACCTCTCCAAAGCGGAGATAGGGCAGATGCTCATCGCGCTGGTGGCCATCGTCGGCCAGGTCTGGTTCGATCTCGAACTGCCCGACTATATGTCCGACATCACCACGCTTGTCGAAACGCCGGGCAGCGAGATGCGCGACATCTGGATCGCCGGCGGCAAGATGTTGCTCGTCTCGCTCGGCTCGGTCGCCTGCGCGGTCGTGACCGGATTCATCGCGGCGCGCATCGCCGCCAGCTTCGGACAGCGTCTGCGCTCGCTTGAATTCGCCAAGGTGGAATCCTTCGGTCCGGCCGAAATGAGCCGGTTCTCGACCGCCAGCCTCATTACGCGCTCGACCAACGACATCACGCAGATCCAGATGTTCATCACCATGGGCTTGCAGATGATCGTCAAGTCGCCGATCATGGCCGTCTGGGCGATCATGAAGATCGCCGGCGACGGTGTCGAATGGACGCTCGCCACCGCCGTCGCGGTCGTCGTGCTGCTGGTCTCCATCGTCGTGCTCATGGCTCTCGTCATGCCGAAATTCAAGGCGATGCAGCGCCTGACCGACAACATCAACCTTGTTTCACGTGAAAACCTCACCGGCCTGCGCGTGGTTCGCGCATACAACGCCGAGGACTATCAGGAGGCCAAGTTCACCAAGGCCAACAAGGAACTCACCGACACGCAGCTGTTCACCAACCGCGCGATGGCCGTGATGATGCCGCTGATGAACACCGTGATGAACGGCCTCATGCTCGCCGTCTACTGGATCGGCGCCTCCCTGATCAACGCCGCCGAGGCGATGGACAAGCTCACCGTGTTCTCGAACATGGTCGTGTTCTCCAGCTATTCGGTCCAGGTCATCATGAGCTTCCTGCTCATGAGCATGGTGTTCGTGCTCTGGCCCCGCGCCGACGTGTCCGCGCAGCGCGTACTTGAGGTACTCGACACCGAGCCGCTGGTGACCGACGGCCACGACACGGCCGCCGACGTGGCGCGACTCGGCCGCGGACGGACCGGAACGGTCGAATTCCGCGACGTGAGCTTCGCCTATCCCGACTCGCGCGAGCCGATCCTCGAACACGTCTCGTTTACGGCCGATCGTGGCCAGACCGTCGCGTTCATCGGCGCCACCGGCTCCGGCAAGACGTCGCTGATCAACCTCGTGCCGCGTTTCTACGACGTCTCCTCCGGACAGGTGCTCGTCGACGGCGTGGACGTGCGCGACTGGGATCTCGCCGCACTGCGCGACACGATCGGCTATGTGCCGCAGAAATCCGTACTGTTCAAAGGCACCGTCTCGTCCAACATCAGTTACGGCGACGATGCGCACGCCGGCGGGGACGTTCCGTCGAACGATACCGCCGGTATCGCATCGGCCGAACGCGTACGCGAAGCGGCAGACGTCGCACAGGCGACGGAATTCGTCGACCGCATGGACGACGGATTCGACGCGGCCATCGCGCAGGGCGGCTCGAACGTGTCCGGCGGCCAGAAGCAGCGCCTGTCGATCGCGCGCGCCGTCTACCGCGATCCGGAAATCCTGATATTCGACGACTCGTTCAGCGCGCTCGATTTCAAGACCGACCGCGCGGTGCGCGACGCGCTCTCCGAACACGCCAAGGGCGCGACCAAACTCATCGTCGCACAGCGCATCGGCACCATCATGAACGCCGACCGCATCGTCGTGCTCGACGACGGCAAGGTCGTCGGCCAGGGCACGCACCGCGAACTGCTCGACAACTGCGACGTCTACCGCCAGATCGCCGAATCCCAGCTCAGCAAAACCGAGCTGACCGCGTGACCATCGTTTTCTCGGATCCTTCCGCCAAGGACCGGGATTGACTTGAAAGGACTTCTATCATGCCAGGACCAACGAATCGTCCGATGGGTCGCGGGCCACACGGCCCCGCAGGCGGCGTCGTTGAAAAGCCGCAGGATTTCGGCGTCAGCATGGGCAAGCTCGTGCGATTCTGCCGCAAGTACATCCCCGCCATCATCATCGCGCTCGTACTCGGCGCGGCCGGCACGATCTGCCAGATCGTCGGACCGGACAAGCTCAAGGACATGACCAACGAGATCACCAAAGGGCTGCCCGCGCTCGTCAACGGCAAGCCGGTCATGAACTCGATCGACCTCGACGCGGTCGCCCGCATCGGCTGGCTGCTCGTCGCGCTGTACGTCGGCTACGCGATCCTCAGCTACCTGCAAAGCTGGCTGATGGCGGACATCACGCAACGCACCGCACAGGAACTGCGCGAGGCGATCAGCGTGAAAATCAACAAACTGCCGCTCGGCTACTTCGACAAGGTCAGCTACGGCGACGTGCTCAGCCGCATCACCAACGACGTCGACGCGATCGGCCAGACCCTCGGCCAGTCGCTCGGCTCGCTCATCACCTCCATCACGCTGTTCGTCGGCGCGCTCGTCATGATGTTCTGGAACAACTGGATCATGGCCCTGTGCGCCATCGGCTCCAGCCTCGTCGGACTCGTGCTCATGGGCGCCATCATGGCGGCCTCGCAACGGTACTTCACGCGCCAGCAGGTCGCGCTCGGCGACGTCAACGGACACGTCGAGGAAATGTACTCCGGACACATCATCGTCAAGGCGTACAACGGCGAAGCCGACGCGATCCGCCGCTTCGAAAAGTACAACGCCGACCTGTATGATTCCGGCTGGAAATCGCAGTTCCTGTCCGGCCTCATGATGCCGCTCATGCAGTTCGTCGGCAACTTCGGATACGTCGTCGTGTGCGTCGTCGGCGCGGCGCTCGCCATGGACGGGCAGATCGAATTCGGCGTCATCGTCGCGTTCATGATGTACATCCGCCTGTTCACGCAGCCGCTGTCCCAGTTCGCGCAGGCATTCCAGAACCTGCAGCGGTGCGCGGCCGCATCCGAGCGCGTGTTCGGCTTCCTCGAAGAGCCCGAAATGGCCGACGAATCCGACAAGCCGGCGCTGCTCGGCACGGATCGTGCAGACGGTACGGGCGCGCCGGTGCGCGGCGACGTCACGTTCGACCACGTCCGCTTCGAATACGAGCCGGGCAAGCCGATCATCAACGACTTCTCCGCAAGCGTCAAGGCCGGGCAGAAAGTCGCGATCGTCGGACCGACCGGCGCCGGCAAAACCACGATGGTCAACCTGCTCATGCGTTTCTACGAGATCGCCGGCGGCCGCATCACCATCGACGGCGTGGACACCAAGTCCGTGCCGCGCTGGAACGTGCACGACCAGTTCTCCATGGTCCTGCAGGACACCTGGGTGTTCCACGGCACCGTGCGCGAGAACATCGCGTACTCTAAGGCCGGCGTGACCGACGAGCAGATCCGCGAAGCATGCCGCGCGGTCGGACTGGACCACTACATCCAGTCCCTGCCCGACGGATACGACACGGTGCTCGACGAGAACACGTCGCTGTCGGCCGGCCAGAAGCAGCTGCTCACCATCGCCCGCGCCATGGTGCAGGACGCGCCGATCCTCATCCTGGATGAAGCGACCTCGTCCGTTGACACGCGAACGGAAGAGCTCATCCAGAAGGCGATGGACGCGCTCACCGTCGGCCGCACGAGCTTCGTCATCGCGCACCGCCTGTCCACCATCCGCGACGCCGACATGATCCTTGTCATGAACCACGGCGACGTGATCGAGCGCGGCACCCACGACGAACTCCTCGCGGCGGGAGGGTTCTACGCCGACCTCTACAACAGCCAATTCACGCTCGTCGGATAACGGAGTGTCCGCAGCACCGTGCGAGGTTTGAAGTATCACATACGTCTGCACCTCGCCCGGCACTGCGGACACACGCGTTATCCAACGAGCTACGCTCACCAGCTGACGGAGTGTCCGCTGCACGCTCGCCGGAACGGAATCGCCCGTGCTTTTGGCACGGGCGATGCTGTGTTGTTGGCGGCTTGCGCCGCGGTACCCCACCCGGCGGCTACGCCGCCACCCTCCCCTGATAGGGGAGGGAGTGCATATTGAACGCAAAAACAGCACGCAGCACGCGCCCCTCAAAGGGGAGGGAAGAGCTCAAAGATCGGGGAAGGGGACGATCCCTTTTTGTCGATCCCTTTTTCGGCAGGGGAGAGAGAACCCGAAGATCGAGAAATGCGACGATCCCTTTTCCGACAGGGGGTGTAGTAGGGCGCCGTAAAGCGTCGAAAGTCATGGATTTCCCTCCCCTTTGAGGGGAGGGTGGCGCGAAGCGCCGGGTGGGGTACCGCGGCGCGGCGGCGCCGCCAACAACACGGCATCGCGCGAAGCGTGACTCCGAAATTGCGGCGCCGCGCGTGATTCCAAAATTGCGGCGCGGCGGCGCGATCCTGATACTGTGCGCGAGCATGATGCCTCGCGAAGCGCGATTCCGCTGTCGTCGCGGCCGGTCCGCCGGCGTTACATGGCGGCCGTATCGGGGCTGTATCGTAAGCGCATCTACCGGGCTGGCGGCGGTGGTGCCGATATGCCGGTCAACGGGTCGACGATACGGAGGTGCCGATGAGCGAGACGATGCGCGACGCGCTGTTTTTGGTCGTGCTGTTCCTTGCGAACGTGATCCAAGCGATCACCGGATTCGCCGGCACCGTGCTGGCCATGCCGTTTTCGATGCTGCTGCTCGGCACCGACGCCGCCAAAGTCGTCCTCAACCTCACCACCCTGCTCGCATGCCTGTGGCTCGGCATCCAGCATCGCGCGCACATCCGCTGGCGCATCCTCGGCGAAATGGTCGGACTCATGGCCGTCGGCATGGTCGCCGGCATCGCCCTGTACGCCGCGCTTCCGGTCGCGCCGCTGCAAAAAGCCTACGGCCTGTTCATCATCGTGATCGCCCTGAAAAACCTGCTGCGCCCCAGCCGCACCGATCCGCCGCGCTGGCTGCTCGTCGTCATCGCGCTCGCCGCCGGCGTGATCCACGGCATGTTCATCTCCGGCGGCGCGCTGCTCGTGATCTACGCGACCGCCACGCTCAAGGACAAGAACGAGTTCCGTGCGACGATGGCGTGCGTATGGGTCGCGCTCAACTCGCTCATGGCCGTCGAGCAGGGCGCATCCGGCGCGATGACGCCGCATACGCTTGTACTCAGCGCGTTCGCGGTCCCGCCGCTGATCGTGGCGATCATCATCGGGAACCGTTTGCAGAAACACGTCAGCCAACATGCGTTCTTGGTACTGACGTATATACTGCTGGTGATCTCCGGCGCGTCGATCGTGCTGTGACAAGGAGGATTCCCGATGACGGTTCGGCTCAAGGAGCTGGTGGAACAGGCCAACGACCATGATCTGACGCTTGTGGCCGGGCGTAATGGCCTCGAACGGCCCGTGCGCTGGGTGCACATGGTCGAGAACGAGGAGATCGCGGGCTTCCTCGAAGGCCAAGAGGTCACGTTCACGACCGGCATCGGATTGGAGACGCAGGAGGATCTGCCGGGATTGCTGAAAAGCGCGTACGACTCCGGCGCGTCGGCGGCGGTGGTGAACATCGGCCCGTTCATCCACCAGATCAGCCCGGACGCGATCCGCTTCTGCGACGAGCATGATTTTCCGCTGTTCAAGGTGCCGTGGAGCGTGCACATGGCGCAGATCATGCACAGTTTCAGCCTCGCGATCACCATGAGCGAGAAGCACAGCATGGAACTTGCCGCCGCGCTCGAGAACGCGATCTTCCACCCCGATCGTGAGGAGATGTATCTCGAGTATCTCGAACAGTCCGGTTTCGGCAAGGACTGGAACTATTGCGTGGCCGTGTTCAGCGCGTGCGCCGAGCCGGACGAAGAAACCGACGGTGCCCAGTCCAGTGGGCAGCCCGGCGGCCAATCAGGCAAACCGTCCGGCGAATCGACCCGCAAACGGCATGATGTCGACCGCATCGCGCAATACACGCGCGAGATCGAATCATTGGTCACCCGCAACCAGTGGCGCGTGGCCGTCGTACACATCGAGGACCGGCTGGTGCTGGTCTTCGCGAGGTACACGGTCGAACAGGTCGAGATGATGGTACGTGAGATGATCGCGGCCATCCGTCAGCGCGACGCGACGCTCGACCGCACGTACATCGGCGTCGGCAAGGTGACGAAATCCGCGCGGTGCATCGGCAAAAGCTATCATCAGGCCCTTAAACTCGAACGTTTGCAACACTTGCGCAACCGTGCCGGTGAAGTCGCGCTGTACGACAATTCCGGCGTCGACAAACTGCTGCTCGCCATCGCCGACCGCGACATCCTCGACGACTACTATCGCGACAGCATCGGCCCGCTCGTCGAATACGACCGCGTCAACGGCACCGAACTGACCGAGACGCTGCGCACGTACTTCCAATTCTCCGGTTCGGTCAAGGAGACCGCGGAACGGCTGTTCGTGCACCGCAACACGGTGAGCTACCAGCTCAACAAGATCGAGGACATCCTCGGCGTGAACCTGTCCGATTTCCGCACGCGCGAGTTCCTGTCGGTCGGGCTGCAGGTGCGCGAGATCCTCGACTGCTGATACGGCTGGCCTGACCGCCGCCGGCCAACGCTGACCGTCGATTGTGCCGGAGCACAATCAGGTTTAGGTCGCACAATATAGATCGGACGATCATTCGCTCGTAGACTGCAAAGCAATCACGGAATCCACAAGGATTTCGGGCAGTTGCCGAACGGATGACCGTCGCAACAATCACCGTGCATAACTCGCGGGAAATGTTTCGATTGTGTATCGTGCACACATAGCGCACGTTTCCGTCTCATCCATCCGGCATCACCAACCGGCCGCAACCGCACCGAACGCACTGAACGTCCGAACGCTCCAACGGCCGCAACCGAAAGGACGAGACGATGAGCGAATCACTGGCGACCAAGGAACTGACCGGCGACGAAGTGGCCGAACTGCACCGCGAATACGTGATGCAGTCGTGGCACAAGCAGGGCGAGCCGGTCATGCCAGTCAAGTCCGCCAAGGGCATCTACGTGTACGACTACGACGGCAACAAGTACGCCGACATGTCGTCGCTGCTCGTGTGCTCCAACCTCGGCCACGAACTGCCCGAAATCGTGGACGCGATCAAGGACCAGGCCGACAAGATGTGCTTCATGGCCCCCGCCTACGCGTCCGAACCGAAGTCGAAGCTCGCCAAGATGATCGTCGACCTCGCCGGCCCCGACTTCTACCAGCGCGTGTTCTTCACCAACGGCGGCGCCGACTCCAACGAGAACGCGATCAAGATGGCCCGTATGGTGACCGGCCGCGAGAAGATCTTCAGCTGCTACCGCTCCTACCACGGCTCCACCCTTGGCGCCTCGTTCGCGTCCGGCGACTGGCGTCGCTTCGCCTCCGAGGCGGGCGGTGCGGCCCCGAGCTTCGTGCACTTCATGAACCCGAACATGTACGAGGACGGCTTCGAACGCGGCAAGGACGACGCCAAGGTCACCGCGCTGTACCTCAAGCGCCTCGAAGACCAGCTCATCTACGAGAACCCGGACAACGTGGCCGCGATCCTCATGGAGTCGATCGTCGGCGCGAACGGCGTGATCCTGCCGCCGGACGGTTACATGGAAGGCGTGCGCGCGCTGTGCGACAAGTACGGCATCCTCATGATCTGCGACGAGGTCATGGCCGGCTGGTGCCGCACCGGCAAGATGTTCGCGTGGCAGAACTTCGACATCAAGCCCGACATCTTCACGTTCGCGAAGGGCGTCACCTGCGGCTACGTGCCGCTCGGCGGCGTGGTCGTCTCCAAGAAGGTCTCCGACTACTTCACCGACCACGTCCTGCAGTGCGGCCTGACCTACTCCGGCCACACGCTGGCCTGCGCCGCGGGCGTCGCCGCCGTGAACTACTACGTCGAGCACGACATCGCCGGGCACGTCATGGAGATGGAAGGCATCCTGAAGCCGTTCCTCGAAGAGATGGAAGCCAAGCACAAGTGCGTGGGCGAGTCCCGCTGCATCGGCCTGTTCGCCGCGATGACGATCGTCAAGAACAAGGAGACGCGCGAGCTGATGAGCCCGTACCACACCGCGAACCCGGTGATGGGCAAGATCATGGGCGCGCTCAAGGACAAGGGATTCCTCACGTTCGGCCGCGAGACGAACGTGAACATCTGCCCGCCGCTGACGATCACCGCAGAGGAGCTCAAGGCCGAACTGCCGAAGGTGGACGAGGTGCTCACCTGGGTGGACGAGAACTTCTGCGACTGAACGATGACGGCCTAGGCTCTCGGCCGTTCTGCCATAGTCACTTGCGCCTCCTGCCAGGGGGAGCTGGCTGTGAAGCAGACTGAGGGGGTCAATGCCGTCACGTTCGAACCCCCTCAGTCAGCCAAGGCTGACAGCTCCCCCTGATAGGGGGCGCAGCCGTGGTACATGCGGCGGACGTAGCGGATACGGGATCGCTCCCTTGATAGGGGGAGCAGAGGATGGAAGAAAGGAAACACATCATGCTGTGGGATTATGAGCAGCCGGTCGCGATCCGCTTCGGCAACGGCCGCGTGCGCGAGATCAAGGACGTCGCAGCGGACCTGGGCCTGACCGAAGGCGGCCTGCTCGTCACATCCGACCATTTCGTGCACGACGGCACGGCCGCCCGGCTCGTCAAGGAATCCGACGGCGCGCTTGCCGAGGTCTTCTCCGCATTCTCGCCGAACCCGGACGTGACCGAGGTCGACGCGGCCGCCGCGATCATCCGCGAGAAGCACCTCAGGTTCGTCGTCGCGATGGGCGGCGGCAGTGCGATGGATCTCGCGAAAGCCGCGGCCAGCATCGCGTTGACGAACGATTCGATCGCCGACTATCACGGCACCGGCAAGCCGATGCCGCTCGACCATCTGCCGCTGATCGCCGTGCCGACCACCGCCGGCACCGGCAGCGAGGTCACCTGCGTTTCCGTGCTCACCAACCGTGCGCTCGGCAAGAAGGCGCCGATCGTCTCCGACGGATTCTTCCCGTCCGTCGCGATCATCGACCCCGAACTGACGTACTCCGTCCCGCCGCACGTCACCGCGTCCTGCGGCATGGACGTGCTCAGCCAGGCGATCGAAGGCTACTGGAGCAAGGGCCACCAGCCGATCTGCGACGCGTGCGCGATCCACGCCGCGCCGCTCGTCTTCAAATACCTGCCGATCGCCGTGGCCGAGCCGGACAACGCCGAAGCGCGGCAGAAGATGTGCGAGGCGTCGGTGATCGCCGGACTCGCGTTCACGCTGCCGAAGACCACGTCGTCGCACGCCTGCTCGTTCCCGCTGACCAACATCCACGGGATCCCGCACGGCGAGGCCTGCGGACTGACGCTCGACTGGTTCGCAAGAATCAACGCGGACGCGCAGCACGGCCGCGTGCAGGAGTTCGCGCGGGCGATCGGATTCGACGACGTCGACGCGATGGCCGACGCGATCCACGATCTGAAAGTCAAGACCGGACTGCGTACCGGACTCAAGGACCTGCAGCTGACCGAATCGCAGATCGACGATCTGGTACGCATCAGCCGGCACCCGAACCTGTACAACAACCCGGTCGAGATCACCGACGACATGCTGCGCGACATGTACGAACACCTCGCGGCGACGGACTGAGCGACTACGTAACGCAACGGAAACGGGATGTTAGCGATTCGGGTCGCGTTGCGTAATCGAACGGGCGGTTGCCGGCCGTAAACCTAAGGCAACGCGAATGTAGAGAGGAACGATCATGAGCGAAAAGACAACGTCGACCGCGTCGGACGGCACGGCCACGACGCCGGATACGCCGGTCGTGGCAGGCACCGCGATCGCCGGCACCGCGATCGTGGAAAGCGAGAAAACCGCCAAGCGCAAGCCGATGCCGGCCTGGATGCAGTCGAAGAAAATCCAGCCGGTCATCTCGCTCGTGCTGCTGATCGCGGTCTGGTGGGGTGCGACCTCCGCGAACCTCATCAACTCGCTGTACCTGCCCGGCCCCAAGGCCGTGTGGGACGCGTTCGTCGAAGCGAACAGCTGCCGCCCGGCCTCGGAAGGCTCGTCACGCATCGTGTGCGGCGAACAGCAGTACTTCCTGTGGCAGCATCTGGTCGTCAGCCTCGAACGCATCGGCATCGGCATGCTGCTCGGCATCGCCGTCGGCGTGCTCGTCGGCTTCATCCTCGCTGAAATCGGCTGGCTCAACCGCATCGTCCTGCCGTACATCAACTTCATCCGCGCCCTGCCGCCGCTCGGCTACATCGGCCTGCTCATCGTCTGGTTCGGCATCGGCGACACCACGAAGATCTGGCTGCTGTTCCTCGCCGCGTTCCCGCCGATCGTGCTCGCCACGGTGGACGGCATCAACGGCGTGAACCGCGACCGCGTCAACTCGGCGCTCTCGCTCGGCGCATCGCGGCCCAAGGCGTTCCTGTTCGTCGTGTTCCCGAGCGCGCTGCCGTCCATCATGAACGGCATCCGCCTCGCGGTCGGCTTCGCTTGGACCACCGTCGTCGCGGCCGAACTCAACAACGGCATCCCTGGCATCGGCGCGCTCGCGTACCTGTCCGGCACCGAACTGAACACGCCGCTGACCATCGCCTGCATTTTCGTGATCGGCATCGCCGCGCTGCTGCTCGACTGGCTCATCCTCGGCATCACGCATCTGGTGACGCCGTGGGTCGGCAAGGAATAACCGGCTGCCGCGTATCCGGCTGCCGCGTATCCGGCTGCCGCGTATCCGGTCGGTCTGAGTGAACGTAACCTAGGCGAACGCAACCCGAGCGAACGTAGAGAGGAACCATGATGAACGAGAACGTACGTACCTCCGCCGCCACACGACGTACCGTCATCCGCCGAGCCGCGGCCGCGCTGCTCGCCGGCGCGACGCTGACCGGCGTCACAGCCTGCGCGAAAATGCCGACCGCCGACGAACTCGTCGGCAACACGTCCGGCGCGACCGTCACCGCATGTCCGGTCGAATCGGCCAAGAACGAGAAGTTCACCGGCACCGTGCGCATCGCATGGCAGGCCATCCCGAACGCCGACCTGATCGTCAAGGACAAGGGACTGCTCGAAGCCTGCCTGCCGAACGCGACGATCCAGTGGAGTCAGTTCAACTCCGGCGGCGACGTCATCCAGGCGTTCGGCTCGAATTCGCTCGACATCGGCCTGGCCGGATCGTCGCCGGCCGTGCGCGCCGCATCCGCCCCGCTCAACCTGCCGGTCAAGGTCGTCTGGATCCACGACATCATCGGCGACGCGGAATCGCTCGTCGCGCGCGGCGGCGACTACCAGTCCATCAAGGACCTCGCCGGCAAGAACATCGCCGTGCCGTTCGGCTCGACCTCGCACTTCTCGCTGCTGTCCGCGCTGCACAACGCCGGCATGAACGAGACAAGCGTGCACCTGATCAACCTCGACCCGGACAAGATGTCGGCCGCGTGGACGCGCGGCGAGATCGACGCGGCGTGGGTGTGGGATCCGGTCCTGAGCACGCTCAAGGCCGACGGCGGAACGATCGTCACGTCAAGCGCGGCGACCGCGAAAACCGGATCCGCGACCTACGACATGGAACTCGCGACCGACGCGTTCATCAAGGCCAACCCGGACGTGATGGAAACGTGGACCGCGGTCGAGAATTACGCGACCGGACTGATCTCCAGCGACGAGGCATCCTCCGCCGAATCGATCTCCACGATCCTCGGCAACTCGGTTGACGACGTCAAGCAGCAGTTCGCCGGCTACACGTACCCGCAGGCCAAGGACCAGAGCGACATCTTCCACGGCCAGCTGCCCGGCATCTTCAAGGCCACCGCCGAATTCCTCAAGACGCAGGGCAGCCTCGACACCGTGAGCGGCGACTACTCGAGCGTGCTGTACACCGACGCGATCGACGCGGTGGCGAAGGAATAACGGACTGCGGTACACCGGCGCAATACGACTTTCACACGAAAGGACCTGATCATGGCTGACAACAACGGACTCACCTGGGGCGAGCTGACCGAGAAGAAGTCGATGGACGACCAAGGCGTCGCGGTCGACATCCGCGGCGTCAACAAGCGGTTCGTGACCCAGCAGGGCGACGAGGTCACCGCGCTGCACGACATCAACCTGACGATCAACAAGCACGACTTCATCTGCGTGGTCGGCCGGTCCGGCTGCGGCAAGACGACGCTGCTCAACATGCTCGCCGGATTCGAGAAGCCGACCGACGGCGAACTCGTGTCGGGCGGTGTGGCGATCAACGGGCCGAGCCCGAAGCGCGGCGTCGTGTTCCAGAAGCCGCCGCTGTACCCGTGGCTCACCGTGCGCAAGAACGTCGAGTTCGGCATGAAGATGCAGGGCGTGCCGGCGGGCAAGCGCAAGGAGAAGGCCGATCATTTCCTCGACCTGGTGGGGCTGACGTCGGCGGCGGACCGGCGGCCGTACGAACTGTCCGGCGGCATGCAGCAGCGTGCGCAGATCGCGCGCGTGCTCGCCACCGAACCGGATCTGATCCTGATGGACGAGCCGTACGGCGCGCTGGACGCGCTCACCCGCGAGAAGCTGCAGAACGAGCTGCTGCGCATCTGGCGCGAAAAGCACAGCACCGTGTTCTTCATCACGCACAGCGTGGACGAGGCGATCTTCCTCGCCACCCGCGTGATCGTGATGAGCGCGCACCCGGGCACCGTGAAGATGGACATCCCGATCACCCTGCCGCGCGATCCGGACGACCCTGACAACATGGACAAGGTGCGCGCGATGCCCGAGTTCACGGAGCTGCGCGAGCGGATCACGCAGGCCATCTACGTGCAGGACGATCAGGAGTAGGCCGGTGCGGTGACGGGCGGCCGTAATTGAGTTCGTATCTCATCTTCGTGACTCAGGTACGGTCGTTATCGTCGAGTGGATGACCGTAACTGAGTCCACGTAACGGAGTGGGAGTCGGATATGGTCGTTTCCGGACGGAATCAGGCCGTTACTGAGTCCATGTGACTGGTCCACGGTTCGATTACGGTCGTTATCGTCGGACAATAAGACCGTTACTGAGTCACGATGATGGAACGTGGACTCGGTTACGGCTGCCTGAGATCGGGCCGCGCGGGTCGGATACCCGGCTTGCGGTAGGTTGGTGGGCATGGCACTTGCACTGTATCGACGTTATCGACCGGACACCTTCGACGGGGTCATCGGACAGGATCAGGTCACGATCCCGCTGATGCGCGCGCTCGACGCGGGCAAGCTCACCCATGCCTACCTGTTCTCCGGCCCGCGCGGCTGCGGCAAGACCAGCTCCGCGCGCATCCTCGCCCGGTGCATCAACTGCGCGAAGGGCCCGACCTCGCACCCGTGCGGCGAATGCGACTCGTGCCGCGACCTCGCCACCGGCGGTCCCGGTTCGATCGACGTGGTCGAGATCGACGCGGCCAGCCACAACGGCGTGGACGACGCCCGCGAACTGCGCGAACGCGCCGGATTCGCGCCCGCCCGCGACCGGTACAAGATCTTCATCCTCGACGAGGCGCACATGGTCACGCAGCAGGGCTTCAACGCGCTGCTCAAGATCGTGGAGGAGCCGCCGGAACACGTCATGTTCATCTTCGCGACGACCGAGCCGGACAAGGTGATCGGCACGATCCGCTCGCGCACCCACCACTACCCGTTCCGCCTGGTCCCGCAGGAGATCATGGGGCCGTACCTGGAGACGATCTGCGAGAAGGAACATATCAAGCCGGAAGCCGGCGTCTTGAAGCTTGCGATGCGTGCGGGCGGCGGCTCGGTGCGTGACACGCTTTCGGTATTGGACCAGTTGATGGTCGGCTCCGTGGACGGCGTGATCTCGCACGATTCCGTGGTGGCGCTGCTCGGCTTCACCCCGGAGGCGTTGATCGGCGAGGCCGTCGACGCGGTGATCGACCGCGACGGCGAGGCTCTGTACGGCGTGATCCAGAAGGTCGTGGTCGGCGGATTCGACCCGCGGCGGTTCGTGGAGGATCTGCTCGCCCGCGTGCGTGACCTGCTGGTGCTGCTGTTGGCCGGCGAACGTGCGGAAACGGTGATGTCGGACACCGCCGAAGGCGAGAACATGGCCGATTTGCAGCGGCAGGCGTCGGCGCTCGGACTGGGCGCGCTGACCGCGATGGCCGACACGATCAACACGACGCTGGGTTCGATGACCGGCGCGATTTCGCCGCGCATGCGACTGGAACTGCTCGCCGCGCGACTACTCGCCGGTGCGGAATCCGGATTTGCGACGATTCCGACGGGCGAGACCGGCGGATCCTCGGTCCCCTCGGCCGGGGATTCCGGTTCGCGCAACGCGGCCGGGGGCGCGTCCACCGGTTTCGCCGGCGCCAAGCGCAACCAGCAGTCCTCAGGTTTCGCGGGTTCGGCCCGCAACCAGAGCGCCCAAGCCGATTCCCAAGCGTCGTCGGGTGGCCGCGCCCCCGGTCAGCCTGCGACCGGAGGTCCGACCGTGGAATCGCCGAGTCATGCCGAACCGCTGCGCCCCCTGACAGGGGGGGCTGGCGCGCGCAGCGCGACTGAGGGGGTCCAGGAAGCGACCACTCCGCAAGCCAATCCGGCGCCGCAAGCCCCTGCTCCCGATGACACCCGTACCCCGGACCAGAAGTGGGACGCCCTGGTCGCGGCCCTTCCCGCCGACGTGCAACGCTACGTGAACCGCACCAAGGTGCCGAAGATCCTGCTCTCCGCAGATCAAGCCCATGCCGGCCATCAGCGCCTGTGGCTCAAGTTCGACAAGTCCCTGAGCAAATACGCCTTTGCGCTCGCCGTGGCCGACGAGGCCGTGGACGGCACCACGAACGTGGTCGCCATCGTGCGCAGCGAGGTCCACAGGCTGTTCGGCGAAAACGTGACCATCGCGCCGACCAACAAAATGGCCGACGGCAGCGTCGCGCCCCCGTTCAGCAAGCTGCCGCAGGACCAGCAGCAGAAGGTCAAGGCGCAGCTCCTGCAGGAGAGCCTGCGTGCGGCCGTTGCGAAAACCGCGGCCGAATCCGCGTCCTCGGCGACTTCCGTCGAGTCCGGCGAACGCGAAAGCGGCGATGCCGGTTCGTCCGAGGCGTCCGCCAAGACGGACGATGACGAGGTTCATCGAGCCGGTTCCGTCGCGCCGGCCGACGATGCCGATCCGTGGGCGACGCCGACCGGTGGCGCCACCCGATCCGGTGACACGCAGGCCGTCGATGTTCAGGCTCCCGACTCCGATCCGTGGGCGCAACCGGACGGCACCGTGCATCCGCTGCCGGTCCACGACGATCATGCCGGTAACGGGAATCTGGAACAGCATCACAAGCATGTCGCCGTGCCGGATCCTAGCGACGACGTCGATCCATGGGCGCAGCCGTCCGCGCCGATCGTCGCGCCTCAGCCATCCGGACAGTCTGTCGCGGCACAAGCCGTACAGCCGGGTTCCGATCCGTGGAATCAACCCATGCCCGCAACCCGTCCGAACGGTCCGTCCGCGGGAGTCGGGAACGCGGCGCCTTCGTCGCGCCCCGCATCCGCCGATCCATGGGACCAGTCGATCCCGCTGCCCGACGTCGCCCCGCCTGACGATGACCCGTGGGCGGCGCAACAGCCCATCCCGACGTTCCATCAGCCTTCGGCCACTCCGGCCCGTTCGGCTGCGTCCGGATATCAGCAGCCGGCCGCGCAGGTCGATCCGTGGGGTCACCCGTTGGGTGCGGCCGGTTCGTCCGGCGCAAACGGCGTCCCGGCGGGCTTCGGCGCCGGCATGACGGCAGCCGACGGCGCTCCCGCCGCGCCGCAGGTCGACCCGGACGAGGACGAGTACTCGATGGACGACGAATCGCTCGGCAGCGTGACCGCGATGGACGTCGACGAGCTCAAGAAGTTCTTCGAGGTCAAGAAGGTCGAGGAGTTCAAGGCCGACGACCCGAAGAACCCGCGCAACATCGCCCGCAACACCAAGCACGAGGAGTAGCACGCATCCATGGCACTTGCATATGACGGCGCGATCCAGCGCTTGATCGACGCGTTCGCGCACCTGCCCGGCATCGGGCCGAAAGGCGCGCAGCGCATCGCGTTTTACATGCTGTCCGCATCCGACGAGGAGGCGCAGCAGCTCATCGACGCGATCACCGAGGTCAAGGAGAAGGTGCGGTTCTGCGACATCTGCGGCAACGTGTGCGAGACGAGCCCCTGCCCGGTATGCGTTGACCCGCGCCGCGACCGCAGCGTGATCTGCGTGGTCGAGGAGGCCAAGGACGTGATGAGCATCGAGCGCACGCGCGAATACCGCGGCCTCTACCATGTGCTCGGCGGCGCGATCAACCCGATGGCCAACGTCGGCCCGGCCGATCTCAACATCCCCAAGCTGCTCGACCGGCTCAAGACCGACGAGGTCAAAGAGGTCATCCTCGCGCTTGACCCGAACATCGAAGGCGAGGCGACCACCACATACCTGAGCCGTCTGCTCGGGCCGCTCGGCATCAAGGTCACCAAGCTCGCCAGCGGCCTGCCCGTCGGCTCCGACCTCGAATACGCCGACGAAATCACCCTCGGCCGCGCGCTCGCCGGACGTCGCGAGGCGTGACCGGGATTCGGTGATCGGGCAGCGTAACAGCCGGAACGGTTGCGGGGCAATAAAAAACTCCCCCGAAAGCGGGGGAGTTTGTGTGTGTGACGGACTATCGTCCGTCATGGCTTACGCTGGAAATCACTTGGACGCGGCGAGACGCTCGCGCGCTTCCTTGATTTCCTTCTCGGCGACGGTCCTGCAATTACGGACGGCCTACGGCCGTCTCAGTATTGGCTCGCCTGTCGGCTCGCACGTCGCCGCGCGAAGCCCACTGGGCTTCGCTGACGGAAATCACTTCGCGCTGTTCGCGAGACGCTCGCGCGCTTCCTTGATTTCCTTTTCGGCGACGTCAGCGCCGGTCCAGTAGTCGCCCGGCTTGACTTCCTTGCCCGGCTCGAGGGCCTTGTACTGCTCGAAGAAGTGCTTGATCTCGGCGAGGTGGTACTCGTTGACGTCCTTGACGTCCTTGATGCCGTCGTAACGAACGTCGGCCGGCACGCACAGCACCTTGTCGTCGCCGCCCTCTTCGTCCTCCATGTGGTACAGACCGACGGCGCGGCACTCGACGACGCAGCCCGGGAACACGGAGTTCTTGACCATCACGAGCGCGTCCAGCGGATCGCCGTCCTCGCCCAGCGTGCCCTCGATGTAGCCGTAGTCATCCGGGTAGCCCATCGCGGTGAACAGCTCACGGTCGAGGAAGACGCGGCCGGTCTCCTGGTCCACTTCGTACTTGTTCTTGGAACCGCGCGGGATCTCGACCACGACGTTGAAGGTTTCTGCCATGTTGTTCTCCTTGAGAATCGACAGTTGTATTGACATGCACCACAATACCGCGTGCCCGTCCCGTGTGGAATCGGCGGCCCGGCCTGTCCGTACGAGAGATGCAAAAGACCGAACCATGCCACGAGTTAGCGGATCGTGAGCCTGGTTCGGCCTTTGCGTATGAGACAACGCTGTTCCTGACGGGGGAGCGCCCCGACAGGAACAGCGGGCAGGAACGACTAGCGCATGACGGTGAAGACGTGCGCCACGTCGGCCCACGGGGCCAGCGAGACGAAGTTGTCCCAGTGCCACTCGAACTCGCGGCCGGTCAGCTCGTCGCGCAGATGCGCGCCCTTGGCCGGATCGACGTCGAAGTCGGGCATCTCGAAGTGCACTTCGTCCTGATGCGCGTTGTGGCCGTCGAGGTTCACCACGACGATCAGCGTCTCCGCCTTGCCGGTGCCGGTCAGCTCGGCCGGCGTGTGGCGCGCGAACGCGAGGATGTTCGGGTCGTGCGTCGGCAGCAGGCTCACGTTGTGATAGCTGAACGCGGCGGCATGCTCGCGGCGGATGCGGTTGAGCGACGTGAGCAGCTTGGCGATGCCGAACTTCTTGGCCGAGGCCCAGTCGCGGACCTTGACCTCGTACTTCTCGTTGTCGTTCTGCTCCTCGAAGCCCGGGCGCTGCTTGTTCTCGATCAGCTCGAAGCCGTTGTAGATGCCCCACGACGGCGAGCCCATCGCGGCGAGCACGGCGCGCACCGCATGGCCGGCGATGCCGTTGTCGCGCACGTAGGCGGTGAGGATGTCAGGCGTGGTCGGCCAGAACGTGTTGTGCTGGTAGTAGCCGTCGTCGCCGTTCGTCTCGAGCAGGTACTCGCTCAGCTCCTCCTTGGTGTTGCGCCACGGGAAGTAGCAGTGCGACTGCGTGAAGCCGACGTAGCTCAGCGCGCGCATCATGCCCGGGCGGGTGAACGCCTCGGCGAGGAACAGCACCTCCGGGTGCTTCCTCGTGACGGACGCGATCACGTCCTGCCAGAAGCGCACCGGCTTGGTGTGCGGGTTGTCGACGCGGAAGATCGTCACGCCCGCCTCGATCCACAGGTTCATGATGCGCTCGACCTCATGCTCGATGCCCGGCATGTCGGCGTTGAAGTCGATCGGATAGATGTCCTGGTACTTCTTCGGCGGGTTTTCGGCGAACGCGATCGTGCCGTCCGGCTTGGTGCGGAACCAGTTCGGGTGCTCCTTGACCCACGGGTGGTCCGGCGAGCACTGCAGCGCGAAGTCGAGCGCGATCTCGAGACCGAGCTCGTGCGCCTTCGCGCACAGGGCCTTGAAGTCGTCCATCGTGCCGAGCAGCGGGTCGACGGTGTCATGGCCGCCGAGCGAGCTGCCGATGCCGAACGGCGAGCCCGGATCGTCCGGTCCGGCGACGAGCGAGTTGTTGCGGCCCTTGCGGTTGGTCACGCCGATCGGGAAGATCGGCGGCAGGTACACGATGTCGAAGCCTTCGGCCTTCGCGCGTTCGAGACCGGAGATCGAAGTCTTCAGCGTGCCCTGCACGATCTTGCCGGTCGCCTCGTCGACGTACGCGCCTTCGGAACGCGGGAAGAACTGATACCACGCGGCGAAGGACGACGCCGGGCGCTCGACCTTGAAACGCTGCGGTTCGCTCGGGGAGACGCCGTCGCGTAGCGGATTGGACTCGTGCAGCGCGGCGATCTCGTCGTTGTCGGCCGCGGCGAGACGATCCTCGGCGCTCAGCGTGCGGTCCGCGGCGGTCTTGGCCGCGGCCTTCAGCGTCTTGCGCTGCTCGGCGTTCAGGCGGGCGTCCTTGGTGGTCGCCCAGCGTTCGAGCAGTTCGGCGCCGGAATCCAGAGCGTTCTCGACGTCGTCGTGCACCTTGACCTTGATGCGCGCGTCACGCAGCCAGGACGCGTACGTGTCCTCCCAGCCTTCGATCGTGACGGTCCACACGCCCAGCTGACGCTTGATCTCGGCGAACTCCGGTTCCCACGGCTTCGCGTCGGAGCGCTCGCCGCAGGTCAGTTCGACCTCCCAGCGGTCCAGGCCGGGATTCGTGCAGGTCATCGGAACGCGGGCCATTTCCTTGCCGCGCGGCGTACGCACGACCGCGGTCGCGCCGACCTTGGTACGTCCCTCGATGAACACCTGCGCGGTGACCTTGAAGGCCTCGCCCAGTTCGACGCGCGCCGGGAAGACGCCGCGCTCCTCGGCCGGGGTGATGTCCATGACGTTGATGCGGCCGAACTGGCCCGGTTCCTCGGCCGGGATCGACGGTGCCGGGATCTCGCCGACCAGTCCGGGGAACGCGGACTTCGGCGCGGCTGCCTTGCGGGATGTGGTCTTGCGCGTCGACGTGCGGCGCGTGGTCTTGCGGGCCGGCTTGGCTTCCGGCTTCGTGGTTTCGCTGACGGTTTCGGCCGCGGTATTCTTGGTCTCTTCTGTCATATTCAATCTCATTCTCACTTGATGACGGTGGCCGTATCATGCGACGGCTGCGCGGCGGCCCTGATGCGGGTCATGTCAGGCTGGTCTGCTCCGGACTTCGTTGTCTTGGCAACGGAGCGTGTATGTGGGGGAGAGATGCTGCCTGACGAACGTGCAGCGTCGCTGAAATGTACTGCCATGACTGCCATTGTATGACCGAATGGCCGGATTGCGGCGGAATGCCCGTTTCATGGGCGTTACGAAACGAAAAAATCCGGGAAACCGCAACGGATTTCCCGGATTTCGATATCGTAGCGGGGCATGGATTTGAACCATGGACCTCTGGGTTATGAGCCCAGCGAGCTACCGAGCTGCTCCACCCCGCGTCGGCTTGTCTTTGAGACAGCTCTATCTAAGATACCGGCGGATATGCATATGTCAAATCGGCGTGTCGCACTTGGTTGGTGGGGTATGGGCGACGTATGCGCATTGGTGCGGGACGCGCGCATAAGTCATACATATTGTCATAATGGATGTCATGCCTATCAAGATCCCCAGCGGCCTGCCGGCCCGTGCCATCCTCGACTCGGAGCGCATCTTCGCGCTCGAGAAGCCCGAAGCGGAGCGTCAGCGCGTGCGCCCGCTCAAACTGGTGATCCTGAACCTCATGCCCAAGAAGATCGAGACCGAGACGCAGCTGCTGCGCCTCATCTCCAAAAGCCCGCTGCAGGTCGAGATCGATTTCATGAAGACCTCGACGCACGAGGCCACGCACGTCTCCGCCGACCACCTGCTCAAGTTCTACGAGACGCTCGACGCGTTCCGCGACAATTATTACGACGGCTTCGTCGTCACCGGCGCCCCGGTCGAGCACATGCCGTTCGAGGACGTCGACTACTGGGACGAGTTCAAGGCGATCCTCGACTGGGCCTCGACGCACGTCTTCTCGACGATGTACCTGTGCTGGGGCGCGATGGGCGCGCTCAACTACCGCTACGGCGTGCGCAAGATCGACTACCCGCAGAAGATCTTCGGCGTGTTCCCGCAGTACCTGCAGGACGAGTACTGCTTCCTGACGAACGGATTCGACGAGATCGCGCTGCAGCCGCATTCGCGCCTGGCCGGCGTGAACGAGGACGACGTGGCCGCGAGCCCCGACCTGCAGGTGCTCACGTGGGGGCCGCAGTCCGGTCCGGGGCTGATCGCGACGCGCGATTTCTCGGAGGTGTTCGCGCTCGGCCATTGGGAGTACGGCAAGTACACGCTCGCCGAGGAATACGAGCGCGACATGAACAAGGGAATGACGAACGTGCCGTTCCCGGTCAATTACTTCCCGCACGACGACCCGAAGCTCGAACCGCTGTTCAGCTGGCGCGCGCACGGGAACCTCCTGTGGCGCAACTGGCTGAACTGGGTGTACCAGACGACGCCGTACGACCTGACCGAAGTGCCGGGGCTGCGCAAGGAGAAAAAGCTCGGCACGGACCGTTCGATCCGCCATGAGCCGGGCTCCCCGCGCAAGGACGGCTTCGCGCCGTTCGCTCACGACGGCTACGGCGTGATAGAGGGCTGATGTCCGCAACGTGGACGGAGCGATAGCCGAAAAACGAACGTCCGGAATGTCGCAATGCGGCTGTGATGGTGAGCGATAACGCAACAATTGTTGACAGATCGTCTAAACACGCGGATTGCGCAAAACGCCGACGGAACGGCACGGTTCCGCGGTTGTTTGACTTTGTCCGAAGACGGGCTAATAATCACTTCTCAGCCATTCGGAGTCGAATGCACGACGTCGACTCCAAGCCACGCCGCGCGGACCCTGAACCGGGGAGACGGAAGTAACCGGCGTGTCACATTCGCCCCACCCCTTGGGCTAAACTGACACCGGAAACAAGAAGCAGGAGGCGTGATTATGGTCGGTTCATTCGGCACCGGTATGCTGTTGGCAGCCGAGACTGGCGCGCATCTTCCGTCGGTCGATGACTTCCTTCCTCCGGAGATCCTGTTCCAGGGCACTCCGTTCGCGATCAATCGCATCATTCTTATCCGCATCGTCGCCACGATCGTGCTGCTGGCCGTGCTCGGCGTCACCGCGAGCCGCGCCAAGCTGATCCCCGGCCGCTGGCAGGGCGTCGTCGAGATGGGCCTCGACTTCGTGCGCGACAAGATCGTCTACGACATCATGGGCGAGACCCGCGGCAAGCGCTACGTGCCGATGATCACCACGCTGTTCTTCACGATCTTCGTGTTCAACCTGTGCGGCATCATCCCGGGCATGAACATGGCCGCCACGGCGACCGTCGTCATGCCGCTGGTGTTCGCGCTGTGGACGATGGCGCAGTACTGGATCGCCGCCGCCCGCTCGCAGGGCCTCGGCCACTACCTGCGCCACGAGCTGTTCACGCCGGGCGTGCCGTGGCCGGTCTACATCCTGCTCGCGCCGATCAACATCCTCGAGCTGCTCGTCATCCGTCCGGCCTCGCTGACGATCCGACTCTTCGCGAACATGGTCTCCGGCCACCTCATGGTCGCCACCTGCCTCGCGTTCGCGCAGTACTGGATGGTCGACGCGGTCAACAAGCTGCAGGGCGTCCCGGTGGGCGCGCTGTGGTTCGCCGGCGGTTTCGCGATGACCTGCTTCGAGGCGTTCGTCGCGTTCCTGCAGGCCTACGTGTTCGCGATCCTGTCGACCGTGTACATCAACCTGAGCTTCCCGGAGGAGTGACCGAGCGGTCATCCGCGCACGGCCCGACTCCCGTCCCCGCACGTTCCGCACCACGACAGTCATACGAATAATCGACGGAACGCAAGCGGAACCCCAAGATTTATAACGTCACCTCGTACGTTAGAAAGGAAACAGAAATGGATATCATCACCCTCGCTGAGGTCGCCGGCAACCTGTCCGTCATCGGCTACGGCATCGGTACTCTGGGCCCTGGCATCGGTCTGGGCATCCTCTTCGGTAAGGCCATGGAATCCACCGCCCGCCAGCCCGAGATGTCCGGCAAGATCCAGACCATCATGTTCATCGGCCTGGCTCTGGTCGAGGTGCTGGCCCTGATCGGCTTCGTCGCCGCCCTGATCATCAAGTAAGACCCAGGCGAACGCACGAAACAACGATCCATGTCCAACAATGAAAGGAGGGCTTCATGATGACACTGGCAGAAGGCGGAATCGATCTGTTCATCCCCGAGACCTATGACATTGTGTGGTCCCTGATCATCCTTGTCATCGTTGCGCTGTTCTTCTACAAGTTCTTCCTGCCGAAGTTCAATGCGATCTTCGACGAGCGTGCGGCAAAGATCGAAGGCAACATCGCCAAGGCCGAACAGGCCAAGAAGGACGCTGACGAGGCGAAGGCCAAGTACGAGGCCCAGCTGAGCAACGCCCGCGTGGAAGCCTCCAAGATCCGCGACGACGCCCGCGCCGAAGCCTCGCACATCATCGCCGACGCCCGCTCCCGCGCCGAATCCGACGCGGCGCAGATCACCGCCAACGCGCAGCGCTCCATCGAGTCGCAGCACCGTCAGGCGATGGTCAGCCTCAAGGGCGAAGTCGGCACGCTCGCCGCTGCCCTCGCGGGCAAGATCCTCGGCTCCAAGCTTGAGGACGCGGACGTGCAGTCGAGCATGATCGACAACATGCTCGACGAGATGGACTCCGACAAGAAGTGACCGTCCGGCAGTGACTGTCAAGACTACAACGCAAACGTCAAGGAAAGGGAGGTGACCAATGCGAGGAGAAGCATCGCGCATCGCGGATCGCGTCTCTCGTGACTCGCTGGCACCCAAGCTGCGCGAGTGCGGCCAGGACACGTGGCGCATCGGGAACGAGCTGTTCTCGATCACCAACGTGCTTGACCACAACGTCCAGCTTGAACGCGCGCTCACCGACCCGTCGCGTCCGGTGGCGGACAAGGTCGCCGTACTCAAGACCCTGATCGGCGATCAGGCGCATCCGATGACGATGGAGATCATGACCGACCTGGTCGGTCGCCGTTGGAGCCGCGTGTCCGACATCGCCAACGCCGTGGAGGACTTCGGCGTGGACGGCATGATGTACTACGCGGACGCCACCGACGCGACCCTGCAGGTGTCGGTCGAGCTGGCCGAACTGCATTCGGCGCTGCTCGGCATGCCGGTCCTGCGCTCCCAGCTGTCCGACGACACCGCGCCCGCCGAAGCCCGCACCAAGCTGCTCAACAGCCTGATCGGCTCCAGCGACCTCAACAAGGTCACCAAGCGCCTCGCCGAACACGCGACCTGCAACCTGCGCAACCGTCGCTACCTGCAGACCGTGCAGTGGCTGATCAACAAGTTCTCGCGCCATATGGGCGAGTCGATGGTCACCGTGACCACCGCCACTCCGCTCAAGCTCGAGCAGATCAAGAAGCTCACGGCCATCTACACCAAGAAGGTCGGCCGCCCGGTGCACATCAACTCGGTCGTGGACCCGTCCGTGATCGGCGGCATGCGCATCCAGGTGGGCGACGAGGTCACCGACAACACGGTGGTCGCGCAGCTCCAGCATCTGAACCGCACCGTTCAGGCCAGCGCCTGACGACGAATATCCCGCCCGCGACCCGCGCACGAACACCGCGGACGAACGGCACGGGATCCCAAGATTTACCAATAACAACAAGGAGTGATCATGGCAGAACTTACCATTGATCCCACCACGATACGCAAGGCGCTCGATGAGTTCGTCGAGTCGTACAAGCCGTCGGACACGCCCACCCAGGAAGTGGGCTACGTGGCCACGGCCGGCGACGGCATTGCGCACGTGACGGGACTGCCTGGTTGCATGGCCAATGAGCTGCTGACCTTCGAGGACGGCACGCTCGGCCTGGCGTTCAACCTTGACGCCCGTGAGATCGGCGTGGTTATCCTCGGCGACTTCGCAGGCATCGAGGAAGGCCAGGAGGTCCGTCGCACCGGCGAAGTGCTCTCCGTGCCTGTTGGCGACGGCTACCTCGGCCGCACCGTGGACCCGCTGGGCAACCCGATCGACGGTCTGGGCGAGATCACGGACATTGAGGATCGTCGTATCCTCGAGGCCCAGGCCCCCGACGTGATGCACCGTCATCCGGTCGACGAGCCTATGTCCACCGGTCTTAAGGCCATCGACGCGATGACGCCGATCGGCCGCGGCCAGCGTCAGCTCATCATCGGCGATCGTCAGACCGGCAAGACGGCCATCGCGATCGACACCATCATCAACCAGAAGAAGAACTGGGAATCCGGCGATCCGAAGAAGCAGGTCCGCTGCATCTACGTCGCCATCGGCCAGAAGGGTTCGACCATCGCCTCGGTGCGTCAGAGCCTCGAAGAGGCCGGCGCGATGGAGTACACCACCATCGTCGCCTCCCCGGCTTCCGATTCCGCTGGTTTCAAGTACATTGCCCCCTACACCGGTTCCGCCATCGGACAGCACTGGATGTACCACGGCAAGCACGTCCTCATCGTCTTCGACGATCTGTCGAAGCAGGCCGAAGCCTACCGTTCGATCTCGCTGCTGCTGCGTCGTCCGCCGGGGCGTGAGGCCTACCCGGGCGATGTGTTCTACCTGCACTCCCGTCTGCTCGAACGCTGCGCCAAGGTTTCCGATGACCTCGGCGGCGGCTCGATGACCGGCCTGCCGATCGTCGAGACCAAGGCGAACGACGTCTCCGCGTACATTCCGACCAACGTGATCTCCATCACCGACGGTCAGATCTTCCTGCAGTCCGACCTGTTCAACGCGAACCAGCGTCCTGCCGTGGACGTCGGCATCTCCGTGTCCCGAGTCGGCGGCGCGGCGCAGACCAAGGCCCTGAAGAAGGTCTCCGGCACGCTGAAGATCTCGCTGGCGCAGTACCGCTCGCTGGAATCCTTCGCGATGTTCGCGTCCGATCTGGACGCCGCGTCCAAGGCCCAGCTGAACCGCGGCGCTCACCTGACCGAGCTCCTCAAGCAGCCGCAGTTCTCGCCGTACTCGATGGAACAGGAAGTCGTGTCCGTGTGGGCCGGCACCCACGGCAAGATGGACGATCTGCCGTTGGGCGACGTGCTGCCGTTCGAGCACGCGCTGCTCGACTGGCTCGACCACAACACCGACATCCTCGCCACCATCCGTGACACCGAGAACTTCACGCCCGACACCGAGGCGGCCCTCGACAAGGCCGTGGACGAGTTCCGCGCGACCTACGTGACCAAGGCCGGCAAGCCTCTGGTCGAGAAGAAGAAGGTCTCCAAGAACCCGACCCCGATCGAGCAGGAGAAGATCGTGTCCAACGCCGAAAAGCCGGAACACGATCCGAACAAGCACCCGATGGCCGGAGAAAAGAAGTAGTTCATGGGATCGCAACTCGCATTGAAGAGCAGGATCGCCTCCACGGGTTCGTTGGAGAAGATCTTCAACGCCCAGGAGATGATCGCGTCTTCGCACATTGCCAAGGCACGTGACGTTGCCCTGAACGCGAAGCCCTATGCCGATGCGATTTTCGATGCCGTACAGGCTGTGGTGGCCCATTCGCATATCACGCATCCGATCGTGAAGAAGGAAGAGGACAACCCCAAGGTTGCCGTGCTTGCTCTCACGTCGGATCGTGGTATGGCCGGCGCGTACACGTCGTCGATCATCCGTGAGACGGAGGATCTGCTGAACCGTCTCGAATCGGACGGCAAGCAGCCGGAGCTGTACGTATACGGTCGCCGCGGTGTGACGTACTACAAGTACCGCAACCGCGACGTCGCCGATACGTGGGAGGGCGATACCGACAAGCCTGGCGTCGAAGTCGCCGAGGCGATTTCCACGGCACTGATGAACGCCTACATGAAGCCGGCCGCCGAGGGTGGAGTCTCCGAACTCTACATCGTCTACACCGAGTTCATCAACATGGTCGTTCAGAAGGTGCGCGTGCTGCGCATGCTTCCGGTCGAGGTCATCGAATCCGAGCGTGATGCCGAGGAGTCCGGCTTCGACGCGCCGCATGACGAGAGCAAGGCCGCGCCGCTGTACTCCTTCGAGCCGAGCCTCGAAGAGGTGCTCGACGCCGTGCTGCCGAAGTACATCCAGTCGCGCATCCACGAGTGCCTGCTGGAGGCGGCCGCATCCGAGACCGCAAGCCGGCAGAACGCCATGCACACGGCCACGGAGAACGCCCGCAATCTGATCGACGACCTGACCCGCAAGCTCAACGCCTCGCGCCAGGCCTCGATCACCCAGGAACTTACCGAAATCATCGGCAGCGCCGACGCGCTGAACAACAAGGAAGAGTAGGAACATGGCTGAGAATCTTCAGACCACAGCACCTGCCGAGACGGCCGCAGAGCCGATCAATGGTCGCGTCACGCGTATCCAGGGTTCGGTTATCGACGTCGAATTCCCGGTGGGCCACCTGCCTGACATCTACAATGCACTGACCGTGCAGCTGACCAGCACCGGCAAGCATGAGGAAGGCGAGACCGCCCACTCCATCACGCTGGAAGTCGAGCAGCACCTCGGCGACTCGACCGTGCGTTGCGTCGCGTTGAAGCCGACCGACGGTCTGGTCCGTGGCGCCGTCGTGACCGACACCGGCGGCCCGATCTCCGTGCCGGTCGGCGACGTGACCCTCGGTCACGTGTTCGACGTGACCGGCCACGTGCTCAACAAGAAGGCCGACGAGACCATCACGGTCACCGAGCGTTGGCCCATCCACCGCAAGCCGCCGGCATTCGACCAGCTGGAGTCCAAGACCCAGATGTTCGAGACCGGCATCAAGGTCATCGATCTTCTGACCCCGTACGTGCAGGGCGGCAAGATCGGTCTGTTCGGTGGCGCCGGCGTCGGCAAGACCGTTCTGATCCAGGAAATGATCCAGCGAGTCGCGCAGAACCACGGCGGCGTGTCCGTGTTCGCCGGCGTCGGTGAGCGTACCCGTGAGGGCAACGATCTGATCGGCGAGATGGGCGAGGCCGGCGTGCTTGAGAAGACCGCTCTGGTCTTCGGCCAGATGGATGAGCAGCCGGGCACCCGTCTGCGCGTCCCGCTGACCGCGCTGACGATGGCCGAGTACTTCCGCGACGTGCAGAACCAGGACGTGCTGCTGTTCATCGACAACATCTTCCGCTTCACGCAGGCCGGTTCCGAGGTGTCCACGCTGCTGGGCCGTATGCCTTCCGCCGTGGGCTACCAGCCGAACCTGGCCGATGAGATGGGCGCCCTGCAGGAGCGCATCACCTCGACCCGCGGTCACTCGATCACCTCGCTGCAGGCCATCTACGTGCCGGCCGATGATTACACCGACCCGGCCCCGGCCACGACCTTCGCCCACCTCGACGCGACCACCGAGCTGTCTCGTGACATCGCCTCGAAGGGCATCTACCCGGCCGTGGACCCGCTGTCGTCGACCTCGCGAATCCTGGATCCGCGCTACGTCGGCCAGGCCCACTACGAGTGCGCCAACCGCGTCAAGGCGATTCTGCAGCGTAACAAGGAGCTGCAGGACATCATCGCCCTGATCGGTATCGACGAGCTCTCGGAAGAGGACAAGACCACCGTCAACCGCGCCCGCCGCATCGAGCAGTTCCTCGGCCAGAACTTCTACGTGGCCGAGAAGTTCACCGGTCGCCCGGGCTCGTACGTGCCGGCCGACGAGACCATCGAAGCCTTCACGCGCATCTGCGATGGCGTGTACGACGACGTTCCGGAGCAGGCGTTCTCCGGCATCGGCGGCATTGACGATCTCGAGAAGAAGTGGCACGACATGCAGAAGGAGCTCGGTGAGTGATGGCTGGATCCTCAAAGACCTTGATGCAGGTGAATATCGTCGCCGCCGACCACCCCGTGTGGCACGGTGAAGCGCGTTCCGTGACCATCCCGGCCTCCGAGGGCGAGATGGGCATCCTGGCCGATCACGAGCCGGTGCTGACCGTCATCAAGGGCGGTTCGCTCACGGTCGTCGACCCGGCCGGCGAACGCCACGTGTTCGAGGTCACTGACGGATTCATCTCCTTCGACTCGAACAAGCTCACCGTCGCGGTCGAACGTGGCCGCGACGTGGTCCGCACCTCCGGTACGGACGCCGCCGCCGAGTAGTTTCGCTCGGTTCGCGTATTTCAGGGGTCTCCCGCACACTGCGCTGTGCGGGAGACCCCTTTTGCTTGTTGCGGGGCCGCGTGCGGCTGCGGTATCGGCCGCATGATGCGCGGCCGATGCATGTCGTCGCGGCGAAATCGCCGCGGCACCCCACCCGGCGCTGCGCGCCACCCTCCCCTGACAGGGGAGGGAGAGATGATTGCGTAGGTATCGGCGTGATTATGCGGTTGCGCTCTCCCTGACAGGGGAGGGATGCGTTCGGCCTTGGCCTTTCCCTCTCTTCTCTGAACCGCACCCTGATTCGGCCTTGGCTTTCCCTCCCCTTTTAGGGGAGGGTGCCCGGCGCAGGCCGGGCGGGTGGGGTACTCGGCGAAGCCGCCGACAAACGGTATCGGCCGAAGGTCGATCCTGCCATCCCGTGCGTCATGCTACAGTGTTGCGACGTGCGAATTATTGTTGCTGACTGCTCCGCCGAATACTCCGGCCGACTGACCGCCTCGTTGCCGCCGGCCAAGCGCGTGCTGCTGATCAAGGCCGACAACAGCCTGCTGATCTTCTCCGAACTGGGATCGTACAAGCCGCTCAACTGGATGGCGGCGCCGTGCACGATCAAGGAGATCGTGCCGGAAGGGAGCGGAGACTCTGCGGACGCTGCGGACGGCGTTACATCCGTGGCCAACGCCGCCGATACGGCGAAAGATTCAACCGTGAGCCCCGACGATGATGATTCGCATGCCTCCGATGATGCGACCGAGTCCGTCGTCGGCAAGGATCCGTCAGAACTGACGCCGATCAAGACGTTGCGCGTTTCCGCCGACAAGTCGAGCGACATTCTCGAAGTGGCGCTGTACCGCGTCTACTCCGACGAATCGTACGATCTCGGCGAGGATCCGGGACTCATCAAGGACGGCGTGGAGGATCACTTGCAGCGCTATCTCGCGCAGCAGATCACCCGCATCGGTGAGGGCGCAAAGCTCGTGCGCCGCGAATACCCGACCGCGATCGGCCCGGTCGACATCATGGCCACCGATGCGGACGGCACGCATGTGGCGATCGAGATCAAGCGTCACGGCGGCATCGACGGCGTCGAGCAGCTCACGCGCTACTGCGAGCTGCTCAACCGTGATCCACTGCTGGCGCCGGTACGTGGCATCTTCGCAGCGCAGACCATCACCCCGCAGGCACGCGTCCTCGCGCAGGACCGCGGTTTCGAATGCCTCATCCTCGACTATGACGAGATGCGCGGCGTCGAGGACGACGCGCTGCGCCTGTTCTAAACAGGAATCGGCTTATCGCGGAATCGGCCCCCTGACGATCTGCCCATACCGCCGGGTATTCCCCCAAGGGAACGCCGGCTCCGCGTCACCATCAATGACGGGATCCGCGACGATGAGCAGCATGCCGGTCCGCGACACGAGCGACCACGCCAACCATCAGCATGACGACCGCGGCCATCAGCATGACGACCGCGGCCATCGCGAACAATCCCGCGACGGCGAACAGCACATCCGATAACAGCCCCGGCCCCACACCGCACGGGTGCATCCATCCGTCGCAGCCATTCGGATATTCGGCGGAGATCGACGGGTAATCGGCGGTCACACCGCTGAGTATCAGCAGCAGCATGGCCGACCATCCCAGCAACGGAGCCGAACCCAGCGCGCCGGCGCCGATCCATCCGCAGCGCAGCAGCCAGCGGAACAGCACGGTCAATGCCGCGGAGGCGAGCGCACAGCCGACAAACCACAGCAGCAGGTCCAGAACGACATCCATATGGTCATTGTCCCGCCGCGCCGCATCCGATGCCATCATGACGCGGTAATGTGCACGGTTCCGTTACCCGGTCATGGACGGCGGAACCGACCCCGTCGCCGGCCGCGTCTGCCGCGCGCATCCCAGACATCGTGACGATCGGACCAGAATGGCGACATCGGCCATCACCGGACACAGACCAAACGGTACGAACCGAACGGCATGGCCGACCATCACCGACGACCTTCGCTGACACCCTCCCTTGACAGGGGAGGAAAAGACCGTGAACCTCGAGATCGGTCCGACGAATAGCCATCTCCCCTGAAAAGAGCGGGAAGGCTGAAGTTTCTCTCCCTAGGGAAGGAAAGGCCAGAACACATCCCTCCCCTCTCAGGGGAGGGTGCCCGGCGCAGGCCGGGCGGGTGGGGTACCGCGGACGAAGTCCGCTATCAACCCAGCATCGGCCAAAGGCCGATCCCTATTCCGATCAGTACGTGGCGAGGATATCCACCACGAACACGAGCGTCGAATTCGCCGGGATCGAGCCGGTGGCCGAGCTGCCGTATCCGAGATCCGGCGGCACCACCAGCAGCACCTGCGAACCGACGGTCTGGCCGGCCAGACCCTGCGTCCATCCCTTGATCACCTGGGACAGCGAGAACGAGGTCGGCGTGCCCTTGTCCCACGAGGAATCGAACTGCGTGCCGTCAAGCAGCCAGCCGGTGTACTGCACCTTGACCGAAGAGGACTCCTCGACCTTGGCGCCGGAACCCTTGATCAGCGGCTGCACGACCAGCTTGTCGCTGCCCTTGTAGCCGTTCATGTCGATCGACGGCTTGCCGTCCTTGGCGCGCGTCACCTTCGGAAGGTCGGACGGCACGTCCTTGACCTCCTCGCCGGTCGCCTTGGTCGGATCCGGTTCGGCGGACACGATCGTGAGCGCCATAATGTACGACGTGCCCGCCGAATTCGAATCGTTCACGCCGATCGCGATCGTCGCGTTGACCTTCTGCCCGACGAACAGCTCCTTGTACGCCTCGTTGAGCTGGCTGCTGGTCAGATCCCACGAGCAGTCGGGCGTGTTCTTCTCCCACGTGCTGTCGAGCTCGGAACCGTCCTTGACGTTGACGGCGATGCCCTGCACGCACACGCGGTCGTCGGCGCTGACCTCCTTGCCGTCACCCTTCTGCAGCACGGCGTACGAGCCGTCCGCCACGGTCATCGGAGTGTTCGCCAGTTCGATCGTCGGCTTCTTGCCGAGCTCGCCGGTCGCGGTGATGCCGGCGATCTGCTTGAGGTTCTTCAGCGACGACTTGTCGGAGGAGTCTGACGACGATTCGGAGGACTTGGACGACGAATTGCCCGATTTGGACGACGAATCGTCCGCCTTGGAGGAGTCGCCGCACGCGGCGAGCGTCAGGCACATGCCGAACGCGCACACGCATGCCAGGGCGGCGTGCAGATACTTGGAGAATGTCTTGGTACGCATGGATCCAACACTAGCGTCCGTCCTTGATGAATCAGGACCGATGAATCAACGCCGATGAATCGGCCGGAGAACCGACGCGGATGAACCGGCATGTCTCTGATGCGCCGACGCCCACGACCGTACCCCCGTCCTGCACGCTTCTTGAGACGGTCAGACCGGGGATTGTAGAATGGGATGGCTATGACTGCGAACGAACAAGAACCTCAGCTTAACGGCGCGGACGAGAACGACGGCAAGCCCGTCGAATCCGGGCGCAAGGACAAGGCCGCGGGCAAACCCGCGAGAAGCAAGTCCGAGGCCCGTCGCGCGTGGATCATGCGCGGCCTGATCACCCCGATCCTGGGTCTGCTGGCCGTCACCTGCATCGCGCTGGGACTGCTCAACGCGACCATATGGAAGCCGAGCCGCGAGATCACGGCGGCGACGTCCGTCAGCGGCGTGCAATACGTCACGACCGATCCCGGCGTGCTGTCGTTGGTTGACAGCCAGGCCGAACTGACGGTCTTCTCGGCATCCTCCGGCGACAACGTCTGCGTCGCTCTGGGCTCCGGCAAGGACATCAACGGTTGGCTTGCCGGCTCGGCGTACGCGCGCGTGACCGGCATGAGCAGCTGGACGCAGCTGTCGAGCGAACAGGTCAAGGCATCCGGCACGTCCGACGCGTCCGGTTCGTCCGATGAATCCTCCGCAGTCGCGTTCAAGGACTCCGACATGTGGACGAAAGTCAGCTGCGGCAACGGCACCGTCACGATGAAAACCGACGTGTCGTCCTCGTCCCCGACCATGGCGGTGATCGACCTCGGCAAGTCCGGCAAGGCCGATGTGTCGCTGCACTGGGTGCGCCAGACGCTGCCCGATTTCGCGGTCCCCTTCTACTTCGCGGGTGGTCTGCTGGCAGTCATGGCCGCCCTGACCGCGTCGCTGTTCGCGATGCCGCCGCACAAGCGCCGCAAGCGCACCGTCGCCGGAACCGCGGTCCAGGCCGAAGAAGTCAAGGTCAGCGAGGCTATCGCCGGCAGCTGGTCGGCGATCCGTCCGAAGCCCGCGTCCGAGACTCGACGCTCCCGTCGACGTCACGCATCCCACCGGATCACCGACACCGGCACGATACTGCCCGTCGAAACGACCGGATCGCAGCCGACAATCGTCGACCCCGCGTCTCGCAACCTCGTCGCGGAAGCGGCGGACGCAGCCGGTGCCGACGATGCCGCAACGAACGAGCCGGTCAGCCACGAGCAGCCGGCGACGGAACCGGACAAGGCCCAGCCGGAACAGCAGACGTTCGACGAGGCGGCCACCTCCGTGATCACGCCCGCGGAACTGCAAGCGTACTTCGCGCGGCTCGCGCAGGAATCCGGCACCACGAACGACGAGGAGGCGAAATGAACAGGACGATGAAAACCATCGCGGCGGCACTGGCGCTCGCCGCGTCCCTGTCGCTCGCCGGATGCGAAGGACAGGTCCCGCAGGTCTCGTCCGGCACCACGACGTCCGGCACGGCGACGGCGACACCCGACCTGACCGAAGCGCAGGAGCAGGCGATCCGCAAGTCGATCCTCGATGCCTACCATGCCGCGGGCGACGAGAAGAAGACGGACGGACTCGACGCACGCGTGACCGGACCGGCATACGACATCTACTCCAGCCGCATCGCCATCGCCAAGGCCTCCAACAGCGCGGTCGACAAGTACGCGACCATCCCCGACGAAATCGCACAGACCGTCATCCCGACCGACTCCGGCTGGCCGCGCACCGTGTTCAGCATCACCACCACCACCGAGGACCAGCAGTCCAAGCGACTGCTCGTCATGACGCAGGAATCCGCGCAGTCCAACTACAAGCTGTGGGGCATGGCCCGCCTATTCCAAGGCACCACGCTCCCCAGCTTCGCCGTGCCGAAGATCGGCGCATCCATGGGCAGCGCGACCGACAGCGGACTCGTCGCGACGCCCGTCGACGCGGTCAAGCAGTACGCCGACGTGCTCGCCAACGGCACGAGCAGCAAGTACGCCGCGAACATCGCCGACGACGAACTGCGCCAGAACCTCGCCACCACCACCAAGCAGGTGGCCGACGGCATGGCCCGCAACAACGGCACGCAAAAGCAGACCTTCACCCCCGTCGACGGCGCCATCTACGTCATGCGCTCGGTCGACGGCGGCGACCTCGTCGTCGCCCAGATCAACTCCGAATGGACCCGTCAGGCCGGCGAAGGCCGCGAATCCCAACCCGCCTCCGACGACGAACGCGCCCTCTTCGGCAACGGCAAATCCACCAGCACCATGAAGGTCTCCTACGTCAACACCATCGCCCTCTACGTGCCGTCCAAGGACTCCGGCAAGCAGATCACCGCGGTGGGAGCTGATAGGCAAGTCGTCAAAGTCGAAGCCATCTAGATGACAGGCAACGGAGCGTCCTCTGCGTTGCTCCTCGGTCGACGTGCTTAAGCACGCCTTCCCTCGGTGCGCCTTGAGGCCGCACGCGTTGCCTGTCATCTAGCAATCGAATAACGGAGCGTATACGGCCTTACCTCAGCGCTCGACGTGCCAAGCACGCCTTCGGCTTCGGACGGTCATCTCCGCACGCGTTATTCGATTGCTGCGTAGTCGGAGCGTTCCTCTGCGTTGCTCCTCGGTCGACGTGCTTTGTCGGATAGTCCACTGGACTATCCGTTTGACGGCTCAGCGCCTTCCCTCGGTGCGCCTTGAGGCCGCACACGTTGCCTGTCATCTAGCAGTCGAATGACGGATACGCAGCGCCTTCGGCTTCGGACGGCCGTCTCCGCACGCGTTATTCGATTGCTGCGTAGTCGGAGCGTCCTCTGCGTTGCCTGTCATCTAGTGATCGTGCCTATAGTTGTTGCGGACTGCAATACGCACTAACGGAGGCATCATGGTAGATCAGTATGATTCCTGGCTGGTCGGTCAGGGCAACAACACTGCCGCAAGCGGCGACCTCAACGAACTCAAGCACCAGACCAAGGCCGAACCGGGTCAGCCGGGCGGCGCGCCCGCGTCCGGAGCGTACGTGATCGACGTCACCGAATCCACGTTCCAGGCGACCGTGCAGACCTCCGCCACGTTCCCGATCCTCCTGCTCCTGTGGACCGCGAAGGACGACCGCCTGTTCGACATGGCCCGCGCGCTCGGCGACGCGGTCAACAAGCTCGACGGCAAGATCCAGCTCGCCCGCATCGACGTCAACGACAATCCGCAGATCGCACAGGCGTTCCGCGTCACCGCCGTGCCGGCGCTGTTCGCGCTCGTCAACGGCCAGCCGATGATGGTCGCGCAGCCCGGCGTGCTCACCGACGACGAACTGCAGCAGGTCACCGACGCGGCCATCCCGCAGATCATCAAGCTTGCCCAACAGCAAGGCGTGACCGGCACCGCGCCGTACTCCGGCGATCCCGAGGCCGACAGGAAAGCCGCCGAGGAAGCGGCCGAACAGGTGCCGCCGGAACACGAGGAGGCGCACCGTCTGGCCCAGTCGGGCGACTACTCCGGTGCTGCCGCAGCGTACGCGAAGGTGCTCGAAGCGAATCCGGCCGATGCGCTTGCCGCGCGCGAACGTTCCAAGGCGCTGCTGCTGGCGCGCTCCGCGACCGCCGACGTGCGTGAGGTGCGTGCCGCTGCGGCCGCTCACCCGGACGATGTGGACGCGCAGCTCGCCGTCGCCGACATCGACATGATCGGTGGTCAGATCCAGGATGCGTTCGATCGACTGCTGGACTTCCTCGCGGCCGGGCACAAGGCCGATCTTGAACCGGTGCGCAAGCGTCTGCTCGAATACTTCGAGATCCCCGAGCCGACCGACGAGCGCTTGAAGCGCGCCCGTCGCCGTCTCGCCACGCTGATGTTCTGAAACGTTGCGGATTTAAAAAAGTGGGGATTTGCCTACCATGAAAACCGCCAAATCACGGCTTTCATGGTAGGCAAATCCCCACTTTCCATTTCTGACGGAGGGTCTCAGTTGCCGGTCATGTCGCCGGCGGCGACGTAGACCGCGTGCGAGCGGGTCACCTTGTTGACACGATATGTGTTGTCGCCGAGAATGCCATCGGCACCCATCGCAAGACACCGATTCGCCTCGCGGTAATCGCTGCCCACGCCCGCGTAGATCGGCACGTTGTCGCGCCGCGCTCGCCTGACGATCTCAGGGGTGAGCCGCGTGCCGCGCATCACGACGAAACTCACGCCGTTCGGCCATACGACGGCCGGGCGGCCTTTCGGGCTGATGCATTTGCCGACCGTCCAACCCGGATGTCGCGTGCGCAGCAGACGGATCGCGCGATCGTTCGTGGCCATGAGCATCGCGCGATCGGCGAACCGGTGCCGTTCGATCACGCGTGCCACCGCCGCGGTCAGGCGAGGGGCGGCCTGCGCGCCGGTTTTCAGGTCGAGCAGCAGACTGATATGGTCCGACGAACGTTGCGCGGTCTCGATCGCCTGCGCCAGCGTCGGCACATGGTAGATCATGCCGCGGTCGCGCATGGGAATGTGCGCGAGTTCGTAATCGGTGAGCTTGGAGACGCGCACGTCATGACCGTTCGCGGCGAGCCGTCCGGTACGGGAGTCATGGAAGACGACCGGCGTGCCGTCAGCGGTCAGGCGCACATCGATTTCGGCGTAATCCGCGCCGTCCGCGGCCGCGTTGGCGATAGCCGCGAGTGAGTTTTCCGGTGCGGAGTCGTCGCCGCGATGCGTGATCGCGACCGGCCTGACCTCCCACTGGTCGGCGAGTTCGCGCCGGCGCAGCCTCGCCGCCGCGACCCCGGTCAGCACCAGCACCAGACACAGCAGCGGCGCCAGCCAACGGACCATGCTTCGGATCATGCCGGGACGCGCGTCCGGTCGAGCTGTGCGGCCGTATCGATCATCCATCTCGCACCTCCTGCAGGGCAAACCACAACCCTTTGCCTTCATTATGGGCGCGGATGCCGGGGAACGGCATCATTCTTCGGGACGAATTGTCGCCCGGGGAGCGCGAAACGAAAACCCGTTTCCGCACGAAAGCGCGGAAACGGGTTTGATGGTGGGCCCAAAGGGGATCGAACCCTCGACCTTCTGTTCCGGAGACAGACGCTCTATCCACTGAGCTACGGACCCAAGCAACGCACTACTTTACACGCCGGGCGGACCGAATGCGAATCCCGGCGCGCGAACGTCCGCAATCGTACCGGGCCGATGGCGGGCCGGCGGGGTCCTGGCTGCCGTGCGGCACGCAAGGCGCCGGAACGCCGGCAAAACCGCCGTGGCGCGTGCGATCGCGTCTACACTGGGGTTATGGCTGATAACCTGAACGATTTTGAGTTTGAGCGTCGGTTTTTCTGCCGTCACATGCCGGCCGAGCTGGACGACGGGGACGCGCCGTCGCTCATCGTGCAGAGCTATTACGTGCACGACGGCAATTACGCGTTGCGCGTGCGGCTCGAAACCCGCGCCATGCGCCTCGACATGACGCCCGACCTCGATCCGCTCGCCGTACTGCGCGAGTACCGCGACCTGTTCCGCGAGGCGTACGTGACGGTGAAGGGGCCGTCCGTGGGCGGCACGCGCTACGAGGCCGAACGTGAGATCGATTCGCGGATCGCGGCCGAACTCATGATGCGCGGCGGCGCGCCCGTCATCAAGAACCGGTATTCGGTCTGGCTGGACGAGGACGGTTGGAGCATCGACGTGTTCGGCGGGGCGAACGCGCCGCTCATCGTCGCCGAGGCGGAGCGCAGCAGCCCGGTCACGAACCTGATCATCCCGAAATTCTGCGTCACCGAAATCACCGATCAGGCGCGGTTCAGTAACGACGGGCTCGCCGGCCGGCCGTTCGGCGAATGGAAGGACGATTTCGAGCGCGAGCTCGCGGCGGAAGGACCGCAGTTCATGCAGTTCTTCGGCAAGAACCGCATGGTGTGATCGACTGGGCCGGGGTCGGGGCGAGCCGATGGTGGCCGGCTCCAGGCTGGCCGGAACCGGCCGAACCGTCAGTGGCGGTCGTCCTCACTGCGTTCGAGCAGCGACCGGTCGCGCGACCAGTCGACCAGTGCGGGCACGACCTCGTCCACGAACCGCAGGTAATCCTCGGCCGTGTTGTAGATGTAGGCGGACAGACGCATGTAGCCCACGCCGTCGAAGCTCGTGAACGTCGCCTCGCATCCAAAACGCTGGATCACGTTGCGGCGCACGACCGCCGCATCCTGATCGTCCCTCACCAGTCCTTCCGGCAGACGCACCAGACGCATCGCGGGGGCCGGGCTCGCCAGATCCACCACGTAATCGGTGCCGTCGCCGCCGCAGGCCTCGGCGAACGCGTCAGCGATCAGCCGCTGCGCCCAATCGGCCAGTGTATTCGCGTACGCGCGGATCCGGTCCCAGCCGAACTCGCGGTCCAGATACGCCAGCGTGACCGGCGCGCACAGCCATGCCGTGTAGTCGCCGGTGCCCTGCTCGTCGAACCGTTCGGGATACGGCAGGTCGCGGCCCCACGAGTCGATGAGCGGATACAGCTCGTTCGCGACGGCCGGCGCGGCGGCGATCACCGCGGTCGCGCGCGGATTGCAGACGAACTTATGCAGGTTGCCGGTCCAGTAGTCGGTGCCGAGGTCCATCGGGTCGCCGGGGACCAGACCGGGCGCGTGCGCGCCGTCGACCAGCACGCGGATGCCCTGCGCATGCGCCACCTCGACCACGCGCGCCACGGGGAACAGCATGGCGGTCGCGGACGTGATCTCGTCGACGATCACGAGTTTCGTATGGGCGTTCATGCCGGCCGCGAACGCCGCGACGATCGTGTCGTCGTCCGCATCGATCGGGATGTGCACGACGCGCAGGGTCGTGCCGGAACGCAGCGCGTGGCGTTCCGCGCCCATGACGACCGCGCCGTAGCCCATGTCGGACACGAGGATCTCGTCGCCGGGCTTGAGGCGCAGCGAATCGCACACGACGGTCGCGGCGGCCGAGGCGTTCGGCACGAAGGCCATCGCCGCACGGTCGATGCCGAGCAGGTCGGCGGTCCGTTCGCGGGCGTCGGCAAGCAGGCCGGGCAGGGCCTGGAACCACTGGCAGGGCGCCTGCTCCATGCGGTCGCGCAACTGACGCTGGTGGTCGAGGACGGCGGCCGGAACCGCACCGTACGAACCGTGGTTGATGTGCGGCATGCCGGGCGTGAGCCGCCACAGGTTGCGGGCGGGCGTGCCGGTCTTGGTGAGCAGCGGGCGGGGTGCGGCGTGCGTTACGGTCATGGGAAATCCTCCATTGGTGTGGGCCGATACGAACTTGCTGTACAAGGTACTACGAATACGCACAGGGCGGCGGCGGGATGTCATTCCCGTCGCCGCCCTATGGATCGTCGGTGTCGCGCCGCGCCGTCACGTGACGTGCCGCGCGACACGGCGTCATCGTGTCAGCCCTTGGCGATGAACGCGAGCACCGGGTTGCCCTGCCAGTTGAACTGCACGTCGTCGATGTCCTTGCTGGTCGCGCCGAGCGCGTTGACGTTGTAGATCGGCACGGACGGCAGGTCGTTGAGCAGGATCTCCTCGGCCTGCTGGTACAGCTTGTTCGCCTCGTCGGTGGACGATGCGGCGGCGGCCTTGTCGAGCAGCGCGTCGAACTCGGGGTTGAGGTACTTGTCGTAGTTCGAGCCGCCCTTGTACGCCGCGGTCGAGTAGATCGGCTTGAGGTAGTTCTCCAGCGACGGGTAGTCCGGGCCCCAGTTGTCGTTGTACGCGGTGTGCAGCGTATCGTCCTTGAGTGCGGTCAGGTACTCCTGCTTGGTCGGGATCGCGTTGGTCTTCACGTCGATGCCGAGCGTGTTCTTGAGCTGGTTGGCGACCGCCTCGTAGGTTTCGCGCAGGCTGGAGCCGTCGGCGTTGTACGAGATGGTGAACGTGCCGCTCCACGGCGAGATCTTGTCGGCCTCGGCCCACAGCTTCTTCGCCTCGGCGGCGTCGAACGTGAGCACGTCATTGCCCTTGAGGGAATCGGAGAAGCCGTTGATCGTCGGCGACGAGAAATCCTGCGCCGGGCTGGCCAGACCGCTCATGATCTTGTCGCAGATCGTCTGGCGGTCGATCGCCTTGGAGATCGCCTGGCGGCGCAGCGTGCCCTCCTCGCCGGAGAAGTGCTCGAGATCGGTCGGGATGCCCAGCATGATGCGGTTCGGGCCGGGCTTGCTGATCGCCTTGATCGACTTGTCCTTGAGCAGGTTCTTGAGCGCGGTGGCCGGCAGCTGGTTCATCACGTCGAGGTTGCCGCCCTGCACGTCGGCGTACTGCGCCTTCGTGTCGGTGTAGATCTTGTAGTGCACGCCGCCGTTCTTCGGCTTGTAATAGCCCTTGTAGTACTCGTTCGGCACAAGGTCGATGCTGGAATTGTGCGACCACGCCTTGAACTTGTACGGGCCGTTGCCCACCGGCTTCTCGCCGTAGCCCTTCGGATCGCTGTAGAAGCCTTCCGGCAGCGGGTCGAAGCCCATGTAGACGAGCATGGTCGGGAAGATCGAGCACGGCGCGTTCAGCTTGACCTTGAAGTGCGTGTCATCGACGACCGTGAGACCGGAGAGCTGTTCGTCGCCCTTGAGACCGTCCTTCTGCAGGTCGTCATAGCCGGCGATCACCGACATGAAGCTCGAGTTGAGCTGCGCGTTGGCCGCGTTCGCCGTGTAGCTCCATGCCTTCGTGAAGCTTTCGGACGTGACCGGCGTGCCGTCGGAGAACTTCCAACCGGACTGAAGCGTGATGTCGAATTCGGAGCTGTCCGCGTTCGGCTCGATCTTGTCGGCGACCTCGTTGATCAGCGTGCCGTCCGGCTTGGTGGTGACCAGGCCGGTGTACAGCATCGTGTTCACGACCAGCGAGCCGTTCGACTCGTTCGTGTTGCCCGGGATCAGTGGATTCTGCGGCTCGCCGAGGCCGAACGTGACCACGTCGTCGGCGCTGTCAGATCCCTGCTTGCCGCTGGATCCGCATGCGGCCATCGACACGAGCGTCGCGATCGCGGCCACCGCCGCGAATGCCTTGTGTAGTCTTCCTGTCATCGTTCTTCCTTCCATTGCCTTCCTCGTCCCGCCGCGGTCATCCGTCGGCCGACGTTCCCCGTGATGATAGTGCCGTGCGTCTCGGTTCGCGTAAACGTCATATTTCGATCACGTTAGGTGCGTACCGGTTCGGGCCGCTATGGTGAGACACCATAAGCAAACAATGGGTGATCGATATCCAACGAAAGGAATCCCACATGCTGAACGATGACGAACGGCGGCTTAAGCAGCGCGCGCTCGACTGGTTCGACGAGCACCGCGACGAATACGTGAGCGATCTCATGCGCTGGGTGTCGGTCCCGTCCGTGTCGGACGCGTCGGCGGGGCGGCCGGGCGCCCCGTACGGCAAGGGCGTCGCCGACATGTTCGACGAGATCGCGTCCACGGCGGCCGGGTACGGCTTCGTTTCCGTGAACCACGAGGGCTACGCGATGTCGGTGTACGCGAACGAGGCGGACGTCGATTCCACGCGCGACATCGCGATCCTGTCGCACGCCGATGTCGTGCCGGCCGGGCCGGGCTGGCTGTCCGACCCGTTCAAGCCGTACGAACGCGACGGCTATGTCGTCGGCCGCGGCGTGCACGACGACAAAGCGATGTGCGTGCTCGCCGTGTTCCTCATGCGGTTCCTGCGCGAGCAGGGCATCGAGCTCGACCACACGCTGCGCCTGATGTATGGCGGCGCCGAGGAGACCGGCCTGCACGACATGGAGCATTACGTCGCCGCGCACGGCGCCCCGTACCGCACGTTGGTGACCGACTGCGGATTCCCGGTCAACTACGCGCAGAAAGGCGAGATCACGTTCGACTGCACGCTGCCGCTGCCCGATGCGATTGAATCGCTGACGGCCGGCGTCGCGCCGAACGCGGTGCCGGGCGAGGCGTTCGCCGTCGTGCGGCTGGGCGACGGCGACGCTACGGGCGGTGCGGACGGTGACGCTGCGGCGGAACGCGCCCGCCGGCTCGCGGACTTCCTCGCGTCCGGCACCGAGGACGGCGGCACCTTCGAACTGGAACCATTGGACGGCGGCCGCGTGCGCATCAAGGCGATCGGACGTTCCGGCCACGGCGCCATACCGCATCTCGCGCTCAACGCCGTGCACGTGCTCGCCTCGAAGCTCGCCGCGGCGCCCGATGACCTGCTCGCGGCCGACGCGCGCACCCTCCTCGCCACGATCGACGGCTGGGCCGTGCCGCCGTTCGGCGACGGGTTCGGCTTCGCGTTCGAGGACGAGGACACCGGCAAGACCACCTGCAATCTCGGCATCGTGACCGGCGGCGACGGCGAGGTCCGTCTCACGTTCGACATCCGGTACGCGGTCACGCAATCGGCCGACGACGTCAGGTCCGCGATCGAATCGTCCGTCGCGGCGGCAGGCGGCACCGTGAGCGACATGACCGTCGACAAGCCGTACTACGTGCCGAAGGACGACTGGCAGGTCACGACGCTGGTCGCCGCCTATGACGACGTGACCGGCATCCCGGCCGAACCGTTCTCCACCGGCGGCGGCACGCATTCGCGCGTCGTGCCGAACTCGATCAACTTCGGTCCGGCCTTCCCGGAGGATCCCGAATCGGTCGTCACGCTCACCGAGGCCGGCGTGATCGCGCCGCAGCCGACGTTCGTCGTCAACGGCGGCGCGCACGGCGCGAACGAATGCATGGCCGTCAAGGATTTCCGCAATGCGTTCCCGATCTTCGTGATCGGCCTGCTGCGCTACGACGCGGCGCTGAGCGAACGCGAGTAGGCGGACAGGCGACGTAGCCGCTGCGTCGGGCGCGGCCGCGTCCACCGTGCGGGACGGCCCGTCCCGGCACGATCGGGCGAATCTACAATGGGCACCGTCGCAGTCGTAGACAATAGGTGAAGGAGCATCGTCATGAGCGAAAAGATGGAAGAGGTGGCGACCTCGCAGGCCCCGGCCGCATTGGGCGCTTACAGCCAGGCCGTCAAGGCCAACGGATTCGTGTTCGTCTCCGGCCAGCTGGGCATCGACCCGGCCACCGGCGAACTGGCCGGCCCGAGCGCGGGCGACCAGGCCGCGCAGGCGCTCAAGAACATCAAGTGCATCCTCGACGCCGCCGGAACCGGCATCGAGCACGTCGTGCGCGCCACCATCTACCTCAAGAACGTCGAGGACTTCAAGGAAGTCGACTCCCGTTACGCCGAGGTGTTCATCGGCTCGGTCAAGCCGGCCCGCGTCGCGTTCGGCGGCAACGACATCCCCAAGGGAGCGCTCGTCGAGATCGACGCCATCGCCGTGCTGTGACGCACGTGACGCGTCGCGGCGCCCGGTAGCGCGCGGCGACGATCGGTCACGCTCATCAGTCGCATGCGGGTCCTCTCCGCGGCGCATGCCGTCGCGAAGAGGACTTTTTCATGCCCATCCGTAAACTATGCACACGGTGGTTCACCGGTGCTTCGCCGCACGGCGAATGACCTCACCGTCATCACCGCGAATGAAGGAGCAATCAATGGCGACGCAAGCCCCTGACGACACCCTCGACACTGCAGACACCGCAGACACCACCGATACCGGGCTCGAACGGCGCATGGAATCGCGTCACCTGACCATGATCTCCCTCGGCGGCGTGATCGGCACCGGACTGTTCGTCAGCTCCGGCTACACCATCAACCAGGCCGGTCCGCTCGGTGCGATCCTCGCCTACGCGATCGGCTCGCTGCTTGTCTACTGCGTCATGGTCTCCCTCGGCGAACTGTCCGTCGCCATGCCGTACGCCGGCAGCTTCCACCTGTACGCCAAGCGCTTCATCGGGCCGGCCACCGCGTTCGTGATCGCCGTGCTGTACTGGCTCAACTGGGCGGTCGCGCTCGCCTCGGAATTCACCGCGGCCGGGCTGCTCATGCAACGCTGGTTTCCCGATTCGCCGGCATGGGTGTGGTCGGCCGTGTTCATCGCGGTCGTGTTCGCGCTCAACATCCTGTCCGTGCGGCTGTACGGCGAGGCCGAATTCTGGTTCGCATCGATCAAGGTGTTCGCGATCGTCGCGTTCATCGTGATCGGCCTGCTCGCGATCTTCGGCGCGATCCCGATCGCGGGCCGCCCGGCCGACGCCGGCGCCCCGCTGTTCGGCAATTTCGTCGCCGACGGATGGCTGCCGCGCGGCGTCGCGCCGATCTTCTCCACGCTGCTCACCGTCGTGTTCGCGTTCTCCGGCACCGAGGTCGTGGGCGTGGCCGCCGGCGAGACGCGCGACCCGGGCAAGGCGATCCCGAAGGCCGTGCACACCACCGTGTTCCGTCTCGCCATGTTCTTCATCGGCTCGATCGCGGTCATGGCCGCGCTCATCCCGTGGCATCAGGCCGGCGTGGACACCAGCCCGTTCGTGCTCGTGTTTCAGTCGATCGGTATGCCGTTCGCCGGCGACATCATGAACTTCGTGGTCCTGACCGCCGTGCTGTCGGCCGCGAACTCCGGCCTGTACGTGTGCTCGCGCATGGTGTGGTCGCTCGCCAAGGAACGCCTGATCCCGGTGCGGTTCGCCAAGACGAATTTCCGCGGCGTGCCGGTGTGGGCGGTGCTGTTCTCGATGTGCGGGTCCCTCCTGGCGCTGCTGTCCAGCGTGATCGCCGCCTCGACCGTGTACCTCGTGCTGGTGGCGGTGTCGGGTCTGGCGACGCTCGTGGTGTGGTTCTCGGTGGCGGTGTGTCACATCCGGTTCCGCCGCGAATGGGTGCGTGGCGGGCATGACGTGTCCGAACTGGGATACCGTGCGCCGGGATACCCGGTGCTGCCGTGGCTGGCGATCGTGATGTGCATCGGTGCGCTCGTGCTCGTGGCGCTCGACGAATCCCAGCGTTCTACGCTGTACTGCATGGTGCCGTTCGTCGCGCTGTGCTACGGCGGCTACTGGGCGATCGAACGCGCGCGCCGGAAGTCAGACTCGCCGGTATCCTTGGAAGAATGAGTCCTGAAGCCCTGAGCGAACTGATTTCGCGTATTGCCCATGAACTGGTTGCGTCCGGCAAGGCCGGCAACCTCACCGATGATCTGATCCCGCCCGTCGACAAGCTCACCGTCATGCGTCCGAAGGATCGCGCGCACGGCGACTGGGCCTCGAACGCCGCCATGCAGCTGGCCAAGAAGGCCGGCATGAAGCCCCACGACCTGGCCGAACTGTTCGCGGCCGGTCTGACCGAAGCCGACGGCATCAAGTCCGTCGAGGTCGCGGGCCCCGGCTTCATCAACATCACGCTCGACTCCGCGTCCGCCGCGGCCGTGGTCGACCAGGTGCTCTCCGCCCCGGCCGACGCCGAATCCGGCGTCTCCACGTTCGGTCGCAACACGCACCTCGCCGGCAAGACCCTGAACCTCGAGTTCGTCTCCGCGAACCCGACCGGCCCGATCCACATCGGCGGCACCCGCTGGGCCGCCACCGGCGACTCGATGGCTCGCGTGCTCGAGGCGAACGGCGCAAAGGTCGTGCGCGAATACTACTTCAACGACCACGGTGAGCAGATCAACCGCTTCGCCAAGTCGCTCGTCGCCGCCGCACACGGCGAGGAGACGCCGATCGACGGCTACAAGGGCGCGTACATCAACGAGATCGCCGACCGCGTGATCGCCGAGGCCGAGGCCGACGGCGTGGACGTGCTCGCCCTGCCGCGCGTCGATGGCGGCCTCGACAAGGACGGCAACCCGCTCGGCGAGGGCGATTCCGAGCAGCGCGAGGAGTTCCGCAAGCGCGCCGTGCCGATGATGTTCGACGAGATCCGCAAGTCGATGAAGGAGTTCCGCGTGGACTTCGACGTGTGGTTCCACGAGAACAGCCTGTACACCGACGGCGAGGTCGACCGCGCGATCGAGGTGCTGCGCGAGCGCGGCGACATCTACGAGAAGGACGGCGCGACCTGGTTCGAGTCGACCAAGCACGGCGACGACAAGGACCGCGTGATCCTCAAGTCGAACGGCGAGTTCGCGTACTTCGCCGCCGACATCGCGTACTACTGGAACAAGCGCCACCGCGCGACCGATCCGGCCGACGTGGCGATCTACATGCTCGGCGCCGACCACCACGGCTATATCGGCCGCATGATGGCCATGTGCGCCGCGTTCGGCGACAAGCCGGGCGAGAACATGCAGATCCTGATCGGCCAGCTCGTCAACGTGCTCAAGGACGGCAAGGCCGTGCGCATGTCGAAGCGCGCCGGCAACGTCGTCACCATCGACGACCTCGTCGAGGCGATCGGCGTGGACGCGGCCCGCTACTCGCTGGCCCGCACCGACTACAACTCGCCGGTCGACATCGACCTGAACCTGCTTGCGTCGCACTCCAACGACAACCCGGTGTACTACGTGCAGTACGCGCACGCGCGTTCCTGCAACGTGGACCGCAACGCGGCCGCCGCCGGTATCACGTACGAGGGTGCGGACCTCGCTCTGCTTGACACCGAGGCGGACGGCGAGGTGCTTGCGGCGATCGCCCAGTGGCCGGCCCTGCTGTCGCTGGCCGGCGACGCGCGCGCTCCGCACCGCGTCGCGCACTACCTGGAGGATCTGGCCGCCGCGTACCACAAGTGGTACAACGTGGAGCGCGTCGTGCCGATGGAGCTGACCGATCCGGAGGCTCGTGGCGACGAGGCCGAGGTCGTGCGCATCGCCAAGGCCCCGGAACCGGCCCGCGCCGCCGCGCGACTCAAGCTCAACGACGCCGTGCGCGACGTGATCGCCGCCGGCCTCGACCTGCTCGGCGTCACCGCTCCCGACAAGATGTAACGGCCTTCGGCCGTTGCCGTATCCCGCGACGCTGTCGCTGTTTTATTTCCTTTTGCTCCCCCTCTCAGGGGGAGCTGTCGAACGCAGTGAGACTGAGGGGGTATCGAGGGACATACCGTATGGACCCCCTCAGTCAGCTTCGCTGACAGCTCCCCCTATCAGGGGG
>NZ_WHZW01000014.1:50024-97822 GCF_010667685.1 Bifidobacterium aerophilum | reverse complement strand
TACGTTTTTCAAACAACACCACGCATGGTGCGAGCGTCAGCGTCGCCACTCAATCCATCAGTTAACTAAACACGGTGTCGGACTGCGGCATCACCAGTCGAGCATGCGACGCCAACGCCGCATATCCTCGCCCGTCGGACGACGCAACGGCAAAGGCATGCGACCTGATGCCGCCCGCCTGCACGGACATTGCCCGATTGCGCTACTTGACCTTCCTGATGCAGAAGAACAGGCACGCACCCAGCAGCGAGATCACGAACGAAGCCGGGAACACGGCGCGGTAGGTACCGAACAGCGTGATGATGCCTCCGGCGATCGCGGTGCCGATGATCTGCGAGAGCGTGTTCGCGAAGTTGATGATGCCGAGATCCTTGCCCGCGGTGTCCTTGTTCGGCAGCACGGCGAGGTTGAGGGCGCCGTCGATGGAGTTGTAGACGCCGTTCGCCACGCCGGTGATCACGCCGAACGCGTACATGGCCCATGCCTGCGGCCAGATGAACGGGAAGATCGCGGCGATGCCGATGAAGATGACGGAGATCGCGACCGGCGCCTTGAGACGGCCGAATTTGTCGGCAAGCGGGCCGGCGATGACGCCGAAGACGATGCCTGTGAACATGGAGATTGAGGTCATGGTGGCGACCGCGATCTTGGTGGCGTCGACGCTCAGGTGGATGTAGTCGGTGAAGATGTACAGCTGGTACAGGCTCACGCAGGTGCCGCCGACTACCATGAGCAGCTTGCCGCCGAGCGCGAGGTAGTAGTCGCGCGCGCCGTGGACGGGCAGGAAGAAGTGGCTGAGCAGGCTGCCGGCGTCGAAGCGGACGCGCGGTTCGTCGAGGTTGGACTGCTCGTTCATGAGCAGCACGTGGACGAGACCAAGTACGAGCGAGATGCCGGCGAGCAGATACATGCCGGCCCGCGGATTGCCGAGGAACTGCGATGCGATGATGGTGATGATCTGGCAGCAGGTCCAGCCGACGCCCCAGCACATGGATGCGGTGCCACGCCAGCGCGGCGCAATGCGGTCGGACTGCTGGGCGACCATTGCCGCGGCGATGGCGTTCTCCGCGACGGCGACGACGACCCAGCCGGCGATGATCGCGCCGATCGAGGTCACGTTGGCGATGACGACGAACATAAGCGCCTGAACGATCAGCCCGCCGACAATGTACGGCTTTCGTTTGCCCCAACGCGTGCGGGTCACATCGGAAAGCGCGCCGAACACGAAGTTGGCGATCAGGCCGGCAAGCGACACGAACGACGACATCAGGGCGACGGCCGCGACCTTGCCGGCCGGGTCGAGATTGCTGAAGATCTGCGGGGTAAGGATGTTGCGTCCGGCACCGACCGGACCCATCCAGGTCAGCGGCCCGAAGAACAGGCCGGCACACAGGAGATACGGCAGCTTCGGCTGCTGCTCGTTGGTCACGCTGGAACCACCGGACTGCGGAGCTTCGGTATGCTGCGAGACCGTTTGCTTGCGACTGGCCCGACTTTGCTTCGGCATGCTGATCGACGTCATTTCGGTTCCTCTCTTTTCCGCCATGGGATCATCCGCCGCGGATGACCGTCGTCGATGAAAACGGCAGTCACAATACTCCCCCGAGAAGATTATCGTTAACCCATCGGCGCGTCGCAGCTCAACCTCACCCCGCCGCATTCGTCGGCACACCCCTGCCGACAGCTCTCGCCCGACGCTCGTAGTGGTCGACGAGCGGCAGGAACAGCTCGTCGACCGTGGCGACGATGTCCGCTTCGGACAGGGGACGCATGTCGCGCAGGATGATCGCGCGCCCGAGTTCTCCGGGCATGCGCAGCAGCGATTCCGGCAGCTCGCAGGTGATGTCGCCTCGCGCTCGCGCGTTGTCGACGGCCATCATGATGCTGGGCCGGTCGCTCATCATCGTACGTTCGTACAGTTCGTGCGCGCTCACGCCAAGCCAGCTGGCGTACACGCCGAACTTGGCCAATACCATCACCGCATCGGACTGCTTGCGGTTGAGCTGCAGGAGGATGGAGATGACGTCCCCCCTGAGCGTGCCGGTTTTCGGACACTCGATGACGGCACGTCCTCGATGCCATCGCACTGCGGCCACGAACAGTTCCGCGCGGTTCGCCCATCGCCGGTAGAGCACCGGCTTGCTGGTGTGCGCCCTGGCAGCCACGTTGTCGAAGGTGAATTCCTCGGCGCCGCATGTGGACAGTTGCTCCCACGCGGCTTCCAGAATGGCCGTCTCCAAGACCTTGCCTCGACGGCGCGTCCGCTTCTGCGTGATATCCGCTTCCATAGTCTCATCTCCATCGCACGGCATGGGCTCTGCGTTCGATCATCGTTCACGCCACCCATCACAAGATACTATAGCGTTTCTTATTCGCAGCTATCTATAATGCCCTATGGCTTATAAGAAACTAGTTCGTATCTTAAAGGATTGATTATGAATGATGCAACAGGAAAGGATCCGAACCGATCCCTGGTGTGCCTGTGCGCGGCCGAACTGGTGATGATGATCAACACCACGGCGTTCAATGTGGCGCTGCCGGACATCGCCGAATCGCTCGGAGCTGGCATGGCGGAACAACAGTGGATCGTGTCCAGCTACAATCTCGTATTCGCGGCCGTGGTGCTACTGGCCGGATTCCTCGGCGATAGGATCGGCCATCTGCGAACCATGCTTGCCGGATTGAGCATGTTCGTAGTCGCATCCGCGATCGGACTCATGGCCGGAAACGTGCCGGCGCTGCTCGTCTCGCGGTCGATCATGGGCGCCGGCGCGGGCGTGGTCATTCCGATGGGACAAGCGCTGCTCGGCATCCTGTTTCGAGGCTCCGAACTATCCCGCGCAATGACCGCATGGGCGATAGCCGGCACCTTGGGCGTCCCGTTCGGTCCACTCGTCGGCGGCGCGCTCACCGCGACGCTAGGTTGGCGCGGCATTTTCGGGTTCGACGGCGCGGTGTTTCTCGCCGTGATCGCGGTTATCCGCATGTACGTTCCATGGACGAACGCATCGCACGAATCCCGGTCGCTGCGTATGCCGTGGATGTCGGTGGCGATGATGTTCGCCGGATTCACCCTGTTTTCGACCGGTCTGGTCAATGCACAGCACGGCATCCTGTCCGCAAACGCTTGGATTCCGATGATGATCGGCGTCGTGTTGATCGCAGGATTCGTACTGCATGACCGCGCATCACGCAATCCGCTGATGGAACTCGACCTGATGAAGGACCCGTCGTTTGCCGCCTGCGCACCGGCGTTGATGATGCTGAACTTCTCGATGTACGGCATCATCTTCATCATGCCCGCTTATCTGGAAACGGTGCTGCGTCACGGCGCGCTGATCGGCGGCATGCTGCTGATGCCGTTGGTCGTCGCATCCATCGCGGGATCACGGATGAACGATTGGATCGTCTCCCGAATCGGCTCGCGCGGCACAAGCCTGCTGTCCTTGGGATGCCTGGCCGCCGGCATGCTGACGATCGGCGCCGCCATGAGATGGTCAGACGGGACGCTGCAGCAGGCGACGATGCTGACAGGCCAGATCATGGCCGGTCTCGGATTGGGAACGGGTCAGCCGGCAATGCTGACATGGGCCATGGGCCGGGTGCCGGTCGAGCGATCCGGCGCCGGCTCCAGCCTGTTGACCGTGTTCCGTCAGTTCGGATCCATCATCGGCGTGGGCATCTTCGGCAGCATACAGAGCGGACTGTATGCGGAGAGATTCCACGATCTCGCACAGTCAGCCGGGCTGAGCGCGCAATCGGCCGGTTCCGTGATGCTGGATTTCCAACAGGCGACCGAATTCGCGGACACGACGGGCGAGCTGATACGGCAGACAGCTTCCCGCGCCTACGAATCCGCGATGACCGGCAGTTTCGCCACGGCCGCCGCGGTCATTCTCGTCACCCTAGGAATCGTCGCGCTGATATCCCGCACAACGACGAGGTGAGTATCGGAAAACCGCGTGGACGTACACAATGGAAACCCCATCCCCACGGAAGGCAGTGACGCGCCGCCGTTTCTTACCCACTCGGGGTGCGCGGCGCTACCCGACGATCGCTTCTTGGAGATGTTGAGTCTGGACTCAACCGACTTGCCGTACCGCGACAGCCGTCCATTCCCTCGCACTTGCGCAGTCGGCGGATGGTCATCCAGACAGTGAAATCATGTCATGCCAAAAGTCATGTATCTGTCCTCAGACACGTTGAATTGAAGCTCGCTGCTTGTCGGTCTTTTTCATCCTGCCGCGTTGTGGATATTCAAGCACAGCGCGCGATAGTCTATTCGACCATTTGACAGACCGACCGACGGTCTGTATGCTCTGGGGAAGAAAAGAAAGGAGGAGGTCATGGCGCACCATACGCACCACGAGGACACTGAACGGCGAATCCTCGATTCCGCACGAAGGCTCTTCGCCGAGAAGGGCTACGAGAAGACATCCATCCAGGACATCCTGAACGATCTGGGTCTTTCCAAGGGCGGGCTCTATCACCATTTCAAATCGAAGGAGGCGATTCTCGACCAGCTGAACGCCGATGAGTGGGCCGTCACCTCGCGTCTCCTCGACGAACTCATCGAGCGTGATGACATGAGCGCGTTGGAGAAGTTGCGCGCACTCGTCATTTCCGCCGTGGACGCCCCCGATCACTTGGATCTCGTTCGATCCCAGCTCGCGCTCCTCAAGGATCCCGCGTTCTTCACCGCGAATATGCGCTTCTGGTCAACGAGGCTGCCGGAGTCCTTCCGCTCGCTCATCGACATGGGCGTGCAGGACGGTTCGATTCCCACGGCATATCCCGAGGAGGCGGCGCAACTGCTCTCGCTCCTCGGCAACTATTGGCTCATGCCCTGCTTCTATCCCGCCGACCGTACCGACATGGAACGGCGTATCCGCTGCCTCGCCACGATGCTTGACGCCATCGGCGTACCGGTATTCGACGAGACGCTCATCCTGCGAGCGGTCAAGGGCCTCACGGCCCTGATGCCGGAAGGGGAAGCGGCGTCCGCATAGGCCGTGCCCAGGCACACTGGTTTGCAAATTACAGCGCCCAAGTGAAAGGGCGTTTGTGCGCCCTTTGCCGGGCGCATTTTTATCATCATGACAGACCGACGGTCGGTCTGAATGGATATCCATGAATACCAAGGAAAGGAACTCGATAATGACGAACACGTCCGAATACACGACTCAACCGCAAAGCAGCCAAGCTGCAGACCCTCTTCGAGTACGCGACTTCTATCTGCTTGTCGCAGGTCTCGGCATATCGCTCTTCGCCAACCTCATGTTGCGGTTCGCCATGTCCATGTGGGTGCTTGACGAGACCGGCTCGGCCGCGGCGTTCGCTTCCATCCTCACGGCGAGTATCCTGCCCACGATTCTGCTCTCGCCCCTCGGCGGCGTGGTGGCGGACCGCAGGAACCGCCGGACCGTCATGGTGGCCCTCGACACGCTCTCCGCCGCAACGGTGCTCATTTGCGCGGCGATTTTCTCGGCTACCGGATTCAATCTGGCGGCGATCGCCGTGATGCAGGTGGTGCTCGCCGTGCTCGACGCCATGGAGACGCCCACGGTGCAGGCGGCGTTGCCGCAGATGTTCCGCTCCCACGGCGAGGACGTGATGCGCCGCGCGATGGCCGTGGTGAACGTGGTGAACCAGACGAGCACGCTCGTGCCCGCCGTGCTCGGCGGCGTGCTCTACGCGGCGGTGGGCGCCATGCCCATGATGGGCGTCACCATCGTGGGATTCGGCACGGCCGCGGTCGTGGAGTGCTTCATCCGGCTCGGCGCTCCCGAACGCGGTGACGATGGGCGCACCTCGGCCCTCGATGACCTTGTGCGCGCCGGACGTTTCCTCACTCGCGAGCGCCCCCATGTACTGCATCTGGTGCTGCTCTGCGCTGCGCTCAACTTTCTGGTGACGGGCTATGCGGAGGTCGGTTTCCCCTACATGGTGCGGACCGTGCTGGGGTTCGACTCCACGGCATACGGCCTTGCATACGGCCTCGTGGGAGTATCCGGACTGCTTGGCGCGCTCGTCGGAGGACGGGCCGCAAAGTCGCTTTCCAAGCGACGATTCCCGACGACAATCGCCGCCTTCTCGCTCACCATCCTGCCCCAGGCGCTCGTCATGGCGCTTCCCGCCGGCGATGGAGTGCGCCTTGCGACGCTCACGGCGAGCACCTGCGGAACCATGGTCGCCATCACCCTCGCGAACCTCATCGCCGTGCCGGCGATCCAGATGAGCTGCCCCGAGGACATGACCGGCAAGGTGATGTCGCTCGCGCTTTCCACGAGTATGTGTGCCCAGCCTCTCGGGCAGATCGCATACGGCTGGGCGTACAGCGTTTATCCAGCGGGAGCGGTTCTGGCGATGACGTTCATGCTGGCCGTTGCCATGTTGCCATTGGTCGCACACGTAGCGCGGAGGTTCTAGGACATGCTCCCCATCTAAAACTCCCGATGCTGCCCGACAATCACTTCTTAGTCATTGGTGAGAACTTGAACTCGGCGTGATGTCGCTTTACGACATCACGCCGAAATCAGTTCGCCATGAGCGGCGTACTCATACGAATGTTCGTACAGATACGTGGGAGAGATGTCGATGTCGCCATCACACCAAGTCAGAATCCCGTGATCAATGCGAAAGTCCTCGAACGTCTTCTCATCCCGCAGCGGGTCGAAGGCGGGGACATCGTCGTACATTTCGGTGAAATCGCACAGGCGCGTCTCGCCGGTGGAGAACGTCACCAGCATGACATGATCATCCGTGACGCGGGCCGACCGGACCTCCAGCTCCCGGGCGGGTTCATCCGCATACAGGATGCCGTTTACCTCGAACATGACGGGCTCCCTTCCTCACGAAAGCGGCTTGATACGGTCGAACGGACGTCCGGACACAGCCTCGTTCCACGCCTTGTACATCATGCGAACGATGATTCCGAAGAACCGACTCAGCTCCGGCATGCCGCACCTCCCATCCGATACCGCATATGAGTTAAATCTCTGTCTTGAGTATATTCCCGCAGCAAGAGCACCGTCGTTAGCAATCGACATGTGCATGGTCATGGTCACACAAAAAGACCCTCATCCCTTAATAAGTCGGTAAGGAAAACGCCTACCCCATCCTGCTGGTTGGACGGAGCAACGGCATCAGCGGCGGCTTTGATCCGATCATCAGCGTTTGCCATAGCGACGCCCCTCCCTGCCGCGCGCAACAATGGAACATCATTGAGCCCATCACCAAAAGCGATAACATTCCTCAAATCAGCGTCCAAGCTTTTTGCCCAGATTTGTGAAGCATGCGCCTTGTTCGCATTGGCATTTGAGATTTCCATAACACCGCCACTGGAATCGGTAACCGTAAAGTCCCTGCCAATTAGCTCACGGCAACCGTCAATATACTGATCCGCTTTGTAGTCAGGTGTTGCCATGACAAGCTCAAGAACAGGAGCATTTGGAATTGACGACATGCGTTGAGGATTCGGATCACGCAGTATTCCTCCCTGCACGTGCAGATCCCAAAATGCTTGATCGCAACCGAATCCTTCCCCGTACTCCCACCCGAATCCAGCCTGTGGATATTTATTTTTCAGCATAGCAATAATGTCAACACACTGTCTCTCATCAAGCGGTTCGGAATGAATAACATGGCACGTGGCTGTATCCACAATCTGTGCGCCGTTAGATACAAGCAAAGCGGAAAATAAAGGCAATACCGGTTCTAGTACCTGCTTTGCTAAACGGAACGGACGCGCTGACGCCGCGGCAAAAAGAACACCAGCATTTTTAGCTCGGTCAAGCATGTTTTGTAATCGAGAAGAGACCTGCTGGTTCTCGTTGAGTAACGTGCCATCGAGATCGGTAACAACGAGAATCGGCAACTTAAGACTCATAACGGCCCCCGTTCGTGCATTACAGCGATGCACATAATCGTGTCCGGCAAAAAGAGCAATTATAACAGGAATAGCCGAGGGCCTTGGAATCATCAGAATTCCAAGGCCCTCGGCGCTATGCGGCAATCACTTCTTGCTGACGTTGGGGAGAACTTGAACTCGACCGGCTCGCCCTTCTGTAACAGTCGCTCGTTCCCACGCATTGATCTCAGTCATCCGCCTTGACAGCGACTTTGCCGGCAATGTACCAGTATTCCTGAGTAAGACCACGCGAAACCCCACGAGTCGGGATGCACGCCGGGTGAACAACGCCTTATCACCCTTGGCGATGGCGCCCTCGGCGATGGAGTCGCCTGTCCGGAATGGCGGATATGAGTTGAGACATGGAGACCTCACATGCCAATCCGCCGCCCGTTGCGCCTAAGCCGCGGGACGACGTCGAGTCTGCCATCGAGCGCGCGCTCATCGATCTGCTCAACGAAGGCGCCGATCCGTCCGGCCCGACGGGGCGCGTCGAGCTGCCATCGGTCAGAACGCTGTGCGCGAAAGCGTTCGTGGCGCGCAGCACGTTCTATGCGCACTACCACCACGTTGGCGAGGTGCTCGAGACGTTGGAACGTCGACTGGTGAGGGACCTCGAGGAGCTGAACGAGCCGTTGACCGTCAGGGATGCCGATGGCGGGGATGCACATGGAGCAGCGCGCGTCACGCTCATGCCCACGCTGGACTACATCCGGGCCAACGAGGACGCGTTCCGCGCGCTGCTCGTCTCGGCGCCCGACGTTCGGTTCATTGAACGATGGAAGGACGCCATCAAGCGGCAATGCAGACTGCGGATGACCGACGGCGGTGGGGAGCCACGGACGGAAGGTCCGCGCCGTCCCACCGTCAACCGCGAGTTGATTCTGGAGATCGTCGCCTCATCGATGGTGTCGGCCACCACGTTCTGGCTGCACGACCCTTCCAAGGTACACGAGCAGGGAGTGGACGGAATCGTCAACACGGTGTTCGCCGCACTGGACGCACTGATCGTGCCGTGACGTGCGCCACTTCAGCTCAGCAGGATCGTCTCGGGACGATTCGCCGTGTCGTGGCAGGCGACCGACCGCACGCACAGCGGCGACAGGCTCTGCTCGCGGATCCATTCGAGCGAGGAGCGCTGCGCGTGACGGTCGTAGACGATGCCCGACGTAACCATGTCCCTCCATGATCGCGTGGCGTAACCGCCGTCGGCGAACAGCAGTACGTACCGGCCCGACGGCGCCGTGATCTTCATGGCCACCTGACCGTCGGTGTGGCCAGGGATGTTGATGAGCTGCACGCTGCGGTCGCCGAACAGGTCGTAGGATCATCCGGCGGGGCCCTCATGGTCGTTCCAGTCGTACAGGTCGAGGTCGATTCCCCTCCACCACGAGGCGTTGAAGCGCACGAGGCTGTTCGGGAACCGCGTGGCGCACCGCATCTCGTCCCTGGATACCATGATGCGCCGGGCGTCCCTCACGCCGCGCAGTCCATTCGCGTGATCGCAATCAAGATGGGAGATCGCCACCACGTCGAGATCGACCGGGGACAGGCCCTGCGCGGCCAGCTGCTCAGGCACGGTCATCCCCGGACCCACTACACCCTGGTTGACCCGATACAGGGACCATGAGCCGAGAGAGCGGATCTGCGCTCCACGGTCGTAGACGCCGTCCGGACTCATGTCCCGGCCCCAGCCGGTATCAAACAGGATACGGCCGTGCGGCGTGGTGACGAGGAACGCGCACACGGGCAGCCATATGCGCTTGGACGCGGGCACGAAAAAGCCCGAACCGCGGACCAGTCCGCACCCGTTGCCGAAAGGCAGATCCGGTGAGACACGCACACGACCGGCCACCATAACCTGAATGGAGATTGCTGAATTGTTGGCACTGTTGTTGGTCATGACTCCATTACAGAACGCCGTGTGATGGAGAGGCCCCGTTTCGCGCTACACAAAACGCGATTATGTCCACGATTGGCACCGTGGCTTTCTCTCCGATCCAATCGTCCGTCACGCCGGGCGCAGACCCCGGTGATACACCGTTCCCAACACAGACCACACCGCAACAGCCAGCGACCACCATGTGACGAGGGCCTTGGAATCACTGGAATTCCAAGGCCCTAGCGCTATGCGACTATGCGGCAATCACTTCTTGCTGACATTGAACTTGAACTCGACGATATCGCCGTCCTGCATGACGTAGTCGCGGCCTTCCTGGCGGAGTTTGCCTTCCTCCTTGATCTTGACCATCGAGCCGTCGGCGGCGACGAAGTCGTCGTAGGAGACGATGTCGGCCTTGATGAAGCCCTTTTCGAAGTCGGTGTGAATGACGCCGGCGGCCTGCGGGGCGGTCCAGCCCTTGTGGATCTGCCAGGCGCGCACCTCCTTCTCGCCGGCGGTCAGGAAGGTCTGCAGGCCGAGGATGTCGAAGCCGACACGGGCCAGCTGGTCGAGACCGGATTCCGCAAGACCCGCGTCCGCGAGCATCTCGCGCGCGTCGTCCTCGTCGAGATCCGTGAGGTCGGCCTCGAACTGGGCGTTGAGGAACACGGCCGGGGCCGGCGCGACGGACGCGGCAAGCTTCGTCTTGAGCTCGTCGTTGGCGAGTTCGTCGTCGTCCACGTTGAACACGTAGATGAACGGCTTGGCGGTCATCAGGTGCAGGTCGTAGATGTCGGCCTTGTCGATCTCGCCGGCGGAAGCCGCCTGGTCGATGGTGCGACCGTCTTCGAGGATGGCCTTCGCCTTCTTGACCGCGTCGAGGTACGCCGGCTCGATCTTCTTGCCGCGCAGGTCCTTCTCGAGCTTCGGCAGCGCGTTCTCGATGGTCTGCATGTCGGCGAGGATCAGCTCGGTGTTGATCGTGTCGATGTCGTCGGCCGGATCGACCTTGCCGTTGACGTGGACGATGTCGTCGTCCTTGAACGCGCGCACGACCTCGCAGATCGCGTCCGCCTCGCGGATGTTGGCGAGGAACTTGTTGCCCAGGCCTTCGCCTTCGGACGCGCCCTTGACGATGCCGGCGATGTCGACGAACGTGACGGTGGCGGGCACGACCTTCTCGGTGTGCACGAGCTTGGCGAGCACGGGCAGGCGCTTGTCGGGCAGCGGCACGATGCCGGTGTTCGGCTCGATGGTGGCGAACGGATAGTTTTCCGCGAGGACATTGTTGCGCGTCAGCGCGTTGAACATGGTGGACTTGCCGACGTTCGGCAGACCGACGATTCCGATAGTAAGAGACATGAGTCCCAGTATTGGCGGCAAGGTGGACGTTGCCGGGCGGGTCCGCGATGCGGTATGTCGTCGTCCGCCGGCCGGACGGATCAGCGGACGGCGACATATCTGTACTGGACCGCGGATAGAAACCGCCTCGTCCGCACGTGCGATCAGGCCATCGGCACCGTCAACTGCACCGAGTCGAGATCGATCTCGAAATCGGACAGCGGCACGGCGGCGAGCCGTTTCGAGTTGTTGCAGACCGCGAGCGCGATCCGGTGCCCTGCGCGCACGGTCCAGTCGGTGGCGAGCAGGTCGAACGAGACGTCCATCCATTCGCCGGTCGCCGTGGGCGTGAACGTGTCGAATGAGTCCTTGTGCGCGGTGGCGATCCAGCCGCGCGTCACCATGTTCTGCATCTCATGCGATTTGCGCGGCACGCACACCGGGTAGACAGCCTTGTCGTCGTCGGACGAGCCGCCGACCGCGGGCCGTTTCTCCTTGAGTTCGACGAGCGCGTGGATGTCCTCGCTCACCTGCACGTAGTTGCCTTCGCCGTATTCGATGAGCGAGACGCACAGGTTCGTGTCGGGTGCGGATGCCTTGACGCGCAGGCTGATGTGCGGCGTGCCGGAGATGTGCCGGTCGGCGGCGAGCGGGTCGCTCACGTACAGCAGCCGTTCGTCGCTCGCGTGACCGGATTCGCGGAACGGGATGAGTTCACGGATGCGCGCGCCCTTGATCGTGGCGACATGATCGCCCTGATCGGATTCGTCATCATCCACCGCAAACTCGCGCAGCTCGCCCAGCCGCACGTCCGCTCCCCCGCGTACGCCGAACGTATGCGCCGTCGTTCCCGGCACCGGCCAGCTCGCATATTCGTGCCAGTTGCCGTCCGGGTCCTCGATCGAAGCCTCCGGCTCGTCCATGATGCCGTTGTCGACGCCCTTGAGCCAATAGTCGAACCAGCGTTCCAGGGTCGTAAGCCACATGTCGTGGCGCACGTCGAACGGGTCGTCGTGAGCGTACTGGTGCAGCCAGATCTTGCGCGGCACGCCGTGCTCCCCCAGCGCCTTCCAGTATGTATCGACCTGGTTCATCATCACGTTGAGGTCGTTGACGCCGTGCACGAGGAACACGCTGGCCTTGAACCGATCGACATGCGCCCGGTAGTCACGCTCGGACCAGAACTCGTTGTAGTTGCGGTGTTCCTTGTCCGATCCGTCGTGCAGCCGCTGCCAGCCGCCCTTGGTGTTGAACCGCTGGAGTTTGCCGTCGGCCGTGGATTGCAGGGTGACGGCGAAGTTGTCCGGTTCGAACCAGCCGCCGTCGGCGTCGTCGCCGTTGAGCAGCGCGCCGTGCGGATGATACCAGTCGTACTGGCTGGAGATCGCGGAGATCGGCACGATGGTCTTGAGGCCTTCGATACCGGTGGCGGCCATGCCGTTGGGTACGGAGCCATCGTAGGATTTGCCGATCGCACCGACGAGTCCGGACGCCCAGTAGGCGGTCATCTCGTTGTCCGCGGTACGCTTGTCGCGGGTCATGTAGCCGGTCGCGCGGCCGTTGAGCCAGTCGACGACCGCGTTGGCGGAGGCGATGTCCTTCGGTCCGCCGATGTCGCAGAAACCTTCGGACAGCGCGGTGCCGGACGTGGCGAGCATGACGACCGCATAGCCGCGCGGCACGAAGTAGTTGTCGTAGAAGAACGGGAACTGTTTGAGCGGGCTGTTCCACTTGTCTTCGGGGTGCATGTATTCGAATTTTTCGCCATGGCGGTCATACAGCTCGTAGTACGGGCTGGGGTCCATGATGACGGGGATCGTCGCCTTCCCGTCGAGTTCGCGCGGACGGATGATGTCGGCGCGCACCAGGTCGTTGCGCCCGTCCGCGTCGCCGTCGAACGGCAGCTCGATGTAGACGAATTCGCGGATCGCGTTTTCGTATGAATGCAGTGCCTCGCTCATGCCGGCCGTCTCCTTGTTCGCGTGTCGTGTCCCATGCAACGCTACCCGCGGCCGTGCCCATCCCTGCGCGAATCTTCGGTCGCCTGCGTTCCCTAGATTGGACGGAAGGACGCTTCCGGCGCCGTATCGATGGCGGCGGCGCGACCGGTCTGGTTTTCATCGTCGGGAGGCACATCATGGCAGACACCGTTGCGGACGATCGGCGGCTTGCCGCACAGGATGCGGCGCTGTTGTACATCGGCAACACCGGCACCGTCGAATTCGATCTCGACCTGCCGAAGACCGGCGCAAACGACTCCGAAATCGTCTGGTCAAGCGATGACGAACGTTGGATCAAGCCGGACGGTACCGTGCATCAGCCGGAATACGGCCGCGGCTATCGTGATGTGACGTTGACCGCGACGGTGACGCATGGCACGGCGAGCGCGACGCGAACGTTCACGGTGCGAGTGATCGAACGGCATCATCAGGTCGCGGTGCGCGATGTGCTGCCGGTCGAGTTGGCGGTGCGGTCCGGCGCGGAGTATGCGCTGCCGACGTACACCGCCGTGCGCACCGAGGATGGCATGACGATCTCGCGGAGGATCGCCTGGCATGACGGCGTGGAGCATACGGCCCCGCGTCTGCCGCATGGCGACGGCCATTCGCATGACATACGCTGGCGTGGCGTGATCGACGGCACGGGGACGCCGGTGACCGCCGTCGTGCATGTCATCGACCATGATCCGGACGTGAGGGTGGATGCGACGGCGCGACGCGTGCCGATCGGCATCGATCATGTGCGGCTGACCGGGGACGGCGCGCTGGCCGCCGACCAACGGCATCGGATCGCCTATCTGCGCGGTCTGGACAACGACCGGCTGCTGGTCGAGTTCCGTCGTGCCGCAGGACTGGATACGCGCGGCGCACGGCCGATGACCGGCTGGGACGCGCCCGACTCCCTGCTGCGCGGACATACCACCGGGCATACGTTGTCGGCTTACGCGTTGGCGTATGCGGCCAGCGGCGACGCGACGATCGAGGCGAAACTGGCCGACCTGGTGGCCTCGCTGGCCGAAGCGCAACGGGCATTCGCCGCACGGCCGGGCGCACGGCCGGGGTTCCTGTCGGCGTATGACGAAACGCAGTTCGACCGGCTGGAGGAATACGCACCGTACCCGACGATATGGGCGCCGTATTACACGCTGCACAAGATCCTCGCAGGCCTGCTCGACGCGTATCGTCTTGCGGGCAACCGTCAGGCGCTCGACGTTGCGCGCGGCATCGGCGATTGGACGTACGAACGGCTGCACCGGCTGTCGCATGAACGGCTGCAGCGCATGTGGAGTCTGTATATCGCCGGCGAATTCGGCGGCATGAACGATGCGCTGGCCGACCTGTATGCGCTGACCGGCGACGAACGGCATCTTGCCGCCGCCCGCCTGTTCGACAACGACCGTCTGATCACGCCGTTGCGCCAGCATGTGGACGCGTTGGGCGGCATGCACGCGAACCAGCATATCCCGCAGGTCATCGGCATGGTGAAGCTGTTCGAGGCGACCGGCTCGCTGCGATATCTCGACCAGGCGAGGTTCTTCACCGATTCGGTGCTCGCCCATCACCTCTATGCGATGGGTGGCACCGGTCAGGGCGAGATGTTCCACCAGCCGGATGAGATCGGCTCGTTGTTGGCCGACGATACGGCGGAAAGCTGCGCGACGTACAACATGCTCAAGCTTGTCGCCGAACTGGAACGGTACGTGCCGTGCGCCGCGTACGCCGATTATGCCGAGTCGGCGACGATCAACCATGTCGCCGCGACGATCGATCATCGATCCGGGCACGTCGATGACGGCGACAGCATCTATTTCATGCCGACGCAGCCGGGCGGGCGCAGGGCATTCGATCCGGACGAGAACAGCTGCTGCCACGGCACCGGTTTGGAGTCGCATTTCCACGCCGCGCACGGCGCGTATTACGTGGACGAGGACGCGCTGTACGTGCGCCGGTATCTCAACGGCATGCTGGATGACGACGCGGCACGGTTGACCGTGTCCGTGGATGATGCGACGCCCGAGCGTGTGGGGATTCGCATCGACCGGCTGGATCGCGACGTGCTGTGTCTGCGGGTGCCGGGTTGGAGCGACGGCGACGTTGCCGTGAAGGCGAATGGTCGTGAGGTGTCGCTCGCGACGGTCGAATTGTCGCGTACCGGCGACGGCGAACTGGCGTTCACGGCCGACGCATTGGGGTTGGAATCGTGGGACGGCGCATGTCTTTCATTGGCTTTCATGCCACGCATGCGACTGATGCCCACTCCGGATCGGCCACGGATCGCGGCCGTGGCGTGGGGACCGTATGTGCTGGCCGCGTTGGACGACCGTGCCGGCATGCTTTCCGTGCCGGTCGACGAGACGGATCCCGATGCCGCGTTCGAACGGTCAGGGAACGGGCTTGAATTCATGCATCGGGCCACCGGCCTGCGGTTTGTGCCGTTGTTCATGATCGACGACGAGCCGTATCACCTGTATGTGCGCATACGGTGACCGTCCGGCATGATCACGGCGCGCCCGCATCGTGATTGGGCAGGCGGATCCCGTGCCCGCTACTTGGTCAGCTCGTAGAACGTGGGAACGCCCTTCCAGGTAGGCTTCGCGTTCTTGACGCCCTTGGCGAAGACCGCGCTGGAGTTCTGGTTGTACAGCGGGATCGACGGCAGGTCGTTGAGCAGGATCTCCTCGCTCTGCTGATACAGCTTGTTGGCCTCGTCCACGCTGGAGGCGCTGGCCGCCTTGTCGAGCAACGCGTCGAACTCGGGGTTCTTGTAGTCGCCGTCGTTCGACCCGTGGCCGTCGGCCGCGTTCGAGGCGTACAGCGGGGCGAGGTAGTTTTCGATCGACGGATAGTCGGCCTGCCAGCCGGCGCGGAACGCGCCCTTGATCGAACGGCTCGTGACGGCCTCATGGAACTCGCTGCTGGTCGGCATCGGGCTGGTGGCCGCGTCGATGCCGAGCACGTTCTTGATCTGGTTGATCACCGCATCGTACGTGGCCTTGTAGTCGCCGTCGGAGTTGTAGGCGATGGTGAACGTGCCGGTGAACTTGGAGATCTTGTCGGCCTTCGCCCACAGCTCCTTCGCCTTGGTCGGGTTGTATTCGAGCGTGCCCTTGTTCTCCAGGCTGTCGGAGTAGCCGGAGACGGGCGGCGCGGTGAAGTCGGATGCCGGGGTCGCGGTGCCGGCCATGATCTTGTCGCATAGCGTCTCGCGGTCGATGGCCATCGAAATGGCCTGACGCCGCAGTTTGCCTTCCTCGTCGTTCTTGAAGTGCTCAAGCGTGTCGGGGATGGTGAACGTGGCGATGCCCGAACCGGGTTCGCTGTACGAACCGAGCTTCGGATCCTTCTGGAACGTTTTGACCGCTGAGCTCGGGATGGTGGCGGACACGTCGAGGTTGCCGGACTGCACGTCGGAGTAGGACGCGTTGTTGGACGTGTAGATCTTGAAGATCAGCCCGTCGTTCTTCGGCTTCAGGTTGCCCTTGTAATCGGGGTTCCTGACCATTTCGATGCTGGAATTGTGGTCCCATTTCTTGACGATGTACGGGCCGTCGCTGACCGGCTTCTCGCCGAACGCCTTCGGATCCTTGTAGAACGATTCCGGCAACGGATTGTAGCCGGAGTAGCCGAGGATGACCGGGAACACCGAGTACGGCTTGTTGAGTTCCACGGTGAAATGCGTGTCGTCGACGACGTGCAGGCCGGACAGCTGTTCGTCGCCCTTGAGTTTGGAGGTGTCCTGCAGATCGTCGTAGCCCTTGATCATCGAGAAGAAGCTTGCGCACAGCTGTCCGTTCTTCGCGTTTGCCGTGTAGCTCCACGCCTTGGTGAAGCTTTCCGAAGTGACCGGCGTGCCGTCCGAGAACTTCCAGCCGGATTTCAGGGTGATGTCGAATTTGGTGCTGTCCGCGTTCGGCGTGATCTTGTCGGCCACTTCGTTGACGGCGGTGCCGTCGGCCTTGAACACGACCAGGCCGGAGAATGCCATGTCGATGACGTTGCCGCCCGCGGCCTCGTAGGTGTTGCCGGGGACGAGACCCTTCTGCGGCTCGCCCGAGGCGATGGTGATGACGTCGGCGCCGGACGCCGAGGCCGAACCGCCGGTCTTCGCCGATTCCGAACCGCAGCCGGACAACGACAGTCCCATGGCCAGCGCCGCGGCGGCGACCGTCATGATGCGCGATGATCCGATGTTCATGTGAGCTCCTCTCTCAAGACCGGGGACGTGGGAGATGCTCCTCGCGTTCCGTTGCATTAGAGTGAAGCTCACGTAAGTTAACGGTAATTTACAAATGGTCGCGGATGATGTAACGCGATGGCCGGAAGGCTACGCCTCGATCGCGTCGACGGCGTTGATGACCGCGCCGCGGAAGCCGTCCTTCTCGAGCTGCGCGACGCCGCGGATCGTGGTGCCGCCGGGCGAGCAGACCGCGTCCTTCATCGCGCCCGGATGCGTTTCGGTCGCCATGTAGAGCGCGCCTACGCCTTCGACCATCTTGGCGGCCAACCGGTAGGCGGTGGCGCGCTGCAGTCCGTATTTGACGCCGGCGTCGGCCAATGCCTCGAGGTACATGTCGGTGAAGGCGGGCGCGCAGCCGGCGATGCACATGGCGATGTTCATGTGCGCGGTGTCGACGCGTTCGATGAGGCTGATCGGCTCGAACAGTCGCTCGAACGTCCGTGTTTGCGCGTCGGTGAGCGTGTTGTCGGCTTCGGTGACGAGCACGCCTTTGCCGACGGCCATAGGCGTGTTCGGGATCGTGTACTGGATGTGCATGCCGTCGGCCTTGTCTCCGAACAGGTCGCGGTATTTGGCGAGGTCCCAGCCGGCGGCGATCGACACGACGATCCTGTCGGGCTTGGCCAGCTCGTCGGCGATCGGCCCGACGACCGATTCGATCTGGTACGGTTTGATCGCGATGACGACCACGTCGGCCGCAACGGCGACCTCGGTCGCGCTGCGCAGCGGGCGCGCGCCGATTTCGGCCGTGGTGCGTTCGAGCTTGTCATAGTGCGCGGCGCAGGCGACGATGCGCCCGCCCGCGACGACTCCGGCGTCGACCAGTCCCCGCGCGATGGCCTGGGCCATGTTGCCGTAGCCGATGAATCCGATGGTGAGGTCCATGCTCATGTGTGTCCTTTCGTTCGTTGGCTTCGCCGGCGTGCCCGTGCGGTCAGAACAATTCCTCGAGATCGCCGCGGTTCAGCGCCTCGGCGTACAGGTGCCTGAACACGCGGTCGCCGTGGTTGCCGTCATGCTCGAACTCGTTGGTGGTCCAATAGTGCGAGTTGCCGACGCGGCTCAACGTGTCGAGCTGCATGAGGGAATCGACGTACATGTCGTCGAAATACACGGCGGCCTGCAGCGGCACCTCGTTGCGGGCCAGTTGATCGGCGTCGTAGATCACGCCGAACCTGGTGTCTTCCATGAGCAGGTCCATCGCCGGCTTGAACGGGCGCAGGGCGCGCTCCTGTTCGAACATCCACGGGAACATCGCCTCGCCGGTGAAGTTGAGCGGGCGCACGTCGGAGCCGAATTCGGGCTTCGTGTCGCGCACGCGCTGGGCGGCCCAGCGGATCGGCTCGTCCATCTCGCCGTTCGCGTAGATGAACTCCTGCAACGGCCAGTACAGCGGACGAGACGACGTTGCGGTCTCCACCTTGGACAGGAATTCGTCCGACAGCGGAGAGGACGCGTTCGCGGAGCCGTCGCCGTCGAGGAACGCGGAGTCGAGGATCCAGTGCACGCGTTCGAAGCTCGGCTTCATGCCGAAGTCGGAGCCGAGGCACTGCAGTCGCTCCACGGTGAACGGGTCGCCGTTCGGCAGGTTCACGCCGCCGGCCGCCAATCGATCGGCCACGGCCGCGACGCGTTCGACGTCCTGCGGGTAGCGCTCGTAGAACTGTGCGGTCTTGCGCGCCATGCGCGGGAACGTGTGCTCGTAGACTTCGGCCGCGTCGGCCGGAACATGCGGGATGCCGCCGCAGGTGAAGCTCGCGGTCACGCCCTGCGGGTAGAGCGACAGGTAGGTGAGCGTGAGGAAGCCGCCGTAGCTTTGGCCGAGCGTGACCCATTTCGCGCCGCCGAATTCGGTGCGGCGCAGGTGTTCGAAGTCGCGCACGATCGAATCGGCGAGGAACAGCTTGAGATAGTCGGCCTGCGCTCGGGCGCCCGCCGGGGCGAGCTTGGCCATGACCTGCGTGTCGACGCGGTTGGAACGGCCTGTGCCGCGCTGGTCGGGAAGGATGACACGGAAGTGCTTGATCGCCTCGGCGATCCAGCCGTCGGAGGTCGGATCGAGCGGGCGCGGGCTTTCGCCGCCGGGGCCGCCCTGCAGGTATACGAGCAGCGGCAGCTCGTCGTGCACGTGTTCGGGGGCGGTGACCACGCGGTAGAACAGGCTGATCGTCTCCCCGTCGAAGCCCTTGCCCGGCTCGTGTCCGGCCCAGTCGAGCGGCACTTTGATCGAACGGTCTTCCACGTGCAGTCCGGGCACGTAGTATTCAGCAAGCAGCGTCATGCGCTCTCCCCTTTTCTTGAAGGATACGGCTGTTCTCCATATCAGCCGCACGCGGGGACAAAGCCGGCTCATCCCCGCGCATGATGGACGTGCGGTCCCGCGCCGCGATAGGCTGGTCGATTATGGGTATCGGGCAACGTGTATGGGCATCATGGGATCGGCTGACGCGCAACCGTCGCGTCCGCATGTTGGTCATGGATTCGATCACCGCGCTGTTGTTGACGTTGGTGTTCGGGCTGCTGTTCGGTTCGGCCGGCAGCGGGTTCTCCGGACCGTTGTTCTCGTACGGCACGGGCTGGCAGATGCTCTGGTCGACGGCAATGACGGCGCCGACGGCGACACGACGGCTCTGGCCCCAAGGATCGGCTCTTGCGTTCGCGGCGATGGCCGTGCTCCAGCTGATCGTCGGCCCGTCGATGGTGTTCGCGGATTTCCTGTCGCTGCTGTTGCTGTATTCGGTGATCGTCTATGGGGACCCGCGCAATACGAAGGCGTTCATCGTGCTCGCCTCGGCGCTCGGCGTGCTGGCGAGCGCGGTCATCTCATGGTCGGCGCTTGTCGGACCGTATTTCGAGCCGTATATGAGACCCGCCGATATCAGCGGCGTCGATCTGAACGGGATGCCGGAGTGTTGGCTCGTCTATGCGGACGGCCGGTTCACCGGTCAGTGCGCGCAGAACCTGATGCAGCAGACGGCGGTCTATGCCGCCGCGATCCTATCGTGCATCGTCGCGACCGTCATCGCCGCGTTCTGGCAGCGGGCACGGCTCATCACGATCCGCATGATGCAGGAGCGCAACGACGCATTGCAGGCGAGCGAGGCCGAGGAACGGCGCATCGCGGCGTTGGCGGAGCGTGCGCGCATTGCCCGAGACATGCACGACGTGGTGGCGCACACGTTGTCGATCATCATCGTGCAGTCGGACGGCGGACGGTATGCGGGCGCGCATGATCCGGCCGTGGCCAGGCACACGATGGAGACGATCCGGCACGAATCCGAACGGGCATTGCATGACATGAAACGGCTGTTCGGCGTGTTCGGGGGTTCCATGCACGCGGATTACACGGATATCGACGCGCTGGTCGAGCAGGCGCGAGCGGCCGTCGCGTCGTCGTCCGAGTCTTCATCAGCGGGAACGACGTCCCCTGTGTCGTCTCCGGCCGTTTCCGCGTCGTCCGTCGACAGCAGGATCGACCGTCACATCGACGGCACCGCACGCCCTGAGCTGCTGTCCGTGACGGCCAGCGCGGCCGTCTACCATCTCGTGCAGGAGTCGCTGACGAACGTGCGCAAGTACGCCGGTCCGAACGTGCATGTCGTCATCGGCGAACGTTGGTCCGATCATGCGCTGGATATCACCGTGACCGACGACGGCCGCGGCGCCTCGTCCGCGTTGGACGGGCATCAGCCGGGCTACGGACTGCTCGGCATGCGAGAACGCGTCGAGGCGGCCGGCGGCACGGTGACGTCCGGCCCGCGGGTCGGCGGCGGATTCGCCGTGCATGCCGTCATTCCTCTGGGCGCCGCCGTCACCGTGAAACCGTACGGCGGCATCGGCGCGGCCGCACGTCCCGCCCCTGCCGCCGCGCCGACCGGACAGGTCTCCCCCATCGCGTCGTCGACCGGGCAGGCCGATTCCTCAGTCATATCGACCGAGCGCGGCGAACGGAGACATCCCGTCACCTCAGTGCTTCCCCGGCATGACGTCCCGGCCCGGCCGCGCCCCGTCCGACCTGGCAACGACGCTTACGCGAGCGCGGGCATCCGTGCGCCGTGGACGCCTGCGCTCCCCCAGATCCCCACATGGTCGCAACTGCGCGACCGACTGCGGTCCAAACCGATCGCGCAGGCCGTGCTGGCGAACGGCGAACCGTTCAACTGGGTGGAACGCCTGTCGCAATGGACCGAACGGCATTATCTGACGACCGACATCATCGGCACGCTGTTGCTCATCATGATCATGTGCGCCAACACGATATCGATGTTCGACGGCTATCTGGACGGCGTCACCGGCGAACTTGCGGTCGGCCGGTTCATCGTGGTGACGACGATGCTGCCGTTGTGCTTCCGCCGTCGGTTCCCCGAAGGCGCGGCGCTCATGGTCGTGATCATGTCCGTGTTCCAGCTGGTGATGTTCGAGCCGGTGCTGCTCTCGAATCTGTTCGCGTTGTGCGCGTTGTATTCGGCGGTGCTGTACGGGCGTCCGACCGCATGGCGGTGGACCGGCGTCGCGTCGATCGGGGTCGCGATGCTGTTCGGGGTCAAGGTGCTGGCGAGCGATTACGGGTATGCGAGCGTGCTGCATTGGATGTTGCGTTCCGCGGATTATGCCGGGATCGGCGGTTCGCCGTTGCGTTTGTCGTTCGGGGCCGCGATGTGGTCGGGCATGATCGGCGCGATGTGCATGGGTACGATCCTGTTGGCGAGGTGGCAGAGGTCGAGCGGCGCGAACGTGCTGGTCCTGCAGGCGCGCGAGGAGGCGTTGCAGGCCGAGCAGTCCAAGCAGAAGGTGCTGGCGGCGAATATGGAGCGCGAGCGGATCAGCGCAAGCATCCAGGCCGAGGTGAGCGATACGTTGGCCTTGGTGATCGATCGGGCCGTGGCCGGCATCCGCATGTTGGACGAGGCGGAGGCGCGGGGCGAGGAGCCGTCGGCCGAGTCGATCGCGGCGGCGTTCGCGTCGATCGGCCAGCAGGGCCGTACGGCGCTCAAGCATATGCGCCAGTTGCTGAGCGTCCTGCGCGAGACCGGTTTCAGCGACGAGGCGCACGAGCACGCGCAACCCGAAATGCGGTTGCGCCCGGCCGCCTCGCTCGACGAGCAGCTCGACGCGGCCGGCACCTCCCGCTAGTCCCGTCCTCCCTCGCGTGGCGGTTTTCGCTCGCTGACGAGCCTTCAGTGAGCGAAAACCGCCACGCGCCTTCATCTTCGATGTGATTCAGGGAAGAATCAGGGTGTCGTCCACTTTCGTCTTACCGGGAAACGAATACAGTGGTGAATCATGAGTGAGAACAGGATTCGAGTGGTGATCGCGGACGACCAGGAGCTGGTGCGAGCCGGGTTCGCGATGGTGATCGGCTCCCAGCCGGACATGCAGGTGGTCGGGCAGGCCGGCGATGGTTCGCAGGCCTTGGCGTTGGCGGAATCGTCGCACCCGGACGTGGTGCTCATGGACATCCGCATGCCCGGTATGGACGGCATCGAGGCGACGCGACGCATCAGTTCGCTGCAGTCGTCGGGCGGAGACCGTCCGACGCGCGTGATCATTCTGACCACGTTCGATCTGGACGAATACGTGATGGCCGCGATCAATGCGGGCGCGTCGGGTTTCCTGCTCAAGGACACCGAGCCGGAAACGCTGCTGAGTTCCGTCCGCACGGTGTTCAACGGAAACGCGATCATCGCGCCGTCGGCCACGAAGCGGCTCATCGAAAAGATGATGCAGGACGGGTATACGAGGGATGATTCGCTGGCCGGCACATCATCTGCCACGACCGCCGCGTCGCGGTCCGGGCAACCGACGTACACCGATCCGGAATTGGAGTTGCTCACCGACCGTGAGCGCGAGGTCCTCGTCGAGATCGCGCACGGGCTGAGCAACCAGGAGATCGCGAGCAAACTGTTCATCAGCCTGCCGACCGTGAAGACGCATGTGGCGCACATTCTGGCCAAGATCAACGCGCGCGACCGGGTGCAGGCCGTCGTCTTCGCCTACGACAACGGCATCGTGTGAATCATCCCGGCTCCCCGGCTGAGGGAGCTGTCGAACGCGATAAGACCGAGGGGTAGTCAGGAAGGTTGAACCTTCTGGCTACCCCTCGGTCAGCTTCGTCGACGGCTCCCCCGAAGGGGCGCTTGGTGGCGGGAATCAGGCTTCGGCGAGAGCTTCTACCGGCGGCGTGCTCACGGCGCGGCGGGCCGGAGCGACACTGACGATGAGCGCGGCGATCGCCGCGACGGCGAGCATGATGCCGTTGCCGACCCAGTCGAACGGGAAGACCACGTCGCCGTACAGGCTGAACACCATGTAGGAGCCGAGCCAGCCGAACGCGGTGCCGAGCAGCACGCCGGCCACGCCGGAGACGAGCGAGAGCAGCAGCGCCTCGACCGCGAGCGAGCGGCGCAGCTGTCCGCGCGTCATGCCGATGGCGCGCAAGGTCGCGGATTCGCGGGTGCGTTCGATCACGGACAACGACAAGGTGTTGGCCACGCCGACAAGCGCGATGAGCACGGCGACCGCGATCAGGCCGACGAGCAACGCCATCAGCCCGTTGATCATGGTCTCCCACATCGAACGTTCGGCGATCGGCCCGGTCACGTGCACGCCGGAGCTGGCGGTGAACGTCTGCTGCACGTCGGTGAGCACGTCGTTCAGAGAGACGCCGGCGGCGGCCGCGTCGATCTTCATGAGCATCATGTGGCCGGTGGCCGTGAGGTCGCCGTTCTCGAAACGCCCGGCGCTGACGAACGCGACCGCATTGTAGTTTTCGGACACGCGCCGGTAGTCGACGTACGTCGGCTTGAGCGTGATCGTCTTGCCGGTCGAGCCGGTCGATTCGGCCGACGCATCCATACCGGTGCCGTCGCCGGAGTCGCCCGTCATGTCCGCGAACGTCGCCGTGCCGCCGTCGAAGGCCATCGTCTTGCCGGTGAACACGTCGTACTTCGGCATGAGCACCGTGTCGTCGCCGATCGCGACGTTCCTGAGATCGGCCTTCATCACCGAACGCAGCGCGTCCGCGTCACGAACCCCTACGAGCAGCACGGACAGGTCGTTGCCGTCCTTGTCGGTCGCGTACTTCATGACGGTCGGCGCGTATACGGACGCCGCAACGCCCTTGATTTTGGCCGCTTCGGCCGCCTGCGCGCCGGTCATATCGGCGCCGTCGGCGATCATGTCGACGCTGAACCGCTTGTCGAGCGCCTCCCCCATCGTCTGTTTGGCGCTTGTCGCGCCGGTCGCGATGGTCGCCACGAGCGTGACGCCGATCAGCAGCGCGGCGCCGGTCGCGGCCACACGGCGCGGGTTCTTCTGGATGTTCGCGTGCGCGACCTTGGCGGACGGTCCGGCGAGAGCCACGAGCGCGCCCACGCCGCGCATGAGCACCGGCAGCCAGAACACGGCGGACAGGACAAGGCCGAGGAAGATGAACGCGCAGCCGGCGATGGCCATGAGCAGCACGGTGGAATACGCGTCGGTGATCATGGACGTGTGTCCGGCGATCGACCGGCTCATCTGCCATGCGGCGAACACGGCCATCGTCAGTCCTGCCGCGATGAACAGCACGGAGATGATGCCGCGCACGATTCCCGCGCGGCGCGTGTCGGTCAGTTCGATCGGGCGCAGCGCCTCAAGCGGCGTGACGGCCGTCGCGGAGCGTGCGGAGCCGAGCGAGGCGAGCACGGTCATGGCGATGCCGAACGCGATCGGCACGACGAACGCCTGCCAGCTGACCACGAACCGCGCGTCCATGCCGGTCGAGGCCATGAGTCCGGACGCGCACAATCCGCCGATCAGCGCGCAGCCGAGCACCACGCCGAGCAAGGACGCGACGAGACCGAGCACGCCGGCCTCGAACAGGACGGAGCCGTACAACTGGCTTTTCTTCGCGCCGATGGTGCGCAACAGGGCGAGCGTGCGGCGGCGCTGGGCGACGAGCACCTGGAACGTGTTGGCGATGACGAGCGCGGCGACGAACATGGCAAGCACGCCGAAGCTCAGCAGGAACGTGGTGGTGATATCGGTGCCGCCGTCCACGCTGAGCGACTTGATGGCCTCCTGGTTGGCGGCCTCTCGCGAAAGGATGCGATAGTGCTTGGGCATGAGCTTGGCGAGCTTGTCGGCAGTGGCCTGCGTCTTGGCCGGGTCAGTGGCGCGGCCGCCGTTGCCGCCGCCGGCGAGGTCAAGGAACAGCTGGCTGGTGCGTACCTGTGAGAAATCGTCGACGGCCTGCAGGGCGGCCATGACGTCGTTCGAGATCACGGACGCGCCGCCGTAGGAGCCATATACGCCGTTCGGATCGTCGGTCAGGCCGACGACGCGCGCCGTGACATCGCCGGCTGCCTTCGCATCCGCGGCATCGACGGTCGACGCTTCCTCCTGCAGGCTGCGCGAGCTGAGCGTCACCGTGTCGCCGATCGTCACGCCGAGCTGCTTGGCGACGGATTTCGGCAGGGCGATCTCGCCGTTGTCGGCCGGAAGGTCGCCGTCCGCAAGACCGACCGGCAGCAGCCGCGCGTCCTTGGCGGTGCCGAGCGCGATGCCGCTGACGTTCTTGTCGCCGTTGACGACGGTGACGTCGGTCATCGTGTCGGCGCGCACGCCGTCGACGCCGTCGGTCGCGGCCACCTGGTCGAGATGGAAGTCGCTGACGGCGGTCGAATATACGGCGTTCTTCTCGTCGTCCGTCGCGGAATTCAACGCGTCATAGTCGATGGTGACGATGGTGTTCGCGCCGCCATAGCTGCCGGTCTGCTGGCGGCCGAGCGCGTCGGTCATGGTGTTGGAGAACAGGAACGTGGCGCAGATGAACGCGGTGCCGATGAGGATCGCAATGCCCGCGGGAATAAGCATCCGCGCGCTTTTCTTCATGAGTTTGAGCGTGATGGAGAACATGATGGGATTCCTTTTATCGGATGGCGGCGCGGGTGGCGCGCTCGCGTTCGGCCATGAGCAGTTCGTTCATCTGCTCGGCGTTCGGGTTCGGCACGTCGGCGACGATGCGTCCGTCGGCGAACACGATCGCGCGGTCGGCGTAGGAGGCGGCCACCGCGTCGTGCGTGACCATGATGATCGTCTGGCCGAGTTCCCTGACCGAACGCTTGAGGAAGCTCAGCACTTCGGCGCTGGAGACGGAGTCGAGGTTGCCGGTCGGCTCGTCGGCGAACACGAGGGCCGGCTTGGAGATCAGCGCGCGGGCGATGGCGACGCGCTGCTGCTGACCGCCGGACAGTTCGTTCGGTCGATGGTCGAGCCGATCCTTGAGACCGAGCGTCTCGACGAGCTGGCGGAACCAACGGCGGTCCGGCTTCTCGTTGGCGAGCGTCAGCGGCATGAGGATGTTCTGTTCGGCGGTGAACATGGGCAGCAGGTTGAAGCTTTGGAAGATGAAGCCGATCCTGTGCCTACGCAGCAGGGTGAGCTGGTTGTCGTTCATCTTGGTGATGTCCGCGCCGTCGAACACGATGCGGCCGGACGTGGCCGAGTCGAGTCCGGCGAGCGTGTGCATGAGCGTGGATTTGCCGGAGCCGGACGGGCCCATGATGGCCGTGAATTTGCCTTGTTCGAAACGCACGTTGACGCCGCGCAGCGCGTGCACGGCGGTGTCGCCCTGCCCATAGTCCTTGACCAGGTCGATCGCCTCGATGGCGGTCGGGTTGACCATGCCTTCCATGATTCCTCGTTTCCTCGTGACGGATATCGGATGATGGTTCCATATTCGCGAAGGATGGCCGTCGGCGACATCGTGCGGCAGGCGGAAACATGTCGCTCTCGACGTCATCCGCAAGGATGAACCGCCCTCGCCTGCATATCGCGCCGCAGTCATACGTCCTTCCGCGGGGCAGACCCCGGACATCGTCGGCGAAAAGCTCCACGGGCAATGGTCCCAGCGGGGCAGATCCCGGAAATCATCGGCGTTAGGCTTCGGATAACGGTGCTCCAGCGGGGCAGATTACCGAAGTCCCCGGAATCTCGCCCTGCAAACGCATCCGTCAACGGGGCGAATCTCCGAGTCCTTCCCGGATTCGCTCCTCAATCACCGCATTGTTACGTCCATATATCATCCGTAACACCGGTTCGATCATTCACTCCGCTATACTCGTCAACTCGTGACAGAACAGCATAACGAATCATTGTTCGCCCGCATCGAATCGCGCCTTCGCGACGGACTCGACCGCAACGGCGACACGCAATCCCACGACGCCGCGGCCGCGCCCCATCCGCACACCGACCGCCATCATCAGCGCAACGTCGCCGATCTCATGGTGCAATGCCTCGTGCAGGAGGGCGTCGATGTGATCTTCGGCATCCCGGGCGAGGAGAACATCCCGTTCATCGAGGCATTGGAACGCGACGGCCATATCCGCTTCGTCGTCACGCGGCACGAGCAGGGCGCCGGCTTCATGGCGCTCACCTACGCGCATCTGACCGGCAAGCCCGGCGTGTGCCTCGCCACGCTCGGCCCGGGCGCCCTGAACCTCACGCTGCCGGTGGCGTGCGCGAACGCGAGCAACACGCCGCTGGTCGCCCTGTGCGCGCAGGGCAGCGTCAGCCGCATCCACAAGGAATCGCATCAGATCATCGACCTCGTGTCGGTGTTCCGACCGATCACCCGCTGGACGAACATGATCCTGAGTCCCCATGCGGTCACCGAAACCGTGCGCAAGGGGTTCGCGCTCGCCCAGCGCAAGCGTCCGGCGGCGACCTGCATCATCCTGCCCGAGGATATCGCCGAACAGGCCGCGCCGGCCGACGCCGAGCCGCTCAGCCGCGCCCTGCAGGTACACACCGTGCCGACGCCGGCCGACATCGACGCCGCGGCCGACATCATCGCCAAGGCGAAGCATCCGATCATCCTCGCCGGCAACGGCGTGAGCCGCGCGCACGCCGACTACCAGCTGCGCGTCCTGTCCGAGCAGCTCAACGCGCCGGTGGCCACCACGTTCGAAGGCAAGGGCGTGTTCTCCGACCGGCATCGCAACGCGCTCGGCGTGGTCGGCTTCATGCGCCACGACTACGAGAACTTCGCGTTCGACGACGCCGACCTCATCATCGCGATCGGCTTTTCGATCCAGCAGTTCGACCCGGTCAAGATCAACCCGAAGAACGACAAGAAGATCATCCACATCAACACGTTCGTGGAGGACACGGACGCGCATTACACGACGACGCTGAACATCATGGCCGACATCGACGCCACGCTCACCCAGCTGATCGACACGCTGCGCGAACGCGACATCACGTTCTCGAACGCCGAATCGGACATCCGCGGCCTGCTCATGCACGAATTCGAGTCCTGCAAGGACGACGAATCGTTCCCGATGAAGCCCCAGCGCATCGTCTACGACACGCGCAAGGCGCTGAACGACAGCGACGTGGCGCTCGTGGACACGGGCGCGCTCAAGATGTGGATGGCACGCCTGTACCCGACGTATCTGCCGAACACCTGCATCATCGACAACAGCCTGTCGACGATGGGCTGGACGCTGCCCGGCGCGGTCGGCGCATCGCTGGCCCGACGCGGCCGGCCGGTGCTCGCGGTGATGGGCGACGGCAGCTTCATGATGAACATGCAGGAGATCGAAACGGCGGTGCGGCTTGGCTGCCATATCGTGATCCTCGTGTGGGTGGACGAGGCGTACGGCCTGATCAAATGGAAGATGGACCTGCACAACGGACATCACGACGACGTGGACTTCAGAAACCCCGACTTCGTGAAACTGGCCGAAAGCTTCGGCGCGCACGGCCATCTCGTCACGTCGGCCGACGACCTGAAACCCGCCATCGAAACGGCGATGATGGCCGACGGCGGCGTGCACGTGATCGCCTGCCCGGTCGACTACAGCGAAAACATCAAGCTCACCGACAAGCTCGGCGAACTGGAACTCAACAGCTGAACCTTCGAGGCCGTCCGCACCGCCGCTAGCCTTCGGCGAGCCGGGCGGCCTCGACAGGCGGTTCGAGCCAGTAACTCTCCTTCTCGACGCCGACCGTGGTCGCCCACCATATCTGCGTGACGCCGTCCAACGAACGAATCGAACGATCGACCGCATGCCACAACGCGTCATCGTCATCGGCGATCGCCTCGACCAGATAGTCCGCGCCACCAAGACCGACACCGCTCATCACATACGTGACCTCGTCGACGCCAAGCAGACGTTCGACGTCAAGCTCGTAAGGCGGGCGGACGGCCAACCCGATGAACGCCTGGCTGAACCGTCCGAGCCGCATCGGACTGACCGTGGCCATGACGCGCATCACGCCGGCGTCCTCAAGCCGTTTCACCCGGCCACGCACGGCGGCATGCGTCACACCGAGACTGGCGCCGATCGACGCGTAGCTGGCACGACCGTCCTCCTGCAACGCGTTGAACGTTTCCGCCATCCTCTCCCCCAGCACGGTCACCGGAACGTCCGCACCGACGTTCGCATCGCGCTTGCCCAGCATCGCACGCCCTCCGCACGCCTTCAGCATGCGGTTGACCACACTGACATTATGATCGTCAAGGATCAGCTTCGCACAGGAGAACACCTGCATGCGCTCCAGCCCGGGCAGCCGTCGCAAATCGGATTTGAGGAACCGATCCATCGCCGCGCTCGTGTAGACGACCGCCTCCGCGATGATGTCCGCATCGCCCAGCGCGCGCACCACATAGGTGACCTGCGGCATGGACTTGAGCCGTGCGATCGCCTCGCCGCGCTCGCCGTTGATGCGCAGGCCGACGATCACCTGGCAATAGTCGCTTAACGACAACGGGTTGACGACCGGCACCACGCTCATCACGCCGGCCGAGGTGAGCCGTCGATAGCTTTCGGTGGCCGCGTATACGGAGATGCCAAGCCGCTCGGCGAGCGCCGCCATCGGCATCCGGCCGTCGAATTGCAATGCGGATACGACTTCGAGGTCGCGCCGCCGGATGTCGATCGTCGCGTCCATGCACTCTGCTTCTTTCGTCATGTCCATGTTCATCCGATCATGATCATCGCCGCGGCCACGCCGATCGCACCGGCGACGGTCAGCGCGAGCAGCAGCCAGTCGGCGGGGCGCATGCGCAGGCTCACCCGATAGGTGCGGGCGACGCCGGGCATGCCGAGACCGCGCGATTCCATCGCCCATCCGACGCCTTGGCTCATGCGGTAGGCGCGGATGAGCACGGCCACGATGACCGGCAGATACGACTTGAACCGTGCGACCAGCGCGGAGAACGGATTGTGCGCTCCCCCGACGGCGGATCTGCCGTTCAGGTCGAGGCCGCGCGCCCGCTGCGCCGCCGAGACGGATTGGAAGATGCGGAAGAACACCGGGATGTAACGCAACGATGTGGCGAGCGTGAGGCCGGCGCGGTACGGCATGCCGAGGGCGACGAGGCCGCGGATGAGGCGTGGCTGGCTGGTGGTGAACAGGGTGAGGAAGCATGCGAAGCCGAGCGCCGGGATGCGCAGTCCCATGACGGCCGCCATGACGAGGTTCTCCCGCGTGAGCCGAAGGATGCCCCACCGCCAGATCTCATGTCCTCCGCTCGGGTCGAAGATCGGCCAGAGCACGACGATGAGCGTGATGAGCATGGCGAGGGTCCGCCATACCCATGCGATGCGTTCGGCCGGCACGCGGTCGGTGGCAAGCAGGATGTGTTCGAGAGCAAGCATCGACAGCATGAACGCCCAGTTGCGCCAGATGAGGCACATGACCAGCAGGGCGAGCGACAGCGCGAATTTGACGCGCGGGTCGGCGCGGTGCAGCCATCCGTCGCCGGGCACGTACAGGTCAGCGTCCATCGTCATTCCCTTTCGTGTGGTTCTCATGCGTCGGATCATGGCGCGAATCCTGGATATGGGCATGGTCATGATCGGATGGAGCGACGGTACGGTCAAGGCGGCCGTATTCGGCGAGGCGTCCGTCGTCCATGCGCATGACGTGCGTGCAGTACCGGGTGACGGCGGCCATGTCGTGACTGATCATGATGACGGTCGTGCCGGCGCGGTTCAATTCCGCTACCGTGTCGAGGAACCGTGTCGACAGGTTGCGGTCGAGTCCGGCGGTCGGCTCGTCGAGCACGAGAACCGGCGTATCCATCGCCAGCACCGAGGCGAGCGCAACGGCGCGGCGGTCTCCATAGCCGAGCGTGGCCGGTGAGACGTCGGCGAACCGTTCAAGACCGAACAATCGCATCGCCTTGTCGACGGCGGTCTCGACCTGTTGCGGCGTCCGTCCGAGCGCCTTCGGACCGAAGCCGATTTCCTCGCGGGTCGTGGCGCAGAAGATCTGATGGTCGGGGTTTTGGAAGACGAAGCCGACGTGCGTGGCCATCTGGCCGACGGTGTGCCTGCGCGTGTCGAGGCCGTCCACCGTCACCCGGCCGCTGACGGGAGTGAGCAGTGCGTTGAGGTGTCTGGCGAGGGTGGTCTTGCCGGAGCCGTTGCGTCCGATCAGGCCGACGAACGCGCCGCGCGGGATCGTGCAGGTCACGTCGTCCAGCGCCGGCGGACGTTGCGCCGTATCGGTACGGCCGCCGGACGCGTACCGGTAGGTGACGTGGTCCAGCGTGATGATCGGCTCGTCGCCGGATCGCGATGGCGTGGACGCATCGTCCGCGATGATGCGCAGGTCCGGTTCGACGTCGTCGGGCACCGCGACGCCCAGCCGGTCGAACAGTTCCCGGCGCTCGGAAAACAGGCTGACGTCGCCCTGTTCGGCCAGGTTGCCGTGATCGAGTACGAGGATGCGGTCGGCCCATCCGGGAAAATGCGACGTGTCCTGTTCGGCCATGACGACGGTCAGGTCATGCCGTGCACGGTTGCGGCGGAGCGCATCGAGCGCGGCAAACACTTCGCGTCGTCCGTCCGGATCGAGCGCTGCGGTCGGCTCGTCAAGGATCAGGATGTCGGGGTCGGCGGCGAGCGCCGCCGCGATCGCGACGCGTTGCATCTGCCCGCCGGACAGGCTGGTGGGTATGCGGGTGCGGTAGTCCTCCATGCCGACCAGCCGCAGCACCTCGTCGATGCGCGAGTCCATGAGTGCCGGGTCCATGCCGCGGTTTTCGAGCGGGAACGCGATTTCGTCCTCGACGGACGAGCAGAACAACTGGGATTCGGGATCCTGCTGTACGTAGCCGATTCGGGAGGACAGTTCGGCGACGCCGACGGTTGCGGTATCCATGCCGGCGACGCGTACGCTACCGGTCATTTCGCCGTCGGCAAGGTTCGGGATGATGCCGGTCAGGGCCATGCACAGCGTCGACTTGCCGGCCCCTGTCGGGCCGACCACGCCGACGAACTCGCCGGACCGGATCGTGACGGTGACGGATCCGAGGCCGTCTATGGGACGGCCGCCATCGACGACCGGCGCATATCGCCAACCGAGTTCATGCGTCTCGATCAGGGTGTCCAAACTCATTCGATCTATCCTATCGTGTGGCGTGCCGGGTCGTTGGGCGGGATGCGTCATGGCCGTGACAAGAAAATCGGCTCCCTTCGCTGCGCGAGGAGAGCCGATTCGTCACGTTGTCCCGGATGCGGGACGACGGAGATCAGGCCGAGGCCTTGACGCCGAGGTTGCCGAGACGCACCAGCGGCGGGTACGCCTTGCGCACGGCGGAGAACAGGGCGAGGCCGACGATCAGGCCGACGCCCATCTGGAAGCTGTTGCCGAGCACTTCGCCGAGGGCCGGACCCCAGCCGGAGAGGATGCCTCCGGCGATGAAGTAGCCGAACACCTTCCACACGCCGGCGAGCACGGAGACGGCGATCACGTTGAACGGCTTGAATTCCTTGAGCAGCAGGCCGACGATCAGCGCCTGTGCTCCGTCGATGACGAACGTGAAGATCGCCCACTGCGGGTAGCCGTTGATCAGGTCGGACAGGGCCGGGCCGAGACCGCCGATGATGCCGCCGATCCACGGGCCGAACGCATAGGCCGAGAAGAAGATCATGGTGTCGGACAGGTTCAGGTAGCCGCGGGTCGGCGTGGGGATCTGAACGAACATGGTCACGACGGTGGTGACGGCCGTCATGACGGCGATAAGCGGGATGGTGGCGGCGTTGAACGCCTGATGGGTGCGTGCAGTCATACTGGTTCCTCTCTCGTTGCGATGACTGATGGCGACGGAACCGCAACCGGAAGCGGCCACGAACCGCGAACCGCAGTGCGCGTCTCTTCCATCTCATTGATTCCGCGCAGTATTATACGCGGATTTGAAACCTATGAAGCGGGAGATGTTTCAAGATATCAAAATACGGAACGTGATTTCGCGTGGCTGGCGTTTATTGTACGCCGGGAGCGGGATGGCCGTACATGCCAATGGCGCGAAACGCGAAAGGCTCCTCCCCGCACGGAGAGGAGCCTTGGAGGAAGGCGGGATCGATGCGCGGCGCTACCGCGGCCGTCTCATCGCCTTACCTGGTCCTGCCTGGTTTTCACTTGGCAAGGCCGGAGGCGCGGACCGCTTCGAAGCCGCCCTTGAGGTCGTCGAGAATGTCCTCGATGTTCTCGGTGCCGATGGACAGGCGGATGGTGCCCTGATGGATGCCCTGGTCCTCGAGCTCCTCCAGCGTCTCCTGCGAGTGCGTGGTGGAGGCCGGGTGGATGACGAGGGACTTCACGTCGGCCACGTTGGCGAGCAGGCTGAACAGGTGCAGGTTGTCGATGAAGACGCGTGCCGCGTCCTTGCCGCCCTTGATGTCGAAGGTGAAGATGGAGCCGGCGCCGTTCGGGAAGTACTTCTTGTACAGCTCATGGTCGCGGCGGCCCTCGATCGCCGGGTGGGAGACGGACTCGACCTCCGGCACGGTCTGCAGGTACTCGACGACCTTCAGCGCGTTCTCGACGTGGCGCTCGACGCGCAGCGACAGGGTTTCGGTGCCCTGCAGCAGCAGGAACGCGGAGAACGGGGACAGGGTGGCGCCGGTGTCGCGCAGCAGGATGGCGCGGATGCGGGTCACGAACGCGGCGCCGCCGAGGGCCTCGTAGAAGTTGAGGCCGTGGTAGGACGGATCGGCCTCCGTCAGGGTCGGGAACTTGCCCGGCACCTCGGCCCAGTTGAACTTGCCGCCTTCGACGATCACGCCGCCGAGGGTGGTGCCGTGGCCGCCGATGAACTTGGTCGCGGATTCGACCACGACGTCGGCGCCGTGCTCAAGCGGACGGAACAGGTACGGGGTGGCGAAGGTGTTGTCGACGATCACCGGCAGATGGTGCTTGTGGGCGATCGCGGAGATGGCCTCGAAGTCCGGCAGGTCGGCGTTCGGGTTGCCAAAGGTCTCGAAGTAGACGAGCTTGGTGTTCTCCTGGATGGCGTCCTCGAAGTTCTGAGGGACCTCCGGATCGACGAAGGTGGTGGTGATGCCGTCGCGCGGCAGCGTGTGCTTGAGCAGGTTGAAGGTGCCGCCGTAGATGTTCTTGGAGGAGACGATGTGGTCGCCGGACTGGGTGATGTTGCGCACCGCGTATTCGACGGCCGCGGCGCCGGAGGCGACCGCCAGGCCGGCGGTGCCGCCTTCGAGGGCGGCGATGCGGTTCTCGAACACGCCCTGGGTGGAGTTGGTCAGACGGCCGTAGATGTTGCCCGGGTCGGCCAGTCCGAAGCGGGCTTCGGCGTGGTCGAAGTTATGGAAGACGTAGGAGGTGGTCTGGTAGATTGGCACGGCGCGGGCGTCGGTGGCCGGATCGGCCTCCTCCTGACCGACGTGCAGCTGCAGGGTCTCGAAATGGTACTTCTTGTTCGGGTCGGTCATGATGCGCTCCTTCGGTGGGGTTGCGGTTTGTTCGTTCAGTCGCCGCCCGCCGGATGGTGTCCGACCGGTTCGGCGAGGCGTTGGTTATGACCTTACGAGCATGATGGCGAAGCGCGCAAGCCGGACGCTATCACGGTTGCCTATACCCCTTTATCAACCCTTGGCATCATGAGGTTTCCGGTGCCTGGCCATCCGTGAAAAACACGGCGGTTCCGACCGCGACACGCCGTGGCGCGCCGCATTGCCCGACGCCGGCTCCGGGGACGGCGTGCCGCGCGATCAGCCATGGTCTCGTCAGGACGCGTCGCGATTACGTGATTGGTCACGAGCACGGCTAAAGTCTTGCACGACGACGAAAGGACGATTATGACCGACGACGTGATGCTGTATGACCGCGACCCGCGTTACATTCCGCGCGTGGCCGCCGTTCATGACATGTGCGGCTATGGCAAGTGCTCGCTGACCGCCGCGATACCGATCCTGTCGGCGGCCGGCTGCGACGTATGCCCGGTGCCGACCGCATTGTTCTCGGCGCATACGAGATATGCGGTGTTCACGTTCCATGACACGACCGACATCCTGAACGGCTATCTGGATGCATGGCGCAAGGAGAACGTCGATCTTGACGGCGTGTATTCCGGGTTTCTCGGATCTCCCGACCAAGTGGCGATCATCCAGCGGCTCTACCGCGAATACCCGCATGCGTTGCGACTCGTCGACCCGGTGATGGGCGACGGCGGAGAACTGTATCCCACGTACACGCCCGAACTGTGCGAGGCAATGGGAGCCCTGGCGAACGGGGCCGACGTGCTCATGCCGAACCTGACCGAGGCGGCCATCCTGACCGGACGGCGGTATCCGGGACGAAACCTTGACGACGCGGCCGTGGACGGCCTGCTCGGCGCGCTGCTGGACATGGGCGTGCGCAACGTGGTGCTCAAGGGCATCGACCGCGGCGACGGATTGATCCGCAACTATGTGGCGAGCGCCTCGACCGGAGTGTCCGCCAAACGTGAGCTGGCCCACGAGAAGCTGCCGTACATGACGCACGGCACCGGGGACGCGTTCGCCTCGGCGTTGTGCGGCGCGGTGATGGCCGGCCGCGGGCTGGCCGAATCTGCGTACATAGCCGGCGAATTCGTACGCCATGCGATGGCGTCGACGCTCAACCAGCCGCATTATGAGGAGCGCGGCGTCAGCTTCGAGCTCAACCTCGCGGAACTGACCTCGCTGGTTCGCTGACCGTACGACCATCGCCCGTCCACTCCGGCATTGGAGAACGTCGCTCAGACCACCGGCTTGAGTGCGATGCGACGTTCTCCCACTTGGCCGGTCGGATCGGCGTAATCGCCGTTCGCGCGGCGGACGCCCCAGTGCACGCAGGATCCGTCGCAGTGGTCGGATCCGCGGGAAACCCGCGCGAAGTAGTCGCCCTGCCGTATCCGCGCGCCCACGTCACGGTCGGTCACGGCGGGTTCGAAGGTCAGTATCAGCCCGTTCGCCGCAAGGCTGACCACGGATTTGCCGGCCACCTGTCCTGCGAACGATATGATGCCGTCGGACGGCGCGATCAGCTTCATATCATCCTTCGCGGCAAGGTCCACGCCACGATGCCCCGGCAGCCAGGGCTGCTCCGGCGCGTCGAAGGCCTTCGTCACCGTCGGTTCGCGCAATGGCCAGACCATGGCGGAAACGCATCCGTACGATGCGCTTTCGTCGGCCGACGCCATGCCATACGCCCGGCCGCCGCCCATGGAGCCCGCAGCCAGCGCCGACATCACGACGACACCGCACAATGCGGCGGAGAGCCGGCGGCGACGCCGTTCCTCATGGTTTCGTTCGCGCGCCATACGGCAACGCATCCGCCGTCTGCGTTCATGATCACGCATGATGTTCTCGCTTTCCCGGTTCAGTCAATTCGCCCATGCCGGCAACGACCCGTCGCACGGCGTCGGGCGCCGCGTATCGACACCGCCGCCCAGCCCGTCGCCATGAAGGTTCCGGAGACCGCCGCCGAGGCCGTTTTGGGACGGCGGTCCGCGGGAGCCGAGTCGGGCAATGGCACGATGTCGGGCATGTCCGCACGGATTCCCGTGACCAGCAGACGCCGAGTGTTGAGCATGATCGGCGTGCAGGTCACCAAGGTGACCTGGTCACGTCCCCGTTCGATCCGTAACCGATCGGTGTCCTTCGGATCGGTTTCCAGGACCCGTTCGACCCGATATCCGAGGATCTCGCCATCCGCAAGTTCGACGTAGAACGGGTCTCCCACGACCAGCTCATCGAGTCTGGTGAACAGTTCCCTGTCGGCCAGGCCGCGATGACCGGTGACGACGGCATGGGTGGACGCTCCTCCCACCGGCAGGCTGGTGCCATGCAGGTGACCCAGACCGTTCGAAAGGGCATACTCGCCGGCACCATGCCGGATGGGAAGCTCCAGACCGATCTTCGGTATGCGCAGCAACGCCATGATCGAGTCGCCCATATCCAGGGCCCGCCAATATTCCCGGTCCTCGTCGAACGTGAAATCACCGTCGGCGACGCCCTCCTCGGACAGCACCTCGCCGATGACCTGCGGCGTCGCGGCGATCTGCTCGTTGTACGCGCGGGCATGAACGACGCGTTCATGATACGAAGCCCGTGTACGGGCGGCATCCGTACGGGCCTGCGCCACCGCCGCCGCGGATGCCCGCTGCGAGATCCCCCTCGATACGCCGACCCATACGAATACCGTCACCCCGGCCACGGCGGAGACGACGCAGATGGCCAATAACGCGCGGAACCGGCGACGTACCGCATCACATCGGCGACGCGATGCGGTACGTTCCCTGCGGGTCGACGAGGGCCGTTCGCCATGGAGTATCGCCGTCCAATCCGCGGCGGCGAATTCCCGGGAACACGACGGTTCACGGTTCACCGCCGCCGTCCGAATCGACGGGATGCCACGCCGATGCCACAGCATCCGGCTCCGCACAGTCCGGCCCCGATGGCATACGACAACGGCATGCCGGTCCCGCCCGTCGACGGCATCGAGGTGGCTTGCGGCAGACGTTCCCATTGCGCGTCGAGGATCTGGTATTCGCTGTAGGTGGAGGTGGGATTGTTGCTTACCGACAGCCAGCAGGTGTCGCCCGGCTGCCAGATGACGCCGGTCGCACGGGCCTTCCACCCGGTGAACCGGTATCCCGGCCGAACGAACCCGTTGGCGGAGACCGTGGCGGGCATGCTGTAGGCGTACGCGTCGCCGTTCAGGTCGTATGCGGACACGTTCGCGGAATTGGACTGCATCGATCCGGTCCCGCCGTTGGGCGCATATCTGATCTGTTCGATGTACATCGCCCAGCTGTTGTGGTAGATAGCCCACCACGGATTCGATCCGGAGGCGGTGGGCGCCTTCACCGTGTCGCCCGGCCGGAACCGCCGCATGGTCTGCTCGCCCTGAATGACCGGAGGCTCGAATCCGCCGTTGCCGGTGATCTGGCATTGGGCGAGCGTGTAATCCCACTGACACTTGCCGCCCACGTCGAACCATTGCGACTGCCACGCGATCGGTTTCCAGTCCGCATTTCCGCTCAGTCCTTGGCCGGCGTGGTAGTCCACATCCGGAACGCCGTCCATCGACGGCATCCGGTATGAATCCTGTCCGGAAACGGTGATGCGTTTGGAGGCCTGCTCGTTGTCGTCCTTGTCGAGGAACTTCATCCAGCCTCGGGTCGGCGGACTGTTCCAGAGCGCAAGCGGCGATACGTCGTCCTGCAGGGACTGCCGGGAGTCATCGTCGCCGTTGCCATCGGCGTTGGCACTATCGCCGGAGCCGATGCCATCATCCTCGCTCACGCCGGTGGCCGCGATCGGCTCCCGCCCGATCTCCTCGTCCCGTTCCGATACGTCCGCCATGGCACAGGGCGTGAACGCCATGCCCATGCAGACGAGCACCGTGCAGACGAGCGCCGTGCCGGAACAGACGGCGGCACGAGCCCGGTATCCGATACGCTTATCCATGTCACGACCCCCATGATGCCGGTCCGATGCTGTTGCGGCGTGTCCTGCACGCCATGAGTCCGCTTGCCAGGGAGCACAGCAGCACGCCCAGGCCTCCGGCTCCCATGAGTCCCATGGTCGTACCTCCGGTCATGGGCAGTTGGGTCATGTTGTCCACGTTCTTGACGACGGCGACCGGAGTGCCGGCGGTTCCATCCGCCTTGGTCACGCCGGCGGTCAGGCCCGCATGTTCGGCACCGGCGATCGTCGTGACGCCGTCATCGTCGATCGTCACGCGGAAACTCGGTTTGACGAATCCGAAGTACCCTTTCGGCACGACCGTTTCCACGATGAGATAAGTTCCCGCACCGAGGCTGTCGTAGCTGATCATTCCCTTGTCGTCGGTGGCGCGTTCCTGGGCCTTGCCCGCCGAATCCACATAGGACCATTGCCGGGTCTTCTCGTCCCAGTTGAGCCATACGCCAAGCGTTTCGTTCTTGATGGTGAACTTCGCCCCCGCCACGGGAATCTGATGCTGGCCGGTGCTGGCCGCGCTGATCTTGCGCAGGTCGATGTCGTAGGTGGGCACGATCACGGTATCCTCGCCGGGGTCGGGCGGTTCCACTCCGGGCGGGATCGTTCCCGGACGCCATTCGACCGTCACCGTGACCGTGTTCGTGGCGGCGTTCGCCTTGTCGGCATCGACGATCTTCGCGCTATAGGACAACTCCACCTGCTGGTTCTGATAGTTGTCGATCAGCAGTTCGCTGGAAACGACACGGTATCCTTCCCCGGAAGGGGAGGGACCGGGCGTGCCGAACAGTGCGGTCACATCCTTGCCGGCGTTTTTGCCGGCCGAGATCACGGCCTTGAACGTGCCGGTCACGTATCCCATGCCTTCCATCACGTCATCGACGGTGAGGGTGTCGGCGGCAAGCGCGTTCGGCACGGTGAACCTGACCCGGAACTCGCGGGTCTCGCCGTTCGTGGCTGCGGCGCTTTCCTTCCATACGCCTTCGGCGTTCTTGATCTCCTTGTCGGGCTGCGCGACCTTGCTTTTCATGAACACGGACCCCAAAGCGGAACCGGACGCCATGGATGAGGCGCCCTTGATGGTGGTGGATGCGATGATCGGCAGTCCGGCGGAATCCGTGATCAGATAGAAGCCTTCCTCCATCGTCAATGACAACGTCGACCCGTTGGCGGTCTGGTTCGCCTTGGTCGGCTTGTGATCGGCCTTGTTCGCTTCCAATGTGGCGGCGATGACGCGCGAGGCCTGCGATCCGGTGCCCTGCCGCAGCATCTGCGAGGCGGGGTTCTGGCCGGCGCTCGCGTCCACATTGACGTTGGCGGCTTTGAGCGCCGTTGATATCCAAGTGGAGGCCGAACCACTTGCGGGGTTCGCGCTGACGGACTGCACGGTGGCCGCGTCCTTGAGCTCGACGTCCGTGTACGTGGCCAGCAGGTAGGCGTCGAATGTGTGGCCGGACAGCGAAGTGCTGTCTCCGGACGAAATGGTCAGGTTCCCATCCGCGGCCATCGCCGCAGGCGGATTCGCGGCGCCTGACGCAAGCATGGCCGTCAGACATGCCGCGGCGGCGAGACATCTGGCGATACGCCCGGCCAGGGCGGGATTCGCGTCTGTTCGTATGTTCATCATCGTTCCTTCCTCGGATGCGACCGTGTCTGATATGGCTGTGTCAGACGCTCTCCGGCGCAGGTGCCGGGCGAGTGGTTCAACGATGCCTTGCGACGCCCTCACGCGTCCAGCCGAAACGGGGTATGTGGTCGAAAGGTACCGGGTTATCCACACTCGGCGTGTCGTTCCACATTTTTTGTGGATGATTTTCGCCAATCCACATTTGTCCACATACACGTTGGCGACACGATGGACGGAAACGATGATCGGAACATCCGTGACGAAAACAAAAAAGCCCCGGGCGGACCCGAGGCTTCCAACAAGCTCCTGCGGCTGGGCTTGAACCAGCGACCGTCCGATATACAGTCGGAATCTGACGAAATCGGCTTCTACAAGGCGGTAGACGGCGAGAACCGGGATGAAGACGTCAGGACGGTATGGTTCACCGTATCGAGTCGGTTCGTCACGATGCTGTACGCGATCTGGGGTTTGAGCCTTTCGTCATCGTGCGCGTGCTGCGCCGAACACGAGTGACCGGCCTGGAATAGCATTGCTTCCGGGAGGTGATGGGGTTACATCACCTCCCTTTTTCTATGCGAAGGAGCATGCGAATGAATTACTGGAGTACCCGCCGAAACTGCGCACACGTCGAACCTCGCGACGACTGGCAAGAACCCCTTGAGCAATGGATCGAATGGCAGCGGGCACTGGGCCGATCCAAGGAGACGATGCGCACGCGCTGGTACCAGATAAACCGGTTCTCCAGAAAGGTCGATAAACCGGTGGCCGACGTGACCGGCGACGATCTGATCTTCTACATCGCCGATATGGGCACCGAGGGGCGTCGTGGCATGCGCAGCTGCATCAAGAGCTTCTACGATTGGGCCGTGCAGCACGGGATCGCGTCACGTAACCCGGCAGACGAAGTGCCGACCATGCCCATGTCGCTGCCGTCCGGCCAGATATGCCCCGAGGACCACATCGAACAGGGCATCGCCAGTCCCGAGGAAGACACGAGGCTCGCCGTCATGCTCGGAGCGTTCTGCGGTCTGCGCAGAGCCGAAATGACCCGGATCAATCTCATGAGCGACCTACAGGAAACCCCGAACGGACTGCTGCTGCTCATCCACGGCAAAGGCAACAAGGAACGCACCATGCCGGTCCCCGCACGTCTGGCGGCCGTGCTGCGCAAACGCGAAGGCATGTGGCTGTTCCCCGGAACCGTAGGCGGCCACTGCGGCGTCGATTACGTCGCAAAACGCATCAAACGAGCCACCGGCTACCCCTCGCACAGTCTCCGTCGAAGGTTCGCGACCGTCTCCTACTATCGCAACGGCTGCAACATCGTCCTCGTAAGCCGCATGCTCGGCCACGCCAACATCGCCACCACCATGCGCTACATCGGACTCGTACAGGACGAGATGCGCAACGCGGTCGAATCAGCAACCAGAACAGACCTCATCATCACCAGACCCGCCAACCCGATCGTCGGCACGGATATCGTCGTCTACGACATCAACACGGCAAGAATCGGCATGACGCACCTATCAACGGCAGAACGCGAATAGTGCATTAAAACACCATTCGCGTAAGTCATGAGGGAGCAAGTTTTTGCAGCGGAAGCAAAATTGATAAAAATGCAACTTTGCCCCTGGAAGAAAACATTACCTTGGAAAAAGCGGATCGAACTTGCTATTATACTCCGAACAGAGTATAATAAATGGTGTCAGCAAGAAAGGGACGCAACATGAAGACTCTACGACCGGTAAACAAGATCGCCGAAAAACTCAATGAGACCGGACTGTTCGAGTGGGTCAAGACCGACGACTGGTGCTTGGGCAAGCTCATCGAAATACAGACCAAGCGTCGCGGCATCGTAATGGTCGCTTCGTTCTGCCGAAAGCCGGATCGTCCGATCTGCGAGATCACCTACTACTGGCTTCCCCGCAGCGAATGGCGGCTCAGCGACGATGATTGTGTGAGGGAGATCGAGGACAAGCGTTTCAACTTCAGTGCTCTCACGTCCGACCAGGTGGTTGACGAAATCATCAAGGCCGTACCGCAGTGGTAACTTTGTCGCACAGACCGTTTGGGGCGTCGCGAACTGTTGCGTCGCCCCCGACACCGATGAACACTTTGCCGCAGACATGGAGGCGTGATGTCTTTTGAATCAATGAGGGTGCAAGCCGGGTACGCGAAACGAAAAGACCTCTCGGAACGATGCGGCGTTAGCGTGCAAAGGTTGCATGATTGGGAAACCGGATTCCGTGATCCGCGCGGCATAAGTCTCAGGACCGCGCACGAAATATCCTCGGCGCTGGGAATAACCCTCGATGACTTCTGGAATGGACTGAACGAATAGGATCGTAGAAGATCCGTCGCAGGTCTTCGACGAGCCGCATTCCATGTTGTCGGCCACTTGCAAGGGCAGGTGGCCGACAACATGTATCTAATCAATCTTGGTCAGTACTGCTGGGCAGCGTACGAATAAGACGCCGGCAAATCAGCAGAATACGTCGCTGAAATGTCTGACGCATTTTCGGAACCGGCAGAGTCGATGGACTTGTCAGCAGCTTGGTCGTCCGTTGATTCGTTCGACGTTTCCGTTCGTTCCTTACGGCTCTTCGGCGGCCATACGGCGGCCTTCTCTCGCGAGGTCATTTGCAACGCCTCGGCGATGTACGAGCGGCTGATCGATTGTTCCTTCTCCAGCGTGGCGGCGGCGGTACGGAACTCGTCGATCGCATACCGCATATCGTCCAACTGCACACCCAATTCTGCCAACGCGGCACGCCGCTGCTTCAACGCCTCGAACTCGGCTTCAAGCGCATCCGCAGCGAGCTGACGCATCACCTTGTTACGTTCCCTAGGCTTCGACATGATCGGTCCTTCCTGTCCAAAAACTCGTATCGACAGAAGCACCATAACCGGAGTCAACACAGGTTTTGGACGGACATTATCGGAAGCAACCAAGTTAACGGCGGAGCAAGTAAACGTGTTCTGTGTCCGTCCAAAAAACGCGGGTCTGGAACGAATCTGGAATGGAACAGCATAGGAAGATTCGTGCAGAAGGAGACTCGCAATGAGACTCGTGATCGCGGAGAAACGATCGGTCGCCCTCGCCATCGCGCAGGCGCTCGATCCGAACCCGCAGCAGTCGGACGACTACATCCAGGCAGACGGAAACCTTGTCTCGTGGGCGCAGGGCCACTTGGTCGATCTGACCGAACCCGACGGGTACGAACAATGGTCGGACCCGCATTGGTCGATGGGCCAACTGCCCATCATCCCGCAGCAGTGGAAGTGGAAGATCAGAAGCGAAAAAGGAGCCGGCAGCCGCTACCGTACGCTCGTTTCTCTCATGCGCCGACCGGATGTCGACACGCTCGTCAACGCGTGCGATCCCGACCGTGAGGGCGAGGGAATCTTCCACCGCATCGTCGCCCATTCCGGCATCCACAAGCCCGCATTGCGCCTATGGGTCGCCAGTCTGGACGAGCATGCGATCCGCAGCGCGTGGCAGGGCATGAAGCCCATTCACGACTATCAGGGATTGGCCGCCGCATCCGACGCGCGGGCCAAGTCCGACTGGCTGATCGGCATGAACGCGACACGCGCCTACACGCTCACATACCGCCAGAGATTGAACGTCGGACGCGTGCAAACGCCCACGCTCGCGATGATCGTCGCGCGCGACGAACAGATCGCCGGCCACAAGCCGACATTGTTCTGGACCGTGATCGCGGACATGGGCGGATGGCATCTCACCAGTTCCAGGATCGACAGCCAGGCCGTTGCGGAAAACCTGTGTGCCGAAGCCGAAAACGGCGTCTTCCGCATCCTCAAGACGGAACGCAAGACCGTGCACGACAAGCCGCCGCGATTGTACGATTTGACCTCGTTGCAGAAGGACATGAGCCGTCTTCACGGCATGACCGCAGCAGCCACGCTCGCCGCGTTACAGCACCTGTATGAACTGAAGCTCGCGACCTATCCGCGCACGGACAGCCAGTACATCACCGGCGACGACTTGCCCATGCTGCAACAGCTGACCGGCTCGCAGCGAATCGTGCAAGGCTTCGTGGACCGGCACACGCTCACGCCCGCGCCGCGACTTGAGCTGACCGTCAACGACGGCAAGGTCGCCGGGCACACGGCGATACTGCCCACGCTGCAACTCGACGGCAGCAGACTCGCCGGTCTGACCGACGGCGAACGCCATGTGGCCGTGCGAATCGTGCGCCGCATGTGGGAGGCGATCGGCGACGACCACACGCATCTCGTCACCACCGTGGAAGCGCAACTCGACGGCGGCAACGACATGATCTGGACCAGCAGATCGGACGAAACGATCAGGCCCGGATGGAAGGGCATCAGCCCCGAGCCGGCAGTCGCAGCGGAAGAAAACAACGATGAAACCGACCCTGTGCGTTCGGTCATCCCGGCGAATCTCACCGACGGCATCATCACCGGACCAGTCGGCCCCGTGACCGTCAAGCAGGGAGAGACGAAACCGCCGAAACCATATACCGAAGCCACCCTGCTGTCCGCGATGGAACACGCCAGCCGCACGCTCGAAGACAAGAACCTCAAGCACGCCTTGGACGACGACGCGTTGCATTCCGGCGGCATCGGCACGCCGGCCACGCGAGCGGGCATCATCGAACAACTCGTGTCCGGCCGTTACGTCGAACGCAAGGGCAAGCAGCTGCGATCCACCGACAAGGGACGGTTGCTCATCTCGGTCGTCACGCCGGAGCTCAAGGACGTCGCGCTGACCGCACGATGGGAACAGACCCTCACCGACCTCGCGGAGTCCCGCGACAATATCGACGGTATCGAGCGGGACTTTCTCTCACAGGTCGCGTCGTTGTGCGAAGCGATTCCTGAAAAAGCAGAAGCATCACTCGCACACGTCCCACGTCCCGCGCAGACGGACAAGGAATCGTTCGGAGCATGCCCGCGATGCGGTAAACCGGTCATCAAGACCGGCAGTCTATGGCAGTGTTCATCGAACAAAAGCGAGAAGACCGCAGACGGCGAATGGAAACAGACCGAGGGATGCGGCTTCAAGATTTTCGGCACGCTCAGCGGCAAGAAACTCACCGACGCAACCATCCGCAAACTGCTCGCCGGCAAACAGACGCGAGTATCCGGCTTCGTCAGCAGACGAACAGGCAAGGGCTTCGACGCGATCCTCGCGATCGACCCCGAACGCGGCGTACGCATGCAATTCGACCGATGAAAGGAACCGACATCATGACCAGCGAAAACGAACTGCGGGAACCCGCAAAAGACGTCAAGAACTTCTTCCCGCCCGACTTCTGGGAAACCATGAACGACGGCCCTGTCATCAGCCCAAAGGCCGACGGCAGCCAACCAAGTCCTGAAAAGAACCAAGAAGATAGAGACCGGAAGCCGCTGTTCTTCCATCGTGGTTAAGACAACGGCAAAAGGACGCGATGCAACATGTCATTTAAGGACATGTCGCATCGCGTTCCTTTTTCTCCGGAACAGGCGTATGTCAGCGTTTATACTTTGGCGTAACCAAGATGATCGGGGAATCATCCTGATTGGCGAGGCGTTGTTCAGCTCGTTCCTTGATGAGGGATAGGGTTTCTCTTTTCGACATGACGAGAGCTTTCGTATCGCGGATCACTTGTTCGGCTTCCGGATTGTCGATTCCGTCGTCCCGTAGCCCTAGTTCCACGATCGATAGCTGCTTTTTGACCTGGGATAGTTCGTCATCGGTAAGCGTTCGATCATGGTGCTTGAACCATATTTCCGCGCCATGTTTTCTGCGTATGCCCATGTCCGTTTCGTCAAAGAGACAGGTTCCGTTTCTGTCCACGATGGTGAATCGGTCAATGGCGGAATCGTCGGCGATTTGTTTGACCGATGAATACAGTCCTTTGACGGTTTCGTCATGTGCGGCTAACGGCGTCCACCGAGACGGCTTCCCATCCAGCCTGTCCTTGTAGTAGCGTTCCAAAATGGAGATGCGGGACAGTTCTTTGGGCACCGCCATGATTACGGCATGCGTGCGGCGTTCGAGGTCCTTCGCGTTTCGAGCTTCGTCCAGTACCGTGTTCGCGTTGCGCCAGGTTCCTTCAATAACGATGGAATAACCTTGTCGATTCGCTTCGGCGACACACATCGCTATCCATGTTCCGCTGGACTGTTTTGTGGCATCCGGCATTTCAAGGGGATGCTTCTCGATAAGCTCCCAGTAATCATCCTGATACTGCCGCAGATCATCGCCGATAATCTTTATCGGCGATTCCGAGGGATGAAGAGCGATGGCAAGGTTCTGCCCTCGTGTTTTCCCGGCACCCGGTTGCCCTCCGAGAAAAATAGTCAAAGGGCGGCGTGAGATGGTCGCTTTTCTGAAGACGTCATCTCTGATTTGCCGATCGAAAACGTCATGCAGATACTGTTCCGAGAAAGGATGCCGTGCCCTGATGAAGGGCGTGGCTCATTTCCTTTCCCATGCGATCCCATTTGATCTTGAACGCGATCTGTGCGCCGCGATCGAAGGGGCGCACCTCATCCCGTTCGTCCATCATCGCGCGGCGGCGTTCCGCCCATAGACGCGCCGAACGATCATCGCCGTGTCTGCGTGCCATGTTCTCCAACGCGACCATGTATCCGCCGGCCTGGGTGCCGGATTCATAGAAAATGTCATAGAGCACGGTGTCGCTCACACTATCCAGAGTGGGTCTCGGCGCATCGAGATACGCGATGTTGACTTCCGCCGGCGTGGCCGGCGTTGAGATGCCGGCGGCAAGCGTTCTGGAATCCTTCGCGATAGCAGGCATACCATCCTCCAATCTTTTACTGAGAGATTCTACACTAACAGGTTCACTGAGCAGATCACGTGTATGAAGAACGCCAAAGTCGCGCAACAGGACATATGAACTACGCCGTGACCGACTCCATTCCTCGATGCCATAACGAAAATGTCCGGCCGAAAAACGCAACGAAAACGATGAAATGGAGATAACGAAAACGACCCACCCCACAGGGGCGGGAATGTCGTAGCAAGCATAGCCGGTGTACGTACACCGGCTATGCTTG
>NZ_WHZW01000014.1:0-50014 GCF_010667685.1 Bifidobacterium aerophilum | reverse complement strand
CCGCGACGCCCACATGGGCGTCGAAACGAACGGCGGGACACCCGCACCCGATAAGGAAGGACAAACGACAGTGGCATGGAAAGGCAACCGATCACGCCGAATCAGAAAGTCCGTGACATTCAGCGAGAGCGAGTGGCGGTGGGTCGATGATTCGCGCAAGGTCGAGAACCGTATGCGCGTCGAGGCCGGGTTGCCGGCGATCGGCTGGATGGCGTGGGCGCGGCGGCGCATCATGACCGCGCAGGCCGTTGAGGTGCATGTGCCGGCGAACATCAATGCGGTATCGGCTCAGCTGGCTCGCATCGGCAACAATGTCAACCAGATCGCGCACGCGGTCAACATCAGGCAGAGGGCAAACCATGACGATCTCATGCAGGTGCAGCAGCAGCTCGAACGGATCGAGGGCATCGTGGCCGGCATGGCGCGCAACGCGACCGACGAGTCGGAGGGACTGCCGTGGCGTATGTGAAGGTCGGACAGATCAAGGTCACGCTGGACAAGGCCGTCGCCTACATCACGAACCCCGGCAAGACGATGGACTACCGGCTTGTATCCACGAACACCGGCAACGAGGTAAACGACTCGAAGGGCATCGCCGACACGTTCATCCGCAATATCGAACACACCAAAGGAGGCGCGAAAAGGAACGGCGCGGTGCTTGCACACCACATCATCCAATCGTTCTCGCCCGACGACGAACTGACGCCCGAGGAAGCGCACAGTCTCGGCGTGAGGTTCGTGCGCGAGCTGACCGGCGGCTGCCATGACTACGTGATCGCCACGCACGTCGACAAAGGACATCTGCACAACCACATCCTTGTATGCCCGACGAACAACCTGACGCACCGCAACATGCGCGTGCAACGAAACACGCTCGCGTATTGGCGCGGGATCAGCGACCAACTGTGCCGGGAAAACGGATTGAACGTCATCGACCAGCGCCGAGCACGACCCGCACCGCAACTGAACGAACTGTACCTGACCGCCAAGGGCGTCAGCCGCAAGGACAATCTCCGCGCGATCATCGACCAAGCGTGTGCGAAGGCGAAGACGTTCGACCGTTTCATCGAGAAGATGAACGACTATGGGATCGAGGTCACGGTACGTGGCCGGCATCTCGCGTTCACCGAGATCGAGACCGGACGCAAGACGCGAGACGACAAGCTGGGTGTGAACTACAACGAACTGTCGATCATGAGCAAGCTCGACCGGCACACGCTTAACGTTGTCTCGTTCAACCAGGCGATGATCGCGGAACGTGGCGGCGGCAAGATCAAGGTCTGGCTGCCGAACACACAACGACAACTGCTGCTGACTATCCCCGTCGACCGTCTCGTACGCGACGGCAAGACATGGCGAGCCTACCTGCCAGACGACGCCAGACAGGTACTCACCGACCCGAACGGCGCATATGCGAAGACCGTTCCGTGCGACGACCTCTATCAATGGTTCTCACGTCCGGGAATTCGCATCGCCGACTACGTGCAGCGCCACATCGACCCCACGGCACACCGCAACCTGCACGGACGTCTGAAAGAAGAAGCGATCGCATGCGATCGGCTCGCGGAAAGCCTGGACGAGCTGCACGCGCTCGGCCAGGTGCTCGACGCCGGCACGACACGCATGGACATGATCGATGACCTCACCGTGAAAGTCGAACAAGGAGCGGCAAGGATGCAATCGCTCATCGTCGCCATCGCCGACGCCACCGGCCGCAACGACATCGTGGCCGTCAACCAACTCGAAACCCAACTCGATGAAGAACGCGCAGCCACAGACCGCAATGCGAGGGACGTGCTCGCGCTGCAACGCATCCTCGAACGCGACCAGCAGAAGAACGCTGACAAACAACAACGCCAACGTCAGGAAAACGTCCGTCCAAAACCGCGAAAAAACGCGGGAAGGTGAAACCGAGGCCGCCTATTCGGCCGGCCTCTTTCACCTTAACAGGAAGGAGAGCCTATGGCGGCGGAAGAACAGGCGCAGGACTACGCGATACGAGTGTTCGAAGGTGGTGCGCGCATCAGCGTCGAAGCCGGCAAATTCTTGGGGTCGAAACTGTTCCAACTGTTCGGACTCGGTATCAAGGCGGCCTCGAACGTCGTACATGACATCAGGCACAGCGGACAAGTCAGCGCCAAAACGTTGCAGAAGGACACCACGTCGCTCAAGGTCAAGGAAATCGGCGTCGAACAGAAGAACAGCATCGTCCGCGAACTCAAGAAGCAAGGCATCGCATTCCATATCGAGCGAGATAAAGCCACAGGTAAAATCTACCTGCACTTCTCCGGCAACGACGCGGACGAAGTCCGCCACGCCGTCGACAAGATCGTCGCCCGACTCAACCAGGAAACCGAACGACGCGAGCAGCAGTCCAAGACTGAGCCGACGCAGCCGGAACAAGCGGAACGTGGTCACGAGCCGACGTCGCAAACCCAAGAGATACCTGCCACACAGCAGCGAGAACAGCCGGCGACCGAGGAAATGCCGACCGTCGAACAATGGGACCGGGATTCGCCCGACAATCCCGGCTTCGATTTCACGACTGTCGACATCGATCCCGATGCCGCGATCATCTCCGCAGCTTTGGCGGAACGCGGCATCCGGTTCCGACAGGAACGAATTGACGAGCATGCGCAACGGTTCACCTACCCGGTAAGTCAAGCCACCAAAGTGGCGCAGATGATCGAAGACCTCATCGACCGCACTCCGAACCTCGATTGGAGCCGCGTCAATACGCCCAACGAAGCCGATCGACGGATACGGGAAAGCCGTGAGCCAGACCGCGACGACGGCGTCGACAAGACGGAACCGACACGTCGCAAAACCAAGGCCGAGACCATACAGAACATCAAGCAACGTGCACAGCAGCGCGTCGAACAGTCCAAAGGCGCACCGAAGCAAACGCATTCGCGCACCCGATGAACCCGAGCAAAGGAACAATCATGGCACAGGCACCAGTCCCAACACAGGACAACGCGCAATGGATCAAAACCAATCTCATCGACAAAGACCCGACGCAAAGCGCCGCCGTCGAACAACTCGCAGGTCAATGGGTCAACCACGGCATGCCCCGCGACGGCAAACTACGCGACGCGACGACAGCCATCGTCAACCAAGCGGTAACCGCACATGCACAGGCATGGCCGGCCGACGCACAATCCTTCACTCAACAGGAGATCAGCCGTGCCGTGGACCTCGTAATCGACGACATCGCCGAACAAGCGCAATTCCTCCAGACTGAACAATCCCTCAACATGGAGCAACAGCCACAGTCCGCAGCCCAAGAAGTTCCGTCGCAACGTCCGGCAGCCGAAACGCAGCCGGACGCATCACAGCCGCAGACGGCCGGAGAGCATGCAACCGAACCGGTAGCGCAAGCCAATCCTAAGAAGGAACGGTGGCCACGTGTCAACTTCCCCAACGGCTTCGTCCACCCGTTCCAACGAACCGGCAAAGACGGGCGCATATGGGAGATGATGCGCGTATCCATCCCCAACGGCGTCACGCTCAACGGCATCGACATCGGCGGCTGGCAAATGGACCGTTTCATGGACCGATACGCCAAAGAAGACAAACTCAACGGCCGTCCCGTCACCGTCAGCTTCAAACCGAACACACCCATCGAACTCTGGCGCGGCGCAGGCGAGACACGTCAAACCATGAGCATCGAAAACCCGTGGGAACTATGCAAGGCGGTCAAAACGCAACGTGAGGCATACGCCGCAGCAAAGGCCGCAGAACGCGAACAACATCAGCCGCAACAACGGATGTCGGAATTACGGGAACGATCTCACGAAGAGTCCGTTCCCGAGCCGGAAACCGACGGCGATCGAGACCATCCCGAACCGGCACAAACCCCAACCGGTATTTCGGCCATCCCGGATCACAGCGATTTCAACGACGGCGTTCCCCGAACATTCGGCGGATACCGGTTCGAGCCTCTGACCGGGGACCCGGTCACCATGCATGACCCATACGCGGTGAAACGGGGAGAAAGCAAGATGGGCGTGCTTGACGGCATCAAACAACGCGCGGAACAGCGTACGGCCGTCCAACCCGCAGCATCCGTGCCGACGCAGGTTCGCGGTAAGACGCGATGACATGGCATGACGGCCCGCGCTCTTCTCGAATGGAGGATGCGGGCCGCCGGCCGTTTGCAACATTCACAAAGGAGTAAAGGACATGGTGCGAAGAAGCCGCAAGACATCCGTGTTGACCGCCGGGGCCGAACAGCTCGCGTTCGACCTGTTCGGCGAGTCCGAAGTGCTCGACACGCAGGGCAACACGGTCGCGCAAACTGTGGTAAACGTTTTCCCAAGTGCTGCGGAGCAGCAAAAGCAAACGAACCAATCCGATGATGGAAGGACCGATCATGGACAAGAAGACATTCACGTCGCTGGACGAACTGGACGTGCCGCGACTGCCGTACAAGGTGATCGTGGAGAGCGGGGTCCACGGGGTGCAGCGCATGCGGCTGATCTGGCTCAAGGAACACTATCCGCAGCAGACACGCGAGATGATGGTGAACAACGAGCTGGAGCAGCATCTCAAGGACACGGAACGCCGGTTCCGGGAGACGAAGGCGCGGATCATGGACGAGCTGATGGAACAGCGGCACCTGCTGACCCGTTCGGACGTCATGGAAGCGCACCCGGAGATCACGGACCAGGATCGATACTTCGGGATGAAACAGTGCGAGGCCGACGCGGAGAGGATGGCCATCGAGCAAGTCGTGGAGAGCTTCTAGCAGCACTCGACCTGCAACGCGCCCGCTCGCCGCGCGAACGGGCCACTGCGAACATTCGCGCCATCCGAACCCTGGCCGAACTACGCGACAGCGGCATGACTCCGGACGAAGCCCAGATCGAGGCACTGCGCGGCTTCTCGGGCTGGGGCGGATGCGCGGACGTGTTCTCGGCGAAACCGCAATGGAGCGACCTCAACGACGAACTGTCCGACCTGCTGACCGAGGACGAGTATGCGATGGCTCGCGGCAGCACGCTTACCGCGTTCTACACGCCCGCACCGGTGGTCGATGCGATGTGGAACAAACTGCGATCGCATCTCGGCGACACGAACGAAACCGTCAACGTGCTGGAGCCGGGCTGCGGTACCGGCAACTCCCTTTCGGTGCCGCCAGACCGCAAACGGCGGCGACGACATCCCCAAACGACTGGCCGCAGCCGAAGCGAAACTCGCCTCGGCCAGCAGCCTGCTCGGCAAACCGTTCGACCGCGAAACGGAATACCAGGCAAAGAAAGCGGAACTCGCCAAACTCATAGCCGACGAGAAACGAAAGGACAGGACCAAGGAGCCATCCGTCGACGGGCAGCGAACGGAAACCGCCGGATCACAGTCGGAAGCCGTCACGACGGAACCGGCGCAAGCGCAGGTGCCGGAACCCGCCGTGGCGGCGCTGACGGTCGGCGACGCCGAGACAATGTCCGAACTGCGTCCCTTCGACCTCGACCTATTCCCGCGCGGCACGGTCGAAGCGTGGTGGAGCAACAGCCGAATAGACCATAACCGGATACCGGAAGGCTACCGCCGGTACTCGGTGCGAGTCGGCGCAACGGACGGTGCCAATGCCACGATCGAACGCAGCGTGTGGGCCGGGTACGCCGGCGACATCCTCACGCGCCAAGACCTCGACCCGCTGCTCAACGGCAACGGCGGCCTTCTTGAGATCACCGCGCGACATGAAAGCGCCCGAGAACCACTATACGTCCCCTACGTCCGTGCAGCCGCAACAGACAACGAACCAGAAAGAGCACCCATCATGCAAAGCAACGACCACCGATCCGAAAACATGAACGTCACCGCCACGACGCCACCGACCGAGGCTGTGTCCGCCGACACCCAGCAGGAACAGTCGGCCAACAAGTTCGACTACCAGCTGCTGTCGCGGCTTCAAGCCGACTGCGAGTATTACATCGAGCATCCGCACGACAAGCATCTGTGGGCGGGCGGCGTGCAGGAGCAGATCGACAAGATGCGCGAACTCTACGACAAGGTTCCGGCCAAACCCGAATGGCTCAGCAGCAAGGACATCGACCGCTACGAGCAGCGCATGACCGCAGCGTCCCTCGCCGCCAGGACCGAAGACGTTTCCCGCTCGCCGGCCGCGGACGAGTACGCCGACGATCCCGAAGTACAGGCCGAACAACAGCGCAAGACCGTGCTGACGCAGGCCATGCTCGGCACGAACGGCGTTGACGAGCCGACGCCGCAGGCCATCGACCTGCTGCACCGCATCGTCAACGAGGTCGGCGAACACGGCGCATGGCAGAACACCGCACTGGGAGAATACCGCATCATTCCCTCGGACGAGGCGCGACAGACACTGATGGACGAAGGCATGAGCGAACATCGCATCGCCGAGGCCGCATACTACGGCGGATGGAACCAGCAGCGCGACCAGTATGTGAGGTTCAACCAAGACGGCGATCTCGTCGGCTTGGACCAGGCGCAGGCAGACCGGCTCGTATGGGCGAACCGTGGCGAAATCCTCGCCCACGCGAAAGAGGACGGTATGCTGTCCGGCCAGACCGTAAGCGAAATCGACCACACTTTTAACCAGACGGACAAGCCGGAAGCCCGGACCCGTACCGGGGTGCTCGACGCGATCAAGCAGCGGGCCGACGAACGCGCCAACGCGCACACCGCGACGGATGCCCGCAACCGGGGCATCGGCCATTCGCGCTGATCGGAGGAACATGACATCACAGGACACCGAGATACGGCTGATCGGCCGTCTCACACACGACGCGAGCTTCCGCACGGTCGATGACGACAGCCGCATCGCCTATCTCGACCTCCAGGTGGAGCTGCCGCCCGAGGACACGATGATCGTGCACGCGCAGGCACGCGGACCCATCGCGGACTACCTGCATGCGCATGACTGCCGGCAAGGCGATCACATGATCGTATTCGGCATGCTGAAAACCACGCGGAAAGGCGACGAATACGTGGCCGTCCGCGTCGCGGCGGCCGATACCTCCAAAGACTGGCGTCCGTCATGAAACTCAGCGACCCGAACCTGATAACAGGCATGAACGTCAGCGCGGCCACCGATCCGGCACGACGCCAGACCGTCCTAGACGCGGACTGCCTCGACGCCATCGTGTTCGACCCGTACACGCCGCACGGCCGCATCATCGCGGCCATGTGCGGCGGTACGGGCATGATGGCCGCCTCTCGCGGCGATCTCATGCTGCTGATCCCCATCAAGGAGCCAGCAGAAGACACGACTCCGGACGTTCGCGATGCAGAGCATCGACTGGGCGAGGAACGCCTGCTCAGGGAGAAAACCCCTACACAACCCGAGCCGGAGGCAATAGACCCGGCGCAATCCCAGCAGCCGCCAACCATCCCGCCCCGACGAGGACGCCGACGCAGGCCGATGTCACGAACCGAAGTGATAGACGGCATACGCTCACGCGCACGGCAACGAATCGAAACGCAACTCCAGCAGACGGATGTCGGCGAAGCGGCCGCGCTTGCCGCCACGCAGGAGAGACGGACACGAGACGCCGCCTTCAGCCGGGGCGGCGGAAAGGAATCATGAATGCTTGAAATCAAGGAACATGCCCGTACCATCATCCTCACCCTATTGGGGTTGGCGGTACTGTTCATGGTCGGAGACAAGATATCCTGGCAGATACGCACCGACCTTGCGGCCGGCATGTCCTGGATGGACGTATCCGACCGGTTCTGGCTTGACCTGACCGCCGACCCGCTGCACGTCAGCCTGCACAAAGCCGACATGCTCGCCGGCCTTGGCACCGTCGGACTGGGCCTGTTCGCGTGGATGTACCGCGTATCCACGCGACTCAACACACGACCCGGCGAAGAGCACGGTTCGGCGCGATGGGGGACCCACAGGGACATCGCGGGCTTCGAGGATCCGATACGCTCGCACAACATCTTCTTCACCATGACCGAACGCATCAGCATCAACACGCGCAAGACGCTGCGCAACCTCAACGTCCTGCTGTTCGGCTCGTCCGGCTCGGGCAAGACTCGTTACTACGTCAAACCCAACATTTTGAACGCCGACATGAACTTCGCATGCACCGACCCGAAAGGGGAACTCGACCGCGACACCGCAGCGCTCATGGAGCAACGTGGATACAAGGTGAACCGGCTCGACCTGATCCACCTCAAACGCTCTGACGGCTTCAACCCCATGCGCTACCTCGATCCGGACGAACCCGAACCGTCGATCCTGCGCCTGACAGAAAACATCATCGCCAACACCACCGGCGACAAGAAGGATTCGGACGGCTTCTGGGAACGCGCCGAAAAGGCGCTGCTCACCGCGCTCATCACCTGGGTGTACTACACCGAGGAAGGGCAGAGTACGGACGAACGAGGCCGCATCGTCGACAACAGGTGCCTCAACAAGGTCACCGACATGGTGGGGCAGATGAACGCCAGCGAGCAGAACGAGGACAAGGAATTCATCGTCGACGCGTACTTCGCCGAAGCGGCCATCGAGGCGGAGAACTGCCGGCAGCATCCCGAGGAATACGACGAGGACACGTGCCGCATGCTCGACGGTCTGCGTTTCGCATGCACCCAGTACCGCACGTTCCTGCAAGGTGCCGGCGAGACGAAGAAGAGCATCATCATCTCGCTGGGCGTGCGTCTCGCGCCCATGCAGGTCGGCAACCTGCGCGACATCCTCGACCACGACGACTTCGATCTCGAACGGCTCGATGAAGGCAGACGTATCGTCTACCTCGAACTGTCCGACACGGAAAGCACGTTCAGCTTCCTCGCGGCCGTGTTCTACCAGTCCCTGTTCGAGACCCTGGTGCGCAAGGCCGACCGTGCCGGCGGACAGCTCCAGCGAGACGTGCATTGCATGCTCGATGAGTTCGCGAACATCGGCAAAATCCCTAATTTCGTGAGATTGATCGCCACGTTCCGCTCCCGAAGGATCAGCGCCAGCATCATCCTTCAGACCCTCAGCCAGGGCAAGAGCCTGTACAAGGACGACTGGGAGACGATCATGGGCAACTGCGATTCGCAGCTCTTTTTGGGAGGCAACGAGCAGTCCACCACCGAATACGTGTCCAAGCGCATCGGCAATGCCACCATCGACGTCGTGGAGACCAGCGAAAGCAAGGGCAGTTCGGGATCGTGGACGAAAAGCGTGCGCAAGAACGAGCGCGCCCTGCTGACCCCGGACGAACTTGGCCAGCTCGACGGCGACAAATGCGTGCTCATGATCCGAGGCGTGCGCCCTTTCCTCAGCCGCAAGATCAACCCGAACGCCAAGTTGCCCGGCAAGAACGGATGAAATAATTGGTCGGCCGAGTCTAAATAACCCGTGTACGGAGTCTGTTAATTAGACTCGGCCGACCAATTTACAGCATGCTGCCGTCGTTGCCCGGATCGGTCTTCGGTGTCGACTGCTGAGGCGTGCTCGGCTTCGACTGTTGGGGCACGGACTGCTGCTGAGGCGCGGTCTGCTGCTGAGGAACGCTCGGAGTGGATGGCGTACTATGCGAGGGCGTATAGCTCGGCGTCCATGACGGCGTGCTCGGCTGGGACTGCGCGGCTTTCTCCTGTTCCTTCTGTTCCTGCTCGGCCCGCCGCTTTTCCTCGGCCTCCTTGTCGGCCTTCGTCTTCGCGGCGATGCTGTCGTTGACCGTCTTGGACGCCTTGGCGATCGCCGCCGCGTCACGGGCGTCGATGGCCTTCCGCAGCGTCGTGCGAACGGAATCGTCGGATACCTTGCCCTTGGACGATTCCAGTAGTTTCCGGGCCGTGGCGATGATCTTGTCGAGTTTTGACGCCTCCACGTCGTCCATAGCTTTGCCGAGAGAACTTGTCATGCGCCGGTATTCCTTGGCCGCTTTCCGGTTGATCCGTTCGTTTGCCGTGGCTTTCTCGGCCGAGTCCGTGGGACAAGCCTCAATCGCGGTCTCCGAATCGGATGCTTCGACCAATGCGGACAGATCATCCAGCAGCGTCGTATCGGCCAACGAGTCGGCTTTCGTCGCATCAGTCAAGGAAACCGCGTCATCGAGCATCGCACGGTATTCCTTCCGCGCCGCCTTGGCCGCGTCGGCGGCGGCCGAGCAGCGAGACACGGCCTGTGCAGTCACGGTCTGCCGTCTGGCTGATTCCCTTGCCTGCTGCAAATGCCAGACCACCACGCCGCCGGCGACCAATAAGACGACAAGCAGCATGGCACCTGCCGTCATCGCGAGCATCCTCGCATTCACGCGGGGAACGGAAGACGCGGCATCGTCCTCATCGGCGTCGTCGTGATCGGTCATGTTTCCTTCAGAAAGCGAATGCTCGTTATCGAACCGATCGAATGATGCGATGGTGGCCGTCAGGTCCGTGTCGACGTCGTTCGCATGCCGGTCCGGTTCCGCATCGTCCGAAGCCGGTCCGCCGGACATCGGCCGCACGCCGTCGTCGTCGGACTGGTCCTTCACGTCGATCAACGGCGGATGGGCACGATACAGCAGACCGCGACGCTTGGTCGCCGACGGTTCCGGCGGAGGAGCAGCCTGTTTCGGATCGGCGGCCATGAGCCGCGCCCATTCAGACAGTTCCGGCCACGCATGCGGATGATCGGCGATCTGGTCGAGCATGGCCCAGTGCTCGGTGTCGACCGCAAACTCGTACAGTTCCTGCTCATCGAGAGCGGGATTCAGTCGCAACGTCATCGTTTCACTCCCGACGGCATGCTCACCGTGCCGGAATAGGCAACGATCGAATCGGCCATCCAACCGTCATCACGGGACATGAACCCGACAGCCCACGTCGCATCATCGGTCAGTACAAGGCAAGACGCAGTATCGGAGCCGGCATTGGCAAGCCAAGCGCTCTTGACCGAAGAGGAACGCGACCCCGGTTCCACGTCCAAGCCGTCGGCGTCGGGCGAGAACAATGCTCCCAGTAGCCCCCGGTCGCCGGACACATACGCCTTCACCGCTTCCACGGCCGTCGTGCCGCACAGGTCATCAGGCAATGCAGCAGCATCGCCTGCGGCTTTGCCGCCGCCTACGATCGTATTGGAACGGTCGGCCGGACGCGTTTCAGTCGTGGCGTTCGTCTTCTCCTGCACGGCATCGTGCGGCTCGAACCGTTGCGACGACCATATGGTCGACGCGACGAGCAATCCGCCGACGAGCGCGACACCGATCGCGGTCATCACAATGGTTCGCTTCGATATGTTCACGATATGTTCCTCCCCTTGATATGGCGTCGTTAATGGACGAACGAGATGCCGCCGGCCGCCGCGTCAAGTTGCGCCTTAGTGAACGTGCGTACGCTGATTACGCCGAGACCAACCGCATTCGACTCGCTGATCAGCATGCCGCCGTCCTTGTCGATCCGTTCGACCACGGCGACGTGCCCATATGTGCCGTCCGCGTACAACACGCCGGGCTGGAACACGATCACGTCGCCGACCCGTGCGTTCGAGTCCACCTCGAACCCTGCGGCGTCCGCATCGGTCTTCCAGTCCTTCGCGTTGCCCCAGCCGCCGATCGGACGGCCGATCTGAGCGCGGCGCGAAGCCGCCCACCACGTGCACTGTCCGTACGGGTAGCGGGTGTCCGATTCGGTGCCGGTCGCAGCCATGTCCGCGACCAGATCGTCCTTCATGACGAGCTTTGGATCGAGACTGCCGACCGTCGTGCCGACCGACGACGAACATTCGCCGCTGGATGTGGAGGTCGGCCGCCAGATGACGGACATGCCGCCGGGAGCGGAATCGTAGACCGCGACCTCCTGACCGGTCTGATCGCCGGTCCGAGGACCGTCGATGCCGCCGTCCTCGTCATGACGTGCGCCGACGTATTTGCCATCGCCGGCATAGAATTCCATATGCGCGTCGCTCCAGATGATGTCGCCCGCCTGCAACGCGCCGGGCGAATAATCCAGCTTCTCGAAACCAAGATCAGGCAGTGCCGCAGCGGCGCTTGTCGTGTTCCATGCACTGTCCGGCACCGCATAGCCGGCGGCCTTGAGCGCATAGTAGACCAGTGACGAGCAGTCATAGTCCGGGCCGTCGCGATGCGTCTGACTGTATCCATGCGAATCATCGTCCGCGATCGACTTCGCCCACGCCAGATACGCCGCCGTCTGTCCGCTGGTGCAGGCGGCCGACGATGACGAACCGCCGATGAACAGGGACAGTATCGCGGCGATGACGCTCACCGTAATCAGGATCGCACCGAGCAGCGGTGCCGACAACGCCGCCGTGGCCGATGCCACAGCGGACCCAACCGCACCGGCCACGGCCCGCACGGCAGTCCTTGCGGCGGCGGATACCACGGAAGCGGCACGGTTGACAGCCCGACCGGCAGCACGTCCGGCCCGCCCTGCCGAGCGTCGTGCTGCTCGCGTTACGTGACGTGTTCCGCGGTATCCCGCCTTGACGCCCCTGACGGTGGCTTTTCCTGCCGTGCGAACGGTTCGTCCGCCGCCTCTACGAGCGAGATCGGACGTTCTGCCTTGCGCCCAACGTTCGATCGCATCCTCGTCGTACCCGTCGGCCGCATACTGTGCGGACGTATGATTCACCAGGCCGGCGGCCTTGCGCCCGCCGTATCCGCCGGCACGAGCCAGACCGCGCCGCACCATGCCCTTGCGCCCGTTGCGCACATCCTCGGCGGCGATGGACTCAACGCCATCGACCGTATCCGAGACGTTCACATGTCTGTGATTCGCGTCGATTCGTGCTTTCTCGCGTTCCCTGCGCAATTTGCGACGCTTGCGACGACGATGACCCGCCGCCACCGACGAAACGGCCGACGAGACCCTGTTCGGCACCAAAGGGGAGTCCCCGGTCTGCCGAGCCGGCTCGTCCGTGTCCGAACCTGGCCGAACTCCGTCGGACGTATCTGCCGATAATGCAGGTCGGGCCATGTCCGCAACCGACGACAGAGGACGGGCGATCGTCGGGGGAACCGTCGTATCCGACACGGCCGGCGGACGATGAACCGCATGCGAGGTATCGGCCGGCGACCGCCGACCACTGTCTCGCAGCCTGGCGGAAGCGCCCAGTTGTTCGCTGGCGGTGACGTGGTAGGAGGTCGCGTTGTGCAGCACGTTCACCGTTTCGACCGGTTTCGCCCTACGCATTCGACTCTCCGAACTTCGTGGTGAACAGACGGTACAATTCGCTCGACTCGGGGATGCGACCGTTGAACGGGATGTACGCGCCGCCCGACTTGACCATGCCCTGTCCCGGTTCCACGCCGGTGAAATACTCGCGCTGCTCGCCGGACAGGTTCAGCAGATCGCACAACGTGTCCGCGTCGGTGGGCTGCTGGTTCATCAACAGGAGGAAGTCGGAGTTGGCGAGCATCAGACGTGCGTCGTTGTTCAGCAGCAGTTCCTCGATGTTCTGGGTGATGCCGGTGATCGACAGACCCCATTTGCGGGCGCGCTTGTACATGCGCAGGAAGTATTCGGCCGCGAACCGGTTGGAGAACAGCATGTGGAATTCGTCGACCCACAGCCAGGTGCGCCGGCCGGACGCGCGGTTGCACACGACCCGGTTCCATATCTGATCCAGGACGACCATCATGCCGAACGTCTTCAGTTCAGCGCCCAGTTCCATCACGTCGTAGACGACGAAACGGTTGTCGACATCCGCGTTCGTTGGATGGCTGAACGCGTTCAGCGAACCGGTCGCATAGATCTCCAACGCCTGAGCCGCTTGCTTGGCCGCATCCTCCGGCATCCCGGCCAGCTCCTGCTGCAAGTCCAGCAGCGTGGGCATGCGGTCGCTTCTGTGGTCGCGCAGGCGCTGGTACAGGTTCATCAGGCACCGATCCACGAGGGCGCGCGTCACCGTGTCCATGCCGCTGCCGCCGCCGATCAGCGCGTCGAGCATGTTGAGCATGCCCGAGCATTTGGATCGGATCGGATCGCCTTCCTCGTCGTCCTCGAACGCGATGTCCATCGCGTTGATGTGCTGGCCGCTCGCCTCGCCGATCAGCAAGCGTTCGCCGCCCAACGCGCGGCATAGCGCGGCAAACTCGCGTTCCGGGTCGATCACGATCAGATCGTCCTGCGGGCGTGTGAGCAAGGTCTGCAATATCTCGTTCTTCGCCGCCTGCGACTTGCCCGAACCGGACGTGCCGAGGTTGAAGCCGTTGCCGTTGATGTTGCGCGTGCGGTCCACGACCACGGCGTTGCCGCTTCGCGCGTTCACGCCGTGGAACACGCCACCCGGCTGGAACAGCTCCTGCGTGGTGAACGGGATCAGGATCGCCGCGCCGGAAGTGGTCAGGGTACGGCTCATCGGCAGCGTGTTCACGCCCAGCGGCAAGGCCGCGTTCAAACCGTCGACCTGCATGTACGTCATCGTCTCCGCGACGCACGACTGGGCGTCCACCACGGCGACGACGTCCTGCACGAGCTGGTCCAGACGTTCCTGCGACGGCGAGGACACGTCCACCACGATGATCGAGTCGATCAGCCGTTCGCCGTTGTGCTTCAGATCATCGCGCAGGTCGGCGGCCTCGTCCATGCTTTCGGCCAGATCATGAGGCAGGTAGTCCTCCGGCTGATGACGCTTCACGTTCTTGGCGCGTTCGTCGGCCGCCTGCATCTCCATCTCCGCGATCTTCGTGTTCACCAGCTTCAAACCCTCGGCCTTGTTGCGCGGACGAAGATGCACGCTCACGGTGATGTCGGCCTTGATGTCCGTCAGTCCGGCGAGCAGCTGATCCGACAGATAATCCGGGAAATCGCATATCCACAGCGTACGATGCCACACGCTCGCGTCGCCCGCGTCCAAACGAAGCTGACGTCGGTCGTGCACGTCGATCGCATGCGGCGTGATGTAGTCCTTCGTGTCCATGCCGCGTGACGCGTCGAACGCGTCATCATCGAACGAGAACCGCGTGCCGCGTCGCAGCATCGAATGCAACACGCGCAGCCGCTCCCTGCGGCCGAGCTTTCTTGCTTCGCATCCGTTGACCGAACGCAGCTGGCTCGTCGCCGCCAGCGTGGCGCGGTTGAGCAGCATGCACGCATGCTGTCGGTCCGTGTCCTCCAACGTGAACGTCAGGTATTTGTCGGTCATGCTGCATGTCGTGCCGCCGCTCATCAGTTCGCGCACGTTGCGGTTGAAATCGACGCGCAGAGGATCGAACCCGTCGCCTCGTTCGTGCATGGTGATGCTGCGTGTCACCTCGGCCGGATCGAGCGTGCGCGTAACCACGGTGATCTCAAGGCTCATGCCGTCCGACAGGCTGTTGAGGAAACGGCCCCACCGGTTCACGATGTCCATCTGCTGTTCCTGCGTGGCGATCGCATAGTTGATGTCGCCCAGACTCATGGTCGCCGAATACCGGTTGCCGCCCAAGTACGCGATGCCGTTGGGCAGCATCGCGTCATAGGCGATCAGGTCCTTCGCCGTACGCGGCGCACGGGCCTCGGTCTGCCGTTTCTTTCCGTTGCGGGGGCGATCCGGCTTCGCGACATCCGCGATCCCGCTCTTCTTGGTCCTGTTACGCATGTCTTGCCGTCTTTCTCCTAGCCGTGCGTTCGTGTTCGTTCATGGACGGTTTGCCGATCTTCGTCTTGGTCGGCCGACCGTCGCGCAGGTACACCGACTGTCCCATCGCGTGCCGCAGCACATACATCGCGTATCGTTCCGGTTTCAGGCCCTTCGGCCGCCACCATCCCCATGCGGCGAACGGCACGCACACCATAAACAGCAGGTAGGTGCCGAGATCGGGTTGTTTGAGCAGCCAGAAAAACACGAACGCCTCGCCGCCACCGAACGCGAGCATCAATGCGGCGGCGAGCATCTGCCGCCAGCTGAGGTTGAGCATGACCTTCGCCTCGACGTTCGATACTTCCTTGTAGACGCGCATCTGCAACGCCACGATTAATCCTCCTTGCCTAGTCGCCGGTGACGGCGCGCGTCACACGCTGAGAGATGCTGATGACGAACAGCAGCATGATGCCCGCCATCATGAGGCTGCCGAAATTGCCCATCGTCCACGACACCAGATCGTCGCTGGCGTCCGGTACGTGAACCGCGCTCGTGACGACCGTCTGGTACAGGGCGAGGCAGATGAACAGGGTCACGCCGTTGATGCACGCCCGCGCATAGCTCTTGAAATAGCCGACGCCGATCGATCGTGTTTCCTCGTTCACCAGCAGGGCGATCGGAAGCGACTGGAACGCGGTCAGCGCGTAAATCTCGATGAACCGGACGTACAGCACGACCGTGGCGATCACGCTCGCGATCTGTCCGATGACCCACGGAATCAGCAGGATCACCATCAGGGCGATCTGTCCCATCATGCCGGCGTCCTTGACCTGGTCCCGCATCGCGTCGCCGAGACCGGTTCCCGCACTCCCCCCGGTGAAGCTCAGTCTTCCGCTCACGCCGCGGATCAGGAACGAGGTGATGCCGTTGAACGCACGGATGAACAGGTCGGCGTTCTGGGCGGCCACCATCACCAGACAGATTTTGAACATCGTGCCGGCGATGATCTTCACGCCCAGTTCCCGATCGGACTCGATCTTGGTCGAATTGCGTGCCAGCTCCATGACGAACACGACCGACAGGAGCACGCTCGTCAGTGGTTTGACCGCCGCCGAGTGAATGCCCACGGCTAGCGAATACAATGCCGGATTCCACGTATCCGGGGCCTGACTGAGCATGCTGGCGGCGGTGGCCGTCACTCCGCCGCCGCCAAGCGTGTTCAGCATGTTGACAACGAAGTCATCCATGCGAGTGTCCAGACGATCACAACGAGATCGATCCGAACAAGGTGACCGCCGCGATGACCAGGCCGCCGCCGACGATCTGCCACATGCCGGACTTCATGTCGGGTCCGTTCTGGTCCTTCAGCGCGCCGCCGAACGTGATCGCACCCCACACCAGCCACAGGCCACCGCCGATCTGTCCGAACTTCACGAACAACTGCAACACCTGGTTCAACAAATCCATGTCGAACTCCTTGTCTCTATCCGAAACCGATAAGGAACCGGCCCCGCACGGAACGGGGCATGATTCCAGCGTCGGGCAGAAACCCTTGGTTTTGGACGGACACTTTCGCGCATATGAAAGCCCCCGGCATCATGCCGGGGGCTTGAACGGACGGGCACGGTCGCGGGTCAGGATTCCCGCGGTTCGGCCAGTCCAGGAGACAGCAGCGGATGCACCTCGCCACGGATACGGGACACGTCGAAATGCTTCAGGTCGTAGTCGCGTTGCAGGTCAAGCCAATACTCGGGCGTCGTGCCCAACACGTACGCCAATCGGATCGCCATCGGCAACGTGATACGCCGCTTCCCCTGGATGATCTCGCCGATCCCGTACGGCGGCACGTTCATCGCCTGGGCCAGACGATACTTCGTGATGTGGTTCGGGGTCAGGAACCTGGTCTGCAACACCTCTCCCGGCGTTCCCGGCTTGTAATCGTCGGTGCTTCTCACAGATGCCTCCTTTCCGGCATATCCCAAGCCAATATGATAACGCGCGTCATTAAATAATGACGCGCGTTATGAACGTCGGACGATATTCACATTACCGTCCAGCCGGCAACGCCGGTCAGTCGGACACCTCGACCCAACGGTCCGCATGCTGGGCGTAACGCTTGCGCAGCAGCACGCAACCCGTACCCGAGATCACAAGGATCGCCGCAAGGGAAGCGACAGTGGCCGCATCCGAACCGGTGGAGGCAAGACCCGTGGAAACGTTGGAGAGCTTCGCCTGAGCGTCCTTTGCCGCCTGCTGCGCCTTCTGCTCGGCAACGGTGGCATCCTTCGACGCCTGTTCGGCCTCGGCCTTCTTCTTGGCCTCTTCCTCTGCCTTCTTCGCGGCGTCGGCCTCCGCCTGCTTGGCCGCAGCCAGTTCCCTGTCGGCCGTACGCTTGTCGGCCAGCTTGACCTCATACTCCGACTTGGCGGACTCATACGCCAGACGCGCGTCATCCACCGCCTTGTCGGCCGTCGCAAGCGCCGACTGCGCGGTCTCAAGATCGGCCTGGGCCTTGTCTAGCGCGGCTTGGGCGTTCTCGTAGCGATCGATGGTCGCGTTCGCCGTCTTCAGATCGGCCTCCGCGACCGTCTTAGCGTCCCTTGCGGCGTCTGCCTGCTCTTCGGCCTGCTTGATGGCCTTGTCGGCGGCATCGACGCGGGACTGAGCCTCGGCAACCCTCGCGGCGGCATCGGACCCGGCCTTCACCGCCGTTTCCTTCTCCGCTTCAGCGGCCAGCTTCGCGGCCTTCGCGGTTTCAAGAGCCTTGTCCGCCGACGCGCGATCGGCGGTAGCCTGATCGATGCGCGACTGCGCGGCCTTCGCGGCATCCTGCGCCGTCCGCTTGTCCGTCTCGGCCTGTTTGACGGCCTGTTCGGCGGCGGCGACGCGACCGTTCGCGGCATTCAATGCGGCTTCCGCATTGTCGGCCTTCTCAGAGGCGGCATCGAACGCGTCCTCGACGGCCTTGGATGCGTCCTTCGCGGACTGGTACGCTTCGTTCTTCGCCTTCTGATCGGCGCGGGCCTTCTCCAGCGCCTTCGCAAGGTCCTTGTTCGCGGCCACGGCGTCGTCGTACGCCTTCTGCGCGGCCTCGACGGCCTTGCGCTTCTCATCTGCGGTACGGGCAGCGGCGGCGGCCGTCTCGGCGGCCTTGGCTGCCTGTTCCTTGAGCGAGGCGAGATTCTTCGACGCAGTGTCTACCGCGTTGGAAGCCTTGGATGCGGCGGCCAGCGCGTCCTGATACGCCTGTCCGGCCGATTCGAGACCGGTCTTGTACGCGGCGATGTCCGCGCGCATCTCTTCCGTGGTCATGACGCGACCGTCGTCCTCGACCGCGAAGCCGTCATCGCCGATATGCGACCAGATCGTGCCGGCGAATTCCTGCGCGTACGCGTCCTTCAACGTGGTGCCGCCATAGTCGATCGACGCGTTCTCGCTGACGCCGAAGCCGGTGATCTCCGCGTCCTTATCCATAAGATTGAGGTAGTGACCCGCCTTCTCGTAGAGGTCCGGGTCCACCAGCCACACCTGATACGGCGACAGGTCCTTCAGATACGGACGATCCTTGACCGCCTCATCCCACACGGTCTTTTCCTCCGTGTACCAGCCGACATACGGATCGCTCGCGCCCCATGCGAGGTTTTCACTCACCCCGTAGCCCTTGTGCTGTTCGGAATGCGCGAGGAACTGCTCGGCATACCCGGTATTGACCTGAGCCATCGCCATGAGCGTGTCCGACACCGACAATTCCGGCAGGCCGGCCTCTCTGCGCAGGCGATTGCCTTCCTCGATGTAGTCCAATGCCTTGAGCATGTTGTCCAGCGTGGTGGCGTCACCGTCCTTGCCGACATGCACGTATTCGAGATACCGGCTCACCGTCGGATCAGTCAACGCGCGGTACGCGAGGCTGTCCTTGCCGGCACGGTCCGCGAAATACGCGAGAGACCCCTGAGACAGCTTCTCCGCGGCCTCGTCCGCAGCCGTCTTCGCGGCATCGGCCTTCGCCTGAAGATCGGCCGCCGTCTGCTGCTTGTCGGACAGATCGGCGTCACCGTCCTTGACCGCCTTGTCTGCCGCATCCTGAGCGGCTTTCGCGTCGTCGGCGGTCTTGTCGGCCGCCGTCTGCGCGTCCTTCGCGGCCTGGAGCGCAGCCGCCAGAGCGTCCAGATCGAAGCCGCCGGACTCAAGGTCGGCGACCACCTTGTCGGCGGCGTCCTTCGCGCTCTTCGCGTCCGACTCCGCCTTCGTCGCGTCGGCCAGCTTCGCTTCGGTGTCCGACTTGGCCTGATCGGCGGTCGCCTTGTCGGCTGCGGCCGTCTTCGCATCGGCTTCCGCCTTGCTCTTATCCTGTTGTGCCGCGGCCTTGTCGTCATCGGCCTTCGCCACGGCCTTGTCAGCCTTGCGCTTGTCGGCTTCGGCCTGCGCTTTCGCTGCCGCGGCGGACTCTACCTTGCCGGCGGCGTCATCGGCGTCTTTATCGGCGGCATCGATCTTCGACTGAGCAGTCTTGGCCGCTGCGTCCGCGGCGTCCTTATCCCGCTGTGCAGCTGTCTTATCCTGTTGGGCTGCGGCCTTGTCTGCCTCGGCCTGCTGCTGCGCCTTCGCCGCGGCGTCAAGCTGCTGAGCCGCCTCATTGATGCGGTCCTGAGCGTCCTGCGCCGCCTGTTGGGCCTGTTCGATCTTGGCCGGCGCATCCGCCACATCCTGCGCCGCCTGGTCGCGGGCCGCCGTGGCGTCCGAAACCTGCTTGGCGGCCTGCTGCTGCGCTTCGACGGCCTGCTGCTTCGCCTTGTCCGCCTCGTCCAGCTTCTTTTGCGCGTCGTCCAATGCGGCAGACGCGGCATCGGCCTTCGCCTGCGCCTCCGTCGTGCCGGTTGGCGTAGCGGCGATCGTCTTCTTGGCGGCCTGCAATGCCTTCTGGGCCTGTGAGATGGCCGTCGTGGCCTGTTCGTCAGGCGTGATCGCGGTTTCGTCGGCCATCGCCGCCTGCGGCGCGAGCAGGGTGGCCCCCGCAACCGTCGCGGCGATGACGGCGACGCTCTTCTTCGAGTTCTTGTTCATGATGATTCTCCCTCCCCGGCAAGAACCGGAACATGGCGATTTGTGGTCCGACGGCATTGCCGGATTCACACCCCCATAATACCGACAACGGGGTAAATGGGGTGGGTTCCGACGTCGTCCGATCCCAATAATAATGTTCCCCATTAATAATGTCAATTATTATTAATGGGGAACATGCTTTCGGTGTGTCGTGGAGGTTTTCAGCGATGGGAGTGGAACGACCGGGCCGGAAGCCCCCGCGATTTCCTCCTCCGTGATACGGTCACACCGAGCGAGCCGACCCCGAACGCCGACAGCGCGCTCATGGCCGTGACCTGCTTGGGATGAGAGTCGCCCTCGGCCTGGTCGGGATAGGGAACCTCGCCGGGCATCGCCGCTCGATGGCCGGTGACCAGAAGGCGCTGCGTGTTGAGCATGATCGGCGTGCATGTCACCAGCGTGACCAGGTCACGGCCCTCCTGGATGGCGAGCGTTTTCGTGTCGTCCGGGTCGACGACCTTGATGTCGTCGACCTCATACGCCAGGGTCTCGCCGTCGCCCAGCTCGATGTAGAACGGGTCTCCCCGTTTCAGTTCGTCCAGGCGGGTGAACAGTTCCTTGTCGGCCAGGCCACGATGGCCCGTGATGACCGCGTGCGACGACGAGCCGCCGACCGGCATGCTCGTGCCGTGCAGGTGTCCCAATCCGTTCGACAGCGCATACTCGCCGGCGCCGTGACGGATCGGCAGCTCCAGTCCGATGCGGGGAATCGACAGGGTGCCCATGATCCCGTCACCCCAATCCAGTGTTTTCTGGTACGCGGAATCGTCGGCGAAATCGAAGTCGCCGGCCCCGGTCCCGTCCGTCGCCAGAGGTGCGCCGATCACCTGCGGCGCGGAGGCGAGATCGGCGTTGTACGCTTGGGCCGCCTTCACCATGCCTTTCAGCCTGTCGGTTTCGGCAGAGGCCGTGGCCTGGGCGGCAAAGGCCTCCGCACGCGCTTCATTCGCGTTCGCGGCCTGGCTGACGGCGACCCACCCGAATACGCCGAACGCGAGCAGCGCGGACAGGACGGCGACCACGGTCAACGCCTGGGAGACGCGCCGCGCGCGTGCCATCAGCCTGCGTCCTTGCGTGCGCTGGCTTCGGGGCATGCGCGGGTCGCGGCCGGCCATCAGGTCAGCCCAATTCATGTCGTCGTACCGGATCATCGTCCCGTCATCCCTTTCGTTCGTTCGGCATACCGGTCGAGGCTCAGCTTCGGCGCTTACGCCGGAGCATCAGGGAGGCGAGGCAAACGAGCAGTCCCGCGATGCCGCCGCCGAGCGACAGCATGAGACCCGAGCCGCCGGTGGACGGCATGGTCGTGGAGACCGGCGTCCAGATCGCGTACAGGGTCATGCCATCGGCGGGGATCGTGACGTCGGCGGTCGGCGCGTATGCGGTTCCGGTTCCGTCAGGCTTCGTGTTCCATTGTTTGAAGATGTACGAGTCGCGCGTGAACCCGTTCTGCCGGACCTGTACCGTTTTGCCGATCTGATCGGTCTGGTCCGCGACAGTACCGGAGGTAGCGCCGTTGCCGTCGTAACGGATGGTCGCGTTCAACGTCTTCCACTGCGCGTACAGCGTGGTGTTCGACGAGAACGCGTGCTTGTCGCCCGGCTTGTAGCTTGTGCCGGTGCCGTCGGCCTTCGTGTTCCAGCCTTGGAATTCGTGGCTGTTCCAGGTGAATCCGTTCTGGCTGATGGCGATGGGCACGTTGCGGCCGGTTGTCTGGCTGGCGGTCGTGCCCGAGGTCGCGCCGTTGCCGTCGTAGCGGATGGTGATCGGGTCGGCCGTCCATTGAGCGTACAATGCGAGGCTCGTTCGTTTGGCGTCCTTCATATCGTCGAGGGTTGCGGCCTTGCCCATGTTGACGACGTCTCCCGGCTGATACCAGGTGCCGGACCCGTTGGCCTTCGTGTTCCAGCCCGTGAACGTGTATCCCGTTCTCGCGTATGGGGATTTGCGCATGGTGTACAGCCAGTCGGCTTCCAGGTCGTTGTTCTGCATGTGCGGGCCGTCGGTGCCCACGCTGCCGGATGTCGCGCCGTTGCCGTCGAAGCGGATCAGGGGGATGTAGATCGCGCCGATGAACTTGGAGACGAGGGCACGGCAGTCGACGGAATTGACGTTGCCGCCGCTGTTCGTGCAGGTGATCGGGTTGTATACTGGGCCGGCGAACGAGGACCCCGGGGCGATGTTCTTGCCTGCGGCCGCGGTGGGCGTCTTGATCGTCAGTTTCGTCCAGCTCCACCCGTTGTTCGAAGAGTAGGTTTCACCCCGATTGAAGTTCGAAGGAATGTGCCATCCGACGAACTCGTAGTCGGCGTTTCCGCTGAACTTGTCATGGTTCTCGCCCCATTTGCCGGAGCTGCTGGGCCATCGGCTCCACATGCTGACGTTCTGCACCTGGGTGGCTGTGGGTGCCGTGACGGTGTGAGCCTTGGTCGAATCGTAGTTGTTTCCCCCGCCTTCGATGTTGGAGTTATTAATGTTGCCGCTACTGGTCACGTTCCCCGGTACGGAGAAGTAATAGTAGGCCTGTGCGTGCACGGTCATGGATGCCGCGGCCTGGGCCGCCGGCACTCCGGCCATCAGGCAGATGGCAGCGGCGCCCAAGGCGGCTAGCGCCGAGGTGAGTCGCTTGCCCGAATGCGTTTTCATGTGCTTTTCCTTTCCAAAAAACGAAGAGCGTGGCGGCGGCTTGGGGCCGGCCGCCACGCTCTCGAACGGTGTTCAGATCAGGTCAGGCGGTGATCTGCGGCAGGTTGGTGCCGGGCATGTCGATGTGGCGCATCTTGACGGCGGTGATGCCGGCGGCGGTGGCGATCATCATGACGGCCATGCCTCCGATGAGGATGATCGCCATGCTCATGCCGCCGGTCTGCGGCAGCTGGCTCATGTTGTCCACGTTCTTGACGACCGCGACGGGCGTGGTTCCCTTGCCGTTCGCATCCGTGACCTTGGCGGTCAGGCCGGCCTGGTCGACGCCGGTGATCGAGGTCTTGCCCTCGTCGTCGATGGTCACGCGGAACGACGGCTTGACGAACGTGAAGTAGCCGTCCGGAACCTGGGTTTCGGTGATGAGGTAGGTTCCCGCACCGAGGCTGTCGTAGGAGATGACGCCCTGGTTGTCGGTCGTGCGTTCCTGGGCTTCGGCCTGGGTGTCCACGTAGGTCCACTGCTTGGTGGTCGCGTTCCAGTTGAGCCACTTGCCCAGCGTCTCGTTCTTGATGATGAACTTCGCGCCCGCGACGACGATCTGGTTCGTGTCGGTGGAGGCGGCGCTGATCTTCTTCAGGTCGACGTCGTAGGTCGGGACGGTCACCTTGTCCTCGCCCGGGGTCGGCGGGTCGACGGTGGGGGGAACGGTGTCCGGCAGCCAGTTGATGGTGACCTTGACGGTGTTGGATGCCGCGTTGGCCTTGGACGCGTCGGTGACCTTGGCCTTGTAGGTGACGGTCACCTGCTGGTTCTCGTAGTTGTCGATCAGTGCCGCGGTGGAGGTGGTCGTGAAACCGGCTCCGGTGGCGGACGCGCCGATGGTGCCGAACTGCTTGGTCACGTCGGTGCCCTTGTTCTTGCCTTCGGTGATCGACGCGGCGAACGTGCCGGCCACGTACTGCATGCCGTCCATCGAATCGTCGAGGGTGATGGTGTCCGCGGACAGCTTGTTCGGCAGGGTGATCTTGATGCGGAACTCTCGGGTTTCGCCGTTGGTGGCGGCGGCGCTTTCCTTCCAGGTGCCGTCGACGCTCTTGATCTCCTTCTCGGGGGTGGCGACCTGGCCCTTGATGTAGGTGGTGCCGAGCGTGTTGCCGGTCTTCATGCTGGTCTTGCCGCTGATCGTGGTCGACACGAGGATCGGCAGGCCGGCGGAGTCGGTGATGAGGTAGTAGCCTTCCGGCAGTGCGACGGTCAGATTGGCGCCGTTCGTGGTCAGGCCGGACTTGACCGGGGTCTTGCCGGCGATGTTGTCCTGGAGGTTCGCGGCGATCTTGCGGGAGACGACGCTGCCGGTGGTCTGGCGCAGCATCTGGGAGGCCGCGTCCTGCCCGGCGGTCGTGTCGACCTTGACGCCCGCGTTGTCGAGGGCGGTCTTGATCCAGGTGTTCGTGGCCGTGTCGACGCTCTTCGCGCTCACGCTCTTGACGGTGTTGCCGTCGAGAACCACGTCCGGATAGGTGGCGAGCTTGTAGATGTTGAACGTGTGGCCGGCCAGGGTGGTGCCCGCGCCGGCGTTGATGGTCAGGTTGCCGTCGGCCGCCATCGCGGTCGGGGCGAGGGACAGTCCGGTCAGCAGCGTTGCCGCCGCGAGCGAGAGCGCGGCTGCGCGCTTCATGTTCTGGCCTTCGTGGTTCTTCCTCATTGTGTGTTCCTTTCGGTGGGATTCGGCCGACACCCGCGTGCCGGCCGTTTTGGTCCCCGTGCGGAAGCGCGGGGAAATCTGTGTGTGCCGTGTCCTTATTCGGCCGGCGTGTGCTGATGGTCGTGCTGCTGCGCGTCGAGCATCTGCTGCTGGAGGATCGTCTGCTGTACGGCCGTCGTGTATTGGCGTTGAGCGATGTCCATCGCCTCGGCGTGGCGGGTGGCTGCGCGGTCGGCGAACACGAGCTGTTCGATCCGTTCGGCGAGCTGCATGAGGCGCGTCTTTTCGAGGATCGATACCGTGAGCGTGTTGCGGCCGCCGGCATGGTTGACGAACGTGAGCCGTGCGCTGAGCGCGTTCACGAGATTTGCCACGGCGAATGCGAGCAGTATGAGGCCGAGCAGAAGGTTGTCCGGCAGGCAGCCGAAGCCGACGCCGGTCAATACGAGGCCGATCAGGAACGGTCCCATGTTGAATCGCGTGTCGGTGTCGACGCTGGAGATGTTCGCGACGGGTATCGTTTTGGCCTGCTCTCCCAGCGGGATCAGGCCGAGCAGCGTGTTGGGGCTGACGTACCTCACGCGCGTGGATGATGCGTCGATCTTGGTCTTGAGCCAGAACATGACCGGGCTGGGGCTGAACGAGTCGGTCACGACGCCGGTCTCCCCCGGCGCTGCCGTGAATCCGTTTGCATCGCCCATAGGCTCTCCTTTCCTGGTTGGAATCCTTGACTTTTCAAGCATCCGTCCGTGCAAACGGTTTTTGGACGGACATTTTTTGCAGGGTTCCCGCGGGGTGGCGCGTCCGGGGAGGGAGAGAGACGCATCATCCCGCGGGAAGCGTTGTCATGCGCGGGACGCGCGGCGCGGTTCCCCGTGTCGGGGACGGCGACGGTTCGATCGCATGTGTGAGGCTGCCGTCAGCAGCAGTGCAAGGCCGGTCGCGAGCAATGTGCCGCCCATGATCACCGGCAGGCGGAAGGCGGAGCCGGTGGATGGCAGATTGTCGAGCTGTGCGCCGTCCGCGCCGGCGCCGCCGGCCTTGGCGGCGTCGAGTTTCGCGTGGACGGTGTACGCGCGTTTGTTCAATCCGTCGGCGCTGGTGACGGTGATCCTTGCGGTCGCCTTGTCTCGGCTTGTGGTCACGCTCATGCCGGACTGCTTGTCGAACTGCGGGACGACGGTCCAATGGTCGAGGTTGCCGACCGTGACCGTGTACTCCGTCTCCTGCGGCTTGAAACCTTCGACCGGCTCGTTGTTGACCAGGATGCCGGACAGCATGGCCGTCGTTGTCGTTTCGGTGATGTAGGTGACCGTGTACGTGTGCTGGGCGAACGTGGCACCGTCCGGCGCGAGCACGCTGAGCGTGTACCGGTAGTTCATCGGCGAGATTTTCTCGGTGGACACGCTCACGGTCTGGCCGGCGTATGATGCGTACGCGAACGAACCGCCCTCTTCGATGCGGTATGAATCGCCGTTCTCGGTGTGGTAAGCGCCCTTGGCGTCGGTCCACCCGTGGCTGACGAGATTCGTTTCGGCGCGGTTCTGGGTCTGCGTCATCCCGTCGCTGTCGGCCGGTTTGCCGGGCTGGAAGGCCTCGTCGGCGGTGGGCGTGTCATGGTCGCGCACGACCGTGACCTGGTAGACGCGCGACTGGTCTCCGGCGACGCTGATCCAGCGCTGCGTGGTCGACCAGCCCGACTGGATCACGTCGGCCGCCTTCACGTTCACCCCGTCGGGCGCTTCGGGCAGCACGTACACGCCCTTCGCGTCGGCCGGGACGTGCAGCGTGTAGGAGAGCACGTCGGGGTTCCAGCCCTCGATCAGCGTGCCTTTGCCCGTGGTCCCGTCGTAGTTCACGTAGATGCCCTTGAGACGCGCGGCCGTGTTCGACGGCTGCGACTGAGGTTTGGCGAACGCGACGCGAACCGTGTACGTGACGCCGTTCAGCGTGATCTTCAGCACGCGGGTCGACCCGTCGAGGCTCGGCGCGATGGGTTTGCCTTCGGTCACCTTGTCCGTGTCGGATGCGGACGCGTAGCCGAGCGAATAGCTGCCGGTGGCCGAGTCTGCCGGCAGGGTGAGTGTGTAATCGGTCTTCGACGGGTCGAATCCTTCGACCGGATGCGATGTGGTCGATCCGTCGGCGTTACGTTGCAGCACGTTCAGCGCGCTGACCCTGCCCTCGGTGCGCGTCGATGTGAAGTCCACGCTCCACCGCTGCTCGATGCCGTCCACGCTGATCGTGCCGGACAGGTGACCGGTCAGGCTGTGGATCACGGTGGCTTCGCCGACCGTGGTCTTCACGTCCTTGTCCCAATCGATCTTCATGTCCTGCCCGTTCAATGACATCACGTCGACGGTGGGCTTGTCCGACCGGTCGAGGGAACCGGTGAGGTTCGCATGCCATGTGCCGTCGTCGGCGCGCCGGAACTCGATCTGCCGGCCGTCGAATACGGCTTCGGCGCTTTTCCCCCGTTCGTAGCTCACCGGCATGGACACTCGGGTCCGTTCGTACTCGTTCGCGTACGCGATGCTGCCGGAATAGGCGATCACGCCGAGCCGGGACTGTGTGGCGTTCGTGCCGGAACGGTCGGCCTTCAATGTGTATTCGCGGTCCTTCTGGCCTTCCATGCCGGCTATGACGGTAAGCGAATCGGGCGCGTCGCCCTTCGTGTCCGCGGGCATGCTTCCCGTCCACACGCCGTCCATTTCCGTCAGTCGCAACGGTTCCCCGCCGTCGCGCGTGACGGTGCGTGTCTGCAACGCGGGACGCAGCGCGTCCAGGGTGATCGAATACGCGTGGTCCCCGGCGTCGTCCGAGAATGTGCCTTCCATGCTCGCCGTGGCGGTCAGGGTGCCGTTGTCGTTCGACACCTTCCATTTGACCGGCAGCGGCGACGTGGACGAACCATCGTCAAGGCTCACCTCGGTCAGGCTCGGGGCTAGGCCCTTGTCCCAGTCGACGCGCCATGACGTCTCCCACCGCTGTTTCGCTTCGTTCCAGGTGAATCCGTGGCCGTCGGCGTTCGCGGCATGGCCGTCGTCGTACGAGTATGCGACCGTCAGCACGGTCGGCTTGTCGTCCTGGTCACGTTGGCCGACGAACGTCATGGTGCCCTCTCGGTGGATCACGCCGAGCGTGTCCGTCGCGGTCGCGTACTCCGCCGACTGTTTCGCGTCATATTTGAGCGAATACTGGTCGGGCACCCCGTCCGGGTCGACGATCACGTCGAACAGGTCATCCGTCTTCGGCAGGTCCTTCTTCGCGTCGACGCCAACACGGCCCACCCAACCCGAATCGGTCTCGCCCAACGATACCTTCCGGCCCGCCACCGTCAGCACGCGCACCGTGGCATCCGTGCGCGCGTCCGTGCCGGTATCCGACTGAATGCGGGCCACGCCCTTTTCCGAACCGCCGTCCGCGACGGCGATCATCGCGGGCTGCACGCCGGCTAGGGCAGCCGTCGCCGCCGTCATCGCGGCGATCTTCCTCCAGGAATCCTTCAACTGTACATCCTCGCTTTCCTTTCGCATGGGCCGTCCACGCGAACACACACCCCACTGTGCGGCGGCAACGCCTGTTTTTGGACGGACACTTGCGCGACAGACGGAAACGTTGGAACACCAACCGACACGCCGGGCGCAACGGACAATAAAAACGGGATGTCGCACACCCGGAAAACCAGGTGCGCGACATCCCGCATTCACGAAAACACGAAATCCTGAATTATTGAAATCACGACTCCACGAAAGCAATGAATCCCGAAACAAGGAACTCCGCCCCCTGTTTTCATGAAATCAGGAAACCGCGAAAACAGGAAACAGGGCGTCCCAAGTCAAACCGCGTGTTCCGTGAGCCACAGCTCCAATGCTTCGGCCAGGCATTCCTCCTTGCGCCGTCCCTCGTCGGCCACCCGCATGTAGAAGCGGCGACGCAGATCGGCCGGCACGCGCAGCGACACCATCACCTTGTCCGAACCGGGTGAGGAAGGCGCGGGGGCTTTCACTCCCACGGCGCGTTTGGCCGGAGCGAACGCGGCATCATCCAGATTGCGCATCACTCGCCCCTTCCGTCCAGCACGCGCAGCAGCTCGTCAAGCACGTCCGCATACTCGTAGCATTTGACCGGCATATGACCCATCGCCTTCGCGAGCGGCTGACGCTTGCGCACCACCGCGTCGAAGCACGGCGTGCCCTGACGGTCCAAGGCGGCGACCGTATCGCGGTAGGCCGTGGTGTTCGTCTCGGCGCGCGTCAGCAGCACCGCCGCCGGCTTGCCGGCCGGCACGTCCGCCAACGTCGCCCACGCCTGCTGCAAGTCCAACGGGCTGGGACTGGCCGGCACGATCACGAAGTCCGCGCACTCGATGGCCGTGCGCAGCAGCGGCCCCTGCGGCGGCGCATCCACCACGCACACGTCCGACACGCCCGCATCCTGATTGCGACGCACCCGCTTGAGCGTGCTGGCGTTCGCCGCCTCCACCGTAACGCCGATCGTCTCGCCGTTCTCGTCGGCCAGATCGGCCCACAGGCTCGCGCTGCCCTGCGGGTCCGCATCCAAAACCGTCACCGGCCGCTCGCAGCGCCGCGCGTACGCGGCCGCCAGAAACACCGCGCTCGTCGTCTTCGCCACGCCGCCCTTCGCGTTCGCCAATGTGATAATCATCGTCAACTCCTTGAATACTTGATTGATTGTTTTCCCGATTGCTTGAAATAAAGAAACATTGAAATCACACATCCGAGATCAGGCACACGGCGCAGATCGCGAGACCGACCAGACAGAAGGCCAGCAGCGCGAGTCCGTCCGCCCTGTCCGCCTTCCTTTTCTCTTCCGTCGTTCTGGGCATGTCCGCGCATTCGCTCGTGTGCCAGGTACCGTTGCCGTCCGAATCGCACTCGGGACGGTCCGGGTCGTCGTCGGCCATACGGTAGTGGACAAGCCGGCCGAGCGTGTCCACGTACGTGCCGTTGCCGTCTCCGTTCTCTTCTAGATTCGTGCCCTCGCCGTAGCCGTGGCCGTCTTCGTCGCGGACGTGCCGACGTATGACGTACCGGTAGCGGGAACGCGACGGCAAGTGTACGGACACGTAGGCCGCCGTCGGCAAGGACAAGGGCAGTTCCGGCGTAGCCGACGGCAGCGCCAACGTCGCCGAGAGCATCAATCCGATCATGATGCACACTCCTTGAATTCTGTATTGAATGGAATCGTTAAATCTGGAAATCTGGAAATCATGAAATCCGGGAATCCATATATCCGTAGGTGAATCCGGCCGTGCAAGAGGAACACGGCCGGGAGTCCGCCGGTGTCGCAGGCGAAAGCGGAGACGGACTCAGAACAGCGGTTGCTGGGCAGGGGAGGTCGCGATCTTGGGTCGGCGGCGGGCGAGTCCGACGCGATGCTTGGGAGTCGCGGCCGCGTGGCGGCGTTCCTTGCGTCGTTCGCTTTCCTCTTCGCGTGCCGTGTCGAACGCCTCGGGGTGCAGTTCCAGCCATGCGATCAGGCGGCGGATGCGTTCCGAGTCGCTGCCGGCCGTCTTGTCGCGGCAGGCCACGCCGTCGCGTTCCGCGATCCGGGCCATCGCGCCGCGCATGCTCTTCGACATGCCGCCCGACAACCCCGTACGGCTGTGCAACACGATCGCCTTCGCCAGGCATTCCAAGCGGAACGGGCACTGTTCGCAGATACGAGCGCCGGCACGCAGCAGGTCGCGCCGTTCGGCCGCGTCCACGTCCTCGTCATCGAAACCCCACATGCGGTCGGCCCACGGTTCCGGGAACCGTTCGCACAGCGGCGTCTCGTCGTCGTATATGCTCATGATCCCACCTCCCGCACTTCTCGTGTCCAGTTGCCCGCGAAGCACGAGCCGCCGTGCGCTGCGGCGTAGGCCGCCAGATCACGCCGGTTGCGTTCCGAGCGTGCCGGGTCGACCGTGCGCGGTCGATGGTCGGGCGGCACCGGCGTAGGCCGGGACTGGGGAGCGGCGGGCGACTGCGATCGGACGTCCGCCGACTGGCCGTCGCGGGAACAGCGGCGGCCGGCGCTGCGATCGTCCACGGCCATGTCGTTGCGCAGCGAGTCGAACGCCCTGGCGAACCTGCGGCCGGAGTCCACATGCTTAGCGTGCCAGTCGTGCAAGGTCGCGTACGCCAGCACGTCCAGCATCAGCGACTCGGGCGACGGCACGCCATCGCCGGACAGACGACGCGCCAGAGCGGCCACCGCCTGACGATCGGCGGCGTTTGCCGGCCTGGTGGTCAGTCCCTCGTGACGACGCAGCGACTCCAGCGAGGCCAGCACGCGGCCGGCCACGGCGTCCGCATCCACGATGGCGGCATCGAGGGCATCGGCATCGTCGAACGATTCGACCCATTCGACAGGACCGTCGGCACCGGCATCGAACCCGGGATCGGCATACGAGCCGTCGGGATCGATCGGCGTCTCGCCCGGTTGCGGAATTCCATCCTCGATCGGGGTCGCCCCGCTTGCGGGGAGATGCCCCGTAGGGGCAGAGGGGTTATGTATGTTACTTGTATTATTGGGTGACATTTTGTCCGGTTTTTTGGACAAAATGTCCGAAACCCCCGAGTTATCCACATCATTTGAGGTCGGGCACGGGGTGACATTTTGTCCGGAACGCACGTCTTCACGGGGTGACATTTTGTCCGGAAGCGGTTCCGATCCATTCGGGCCGGCCTCGTCCGACGTCTCGTCAACGGCGGCGCGACGGGCTGCGGCCTTCCTCGCGTGACGCACGCAGGACACGATGCCGCGTTCGGACGTCTCCTCGACGTCCTCCGCCTCGATGCCGGAGTCCTTCAGGATCACGTTCCACACGACGCTGCGCCGGTCCGCCCGCACCTGCTTGCCGGTCTTGGGATTGAACGCGCTGAACCCCTGCTGGCCGAGTTCGAGGTATCCCTTGTCGACCAGCTCCTTGATCGCGCGCTGCACGGTGCGCTCGTCGATGCCGCAATCGGCCGCTATCGTGGCGATCGACGGCCACGATGCGGTGCCGTCATCGAAATGCGCGCGGAAAGCAAGATAGGCAAGCACGGTCTTCGTGGAGTTGCGCACGTCGTGGACGTGCTTCTGCACCCATACCATCGTGTAGGTGGTCATGCGATCACCGTCCCTTCTTGAAGAACGCGGCGTTCCTCTTCGGCGCGGGGCCGATGAAGTACTCCTGCTCCACGATCCCGGCCGGCGTATGCTCGCGCATCACGACACGCCCGTCATGATCGGCATCGGCGGCCATGCCCAGCAGCACCTTCCGGGACTCCGGGTCAAGGCCCTCCACCGACCTGGCCCATTCCACCGTCTCGCGGCTCATAGGTCACCTCCGATCACGTCTGAAACAACACTCGATGAAAATGATTCATCGGTTCCGCGATGTTTTGGACGGACATTCACGCCCAGCCGTCGCGGCACATCGATGAAACCGAACAGGTAATCCACGGACACGTCCAAAACGGCCGCGACCTGTCGGACGTCACGCGCCTTCCACGCGACACGGAAGGCGAACCGGGAATTGATCCCGTCCTTGTCGATTCCGATCATCTCGCCGAGCTGGCGGTGCGTGGTCCCTTCCTCGGACAACAGCTGGTCGATCCGCGCGTTCATCAACGCGAACTCACGCCGGAAATCATCACGCGGCCTGACCATCATCGCCTCCAAACCCATCGAGGAAACCGAACGAACTGATTTTCGGTTGATCGCCGTCGGTTTTTGGACGGACGTTCTCATCAAGCCGGGACGGCACGTCAGACAAGCCCAGCAGATAATCGACCGACACGTCCAGAAGCATCGCGCAGCGTTTGACGTCGCGTACCTTCCATGCCGTGCGGTACGTGAACCGGGATGTGACCTCGCTTGCGTGAAGGCCGATCATCGCGGCGAACCCGCCATGACTCGTGCCTTCCTCCTTCAGCAGCTGGTCGAGCCGTTGGTTGAACAGGGAGAACTCCCTACGGAAATCGTCACGCGGGTCGACCATCATCGCCTCCGGTTCCCACGGTCGCCGAGAACGTGTCCCAGCAGTTTCTTTCGTTCGCCGGCTACACGGGACTGGGGGATGCCCAGCATCGCGCTCACGTACAAATCCTGGCTGCCGTCCGCCGGCGCGGAGAGCAGCAGTCGACGCGCGTCGGCGTCCAACCGAAGATCACGCATCATGACATCCCCTCCAGCGGGTACGACCGATGATGACTCATGCCGTCACCTCCCGGCTTTCGGCGGCGAGCTGGTCGAGCGCGTCCATCGTGCTGTGCCAGCGGCGACGACTGAGCCTCAATCGACGTTCCTCATCGCTCATATGGCTAAGACACCACCGGTCGATACACCGTTCAACGCGCTTATACCCGATCACCCGCGGTTCCAGGCCGGCATCCCGGAAAATATCGACAGGACGGTCGCCGTCGAGATACCGGCGCATGCATTCCGTCTGAAACGCGAACGTGTAGTAGATGCGCGTCGGTGAGACATGCTCGACCGCGGGCAAGGCAGCGAGCCGTTCCATCTCCTCCACGGAGAACTCGCTGTTCCTACATCCCTTCTTCGACATGGGACCCCTCCTTTCCGCAGGAAGCGTGCAGCTTCGCGAGCAGGCGTTCCTCGGCCACATCGCGCAGCGTGGATACTCGGCACAACGACCACACGCACAGCACGAACCCGCACGCCAACAGACCGAGCATCAGGATGGACAACACCGCCAACACCATCTCCATGCTCATCGCGCACCTCCAGCCAGCTGCGGCATGCAGCCGCGAGCGGACAATGCGGCGAGATCGGCGGCCGCGTCACGTTCCCGATCGGCCCAACGATCCACGATCGACGCGGCCAGCAGCGTCAACGCGGACACCAGCGCGCCCCACACGCCCAGCGCCAGATCGAACCAGCCGATCGTCAGCAGCAGCACGAATGCCATGACGAAAGACGCCAAAGCGACCACGGCCGCAGCGATCCCGATGCGCCGGTAATGATCCCGACGCGAAACCCAATACTCCACCTCGCCCATCAGCGCACCTCCATGTGCAAGCCATTCGACGGGTGCATCATCATGCACCGATCCCGCCGAGACGAAACGTGAACAAAACGTGACGAAAATGTCCGTCCAAAACGCGAGAACTGCTGCGTAGCCTTGAGACAGGACGCAGGAATCACGCAGAAAAGCCTGTTAAAGTCAACCATGTGTGATGACACTCCTACACAATGCATGAGCCGCAAACCCCGGTGATCCTGGACAGAACAGCAGGGCGAACGACTCGGGAAACGTTGTCGCACAGCCGGTATCCGACGGCAATCGGATACCGGCATTTTCTTGTATTGAGAGGCAAACAGAGATGTCCGAATCAGCTAGACCGACCACCCCCTCCCGAACCGGCATCACGGAAAGACTCAAGAATCTCATCCGCCGACCGACAGTCGACTGCGGAACAACGCACGAACGGATCGGCATCCGACCGGTGGCAAACGAGATCGAGGCACAAGAAGTCTGGCTGCTGCTCGCCGAACAGATCGCGCATCCAGCAAACCGCCCCCGTCCACAAGTCATCAGGTATGACGACGGCACGCTCAGGCCGACGCTTATAGGGGCGTGGTCCAAAAACGGCCTCATAGGCGCAGCCTTCGTCGAGCCAGACGAAATAGCAGCCCAGGACTTCGCGAGGTTCGGAGACCACGATGCCGCACAGATTATCCGCAGTCACGTAGCCATCCTTGAGGGGATCGCGGTCATTCCCGAGCGTAGGCGCGAAGGCGTCGGACTGAAGATCAAGCTGTTCTGCGACGCTTGGGCGGCACAGCACCACGCTAAGGTCATCCTCGGCATCCCCACCAATATGGCGGCGAGACGCCTCAACGAGAAAGCCGGCCACACGGTCCTTGAGGCGAACGTCGGACTCGTCATGCAGATCACGGACAAGTACAACACGCCCATCTCGCATCCCGTCGCGATGTGCCGAACCCAGGACGACGGCTTCTCCGCATGGGCTTGGCGCATACTCAGCAAGACGACAGGGGCGGCCATTCACATCGGAGAGTACGGGCCGATTCCCGTAAAAGGTGGTGCCGACGAGCAATCTGGACAGGTCCGCTGGCTGGACAGCACCGGAGCCACTGGCCTCGATGTTCTGCGGGGCATCATCTGCCGATTGATTCACTCCCTCGTGTGAATCAATCATGGTCACATACGGTTCGTTGACGGAATCTGAATGGCCGGCGGCGTCGATCGCCGCGAACGCCTCGGACAGAAGACCGAACACGCCGCAGAACACGTAATCCGCGCTGGCATCCAGCACATCCGCCGTCAACCCCTTCGGCTTGTTGTCGCCGGTCAAGGGGGCGCCGACGTAACGGTACGCACGCCAAGGACCCTCGAAACCGGCACCGCCGGCAGGACGAACCGCGCAACCCACATACCAGCCATCCATCGGCGGGATCGGCTCACCGGAACGCCACGAGCAATCCACCAGCGGCTGAACATCAGCGATACGCATCAGACCAACACCTCCTCGCGGGCATCAAGACCCAGAACGAAATCAGACGACAAGCCATAACGGTCATGAAGAAACAGCAAGTCTTTCTGCTGCCACGCCGTCTCGCCATTGATCTTTTTCCAGATCGATGACGGCGACTGGCCCATGATGCTCGCAAACTCGCGATAAGAAAGACCCTGGTTCATCAACCATTCCTTCATCCGAATACTTCCTTTCGCGTCTGTTTCTTTCTTCATAACTAATACCATAATGTTTCTTTTGACGAAATGCAAATCGTGTCGCTATACTGTTCATTAGTTATTAAGAAAGCGCCGAATTCAAGGAGAAAGCAATGACGGCCACAATGTCTATGCCTGAGACCAAGAACATGGACCAAGAGGTCAGCTATGCCGAGTCTGTAATTTCTAGGAATGTGAAGTTGCTGCTGGCAGCGCAGGGTAAGTCTCAAAGCTCTTTGGCTACTGCTATGGGTATTCGTGGTGCCACTATGACCAATAAAATCAAGGGGCGTATTGCGTGGTCAGTGGCAGATTTGGTGAGGGCAGCAGACTTCCTTGGGACTTCTGCCAATGCTCTGATGGATGACACGATGCTTAAACAGCTTCAGGGAATGGGTAACAAAAAAGCCTCGGAAAATTCCGAGGCTTCAAATAAGCTCCTGCGGCTGGGCTTGAACCAGCGACCGTCCGATTAACAGTCGGATGCTCTGCCAACTGAGCTACGCAGGAATGTTCATTTATGTGAGCACACGCAAGATGCGCACGAGTTAAAGATTTTATCCGTTACCGCGATCGACGCAAATCGTACGACATATCGGCGTGTCGGAGAAACGTCCGATAGGGCTCACATGCTGATCTTGGTCAGCGGCATGGCCGAGTCGATCGCGAAATCGGGGGCGGACGGCGCCACGCCGGCCTCGACCAGGTTCACGCCGAGCATGGCGACCATCGCGCCGTTGTCGGTGCACAGCTTGATCTGCGGGATGCGCACCTCGACGCCGCAACGTTCGCCGTATTCGAGCAGTTTGGCGCGCAATTGCGAGTTCGCGGAGAATCCGCCGCCCACGATCAGCGACTTCGACCCGTACTGTTCGCAACCGCGCATGGCCTTTTTCGCGAGCACGCTCGCCACCGAGTCCGCAAGCGACGCGCACACGTCGTCCACGGGGATCTCGCGCCCGGCCGCCTGCTGTTCCTCGATCCAACGGGCCACGGCGGTCTTGACGCCCGAGAAGCTGAAATCGTACGGGTGCGCCGCGCCGGCCTTGCCCTGCGTGAGTCCCTGCGGCACGCGAATGGCCTTCGGATCGCCGTGCTGCGCGTGTCGATCGATATGCGGGCCGCCAGGATACGGGAAGCCGAGCAGTCGCGCCACCTTGTCGAAGCACTCCCCCGCCGCGTCGTCAAGCGTGGTGCCGACCACGTCGATGTGCCGCGCCACGTCCTCGACGTGCAGCAGCGACGTGTGACCGCCCGAGACGATGAGCGCGAGCGTGTCCGGCGGAAACGCGCCGAACTGCAGCTGGGTGACGGCGATGTGCCCGATCACATGGTTGATGCCGTAGATCGGCTTGCCGGCCGCCCATGCGAGCGCCTTCGCGCCGGAGACGCCGACCGCGAGGCACCCGGCAAGGCCGGGGCCGGCGGATACGGCGATCGCGTCCACGTCCGACAGTTCCAGCCCGGCGTCGGCGAGCGCCTGCGAGACGCACGGCACGAACGCCTCGGCATGCGCTCGCGATGCGATTTCGGGGATGACGCCGCCGTATCGCGCGTGTTCGTTCATGGACGAGGCGACGACGTTGGAGCGCAGGGTGCGGCCCTGCACGATGGCCGCGGCGGTTTCGTCGCAGGTCGATTCGATGCCCAGTACGATCGGTTCGCTCATTTCGTCTCCTCGTGGTTCCCGTGTTCCGTATGTTCGGCGCCATAATGGCTCGTATGCGCGCCGTCCGCGCTTTGGAAGCCGACGACGTGCGGCTCCAGATCCAGCGCCATGACGTGTGCGTCGATGCCTTCCGGCTGGTAGTACCGCTTGCGCAGGCCGATGTTCTCGAAGCCGAACCGGCGGTACAGCGCGATGGCCGGCTCGTTGACGACGCCGACTTCCAGCAGGATGCGTCGTGCGCCCTGTTCTCGCGCACATTCGATCAGCCATGCCATCATTGCGGCCGCGATGCCTTGCCGCTGATGGGCCTTGCCGACGCCGACGTCCATGATCTCCGCGTCGTCGCCGTCGTACCAGAAGCCGGCGAATCCGCGCACGTCGGCCGGTCGTACCGTATCGCCATTCCGTTTGTCCGCGACGTCGAACACGTATGTGCGGGCCGGTGCGTCAAGCTCCTGCCTGACCGACGCTTCGCTCCACGCGTGGCTGCCGAACAGTTCGATTTCGAGCGCACGAATGGCGGCAACGGCCGTCCCGCGATCGATCTCATCCAAGGAAATCAGCATCAGGCGGCCCTCTTCGCGCCTTCATGGCCGAGCACGTGCTTGAGAGGCGCGGGGATCTCCGCGTCCGGCCGGCGCAGGTACAGCGGTTCGACGGGCACTTCCCGGTCACCGCGCAGTCCGCGTGTCAACGCGCACGACGCGAACAACGCCACGCCGGATTTGCCGGCGTCCAGCACGGACCCGTCGACCACATGTCCGAGCGTATCGCCGAATCCCTTCCATGAGTCCGCGTATTTGGCGGCACCGTGACCGGCGATGTCCACGACGTATCGCACGCCGTCATACGCGGAACGTGCGGCAAGTTCCGCATTCACGCGTTCCACGATCCGTTCGGGATAGTCGATGTCCATGCCGATCCAGCGGTTGGCGTCGGCCTCGGCGTCGGGCATATTGGTCGTGCCGTGGATGAGCGTGAAGTACAGCTGCTTGCGACGCGCATCGTTTACGCACAGAGTGACATGCCGATCGATTTCGGCGTATTCCGCCTGTGCGGCCGCGTCGTCGCGATCCCGTGACATGTCGTTCGATACCAGCCTTGGCACGTCCGCCAGAAAGTCGACGCCGGCGAACGCATCACGGTCACTCATGACGGCGGCCAGCATCTCGTGCTGCGGTTCGAGCACGTTCTGCCCGATGAGTCTCGCGCCGGTCGCGAACGCGATGGCCTTGGCGGCGACGATGCCGGCACGCAGTCCGGTGAACGGCGCGGGACCGAGTCCGACGACGATCGTCTCGATGTCGGACGACGTGAATCCGGCCTCGCCGACCGCGCGGGCGATGTTGGCCTGCAGGCGTTCGACGTGGGTGCGCGAGTCGGTTTCGACGATCGGCTCGCGTCCCACGATGCCCACGGTCGAACCGTACGACGTGTCGATCACCAGCGTGCAACCCATGCGTGTCTCTCCTTGAACTTGACCGATCCCGAACGATGCGTCCGAAAAACCTGTAGCGAGTCTACAACAAGGAGTCCCGCGCGTCTTCCTTCACTCGATGGTCCACGAATCCCATCGCGCGCCGACCGGCGCCAGCGTGACCACGCGCGTGCCGTCGCTGGTCAGTTCGCCGATAGCGCCGTCGGCCCCGGTCGTTCCTCCGTCGGACGGCACCGGACGGTCGATGTGGATCTCCAACCGTTCCGGCGCGAGCGCCGCGGCCATCTGCTCACCCCACTCCATGAGGATCACCGTGTTTTCTCCCGGGTCCTCAAGCTCCTCGTCGAGGCCGAGCGATTCCAGTTCGTCGAGCAGCCGGCCGATCGCGTCCTGTCCGGGCGCATAGTCGTTGCCGCCGAGCCGATATGCGTCGACGTGCACGAGATGCGCGGGCGAACCGTCGGCGAACCGTCCGTCGAGTTCGCGGGCGATGGTGAACGTCGGGGAGACGATCGGCTCGCCGATGCCCAGACCACGGCCGAACCCTTGCGCGAACGTGGTCTTGCCGGCGCCGAGCGGACCGGACAGCAGCAGCACGTCGCCGCCGCGCACGGAGCCTGCGATTCGCTCCCCCAAAGAGCGCATGTCCTCGTCGGTCGGCACGCTGATGGTGATAGCGTCGCTCATGATTCCCTTCCCTTCCTGCTGATCGCGATGATGCACCGTTCAAGCGCATACACGGGGTCGCCGCCGTTCGTCTTGCTTTGTTCGTCGGCCCATGCGAGGAGCCGGATGCATCGGCTCATGCCGTCGGACGTCCATCCGGACAGCTGGCGTTGCGCGTTTTTGAGCACCCATGGGTTCATTTTGGCCTCGGCCTGCGAGATCACGCCCGAACGCACGGCGGAGGCCTTGGCCATGGAGCGCAGTTTCATGGCGAGCGCGCCGATGAGCGCGATCGGATCGGTGCCCTGTTCGACGGCGGAACGCATGCGCACGATCGCCTCGGCGGTTCGCCCGGCGACGGCCGTGTCGGCGACTTCGAAGCCGGTGACCTGCGGATTGCCGGTCAGATACTGGTTGACACGCTCGATGCCGATCGGATCGTCGTCGAAATCGAAGCACAGCTGGTCGCACATGGCCGCCAGTTCGCCGGTTTTGTCGCCGAGCACGGCGACGAGCTGCTGCGCCGCGGCGGGGTCGACGCGGCGATGGTGCCGTTCGAACCGGCCGATCGTGAAGTTGAGTTTGGCGTCCGCTTTCTTGAGATCGGCCACGGATTCCTTGCGGGCGCCCGCCCGTTCGAGCTGGTCGACGACGCGTTTGCCTTTCATGCCGCCCTCATGCTGGCAGATGACGATGCTGGCGGTGTTCGGCTCGTCGCAGGCTTGCCGGCAGTAGGCGACCATCGCGTCGGCGAGTTTGTCGTCGGCGTTCTGCAGGTTGGTCACGGTGACGATCGCGACGTCGGCGAGCAGCGACGGGCTGACGGCTTCGTCGAATTCGTACCGGTCGGTCTGTGTGGCGTCGAGTTCGATCTCCTCCGCGTCGGGCCGCTTCCGGCGCGCCTGGTCACGCAGGTCGCGCACCGTTTGCCCGTTCAGGTACGGGTCTCCGCCGAACACGATGGTGAACGGCGCGTTCTTCGATGTCCGTGCAGCCATGCCTTCACGCTCCTTCGTTGTCTAGGCCAACATAGCAAAGCCGCACAACAGACATGACGATCGCCCCGGAACACGCGGTTTCGGGGCGATCGTCATGCAAGTGATGATGAAGGATGCTCGCGATCAGGCCATAGGCGTCTCCTGGCCGCGCGAGATGCGCAGGGTGGCGAACTGGTACGGGCCGAAGTGGAGCCGTGCGCCGTCGGCGGCATGCGTCGCGCCCGTCAGGGCGACCGGCAGGTCGGCGGCGGGAGCGCCCTGTTCCAGTACGTCGGTTTCGCGGACCGTGGCGTTTGCCCCCAGCACGTCGCTCACATGCAGCACGGCGTCGGCATGGCCGCCAGCGGATTCGTAGACGCGTGCGACGAGGTCGCCGGAACCGTCGTCGGCCGGCTTGATCCAGTCGATCACGGCCATACCGTCGGTCACGTCAAGGGAGACGAGCGGCGCGATCGCTGGCACGTCGTGCAGGGTCGGCGCGTTGATGGCGCACGCGGCGTCGACGGTGCGTTCGATCGTCGCGTCCGGAATGACGGACCAATCGTATTCGTGACGGCCGATGTCGGTGCGCGGGTCGGGGAAGGTGGGCGCGGACAGCAGCGACAGGCGGAACATCGTGCCGTTCGCCGTGCCCTGAGACGCGTCGCCGATGATCGGAGCGGCGTCGGATCCGTAGATCGACCCGTTGACGACGGCCGCCGCGTATCCGGCCTCGCGCAGGATGGCGAAACGGTTCGTGCTGCTTTCGAACTTGGCTTCGTCGGACGCGCTGTTCTTGACGATCGGACGTTCGACCAGACCGTACTGGCAGTCGTATACGGCGCGGTCGGCGACGACGGACAGCGGTACGTCGACCTTGAGGAAGCGTTCGCGGGCCTTCCAGTCGACATCGGTGTGGAAGTCGAGCTGCTTGGCGCCGGAACGCAACGTGATCGTCGTCGTAATCGTCGTGTCGCCTTCGACGGTGCGCACGGTGACGGTCGCGGCGTCCGCCCCGTCGACGCAGGCGTCGACGATTTCGCCGTGCATGCCGTTCGCCATGAGCAGAGATTCGCGTTCGATCTCCCAGGCGTCCCATACGGCCGGCTCGTCCTTCATCAGTTCGTAGCAGCCGAGACGGGCACCGGCGGGCACGAGTTCACGGCCGTTCGCCTCGTCGACCAGCGACGAGACGGTGCCGTCAGGTTCGACGACGACGCTGACGAGTCCGTTGGCGAGTTCCGCGCCGCCGTCGGCACGCCTGTTCAGCGTGGCCGGCGCGTCGGCGACGGGCTGCGCGGCACGCACCTGCCATGAGCCGCCGTCGGCACGGTACTGGCTGATGCGCGCGGCCGGCAGCACATCGGCGTCCGGGTCGCTTGCACGCAGCACGGCGCAGATGTCCTCGGCGATCTCGCCCAGACGCTTGAGGTCGCGGCGGTAGTTGTCGCGCGCCTCGCGGTGCACCCATGCGATCGCGGAACCGGGCAGGATGTCGTGGAACTGGTCGAGCAGCAGCGTCTTCCAGATGCGGTCCATCTCCTCGCGCGGATACTCATAGTCCGGGTCGGCGAGGATCGCGGCGGCACCGAGATATTCGACCGTACGCAGGAGGGACTCCTCCATGCGGCATCCGCGCTTCATGTCCTGCTGGGCGGTGAGCGTGCCGCGATGCAGTTCGAGGTACAGTTCGCCCTTGTATGCGGGCATTTCCGGACCGGCGTTCTCCTCGAGCTGCGCGTGCGCCTTGTCGAAGAACTCGTTGGGGCCTTCGACGGTCACGCGCGAGACGCCTTCAAGGTTCTCGTAGCGATGCAGGTGCTCCATCATGTCGCGCGTGGGGCCGCCGCCGCCGTCGCCGAATCCGAAGAGCAGCAGCGAGCGGTCGGCGAGATCCTTGTCCTGGAAGTTCTTCTCGGCGTAGTCAAGCTCCTGGACCTTGCACCATGCGGCATAGGTGTCCGCGGGCGGGAAGTGCGTGAAGATGCGCGATCCGTCGATGCCCTCCCACATGAACGAGTGGTGCGGGAACTTCGTGGTGTCGTTCCACGAGATCTTCTGCGTGAGGAACCATTCATAGCCTGCGCGACGGGCGATCTGCGGCCATGCCCCCGTGTAGCCGAAGCTGTCCGGCAGCCAGATGCCGCGGGGTTCGACGCCCAGATGCTCCTTGAAGTAGCGGCGGCCGAACGTGATCTGGCGGATCAGCGACTCGCCGGTCGGCAGCATGCCGTCCGCTTCGACCCACATGCCGCCGACCGGGATGAACCGGCCTTCGGCGATGCGCTGCTTCATGCGCGCGAAGATGTCCGGGTGCTCGGCCTCGAGCCACTCGTACTGCTGGGCGGAGCTCATCGCGTACTTGAAATCGGGGTCGGCGTCCATGAGGGCGAGCACGTTGGATACGGTGCGGGCCACCTTGCGATGGGTCTCGCGCACCGGCCACAGCCATGCGGAGTCGATGTGCGCGTGACCGACGGCGCTCACGTTCATGGCGGACGCGTTCGCCGGCTTGGCGAGCACGCCGGCGAGACGCTCGCGCGCGGCGACGACGGAATCGGGATGCTGCTCGTCGAACGTGTTGATCGAACGCTGCAGGGCCTTGGCGAGCTGCCAGTAGCGCGGCGAGGACTTGTCGGCGAATTCCATGAGCTGGGAGACGACGTCGAGGTCGACGAAGTAGTCCTCGTAGCGCTGGTCGAATTCGGTCAGGTCGGCGGAACGGAACACGTACGGCTCGTCGGGCTTGCCGGTGGCCTTCTCGCCGAGTTCGGTCTCGATGAACGGCGGCACGCCGAGCAGCAGCGGGTTGCTGGCGGCCTCGAGGTAGACGGTGAACGTGCCGTCTTCGGCGATCGGGACCTGTGACTTGCCGTCCGCGGTCATGAACGGCACCCAGGTGTTGAGCGGGTGCACGGCCTTGATCGCCGTGCCGTCGGCGCGGTAGACGAGGCCTTCGATATGGCCGCCGCATGAGTGCGGATACCATCCGAGGTCGAGGACCAGTTCGAGCGGTTTGCCGTTCGGGTAGCCTTCCGGCACACGGCCGGTGAGGCGGAACCAGACGGTGCCCCAGGTGGTTCCCCATTCGCTGCCGATCGAGAACGGCTTGAAGTCGATCTCGCCGCGGCGCTCCTTGGCGAAGAACTCGTCGACGGGCATCGGCTCGCCGGGAATGTCGAAGGCTTCGACATTCAGCTTCGCTATGCTCGGGTGGATGTGCGGCTGTACGCGCTGACGAACGACGCGCTTGCATCGTTCGAGCTGCTGTTCGGGTTTGAGGAACATCGTCGTCTCTTTTCGCTCCCTTGTCTGCCGGTTCGCCGGCTTCCGTCGTCACGGTGACGTATTGGTTCACGCCGTTAACTAAAGCGCTTTAGTGACCATGATGGGACCTGCCGGACGAAAAGTCAAACCGCGCGTGTTCCAGACGATCCGCCCTCCTCGCGCGGCGCGCGCCGACGCACGACGATACGCGCCGACGCACGCCCGGCGCCGGGGCCGGATATGCAAAAAGCGCCGCCCCTTGCGGAGCGGCGCTTGCGAAACAGTGGAGTCGCGGGGAATTGAACCCCGGTGCATCATGCGCGAGACGCTTACTGCCGCTTGGATTATGCGGCCTTGCCCGTGTCGCTTGCCCACATTTTGCCCACATTTTCCAGCAGCAGCGCGTTCATCGCCTCGCCGACCGCGTCGAGGTCGTCGTCGAAAAGATCCGCATACACGTCCAATGTCATGGCGGCGCTCGTATGGCCGAGCTGGCGTTGCACGGCCTTGACGTTCGCGCCGCTTTTGATCATGAGGCTCGCGGCCGTGTGCCGCAGGTCGTGCACGGTCATCTCGCCTTTGATGCCGGCGCGTTTGCGCGCCCAGTAGAACCACGACGATTCGTCGTTCGGTCCCTTTTTGCGCCGCAGCCAGCCTCCACCCCGCGCCTCGAACAGGATCACGTCGTCCGATCGGGTGCCGCACAGGGCGCGCAGCTCCCTGTCGAGCAGCGCAGGATACACGACCTTGCGCCATTTGTCCGACTTCGGGGTATCCACCACGATCTCTCCTTTGACCTCGGTCGCGTTCCGCCGCACCCACAGGCGATGGTGTTCGAGGTCCACGTCGCCGACGCGCAGGCCGACGAGCTCGCCCCATCTGATGCCGGTCAGGCCGAGCGTGAGCACGATGGTCCGGCGCCATCCGGCCGCGTCCGCCAGGCGTACGAGCTCCGCCATGGTCAAATACCGGTGTTCCTTCCTGCGTTTCTTCGGCAGTTCGAGGCCGTCGCATGGGGTCGCCGGGATGAGCCGGTCACGCACGGCCTGCCGGCATAATGCGGACAGGATGCCTTCGGCTCTCAGAACGACGGTCGCGCTCACGGGCGGCGTCTCCCACTCATCCTCCGCGCCGGCTTTTCGCACGCCTGCGGTCAGCAGGCTCACCCATTCCTGTATCTCGCCGTGCGTCAGGGACGCGACCTCACGGTTCCCCCACTTCGGCTCGACCCGATGATCCCATTCGCGTTCGAGGCTGTCGATGTAGCTGGCCTTGCACCGGGTCTTCTTCGCGGCGATCCACGCCGGCCACAACGTGCCGACGGTGGTCCTGCCTGCGGTCGGATCAATATAGCGCCCTTCGGCCTTGGCGATGGTCACATGCTCGGCCGCCCATGTCTCCGCGTCGATCTTGCGTCTGAACCCGCGCCTGTCGGTCTGCGTGCCGTCGGGCTTCCTGTAGCGCACACGGTAGCGTACGCCGTTCGCGGTCTGGTATCTGGTGATGTTCGCCATTTTGGGTGCGCTTCGCCCGTGCCGTCGTCGATGACGGTATGATGAGGGCGAAGCGGCCTCCTTTCTTCTTTCTCTGGGCTTGCTTTCGATTGCCGGTTATGGGTGTTGGCGCATCCGCCGGCCTCTCCCCTCTCGCACGGCAATGCGGGAGGGGATTTTTCTGTTTTAGGCGTCCTGCGGGTCGATGGTGACGGTGCCGATCTGTGTATCGAGCATTTCGGCGGCGTCCCGCACCTGTTCCTCGACTTGGTCGAGTCGGCGGGCCTGGATGAACAGGCCGGGGATTTCGGGGACTTCGACGGCCCACCAGCCGCCGCTGCAGGTGCAGACGGCGGTGGCGTTGGCGATAGGGGTCATTCTGTTTCTTTCTGTTTGCGTGGGCGGCCGCCTTTGCCGGGACGCTGGGCGTTCCATTGGTCGATGGTTTCGGGGAGCCATCCTCGTGTGGTTCCGGTGAGCGCGTCGGGTTCGGGGAGCCTGTAGCGGGCGAGGGCGCCTTTGGTGACGTCGAGTCGCTGGGCGATCTCGGTGAGGCTGAGGTATCGGATGGTCATCGCCGGCCGTCCTTGTGGTCGAGGCCGGCCGTGAGGCCGAGGATGCCTGTGGCGACGGCCATGACGGCGAGTGTCCACGGCGTGAATCCGGCGATGGCGCCGCAGGCGGTGGCGATGCCCATGAGCAGGCTGGAGATTCCTTTGAGGTTGTGTTTCATGGTGGTTTGCGGGATGATGGGGAGGCCGGGAGATTCTGGATAGTATGAGTATCTGGAATCCCCCGGTTGCTACTTCTTGTGTCGTGGCCGTTTATGTCTGTCGTGCTTGTCGATGATGAAGTCGATCAGTTGCAGCAGCAGGCTGATGGCCGCGATGACGAGCGAAGCGATCTCCCATTTCAATCTTTCCGCGTCACCTCCTCTCTTGAGTTGTCCTGTCGGGAACCTCCCGACATAAATATAATAACACAGTATGTAGATTATGGCAAGTCGGGCAACCCACGACACGCCACCCCATCCCGCAGCAAACGCTGGAAGTCCCGGATCACCTGCACGGTGCGGTCGAGTTCGGCGGCGATGAGGAACGCGTCGCCGTCGTACATGCGTTCCGCGTCCGCATAGTCGTCCACACGGACCATGAGCCGCGCCGTCTCAAGCCGGCAGCGCATCTCCTGTTTCGCGGTGTAATGCCCGTCGCCATCATCCCCGTACCAGCGATGCACGAGCTCATGCACCAACGTGCACCGTTTCTTGGTCAGGTCGATGCGCCGGTCGATCAGGATCGTATCCGTCTCCAAGCAGTACACGCCGTCCATTTTGTCGGGCAGGAGATCGCTCATCACGGTCAGGCCGGGCGCGGTCTCGTACAGGGCCATGCGCATCCGCCCATACGATTGGAACGGGTCGACCGGCAGGCGGATCGCGCTTACCTCCATCATCCGATGGCTTTTGGCCTGCATGGTAACCCCTTTATGTCGCATTTGGTAGGATTCGACGCATGGACGACGTTTTCGACATCCCCGCCAAGCCGTGGACGGGTTCGACGATCAAGGCGATGCGCGACGAGATCGTGCGCGGCGGCGACTCGGTGCCTGGACTCGACTATGCGACGGTGTACGCCTGGTATTCGCAGGTACTCGTGAACCTCGTGGAACGGTTGAACGCCATCGACTACACGACGCTTATCGGCGGCCAGCCGGATATCTCCTTCCGGGTCAAGACGGTGGACACGCTGCGCGACAAGCTGATCCGGCAGGACAGCACTCCCCTGTTCCGCGTGCATGACATCATCGGGGCGCGCATCACCGCGGACATGACGCTCAGCCAGCAGAATCAGGTCGTGGATGCGGTGGGCGCATTGTTCCCGAACCATCAGGTGTCGGACATGCGCGAGCATCCGCATTCCGGCTATCGGGCGGTGCACGTTATCGTCCGGCTGCCGCGCGGCATCTTCGCCGAAGTGCAGGTGCGCACCATGCTGCAGGATGCTTGGGCGAACTGCTATGAGGCGATGGGCGACCGGTACGGCCGGCTGATCCGCTACGGCGGCTACCCCGAATCCAGGAACGTCAAAGATCTTGTCGTCACCATGCAGCAGCTGTCCAACGCGGCCATGACGCTGGAGGAGCATCCGGATGACCGCTGGATGGCTCAGGTCGCGGAGTTGATAGTGTCGCTGCTGCGCAGTTCGGCCGACTACTACCGGACCTTGGATCCCCGGCAGCTCGACCGTTTTCGGGCATTGTCTGACGATGCGATCAAACTGATAGGACAACGACGGGAGGCTGCTGATGGTGGGCATGGTGATCCGGTACAACCGGAGGACGGGCGACAGGATCGTCCGTGAGTATCCCGGTCCGAATGGGTATATGGACGCGGTGAACGATCCGGACTTCCGCAAGGACATGGGCAAGCATCTCGGTGACTGGGAGCTGGCCGTGATCGGCTCCCAATCGTTCGACGCGATCCGCGTGACGCATTCCCGGTATTTCACCGGCAAGGACGTCACCCCAGCGGCGGCGTGACCCATCGCCGCACATCGACTGTTCGTGGCCCCGGTCTTCGCGACCGGGGCTTTCTTGTTGTCGTCATGTGATTGCGGGATCATCGTCGATCTCCTTCCGACCATTTTGTTGAGGTCAGCAAAATGGTCATGTCAACTGCCGAGAAATCTTCGGCGGTTCAGTTGTCCGGTTTTTCCGGATGACTGGTTTAACCGTGTCGGTTTCGACACGTTTATGCGGTTTGGTCGTCTTCGTGCTCGTACTTGTGCTCGTCCATGTTGGCGGCGAAACCAACGCCCTCGCGCAGGAAGCGACGCGTCTGATCCAGCTTCTCCTGCTCGCGCCGCGCGACCGGATCGACCGCAGGAGCGGGGGCGGGTTTGTGTTCTTCGATGACGACGGGTTCGTTCCAGATCGGTTTATCCGGCTGACGATCAAGACGGCTGGCAAGTTCGTCTATTAACTGCTTGTCGGTAGCGGCATGCAGGGCCGACCTCACTGCCGCAACACCTCGCTCGTCATCACGTAGATAATCGAACGCAACAAGCGCCTCGACCGGATCTTTGTGATAAGCGCGCGCAATCAAAATAACGTTCTCAGCAGAAAAACCGAGATCGTTGTTGTACTGACGCCATGCAGTGGTCTTTATGATGCCTGATTTTTGAGCAACTTCAGCGATGGTGTCTTCGTTAATTGTGGACTCTAGCCATTCGTATTTGTTCATGGTTGCATTATGCAACACTTTCGGTTGCAAGTCAAGACACGCCGAAGCGGTTGCGTGTTGACATCTTCGGTTGCAAAGTGTTATTACTAGTTGCACAACGAAACCACGGAGTGCAAAACGAAAGGAGGTTGCCGGATGACTCTGGCAATGACATTCAAACCCGATTTCCTCGAGCGCAGCCGAAGGATGAGCGGACTCAAGACCGACGCGGCCTTCGCCGGCGCGATCGGAGTCAGCGAAAGCGTGCTCAGCAAGGCCAAGCGCACGAACATCGCGACCCCTGCGATGATCGTCGGCTTCTACCGATCGTTCGGATTCACGCCCGGCGAAGTCGCGGAAGTCACCGACGTCCCCGACAAGGACGTCAAGCAAGCCGAAATGGAGGCGAGCGCATGAGCGTCTACGAGTGCGGTCACCTCGCCGGCACCGGCTACCACGACGTGAACCACTGCCTGCTCATGCAGGAAGTCAGGAAGGCCGAAAACCTCAACAATCCGGCCCGTCTCGTCCGCATCGGACGCAGCCACGGACTCACACCCAGCCAAACCATGAAACTCGCCAAGGAGGCATGACATGAAATCGAAACCGATCCGCCGGTTCACGTACGGCGGCACGGACAGTGCCAGCATCGACAGGCACGGCACCGCCAGCAGCTGGCGCATCTGGTTCGACAACGCGGACGAGGCCGTCATCATCGACGGTCTGACGAAAACCCAGTTGTTGGAGTTGGCCCGGCAGATCAACCGGACCGTCAAAGAAACCAAGGAGGCGTGAGATGCGTGATTGGTCACCTATCGAGTCGGTCGATCCTGTCGATCTCGCTGAAGGACTTTTGGAAGCGGTAACTGCGGTGGACCCCACCCTCGCTCGTCCACGACACGTAGATCTGAATGTCGAACAGGGCGGGCATCTCGGAGTCCCCGTTCGACTCCTCCCACTCAAGACGCCGAGCAGCCGCTTCCCGAAGATAGTCGCCGAACAGCGTCGAATGGAAGTCGAGATGGCCGAAACCGGGCACTTTGAGCGGGGCACCGGTGCCGCCTATCAGGTCGCACTCATTGTGGAAAAACAGAACCACCGTGTCTTCGGCCTTGTACGGGCATTGGTTAACCACGGAACAGACCAGGCGTTCGCAGTCGAACTCAGCGTCCCAGAGGTAGACAATCTGGTCTTTGCTGACGTCGAGTGCGTGTTGGCTGATCGCATTCGCGTTTGCGCTTATCTGGTTCGCCTCGGCTGCGATTTTGTTGGCCGTGTTGGCGTCTCGCGCGGCTTCATGAGCCATGCCGTTGGCCTTCTTGGCGATCTGGTTCGCATGGCTCGTCTGCAGCAGCGCGATCAGGCCGCAGACTCCTCCTACGGTCGCCCATCCGCCGATGGCGTTCCATATGTCGGTGATGAAGCGGATCACGTCATTCATACCGCGGATTCTACGCGGATATGAGAATCGCCCGTGCTGCAACACGGGCGATCAAGAAAGAAAAAACCTTCAACGAAAGGATATCACGATGAGCAGTGAGACCGGTACGTTCGACGTGCCTCACGTTTTTTGAGCGCGTAGGGTGTGGTGGTGCCTCATCGGGAATGAGCGCGAACGGTATCGGTCCT
>NZ_WHZW01000013.1 GCF_010667685.1 Bifidobacterium aerophilum | reverse complement strand
ATAGGTTTAGGCACCACCCATTCTGCCTAGAAGCCTCTAACTATTCCCACCCCTCCATCAGAACAGCAAACACGGTCTACGATTGGACGCTCATTGACAAGTACGTCAAGTGGGCGAAAAAATATGATCTGAAGATCGACTGGGTGTGGTTCGGCACCAACGGCTGCGGCGGTGCGGCGCTCGAATACGACCCGACCGGATGGGGATTCATGGCGCAGACCCCGCAGTGGACCCTGAAGAAGGACAGCAACGGCAAATACGTCTATTGGACCGATCTGAAGCCCAGCGTGGAACGGAACACCCCGTATATTCCGTCTGATCCGAAGGATCCTCATTACGAGTCGTCCAAATACCTCTTCGAGATGGAGAACAAGGCCGTCAGGGCCATGTTCGATCATCTGGCCCAGGTGGACACCACGCATCAGACCATCCTGTTCCAGGTGAACAACGAGGTCGACGGAGCCAAGAACTTCTTCAAGAACAACGAGACCTGGAAGAAGCTCTGCAACGAGCTTGCCGGACAGGTCAAGGAATCCGACTACGTGGTGGCGACGCGCATGAACTTCCACCGCGGCTATTGGGCCAACGGCATGAAGGACAACACCGGCCAGCACAAGGCTTTGGCGGAGTACGGTTCCCTGGAGAACATCGATATCATCGGACCGGATTCCTACGACCGCAATCTGGTGAATCAGCGCAACTATGCGGTGGACGCCGGCAAATACACGAGAAGCGGCATCGGACAGATCCCGGAAAGCTCGGGCAACAGCAACAACAAGTCCGGCCTGTATGCGGTCGTACTGCAGTCGGGCAATAGCGTGAGCTCCTGGCATCTGAACAATTCCCATGCGGCGAATGCGTCGTTCTCGTTCTACGGCGAGCCCAAGGACGGTTACGAATGGTATTACCAGTGGGTTCTCGGAACGATTCCGGAAATGCCGGTATCCGCCCAGCGGGCCACGAACTTCAATATCTCCATCAATAAGATGAACGAACTCATTTCGAGCCTGAACACCACCGACATGGCGGAGTTCAACTCGGGCATCGAAAGCCGAGGCCAGAAGGATCCGGACAAGCAGTACACCGGCACCAAGAAGCTTGGAGGACGCGACGTCACGTTCACCACTGATTCCGGTTCCGTGGCGTATGCCGCCTACGATCCCAAGACGCAAAGCACCTATGTGATGTCCGACGCCTTGGTGGACAGCGGCGATTCCGTGTTCAACCTCGGCAAGGGCATGAAGGCCACCGTCGGATATTTCGACAAGGAAGGATCCTGGGTGGAGACCGATCGCCGGGATGTGGCCGGCAACGGCGACATCGTGGTGAAGCCGACCGAGCTGGTCAGGGTGAGCACGGCCCCGACCGATGGCATCAACCGCGATGCGCTGGAGGACGCCATCAACGCGGCGGGCAAGTACACCGAAGGCGCATACACCGCTTCGACCTGGAACGCTCTGAGCAAGGCCCTGTCGGAGGCGAAGACGGTATATGACGCCAAGGATTCGACCCAAGCCCAGGTCGATGCCCAGACTCAGTCGCTGAATGCGGCGATCGACTCTCTCGAACAGAAGAAGGCAAAGGGTATCGCGGTCACCACTACGCCCACCAAGACCATCTATAAGGTCGGGGAGCGGTTCGACCCGAAGCGTCTCGCCATTACCGCCACGTGGAACGACGGCACGTCGACCCTATTGTCCGAAACGGAATACTCGTTGAGCGGCTTTGATTCCAAGACGATCGGCAAGAAGACCATCACGGTCGCGCTCAAGGGTTCCGATCCTCTGGTGACAACGACCTTCGCGGTTCACGTCAAGAACGAAGACGGGTCGATGGCCGACAAGGGCGATCTGCAGAGCCTTCTGGCCCAAGCCGCCCAGCTTGAGCAGATCATCGACAGTTATCCGGAAGAGCTTCGCCAGCCGTTCCTTGACGCGGTGCGCAAGGCGGGCGCGGTCAACGATAAGGTGAATGCGACTCAGGATGAGGTCGATGAGGCGCTGAAGCAGCTTCAGATCGCCATCAATACCCTGCTTGATTACTCGGATCCCGTCGACGGCATAACGATTACCAGTGCCCCGACGAAATCCACGTACAAGATCGGCGAGGAACTGGATCCGGCCGGTCTGGCGGTGATGGCCACGCGCAAGAGCGGCGAGCAAAGCCCCCTGTATGCTGAAGAATACACGCTTTCCGGGTTTGATTCCTCGGCCGCAGGCAAGGTCGCGGTGGTGGTGTCGCTGAACGCGAATCCCGCCAAAACCGCATCGTTCACAGTGACCGTGATCGCAGACGAGACGCCGGTGCGTCGAGACAAGCTGCAGGACGCGATCGATGCGGCGACCAGGCTGAACGAGTCGGACTACACGCAGCAGTCGTGGTCCGTGTTGGATCAGGCTCTGCGAAAGGCCCGGACGGTGCTCGCTGATTCCGATGCCTCGCAAGAGGAAGTGGACGCCGCGGCGGACGCCCTGAACGATGCGATCTCGGCTCTCGTCAAGATCAAGGACGAGGGCACTCCGTCAAAGCCGAGCGATCCCGGATCGGGCGATGGTCAGACCAAGCCGGGCAACGATCAGACCAAGCCGGGCGCCGACCAGAACAAGCCGGGCAACGATCAGGCCGGATCCTTGGAGAAGACCGGTTCCAGCGTCGTGCCGATGGCGGTGGCCGGCATGCTTCTCGCAGCCGTGGCGGTTGCTCTTTACGAAGTGAGCAGGCGGACGCGACGGCCGTGATGCCATGATGCATGTGCGGCAGGCGATCCGACGTGCAGGATTGCCTGCCACGATGCGGATGGGCGGTACAAACAGGGGGTGCGGTTCAGACGCGCCCCCTGTTTCCTGAATAACGAACATGAGGATTCTTCCGCCGGACCATTGGCAGGGCCGGGAAGCGGACCATCCTCCACGCATGATAAGACTGAACGAAAGCCGGAACATGATGAAACCAGTGTCCATCTCCGTCGCCGATGATGCGGCGGGAACGCCGATCAACCCGAACCGTTGGGGAATTTTCCTGGAAGACATCAGCATGTCGATCGATGGCGGCCTGAACTCGGATCTGGTGCGCAACGGCGCATTCGAATTCAGCGCCGCCGATTCGCCTCGATGGTCCTGGCGCACCGGCTGGCGGTTCCTGCATCGGGGGGATTCGGGCTTCCTGGATGCGACGGTGGACGTCGAGGATCCCGTCGCCCGGCAGAATCCCCATTACCTGTCCGTGCGTGTCACCGGCGGAACGACCTCCGCCGAGAACGAGGGGTACGATGGCATGCCCTTTGACGCGTGCAAGGATTATGAATTCACCGCGTGGGTGCGTGCACGATATGTCGAAGCGGGGGAGCCGGCGGAAGACATGCCGCAATCCGTCCGACTGTCGGTGCAGCTTACCGACGGGGCAGACGCCGTGCTCGCCCAACGTGTGCTGGATGTCCCGCTTGGACGAGGATGGGTGAAGGTCGAGCGGACACTGACCTCCGGGCGAACCTGTGACCGTGGCGCGTTGCGGCTGGTCGTGAACGATGACCACGCATGGCCGTGCGCGTCACGGCATGTCATTGTGGATGTCGATTGGGTGGGACTTCGCTCTGCGGAGCATGCGGCGAAATTGCCGATGTTCCGCAAGGATCTGGTTGACGCCCTTCGACGGCTGCACCCCGCGTTTCTGCGTTTCCCCGGCGGGTGCATCGCGCACGGCTATGCCGGCCTGGACAGCATCTACCAGTGGAAAACCACGATAGGGCCGGTGGAGCATCGCCGCCAGATGCCCACGGGGCGGGGAACCCACCAATCCATGGCCATCGGAATGCATGAATACCTGTTGTTGTGCGAGGCGATAGGGGCGCAGCCCGTTCCGGTGCTCGCCGCAGGGGTAAGCTGCCAATTCGCATTCGAGGGCGCGACGCCGATACCCATCGACCGCATGGACCAGTACATCCAGGACGTGCTTGATTTCATCGAATACGCCAATGGCGACGTCGATAGCGTCTGGGGCGGTCGGCGAGCCGCGAACGGGCATCCGCAACCGTTCAACCTGCGGTATCTGGGCCTCGGCAACGAGGACGCCATCAGCGACGTGTTCGAGGATCGTTTCAGCCGCATCCATCATGCGGTGCATGATGCGTATCCCGACATACAGGTCATCGGAACCCTGGGGCCGTTCATGGAAGGTGACGACCATGAACGCGGCCTGCGTCTGGCCCGACGTCTGAACCTGTCGATCGTGGATGAGCATGGCTATCGTTCCCCGCAGTGGCTGCTGTCCCATTTGGATCATTTCGACCATGTGGACAGGAATGGTGCCCGAATTTATTTCGGCGAGTATTCCGCACGGTCGAACGCCTTGGACGGAGCCTTGGCCGAAGCGGCGTTCATGGCCTCCATGGAGCGTAACGGCGATGCGGTGGCCATGGCCTCATACGCGCCGCTGCTGGCACGGGAGGGACATGAGCAGTGGAAGCCCAACCTGATCTACTTCAACGCTCGAACAGTGCACGAAACGCCGAATTATTGGGTTCAGTCCATGTTCGGCGAACATCGGACGGACACGGCGTTGCCGACATGCGTTTCGGGCGTTTCCGGCATGCGCAGGGCGTTCCCTGTCCGCATCGGGCTGCGCGCGACCGCCGAGCGCGCCGACTTCTCGGTAAGCGATGTCGTGGTGACGGACCGCGACTGCGATGATGCGAATGAGCCGCAGCGGATCCGTCTGAACGACGTCACCGTCCGTGACGGCGAATCCGAGCGTTTCCCCCTGGCGCTGGACGCGTCTTCGTACGACATCGACATGACCTTTGAACGTACCGATGGCGAGGGCGGTTTGGCCGTCTCCTTCGGGGACATCGAAGCCGGCGAATACGGCGAATGGTTCGTCGATTCATGGCAGAACCTGTACACGGGATTCAGGCGGGTCGGCGGAGGAATCCCCGATGAGCCATTGCCTCCTGTGGGTGGCGGAATAGTCGATGGAAAACGATACCGGCTCCACATCGAGGTTCGTGGATCCGACGGCACAGTGCGCGCGTTCCTGGATGGGCGCCTGCTGCAGGAATACCGTGACGATGGCGTCGAACGGCACGTCGTCGCCCAGGCGACGGCCGACAGCGCAACGGGCCGGATCTCCGTGAAGGTGATCAACGTCACCGAGGATACGCTCGACGCGAATATTCGCTTCTCGTCTCGCGGCGAGCGCTTCGGCGCCATTGCCGCCAGAGCGCTCGCGGGCGCCGAGGGGCCTGCCCCCATGCAATTGCGGGAGCGGCCGCTGGAACATGTGACGGTGCCTCCGAAGTCGCTGGTGGAGGTATTGATCGAACGCGCCTAGCTGAATCGCGAGCGTCGGTTCGTGATTCAGACGAGTGTGCGGAAAGCGTTTGTCGTCGCTTTCCGCACACGATATCGCTCATTCGGGCCACACGACGGTGGTGCCGCGACGGGTGATGCCCGTGGGCTCGATCAGATCGCAATGAGGGGCATCCGTCTTGCCGGACAGTCTCTCGAAGAGGATGCTCACCGCCTGAGCCGCCACATCCTGAGGACGTGTCGATACGTTGGTGACCGGCCATTGGAAGGACGTCGCCGACAGGTCGGAACAGTGGGAGACGACCGACAGATCGCGGCCCGGGACAAGACCCCGTTCGTTCAGGGTCCGAAGCAGCCACTCGGTCGGCCGGGGCTGTCTGACGATGATGCCCAGACGGTCGTCAGCATGCTGCAGCAACTGGTCCGCGCCGCGCTGGATGCCTGTCCAGCCATCCACGAGGCGCGGCACGATATTGAAGGTCAGGCCGCGTTGCTCGGCCCGCTCTCGGGCACCCGAAAAGAACTCATTGGCATACTGGAATTCATTCGCGTCGGATTCCATCTCATAGCCGACCATGGCGACGTGATGATGATTGGTGTCCGCCAATTCGTCCACGGCAAGACGCGCGGCCTCGCGCGCGTCGAAATCGACCACGTCAAGCCCCCTCGCGTTGTTGGGACGCCCGACCAATACCACGGGCATATTGAGATCCGCCGCGGTGGCGATCCGCTCGTCTTCGCGCCGCACGTCCATCAGGATGAACGCGTCGCAAATCGATTTTCCGGCAAGACGCTTCAGCGCGGAGGAGCCGTCATGCGTGGTGTTGATGATGACGTCGTAATCATGCCGGCGTGCCAGCTTCACGATCGCGTCGATGTACGGCGTGGTCTCGTTGGCGTCGAACGTCTCGTTCATCTCCGCGAACAGGGCGATGATGTTGGTCCGGTTCGTTTTGAGCGTGCGGGCCACGGCGTTGGGCTGGTAGTTCAGCTTGCGCATCGCGTCCTCCACGCGGCGTCTCGTCGCTTCGGCGACGACGCTTTTCCCGTTGATGACGAAGGATACCGTGCTTTGGGAGACACCGGCCAATGCCGCTACGTCCTTGCTGGTGGGCTGTCGGGTACCTGTATGTTTGACGGTCATATATCCTCTTGTGCGTAAGGGACGATTACGTTCGATGGTAACAGTACTAGTCCTGGCGGGTGAAACGCGGCAACCTGCCGAGGGGGCATGGGGTTTCGACGACGGTCGGCCCCTCGATGGTCTGCCCGTCGTCCGAATGCCACAGTCCGGCGGGAATGGCCACGCGACGGTACTTGGCGCCGCGCTCGGTGCAAGGTGCGACGATGATGTCGCTTCCCAGCATGAATTGGTCGGTTATGGTCTCCATGTCGGGGAAGTGGTAGGACATCGGACGAATGATGGGTTCCCCGGTCCGCGCCGCATGCTCGGCCAATCCAAGGATCGTGGGAAGATACCGTTCCCGTATCTCCAGCGCATGACGGACGGCAGCGAGATGGGCTTCGTCCAGCACCCTGGAAGGGGCCACGGAGAACTGCATCATGGGGGCGAGCGCGGCGATCTGCGCATAGCGGACGAAGAATTCCTGATCGACGCCGGAATGCCTGGCGCTGTTCACCTCGCCGCCGCCGATCATGTCCGGGCAGACGAAGGCGTGGCCGATCATGCCCTGCGCGAGCATTTCGGGGATCAGGGATCCGATGCCGGTCTCGTCCCATGCCGCCGGCTTGTCCTGCAGTCGCTGGGCGAGGGGCTGCCCTCCCATCTTCCAGCATGCGCGGAATTCGTTGAACGGGTAGCCGGCGCCGATGCGCGCCCATTGTTCGCACATGTCGTTGGACGTCATGGGCCGGTGCGAGCGGTCGTCGGGATGGAAGTCGTACAGATCGCCGCCGTCGAACTTGAAGCCGTCCACGCCCAGCGCGCGCAGCGCATCCAGCCTGTCCCGAACCCATGCGCAGGTAGCCGGGTTGCTGAGGTCCAGTACGGCGCTCAGCCCGTTCCACCAGCGGCGGATCGCAGTGCGCCCGTGCTTGTCCCGAAGCATGAGACCCATGTCTTCGAGTTCGCGGAACACCGCGGAATCCGGACTGACGAACGGCACCAGCCAGACGATGACGTTGAATCCACGCGCATGCAGCCGGTCGATCATCGATTGAGGATTGGGAAACGTTGCGGGATCGAACGTCCAGTTGCCGTAGTCGGGACTCCATTTGTCGTCGATCATCAGCACGCCGGCGGGCATTCCGGCCGCGAGCATGGAATCGGCGTATTCCAGCACTCCCTGCTGGGTGGGGTGATAGGGCATCTCTATCCATGTGTTGTATTGGGGTTTGGCGAACATCTCGAGCGCTGGAGTATTGCCGGACGGGGGAAAATGCTGATGGCAGGCTTCGAGATAGGCGTCCCGCAACGTGCCTCCCGGCGTCTGGCGGACCTTGACGGCATGATCGGATCGAATCGTGATGGAGTTCTGTCCGATGGCGAACTCGAAGGGGGCATCGTCCCAGATATACCGTCCCTTGGTGGATACGAGCAGGGGCGCGCTTTGATTGGACGCTTCGGGAAGTTGGCCGGGCTGATGCTGCCAGGTCGCGAGATCGCAACGGAAGTCCGTCGTCCCGTATGGCATGAAACGGCCATCGGTGACCCGTCCTCCCCACCAGCGCTCGTCGGGAAGCTGATGAATGATGGTTCGTGTGTTGTCGTTTGTCATGAGCGTTCCTATTGATTCGATCTCTTTTGTCCGATGCAGCAATGCATCAGAATTAATACGTATTATTAATCATTTTGGCGATGAAGTAAAGTCCGGTGTGCCGCGGTCGTGTGTGTGGTGGTGAATGGGTGCGGAGGCTTTCTGACACTACGGGACGACGCTTAATAGTGGTTAAATTCGTTGGTGTGCGACACGCCGTTAATTGCGCCCGGTGTACCGCGGTGGCATACTGAAGGCACATACGCAATAATACGTATTAAAAATGAAGGCAGTATCGAGGGAAGAAGGCATCGCAGCCTTCGGACCGTCGGCGTTGCACTTCGGTTTCCGACGGTGCCGGCGTTGGCGTCGTCATAGGAAAGGAAAACAGCAATGAAATTCTCCAAGGTTGCGGTCGCGGCCGTTGCGGCCGTCGCGATGCTGGTACCGTTGGCCGCATGCGGCGGGACTGCGGGATCAGGCAAGACCACCATCACGTATTTCGCATGGGAAAACGAGAAGATGACCAAGCCGATCATCGATGCGTTCGAGAAGGAGAATCCCGACATCCATGTGGAGATGAGCACCGCTCAGGGCGCGGCCAACGATTATGCGCAGACGCTGACCACCCGTGTGGCCGGCGGTCAGGTCCCCGATGTGTTCCACATGTCCATCGAGACGCGCAACGAGGTGCTGGACGCCGGTCTGGCCCGCGACATCACGGACGAGCCGTTCGTGAAGAACCTGCCTTCCACCGCCACCGACCTGTACACACGCGACGGCAAGGTCTACGGCATGTCGCCGACCGCATGGATCGGCGGCATCGTATACAACAAGGACCTGCTCAAGGAAGTGGGATACGATTCCGTCCCCGAAACGCTGGACTAGTTCATCGATCTCGGCAAGAAACTGCAGACGAAGAACATCACCCCGTACATGGAGGACATGAGCGTGGTCTCCGGCTCCTTCCAGCCGATGCTGGGCGGGTACTACGCCAAGCAGGGCATCAAGACCAGCGATTGGCCCGAGCAGGATGAAGGCGGCACCTTCGCCAAGCAGTGGACCCCGGTACTGGAGCAGTGGATGAAGCTCGTCGATTCCGGCACCCTGCCCAAGGAGAACGTGGGCGTCAGCAACGATCAGATCAAGCAGAGCTTCATGACCGGACAGCTCGCCATGTTCCGGTCCGGCCCGTGGGACTTCGCCGACCTTGACTCGTCCGGCGTGAATTACGGCATGGCCGCATTCCCCGCGGTCGACGGCGGCCAGCCCTACGTGGGCGGCGGTCCGGACTCCCCGTACGTCATCAGCTCCAAGATCGACGGCGACAAGCTCAAGGCGGCCGAGAAGTTCCTCTCCTTCATCAACAGCGAGGAAGGACTGAAACTCAAGGAGGAGAACATCGGCCAGATCTCCATCTCCCCGGCGTACAAGGCGAACGTCGCCCCGCAGCTCAAGGACCTGTACGACAAGTACGTGACCAATGGCGATTTCTACTGGGTGAATTGGACCCGCAACGGCACCGTGATGGGCCAGGAGATGGCCTCCCAGTTCCAGCTCCTCGTCCAGGGTCAGTCCACCATCGCCGACGTCACCAAGGACCTCGACGCCAAGTGGGCCGACTCCAAATGATCGGCTGATCGGCTGACCGGCTTCATAACTCGGATACGTTTCTTTCCATCTTCTTCGTCCGAGCGCGTACGCCTCGCCCGGACGAAGACCTTCCAATATGCTCCAGAAAGGCAATGCTGACATGTCTCGTCATGACCAGTCGCAGGAAGTGCCCGCCGGTGCATCATCGGCTGGTACCGGCAGCGCCCGGACGCCGTGGTACAAAACCGGCAAATTCGCCGAATCGGCGGCTTCCACGGGATTCCTGTTCCCCATCATCGTGGTGTTCCTCGTACTCACCGCCGTTCCCCTCGTGCAGACCATCTACTATTCGTTCACCGACTACAACGGTTTCCAGCAGCATCCGAACTTCATCGGGCTGACCAATTACCAGAAGGTGTTCACCGACCCGTCGCTGCTGGTGGGCCTAGGATTCACGGTGCTGTTCGCCGTGACGACCACGCTCATCACCACGGCATTGGCCATCCCGCTGGCGGTCGCGCTGAACTCCAGGTTTTACGGACGGTCCTTTGCCCGGTCGCTGTTCTTCTTCCTCGGCGTCCCCTCGCTGATCGTGCTCGGTCTGGTGTGGCAGTACATCCTGTCTCCGATGAAGACCGGCGCCCTCAACTCCGTGCTGGTCTCTCTCGGACTGAAATCGGTGCCCTGGCTCGCCGACGGCAACCTCGCCCGCGCTGCGGTGATATTCGTGGCCATCTGGGCCGCCGTCGGCTGGCATGCCACCCTGTACCTCGCCTATCTGCAGGCCGTGCCGAAGGACCTCTACGAGCAGGCCGCGGTGGACGGCGCGAACGGCTTCCAGCAGTTCATCCACATCACGCTGCCCCAGCTGGTGCCCGGCATCGTGGTCTCCACATTCCTGCTGATCACCAACGGGCTGAAGGTGTACGACCTTCCGTTCGGCATGACCAAGGGCGGTCCTGGGTATGCGACCAACACCATCACCCAGTCCATCATCGTCCAGGGCATCTCCCAATCACAGTATGGATTGGGTTCGGCGCTTGCCGTGCTCTTCACGATCGCCTGCATGATCGTGGTTCTCGGACAGCAGGCCATTACCGGCATCATCACCAGGAGGTTCGCATGACACCGTCGCAACGCGCGCAGGTCGGCAGGATCGTTCGCACAGTACTCATCAATGGCCTGGCCATCATCATGGCCATCCCGCTCTACTACATCGTCATCAACACCTTCAAAACCACGCTCGATATGTCCAAGTCGCCGTTCGGCCTGCCCGAGCACTGGACATTGCAGCATTATGCGGATGTGTTCGGCACGCTGCCCATCGTGCAGAGCTTCATCAACTCGATCATCGTGACCGTGGCCGCCGTGTTCCTCGAGGTGATGATCGGCGCGTTGGCCGCCTACGGCATGATCCTGAAGGACAGCAAGTTCACCGCCGGCGTCGGAGCCGTGCTGATGATCGCCTTCTGCATCCCCGTGCAGGCCACGCTGATCCCGTTGTACAAGATGGAGGCGAAGGTCGAGCTGGTCGACTCCCTGCTGGGCCTGGTCATCCTGTATCTCGCCAATTCGATCTTCTGCTACATGCTCACCATCGGGTACATGCGCAAACTGCCGATGGAGGTTCTGGAGGCCGCCCGCATCGATGGCGCCGGGCCGTTCCGCATCTTCCGCGTGATCGTGCTGCCGATGATCACGCCGATCCTGGCGACGGTGGTGGTCTTCCAGACGCTGTCCACATGGAACGACTTCATGCTGCCGAACATCTTCCTGACCTCCACCGACCTGCGCACCGTGATCCTGCAGGTGTACAACGCCATGGGCCAGTTCACGACCGATTGGCCGGCATTCATGACCATCACGGTCATCGCCCTGGTCCCGGTGGTGATCTTCTTCATCTTCTGCCAGCGTTGGATCGTTTCCGGCCTGGTGGCGGGCTCGGTCAAGGGCTGATGCGTGATGTCACGACAGTCCCTCATCATCAGCGGCGTCCCGTGGTTCGACGACCGTGGCCATACGGTGAACGCGCACGGCGGTTGCATCGTCGAGGACGACGGCCTGTACTACCTGTTCGGCGAATACAAGACCGATGAGGAGAACCGGTTCGCGGGATTCTCCTGCTACTCGTCGCCCGATCTGGTGCATTGGACGTTTCGCCGCATCGTATTGCCGCAGCAGGTCGACGGGCTGATGGGGCCGGGCCGCATCGGGGAACGCGTCAAGGTCATGCGGTCCCCGACAACCGGCCGGTATGTGATGTTCATGCATTCCGACGATCTGGAATACGGCGATCCGCATATCTGCTACGCGGTCTGCGACACCATCGACGGCGATTACTCGTTCGCCGGACCGTTGCTGTTCGGGGGCGAACCGATACGCCGCTGGGACCTGGGCGTATTCCAGGATGAGGATGGCACCGGCTATCTGCTCGTGCATGAGGGCGACATCTACCGGCTGTCCGACGACTATTGTTCCGCCCGGGAACGTGTGGGCGAAGGCATCGCCATCGGCGGCGAAGCGCCCGCAGCGGCCAAACTGGGCGGGCGCTACTGGCTGCTGTTCTCCGGCAAGACCTCATGGGACTGCAACGAGAACTATTGTCTGTCCGCGCCATCGATGGATGGTCCGTGGACGTATCAGGGGCTGTTCGCGCCGGAAGGCACGCAGACCTGCAATTCGCAGGCCCTGTTTGTGCTGCCCATACGTACCTCGAACGGCGTGACGGCCATGTTCATGGGCGACCGTTGGTCGTTCCCGCATCAGGCCTCCGCGGCGAGTTATGTTTGGCAGCCGCTGGCGATGGACGGCGGAAGACTGCGGCTCGAACGGTATCTGCCTTCATGGGATCCGGCAACCGGGCTCGGGGAGCCATTGGACGGACACCTCATTGATGTCGGGTTCCATTCATGCGTTCCGGGGGATTCGGTGAGGATACCGTTCCACGGCTCACGCGTAGCGTTGGCCGGGCGCGCCGATCCATGGGGGTCGTATGCCCGGATCGGCGTCGAGTCGGCGGACGGCGACGTGGCGACGGAACCGATCTACGTGAGTTTCTACGCCAAGTCGCCGGATGAAGGCTATCGGTATGTCTCGCCCGAACTGCCCGAGGACGATTACGCCGTCACCGTGACCGTCACCGGCGAGGTGCCGCAGTGGAGCGACAAGACCGGTCAGCGGTTCGGCTCGGTAGGGGCGGTGGTCGATGTGAAAAACGCCATCGTGCGGTAATGGGGTCGTTGACGCCGACGGGATCCAGATCGCGTCGTGCCGACGCCTCTGGATGGGTGTCGGTCATACGCCGGCACGTGCCTCGTCGTATCCGTCATGCAGCATCGCGCATGCGTGCACCGCAAACGACCCTCCGCATGAGAATCCGGCAATGTCACCGTACGATGGTGCAATGGTAGGTTGTTGGATCAGGAGGTGCCATGAGCGCGGTTGAAACGGTGAACGAGGATTCCCTCGCCGAGGCGAAGCGGATCATCGAGGCGGGCGGACTGGTCGTCATCCCCACGGACACGGTGTACGGCGTGGCCTGCGACCCGCGTAACCGGGCCGCGATCGCGCGCATCTACGAGGCCAAGCATCGACCCCGTTTCAAGGCGCTGCAGGTGCTGCTCGCCGACATCGACCAGATCGACGGTCTCGGCCTCGACCTGCCCGCACCCCTCAACCGGCTCGCCGCGCAGTTCCTGCCCGGAGCGTTCTCGCCGATCGCCGTCGCCCGCGACGACTGCGATCTGGCCACCATCAGTCCCACGCCGAACGGCACGCGCACGCAGGGCATCCGCATCCCCAACTCGGCCACGACCCTGCGCATCCTGAACGCCACCGGTCCGCTCGCCGCGTCCAGCGCCAACCGTTCCGGATCCGAAAGCGCGCAGACCGTCGAGGAGGCGCGCGCCGCGCTCGGCGACATGGTCGACCTGTATCTTGACGGCGGCCCCACCCAGGGTCACGTCGCCAGCACCGTCGTCGCCGCGAACCCGCTGTCGCGCGACGGCATCGACATCCTGCGCGAGGGCGTCATCCCGCAATCCGTGATCCGCAAGGCGATCCACATGAACGGCGGCGGGTTCGGCGCATGAGGATCTACCTGCTCATCGCCGCGCTGGCCGGCGGCATCACCTACCTCGTCACCCCGCTCATCCGCCATCTCGCCATCCGCATCGGCGCCGTCGGCGAGGTGCGCGCCCGCGACGTGCACACCATCCCGACCCCGCGCATGGGCGGCCTCGGCATGCTGATCGGCTTCCTCGGCGCGATGATCATCGCCAGCCGGCTGCCGTTCACCGCCGACCTGTTCCAGACCAGCCGCCAGGCGTGGGTCGTCATGCTCGGCGCGGTCTCGATCTGCCTGATCGGCATGGCCGACGACCTGTGGGATCTCGATTGGATGCTCAAGATGTCGGGCCAGCTGCTGACCGCCGTGTTCGTCGCATGGGGAGGCCTGCAGATCATCTCCCTGCCGCTCGGCTCGCTGGTGACCGCATCCCCGAGCATCTCGATCACGATCACCGCGTTCCTGATCGTCGCCTCGATCAACGCGGTCAACTTCGTCGACGGATTGGACGGCCTCGCCTCCGGCATCGTCGCGATCGGCGGCATCGCGTTCGCGATCTACTCGTACATCATCGCCCGGTCCTCGCCTTCGTACGCGTCCATGGCGACGCTCATCGACGTGGCGATGGTCGGCATCTGCGTCGGCTTCATCATGCACAACTGGCATCCGGCCAAACTGTTCATGGGCGACTCCGGGTCCATGCTGCTCGGCTATCTGATCACCTGCGCGTCGATCATCATGACCGGCCGCCTCGACCCCGCCTCGATCCACGCGAGCATCTACCTGCCGGTGTTCATGCCGATCCTGCTGCCGATCCTCGTGCTGTTCCTGCCTGTGCTCGACATGTGCATGGCCATCGTGCGGCGCCTCGCGAAGGGACAGTCCCCGATGCACCCCGACCGCATGCACCTGCACCATCGCATGCTCAGGATCGGCCATTCGGTGCAGGGCGCCGTGCTGACCCTGTGGGGCTGGGCTGCGCTGATCTCCTTCGGCTCCCTGATGATCCTGTTCTTCAAGGCCCGCTACGTGGCCATCGGCATGGCCGTGGCCGCCGTGATCCTCACGATCATCACCATGTACCCGTACCTCAAGCACCGCATCCCCGAAATCCGCGAGGAAAACGCCGAGATCGAGCGGCGCGCGCGGCATATCAGGGAGGACTGACGGCCCCGCATATCACGGGCGCGTGTCACTCGTCAACACGCGTTCATATAGTGGGTCTATGGCTTTAATTCCTGACACGAATGAGAACAACTACGCCCCGCTCCCTCCGATCTTCTCCCAGCTCGGCCTCGCCTATGACGATGTGCTGCTGCTGCCGAACGAGACGGACGTGATCCCGTCCGAAGTGGACACCACCACCCACCTGACCCGTGAGATCACCATGAAGGTCCCGGCGATCTCCGCCGCCATGGACACCGTCACCGAATCCGAGATGGCCATCGCCATGGCCCGCAACGGCGGCATCGGCGTGCTGCACCGCAACCTGTCCATCGACGACCAGGCCGCCCAGGTCGACGTCGTCAAGCGCTCCGAGTCCGGCATGATCACCGACCCGCTGACCGTCAACCCGGACGTCACCCTCGCCGACCTCGACAAGCTGTGCGGCAAGTTCCACATCTCCGGCCTGCCGGTCGTCGACAAGGACAACAAGCTCGTCGGCATCATCACCAACCGCGACATGCGCTTCATCGCCTCCGAGGACTACGACCACCTCAAGGTGCGCGACGTCATGACCCGCGAGAACCTCATCACCGGCCCGTCCGACATCTCCAAGGAGGACGCGCACGACCTGCTCGCCAAGCACAAGGTCGAGAAGCTCCCGCTCGTCGACAACGAGGGCCACCTGACCGGCCTGATCACCGTCAAGGACTTCGTCAAGACCGAGCAGTACCCGGACGCCACCAAGGACGCCCAGGGCCGCCTCCGCGTGGCCGCCGGCGTCGGCTTCCTCGGCGACGCGTGGCAGCGCGCCTCCGCCCTCATGGAGGCCGGCGTGGATGTGCTCGTCGTCGACACCGCGAACGGCGAAGCCCGCCTCGCGCTCGACATGATCCGCCGCATCAAGTCCGATCCGGCCTTCCGCGACGTCCAGATCATCGGCGGCAACATCGCCACCCGCTCCGGCGCCCAGGCCATGATCGACGCGGGCGTCGACGCCGTCAAGGTCGGCGTCGGCCCCGGCTCCATCTGCACCACCCGCGTGGTCGCCGGCGTCGGCGTCCCGCAGCTCACCGCCGTGTACGAAGCCGCCCAGGCCTGCAAGGCCGCCGGCGTGCCGTGCATCGCCGACGGCGGCATCCACTACTCCGGCGACATCGCCAAGGCCCTCGTGGCCGGCGCGTCCTCGGTCATGCTCGGCGGCGCGCTCGCCGGCTGCGAGGAGGCCCCGGGCGAGAAGGTGCTCCTGCACGGCAAGCAGTACAAGCTGTACCGCGGCATGGGCTCGCTGGGCGCGATGGCCCCGCGCGGCAAGAAGTCCTACTCCAAGGACCGCTACTTCCAGGCCGACGTCACCTCCAACGACAAGGTCGTTCCGGAAGGCGTCGAAGGCGAAGTGCCGTACCGCGGACCGCTGAACGCCGTCCTCTACCAGATGATCGGCGGCCTGCACCAGTCGATGTTCTACATCGGCGCGCACAACATCAAGGAGATGAGCGAGAAGGGCCGCTTCATCCGCATCACCGACGCCGGCCTGCGCGAATCTCACCCGCACGACATCGTGATGACCGCCGAGGCCCCGAACTACTCCGGCTTCCACAACTGACCGATGTGATCGGCCCGATCGGCTGACCTGATCGCACGGCCGGCCGATCACGGCAAGGGCTCCCCGTCTCTCCCGAGGCGGGGAGCCCTTGCCGTCATACCGAACATGCAATAACACTCCCGGTTATGCAACGAGGCATTCCGGACGCATGCGCTCCCGTAGATTCGAAAGTGCGGAACGAACCGTCACGGTCGCGGACGACCGACGAACGCGGACGTTCCCGCACACCAGCAGAAGAAACGAAGGAGACACCATGCTCAGCATCAATATGGACGATGTCGTCGCCGTATTGAAAAACTGTATGCCCTATCTGATCGCCATGGCCGTCGCGCTCGTCGTGATGATCGTCATCGTGGCGCTCGCCGGCAAGATCGTCAAGCAGCAGGCCGGCACCAAGCTGCTGCGCGGCACCACGCTCGTCGCGTTCTTCACCGCGATCGTCGTGATCCTCAATGCCGTGTGCTACGGCCCGATGGCGAACCTGCTCGACCTCGTGTCCGGCTCCGGCTCCATCTCCGCCGAATCGTCGGCCGAGGCGTCCGCCCTCACCGAGGAGCTGACCGACGAAGGCATCACCCTGCTCCAGAACGACGACGACCTGCTGCCGGTCAAGGCCGGTTCGAACATCAACGTGTTCGGATGGTCGTCGATCAGCCCGGTCTACGGCGGCACCGGCTCCGGCGCGATCTCCGCCGACGCCGAACTGGTCACCCTGCTCGACGGCTTCAAGAACGCGGGCCTCAAGACCAACACCGAACTGTCCGACTTCTATTCGAAGTACCTCGCGACCCGTCCCGAACTCGGCTACTTCGAGCACGACTGGACCCTGCCCGAGCCGCCGGCCTCCTCGTACACCGACGAGATGATCGCCAACGCGAAGCAGTTCTCCGACACCGCCGTGGTGACGATCTCCCGACTGGGCGGCGAGTTCGCCGACCTGCCCACCGACATGCAGTTCGACTCCGACACCGAGAAGTACAAGGAGAACTCCGACGAGTACCAGGACTTCCCCGAAGGCACGCACTACCTTGAGCCCAGCCAGTCCGAGAAGGACCTCATCAAGCTCGTGTGCGAGAACTTCGACAACGTGATCCTCGTCTACAACGGCGCCAACACGCTCGAACTCGGCATCGCCGACGAATACAGCCAGATCAAGAGCGTGCTGTGGTGCGCCGGCCCCGGCCAGACCGGCTTCAACGCGCTCGGCGACATCATCGCCGGCAACGTCAACCCGTCCGGCCACGCCGCCGACACGTTCGTCTACGACCTGACCAAGACCCCGTACTTCAACAACATCGGCGAATTCGAATACACCGGTGCCGACGACCTGTCCTACGAGGCCGAGGGCTTCTTCACCTCCGGCACCACCTCGCCGCACTTCGTCGACTACGTCGAGGACATCTACGTCGGCTACAAGTTCTACGAAACCGCCGCCGACGAAGGCCTCATCAAGTACGACGACGTCGTGCAGTACCCGTTCGGCCACGGCCTGAGCTACACCACGTTCGACCAGAAGATGGGCGACGTGACCGTCTCGAACGGCAAGGTCAGCTTCGACGTGACCGTCACGAACACCGGCGACACCGCCGGCAAGGACGTCGTGCAGGTCTACTACAACCCGCCGTACGTCAACGGCGGCATCGAAAAGGCCAGCGCCAACCTCGTGACCTTCGAGAAGACCAAGGAGCTCAAGCCGGGCGAATCCGAAACCGTGGCCATCGAATTCAACCTCGAGGACATGGCCTCCTACGATTCCGCCGACGCGAAGGCGTACGTGCTCGACAAGGGCGACTACGAGATCTCCGTGAACGCCGACTCGCACACCGCGCTTGACTCGAAGACGATCACTGTCGACGAGCGGACCGTCTACGACGGCAACAACGCGCGCAGCACCGACCGGACCGCCGCCACCAACCACTTCGACTACGCCGCCGGCGAAGGCATCACGTACCTGTCGCGCGCCAACCACTTCGCCAACTACGACGAGGCCGTGGCCGCGCCCACCGACTACGAGATGCCGGCCAGCGCCAAGGAAGGATTCCACAACAGCCACAACTACGATCCGAACGACTACAACGACGATTCGGACGAAATGCCGACCACCGGCGCGAAGAACGGCCTCAAGCTCGCCGACCTGCGCGGCGCCGATTACGACGATCCGCAGTGGGACAAGCTGCTCGACCAGATGAGCGTCAAGGACATGGACGAGCTGATCGCCCTTGGCGGCTACCAGAACGTCGCGGTCAAGTCCATCGGCAAGAAGCTCGTCTACGACGCCGACGGCCCGGCATCCATCAACAACAACTTCACCGGCCTGTCGTCCATCGGCTTCCCGTCCGAGGTCATCATCGCCTCCACCTGGAACAAGGACCTCGCCGAGAAGTTCGGCGAAAGCATCGGCCGCATGGCCAACGAGATGAACGTGACCGGCTGGTACGCGCCCGCCATGAACACGCACCGCTCCGCGTTCGACGGCCGCAACTTCGAATATTATTCGGAGGACGGCGTGCTCGCCGGCCACATCGCCGCCCACTCGATCATCGGCGCGCAGTCCAAGGGCCTGTACGCCTACATGAAGCACTTCGCGATGAACGACCAGCAGATCGCCCAGAACGAGATGCTGTGCACGTGGGCCCGCGAGCAGGCCATCCGCGAGATCTACCTCAAGCCGTTCGAGATCGCGGTCAAGGTCGGCGGTTCCAAGGCCGTCATGTCCTCGTGGAACTACATCGGCAACAAGTGGGCCGGCGCGAACGACGACCTGCTCAAGAGCGTGCTGCGTTCCGAATGGGGCTTCCAGGGCATGGTCATCACCGACGGCTTCCACTACACCGGCTACATGGACTCCGACCAGGCGATCCGCAACGGCACCGACATGATGCTCAAGAACTTCGACGTGGCCACCAACCACGTCACGGATCAGACGAGCGCCACCAGCGTGATCGCGATGCGCAACGCCTGCCACGACATCCTGTACACGGTGGTCAACAGCCACGCCTACGATCCGTCGGTCAAGACCGAGACCCCGGTCTGGCGCATCGTCGCCATCGCGGTCGACGTGGTGCTCGGCCTGCTGCTCGTCGGCGCGGAAGTGCTCGCGGTGCGCAGGTACCTCGCCCGTCGCAAGTCGGGCGTGACGGTCGCCTGAACCGTGAACCGTACACGGGCATGACCCGCGACACGGGTTGAACGCGAAGGCGGTCATATGTAGCGTTGGCTCATATGACCGCCTTCGGCCATGCCCGGGCGTCATGAGGAGCAGTCGCAGGAGAAGAGACCAGCCATGATCAGTGTTGCCGTCATCGATGACGATGCGCGATACGTCGCCACCATACGCGACTATCTCACGCGCTACGGCGAGGAAGCCGGCGTGCGGTTTCGCATCGACGGGTTCGCCGACGGCGAGGACATCGTGGAACGGTACGGTGCGGGCTACGACATCGTGCTCATGGACGTCGAAATGCGGTCGATGGACGGCATGACCGCCGCGCGACGCATTCGCGACGTCGATTCCGCCGTGATCATCATCTTCATCACCAACATGGCGCAGTACGCGATCAAAGGCTATCAGGTCGACGCGCTCGACTACGTGCTCAAGCCGATCTCGTACTTCGCGTTCTGCCAGACCATCGCCAAGGCCGTGCGCCGTCTGTCCGAACGCCGGACGGACGGCGGCGGCCGGCATCTGGTGATCAACTCGCGCGGCAACGTGAGCCGCGTGCCGCTCGCCTCCGTCATGTGGATCGACAGCAAGGGTCATCGCGTCGCGTACCACACGGCGAACGGCGTGTTCGAATCGACCGTCAGTTCGATGAAGGAGCTTGAGGAACAGTTGAAGGACGACGATTTCTACCGTTGCGCGAACAGTTGCCTGGTCAATCTCGCCTACGTGCGTTCCATTCAGGGATCGACGGTCACGGTCGGCGGCAACACGCTGGAGATCAGTCGCGCCCGGCGTGCCGGATTCGTCGCCGCGCTCACCAGCTACGCGGGAAGGATGGTGTGATGCTTCCGGTCATCGGCAATCTGATCACGTCCGATCCGCCCAAACTGTGGGTCGTGCTCGCGGAATGGCTGGCATGCATGGTGATCGTGCTCGCGTATCCGAAACGGCGGGCCGTATGGCTGCGCTGCGTCGTGGCCGTCGCGTCGTTCGCGCTGATCGCCGGCATCCAGTACGGCCTGCTGCTGCAGCAACAGGGCGGGATCACGGCGGTATGGTTCCTGCTCATGCTGCTGTCGGTCGTCGCCATGGGAACGTCCGTGGCGTTGTGCTGCGAGATGGGCGTCGCCCTGGCCGTGTTCTCGACGCTGCGTGCGCTGAGCATGGCCGAGTTCGCGGGATCCCTGGCATGGCAGCTGACGTTCTTCGCCACGGATGGCGACGAGCCGGGCGTCGACATGGCCGTGGCCGCAGGCATGCTCGTCGTGTGCTACGGTCTGCTGTTCCCCGCGTTCTTCCTGATGGAACGGAAGCTGGGCGAGCGGCTGGACTACGCGACGTTCGATGTGACGTGGGGCGAAGTGGCCGTGTCGGTCGGCATCTCGCTGTTCGCGTTCGTGCTGAGCAACGCCCGGCTGGTGAGCACGTCCAATCCGTTCAGCGGCACCACGACATCCGAAGTGTTCAACGTGCGCACGCTGGCCGCCGCCGGCGGTCTGATCTGCCTGTACGCCTACCTGTTCCAGCTCGCCGAAGCGCACACGCGCAAACGGCTCGACGCCGTCAACCAGGTGCTCGTCGCGCAATACGCGCAATACCAGCAGTCCAAGGAAAACATCGACATCATCAACCGCAAGTACCACGATCTCAAGCAGCAGCTCGACGTGCTGCGCGCCGAAACCGACGAAGGCAAGCGCAACGGCTACCTCGACGGCATCGAGGAGAGTCTTAAGGAATACGGGGCGCGCGTCGTGACCGGCAACGGCGTGCTCGACACGGTGCTCACCAGCAAAAGCTCGCTGTGCGCGCATCTCGACATCGCGATGACCTGCGTGGCCGACGGCTCGCTGGTCGACGGCATCGACGCGATGGACCTGTGCACGATCGTCGGCAACGCGCTCGACAACGCCATCGAGGCCGAGGAGCGAATCGCCGAGCGCGACCGGCGGCTCATCAACGTCTCGCTGTCGCGGCTCAACGCATTCGCCGTGTTCAAGGTCGCCAACTATGCGCCCGAACGGCCGGAACTGCATGACGGGCTTCCCGTGACCACGAAATCCGACCGGACCAACCACGGGTTCGGCATGGCCAGCATGCGTCACTGCGCCCGCAAGTACGGCGGCGACATGACCGTCGGCTGGCGTGACGGATGGTTCGAGCTGCAGGTGCTGATCCCGCTGGCGTCATGAGCGCGCGTGGTGCCGGACTCGTGGCGGCTGACCTGTAGGGCTACTTGTAGCGGCGGCGCGCTAGCCTGTACTGTTCGATACAGGACGAGACGACATCCAAGGAAAGGTGGCACACGATGGTGGACAGCCATGATGCGGAAACGTACAGCGCGAAGGATTCGCGACTGATCTGGATCGATTGCGAGATGACCGGACTCGACATCTTCGGCGGCGACGAGCTGGTCGAGGTGTCCGTCGTGCCGACCGATTTCGACCTCAACGTGCTCGACGAGGGCGTGGACTACGTTATCAAGCCGTCCGAGGTCGCCGTGGCCCATATGAACGACTTCGTGCGCAACATGCACACCCGCTCCGGCCTCATCAACGAATGGGAGCGCGGCCTGTCGCTTGCCGAGGCCGAGCGGAAGGTCACCGAATACGTGCTGCGGTTCACCCCGGACGGCGTGCGCCCGCTGCTCGCCGGCAACACCATCGGTTCCGACAAGAAGTTCCTCGACCACTACATGCCGAACCTCATGAGCCACCTGCACTACCGCAGCGTCGACGTGAGCACCCTCAAGGAACTCGCCCGCCGCTGGTATCCGGCCGTGTACGAGAACCGTCCTCCGAAGAACGGCGGCCACCGCGCGCTCGCCGACATCATCGAATCGCTCGACGAACTGCGCTACTACCGCGAGGCGTTCATGGCCCCGGCCCCCGGCCCGGACGAGGAGACCGCAAAGCGCATCGCCGCCGACGTCGTCGCCACCAGCATCCTCAACAAGTAGGCAAGTAGGTAAAGGAATCCGCATGACCGCAGCCGACTGGACCGAGATCACCGGTCCCGCAGACATCCGACTCGTCGTCGCCGACATGGACGGCACATTGCTGGACGAACACAGTCAGATCCCGTCCGGGTTCTGGCCGATGCTCGAACGTCTGCAGTCGCGCGGCGTCGAATTCGTGCCCGCATCCGGCCGCCAGTACGCCACGCTGCGATCCATGTTCGCCGACCGCGTGCCGCGCGAACTGTCATATATCGCGGAAAACGGCAACGTCGTCGTCGCGGACGGCGAACTCATCGAGGTCCACGGCGTGGACGTCGCCGTCTCGCGTGCCGTCGTCGACATGGTCGACACGGCCGTCGCGAACGGCACGCACGACATCGGTCTCGTGCTGTGCGGACTGAACACGGCGTACATCCAGCGCACCGATCCCGCGTTCGTGGACGAATGCCGCAAGTACTACCATGCGCTCGAGATCGTGCCCGACCTGCACGCCGTGCTGCCGAGCGTCGAACGCGGCGACGAGACGATGCTCAAGCTCGCGATCTTCGACTTCGGCGACGCCGAGTCGATGGCCGGCGACCTGCTCGGCGACATCGCGCGCGACTGGCAGGTGGTCGTCTCGGGCGCGCACTGGGTCGACATCATGAACCCGCAGACCGACAAGCGGCGCGGAGTCGAGGCGTTGCAGCGTCATCTGAACGTCGCCCCGGCGCAGACCGCGGTGTTCGGCGACTATCTCAACGATCTCGAAATGCTGTCGGCCGGCGAGTACTCGTTCGCGATGAGCAACGCGCACCCCGATCTCAAGGCCGCCGCGCACTACATCGCGCCCACGAACGTCGACCACGGCGTGCTCACGGTCGTCGATCGCCTGATCGGCTGAGATATCATGCGGCAATCCGAGGCGCTGGCGATCCTTGAGGCCGGCGCGAACGTGTTCCTCACCGGCGCGCCGGGCGCGGGCAAGACGTATGTGCTTAACGAGTTCATCACCGCGGCACGCAAGGCCGGCGCGTCGGTGGCCGTCACCGCGTCGACCGGCATCGCGGCCACGCACGTCAACGGCCAGACCATCCATTCGTGGAGCGGCGTCGGCGTGGCGACCTCGCTCACCGCGAACCTGCTGAAAACCATCAAGACGCGTCGCCGTCGCAAGATCGAGTCCGTCGACGTGCTCGTCATCGACGAGGTCTCGATGATGCACGCATGGCTGTTCGACATGGTCGATCAGGTGTGCCGAGCGGTCCGCCGCGATCCGCGTCCGTTCGGCGGCATCCGGGTCGTCCTGTCCGGCGACCTCTACCAGTTGCCGCCGGTGAGCGTTTCCGGGCGCAACAACGATCTGATCGCGCCCACGCCCGAATTCGTCGCCTCGCGCGAACGCTACGCCAAGGCCGGGCTGAATTCGGAAGGGTTCGTCACCGAATCGCTGGTCTGGCGCGAGCTTGACCCGGTCGTCTGCTATCTGACCGAACAGCATCGTCAGGATGCCGGTCGCCTGCTCACCGTGCTCACCGACATCCGCGACGGCCGGGTCGACCAAGCCGACCGCGACGCGCTCGTCACGCGGCTCGGCGTCGCGCCCGCGCCCGACGAGGTGGCCGTGCACCTGTTTCCGGTCAACCGGCAGGCCGACGGGCTCAACGACATGCGGCTCGCCCGGATCGCCGCCGACGAGCATGTGTTCCATGCCGAGCAGGCCGGGCCGGCGAATCTCGTCGAACGGCTGAAGAAGAACATGCTCGCGCCGGAGCGTCTGGTCCTCAAGGCCGGAGCGGCGGTGATGGCGCTGCGCAACGACGCCGACCGGCAGTTCGTCAACGGCTCGCTCGGCACGGTGCGCGGATTCGCGCCCGAAGCGAAGGGCGGCTGGCCGATCGTCGAATTCGAGAACGGCAACGTGGTGACGATGAAACCGGCCGCATGGGAGATGATGGACGGCGAAACGGTGCTCGCCTCGGTCAATCAGGTGCCGTTGCGGTGCGCGTGGGCGATCACGATCCACAAATCGCAGGGCATGACGCTTGAGCGGGCGATGATGGACCTGCGACGGACGTTCGCGCCGGGCATGGGATACGTGGCGTTGTCGCGCGTGGAACGGCTGGATGGGCTGTTCCTGGAAGGTGTCAACGAGCGGATGTTCCTCGTCTCGCCGGACGCGGTGCGATTGGACGGGACATTGCGGGAACGGTCCGACGAGGCCGCCGATCTGCTCGCCCGGGAGGGCGCCGATGCGTTCGACCCGGCTGTGCGGGAGGGCGGGGACGGCGGCGACGACGAATTCGCACAGGGCGAGCTGTTCTGAGGAACCGCATACGGACTGAGTCTCCTGGGAAAGTCTCGCAAATGAGCCGATTTGAGACTTTTGGCCGAAGTGGCCACGTCATGCCGGTTTCAAAAATGCGACGCGGCGGTGAGACGAAAGACGCTCTTACGGTCGCCGCAACGGCCGGTTCTGGTACAGTGTCGTGGGTTTGCCCCTCCATGGGGCGGCACCGTTGACAACCGAAGACAAGAAGGAGCTTGCCGTGGCCGCTGAAGGCGCACAGAAGAAGAACATCAAGGTCATCATCATCGCCGCGATCGTCGCGGTCGTGGTCGTCGTCGCAGCCGTCGTCATCGGCGTGAACGTGTTCGGCGGCCCGGACGTGGCGACGCTCAAGGCCGATTGCGCGACCGCGTCCGACGAGCTGCGCGTGACGCAGAACGACTACAACAACCTCGTCAACGGCGACGCCGCCACGGCCTCCGCCTACACGAAGGACGATGTGAGCGACACGTCGACCCTCGACAAGCTCAACGACGAACTCGCCGCCGAAACCCCGGAACTGGCCTCCTGCAACGTGGACGCGGATTCCGAGTACGAGACCGCGATCGAGAACATCAAGAAGAACACCGCCTGGTACCAGGAGCACACCAAGTCCCTGCAGGCCGCCGTCGACGCCGTCAACGACAGCCTCAAGAAGTGACCCCGTGCGGGACGGGCGGCGAGCCGGCCGGACGGTCGGCCCCGCGCGTCCCGCGATGTCCACAGGCTGAGCGGTTCGCGGCCGGCCTGCGGGCGCGCGTGTAGTCTCGCCTGCTATGAGCAAGACATACACAATCGCCGTGATCGCCGGCGACGGCATCGGCAAGGAAGTCACCCCGTGGGCCCAGCAGGCCCTCGAAAAAGCCGCCGAAGGCGTGGCCGACTTCACCTACGAACCCTTCGATCTCGGCGCCGAGCGCTATCTGCGCGACGGCGCCATCCTGCCCGACGACGAGCTGGAACGCATCAAGAAGACCGACGCGATCCTTCTGGGCGCCGTCGGCGACCCGCGCATCAAGGCCGGCATCCTGGAGCGCGGCCTGCTGCTCAAGCTTCGCTTCGCGCTTGACCAGTACGTGAACCTGCGTCCGTCCAAGCTGTACAAGGGCGTCACCTCGCCGCTCGCCAACCCGGGAGACATCGACTTCGTGGTCGTGCGCGAAGGCACCGAGGGTCTGTACTGCGGCGCCGGCGGCGCGGTCCGCCGCGACACTCCGGCCGAAGTCGCCACCGAGGTGTCCATCAACACCGCGTACGGCGTCGAACGCGTCGTGCGCTACGCCTTCGAGCTGGCCATGAAGCGTCGCAAGCACATCACGCTCGTGCACAAGAAGAACGTGCTCGTCAACGCGGGCGACATGTGGCAGCGCATCGTCGACCGCGTCGGCAAGGAATACCCCGAAGTCACGCACGACTACTCGCACATCGACGCGGCCACCATCTACCTCGTCTCCGACCCGTCCCGCTTCGACGTGATCCTCACCGACAACCTCTTCGGCGACATCCTCACCGACGAGGCCGGAGCGGTCGTCGGCGGCGTCGGCTATTCGGCGTCCGGCTGCATCAACGCGTCCAACGAATACCCGTCCATGTTCGAGCCGATCCACGGTTCCGCCCCGGACATCGCCGGCAAGGGCATCGCGAACCCGACCGCCGCGATCCTGTCCGCCGCGATGCTGCTCGAACATCTTGGTTTCGACGACGCCGCGAAGAAGATCCACACGGCCGTGGAGGCCGACATCGAGGAGCTCGGCTCCACGAAGCGCTCCACCGAGCAGGTCGGCAAGGATATCCTCGCCCGCATCTGACGCGCATCTGACGGATTCGCGCGGGAATTCCCGCATGTGAAGCCCTGCCGGCAACGGCGGGGCTTTATCATTGCCGCATGAGCATATTGCGGGGCGAATGCAAGACGGCGGGCGGCAAACTGGTCGCCGTGAACGTGACGGTCGATGACGCGGACGATGCGGACGGCCGGACCGTGACCGACTGCCGGCTGGACGGTGACTTCTTCATCGACGGCGACGATGATGCGGCGCAGGGACTGATCGGGGCGATCGAACGCGCGTTGACGGACGGCGAGCGGATCCGACCGGTGATCGAACGGTACGCGACGGTGACGGGCGTACGGCTGGTCGGCGTCGACGCGGCGTCGATCGAAACGGCATTCGCGAGGGCGACGGGCGCGGACGATCGCCCGGTCCGGCTTCGCCTCGCCCGACATGACGGCGGAGAGACTGCGTCTGGCCGGCCCGACGATGGGGCAGGCCCATTGACCCCCTCAGTCGGACAATGTCCGACAGCTCCCCCTATCAGGGGGCGCAAGGAGGTTTTGGGTCCTGATGGCCGATCCGGCCGTTCCACTGACGAAGAGGATGAAGAGAATCAAGCGTTCGAACGGCGCTGGGCCGGGCTGCACCCGACGGTGATCCATGACGTGCCGCGCGAGCCGGCGGACCAGATGACCGTCGACGAGCAATGGGCGCGTGAGGTCGCGTCCGGCAAGCGTCCGGCGACCATCCGGTTCTGGGAATGGGCCTCGCCGGCCGTGGTAGTCGGCCGGTACCAGTCGATTCGCGACGAGGTCCATGAGGACGCCGCGGTCCGGGAAGGCTTCTCCGTCGTGCGTCGGTGCACGGGCGGCGGCGCGATGTTCATCGAACCCGGCAACACGATCACGTATTCGCTGTACGCTCCGCTGCCGTTCGTGGCGGGCATCGGCGTGGAGGAATCCTACCGCCTGTGCGACCGATGGCTGATCGGCGCGCTGCGCGAACTCGGCATCGCCGCGCGGTTCGCCGGCATCAACGACATCGCCTCCGACCGGGGCAAGATCGGGGGAGCGGCGCAACGCCGCTTCCCCGGACGCGATGGCGGCCCGGGCGCGGTGCTCCACCACGTCACCCTCGCGTACGACATCGACGCGGACAAGATGGGGCGGGTGCTCAACGTCTCGCAGGAAAAACTGTCGGACAAGGCCGTCAGATCGGCGCGCAGGCGGGTCGACCCGATGCGCACGCAGACCGGTCTGGACCGGGAGGAGATCGTGAGGAGACTGGTGGCGTACCTGCGGGAACCGATTACAATATGAACAGTCGTGACACGTCGGGAACGACCGGCGCCGGGGCCGACATGCGTCGGACGGTGCGGTCCGCCGGCGGACGGCAGGGATGGCAACGGCGGATGGCAAGGAAGGTGCGATGAGCGCGAACAGGCCCAACGAGATACCCGATCAGGGCAACACCCTGCTGCATACCGCGCTGTTCGCCCAGGTGTCGCCGGAGCAGGCCGAGGAACTGCTGCCGTATCTGATGGAGGCGCACTACGACAAGGGCGAATGCATCTTCCGCGAAGGCGACACCGATCATCGCATGTACCTGCTGGAATCCGGCAAGGTCAAACTGATCCGCACGTCGTCCGACGACCGCGTGCAGCTGCTGTCGATCCATGCGCGCGGCGAGATACTCGGGGAGATCCCCGTATTCGATCCGGACGGCGGCCCGCGCACCGCGTCGGCAGTCGCGATGACCAGCGGCACGCGCGTGGTCTGGCTGGAACATGACGCCCTGTTCGACTGGCTCGGCAAATACCCGCGCGTCGCCGTGAACATGCTGCAGGTGATGGCCCGGCGCATGCGCGAGAACAACGAGCGCATCAGCGACCTCGTGTTCATGGACGTGCCCGCGCGCCTCGCCAAGACGTTGGTCAATCTCGGCAGCCGGTTCGGCGAACCGGTCGAGGAAGGCCTGCTCGTGCCGCACGACCTCACGCAGGAGGAGATGGCCCAACTGGTCGGCTCGTCGCGCGAGACCGTGAACAAGGCGCTCACCGATTTCTCGAACCGCGGGTGGATCGCGCGCAAGGGGCGTTCGGTCATCATCTACCAGCCGGGCATGCTGATCCGCCGTTCCAGGCGTTGAGTCCCGACGGGCGGACACGTTCGGGGCCGACGGGCGGACCGGATGCGCGGGGCCGGTTCCAGCGGATATCCAGCAATCGCCATGGTGTTGCGGGTTTTGTAACAAATCCGTTGGCCGGTGAGGCGGCGACGGGTCCCGGTATACCCGCCCCTTTAGAATGAGCACCATGCCCAAGAAGAATCCTCTGACAGTATCCCGTGTGGTATCGCTGGTGCTGGCCTATCTGTCGCTGTGCGTCGCAGGCGGCGTGGTGTCCAGCGTGCTGCTCATGCCCGGCGTGTTCGCCGCCAATCGCGTGGCGCAGGCCATCGTGCCTTCGCTGCAGGTCGAGGGCATCGACTTCGACGTGACCAGCCTGCCGCAGAAGTCCAAGATCTACGCGCAGGACGGCACCACGCAGATCGCCGAGTTCTATGAGGACAACCGCATCGTCGTGCCCATCAAGGACGTGTCCCTGACCATGCGCCAGGCCGTGGTCGCGCGTGAGGACCGCCGATTCTTCGAGCATTCCGGCGTCGACGTGCAGGGCGTCCTGCGCGCGTTCGTCTCGAACTATCTCAAGGACACCAACCAGGGTGGTTCCTCGCTGACCCAGCAGTACGTCAAGAACGTGCTCATCACCACCGCCGAACGCGACAATGATCCGATCGCCCAGTACCATGCCTCAGAGGACACGTACGCGCGCAAGATCCGCGAGATGCTCATCGCCGTGCAGATGGAGAAGAAGTACTCCAAGCTGGAGATCCTGCAGGGCTACCTCAACATCGCGCAGTTCGGCGCGAACCGCCTGTACGGCGTGGAAACCGCCGCGCAGTATTATTTCGGCGTCTCCGCCAAGGACTTGAACCTCGTGCAGTCGGCCACGATCGCGGCCATCACGAAGAACCCGCAGAACTACGACCCGTCGATCGAGGCGAACCAGAAGGAGGCGCAGAAGCAGCGCAACATCGTGCTCGACCTCATGTGGGAACAGGGGTTCATCAAGGACAAGAGCGAATACGAGACCGCGCGCAACACCCCGATCGCCGACACGCTGAGCATTCACCCGATGACCTCCGGCTGCGTGAACGCCGGCGACTACGCGTTCTTCTGCGATTACGTGACCCACAAGATCCTCAACTCCGAGGAGTTCGGCAAGACCCAGGCCGCGCGTGAGCAGCTGCTCAAGGAAGGCGGCCTGTCGATCGTCACCACGCTGGACGTCGACGCGAACAAGCTGCTCATGGAAACCGCCCGCAACACGATCCCGCCGACCGATCCGACCGGATTCGAGATCATGATGGCCTCGGTCAAGCCCGGCACAGGCGAGGTACTCGGGTTCGGTACGAACCGCTATTACGCCGTGGGCGATACCGGCGACGACCAGACCAAGACCTCGATGAACTACATGGTCGACCAGGTCGACGGCGGCGGTTCCGGCTTCCCGGTCGGCTCGTCGATCAAGCCGTTCAACATGGTCGCCTGGCTGCAGGCGGGACGGTCGGTCAACGAGAACCTGCAGACCAGCACCGCGTACACGACCAACGAGTTCGCGTGCGACAACTACAACGGCAAGTCGACGATGTACTACGGCACCACCGAATCGTGGAAGGTGACCAACGCGGACGGCGGCAACGTGAACCCCGAAAGCCCGCTCAACGGTCTGGTCCGCTCGCACAACACCACGCAGGCCTCGATGGGCGCGGTCATCGGCCTGTGCCGCGTGGCCGACGCGTTCACCGCAGTCGGCTACCATGACGCCGCCACCGGCGAGACGATCGACAAGAACGAGACCGTCTACAGCCCGTCCATGATGATCGGTACGGTCAATGTCTCCCCGCTGACCATGGCCAACATGTACGCCACGCTCGGCGCGGACGGCGTCGAATGCACGCCGATCGCGCTGAAGAAGGTCACGCGCAAGACCGGCGAGGAGATCGCGGTGCCGAAGGCCAACTGCCATCAGGCCATAGACAAGGACATCGCGCAGACCGTCGCCTACGTGCTCAACCAAGGTACGATCCGCGCGGACGGCGCCGGCCAGTTCGCCAAGCTGCCCAGCGGCCGCAAGACCTTCGCCAAGACCGGTACGAACGAAACGACCTACATGGCCACCGGCGGTTTCATCCCGAACGAGATCGCCACGTTCGTGCTCATGGGCGACGTGCAGGCCCCGTACCAGAACCAGGTCGCCAACGTCGCCATCAACGGCGTCTACCGCAGCTACTGGGATGGCGGCACGATCGCGGCCCCGGCATGGAAGGCGTTCATGGACGCCTATGCCGACAAGAAGGGCATGGGAACCGACGTCGGCAAGGATTACGGCAACGCGGCGAGCAAGTACACGACCAGCACCGGCGGCGTCACCTCGATCCAGGGCGTCACGTCGTCCGGCAGCACCGGACGACTGTCGTCAGGCAACACGAACTCCAACTCGACCGGCACGACCACGCAAGGCACGACCGGCGACGAGAACGACGACAACACGACCAGCGGTCAGTGACGGTCGCCGGCGGCAATGCTCCGGCAGCCGTCTACGTAGCCGTCCGACCGGTCTCGTAGTCCACATGAACGCCCGTCCCCGCGACGGGCGTTCGTCGTACAATGGGCGAGGACAGCACGCGAAAGGACGGCTCTTATGAGCGACAAGGATGACAAGTCCGACAAGAAAGCCAAGAAGACCAAGCGCGAGGCGAGCCTGTTCTCGCCGATGCCGTTGCGCGGCCTGACCGTACGCAACCGCATCTGGATGCCTCCGATGGACACGTATTCGGCGGTGGCGCGCGACGGCAAACCGACGCCGTTCCATTACCAGCATTACGTTTCGCGCGGCATGGGCGGATTCGGCATGATCATCGCCGAGGCGACGGCCGTGTCGCCGGAAGGCCGCATCTCGCCATGCGACGTGGGCCTGTGGAACGACGATCAGGTCGAAGCCTGGCGCTGGATCGTCGACGGCGTGAAAGAGACGGGCGCCGTGATGGCCGTGCAGCTCAACCACGCGGGTCGCAAGGGTTCGACCGGTTGCTTCGGCGTGGGCTATTCCGGCGACAGCGTGCCCGTGGAGGACGGCGGCTGGCAGACCGTGGCGCCGAGCCCGATCGCCTATGGTCATTACGCGATGCCGCGCGCGCTGACCGTGGACGAGATCCATGGCATCGTCTCGCAGTTCCGCGATGCGGCGGCGCGTGCGGTCACGGCGGGATTCCAGGCGATCGAGATCCATGCCGCCCACGGATATCTGATCTCGCAGTTCCTTGACCCGCTGATCAACGAGCGTGACGACGAATACGGCGGTCCGCTGGCGGGGCGCATGCGTCTGCTGGTCGAAGTGGCCGATGCGATCCGTTCGGTGATTCCCGATGACATGCCGCTGCTGGTGCGTATCTCCGCGACCGATTGGGCCGCCGGCGGCTGGGATCTCGACCAGACCGTCGAGGTCGCGAAGACGCTGAAGGCTCACGGCGTCGATCTTATGGACGTGTCGACGGGCGGCATCGTGCCGAACGTGACGATTCCGGTCAAGCCGAACTATCAGGTGCCGTTCTCCACGCAGGTGCGCGACCGCGCCGGATTGCCGGTCACGGCGGTGGGCCTGATCACCAAGCCGAAGCAGGCCGCGAAGATCGTCGCCAAGGGCGAGGCGGATGCGGTCGAGATCGGACGCGCGGCGCTGCGCGATCCGTATTGGCCGTTGCGTGCGGCCTCCAAGCTCGGCGTGCCGGTGGCGGATGCGCCGTATCAGCCGCAATACGTGCGCGGCGCGTACTGAGCGAACGCCCAAAAAAGACCGATGGGTAGTCAAAGGGTCGCGCATATCAATGCGGATAACCTTTCGACTACCCATCGGTCGGCTTCGCTGCCGGCTCCCCTGACAAGGGGAGCCAAGATGATGTTGTCACGCGTCGGCGCCGACGGCTTCGGCGACGCTGCCGTAGCCGTCTCGGCGCAGCAGTTCGGCCAGTCCGCGCTTCAACACGGTGATCTGCTGCGGTCCGCGGTACATGAGTGCGGAGATGAACATCACGAGGCTCGCTCCGCAGCGGATCTTCTCATATGCCTGTTCGGGAGTGAACACGCCGCCGATGCCGGCGATCGCGAACCGGTCGCCGTATTCGCGGTACACCTGACGGACCAGCGCATTGCTCGCGCGATACGTCGGGCCGCCGGACAGGCCGCCTTCCCAGTCGCGCGGAATCTCCATGCCGGTGCGGTCCTTCTGCAGGTTCGCGAAGCTCACGCCCTGGACGTTATGCTCGGCGAGCACGTCGAGCAGTGCGCGGAACTCCTCCCAGCTCTTGTTGAGCGGCATCTTGACGAGCGTCGGCTGGGGGCGGTCGATCCTGTCGAGCGCGGCGAACAGACGGTCCAATGCCTCCGGCGTTTCGGTGAACGGCTCGCCGGCGTGCGTGTTCGGGCAGGACACGTTCACCTCGACCATTGCGGTGCGTCCGGCCGTGCGGCGCATCGACGCGCAGTAATCCTCGATGCCTTCGTCCAGATCGCCGCACAGGGCGTCGTTCGTGCGTGCGATCGACACGGAGACCTGCATGTCCTTCGCCTTCGTCCACGCCTTTTCCGCGCGTTCGATCACCTTGTCGGAGCCGATGTTCGCGAGCCCCACGTGCACCATCATCGAATCGTATTCGGGCAGACGGTGGAACCAAGGCTTCGGATTGCCCTTGCACGGGCGGGCCGTGGTCGAGCCGACCGTCTCGAAGCCGAAGCCGGCGTTGTCGAGCAGCACCGGCATGTCGCAGTTCTTGTCGAGGCCGGCGGACAGGCCGAACGGGTTGGCGAAGTCCACGCCCATCACGTTCGTTTCGAGGATGGGGTCGGTGTAGTCGAGCATCTCGCGAAGCAGCCACATGAGCGGCGGGATGTTCTTGGTGACGCGGCAGAACTCGATCATCTGGTCGTGCGCCACGTCGGGCGTGTGGTTGAACACGAAATACGGCTTGATGATGTGCTTGTAGCCGAAGGTGAAGAGGTCGCAGGTGGCTTTGTTCACGGCGTCGTGCCAGAAGCTATCAGATACATAGGTCATGCGTCCCATTGTGGCACCGGCGGGGGAGAATCGGAGTCGCGCCGCGCGTGAGGTTTTGTGCGGTTCGGATGAGTGATTTGTGTATTTCTCGGCGTGTTGTGGTGCGAAACGCTCATTTCGGTTTGGTTTGTGAGCTTATGTGTGCGATAATGTTCGAATGATTTCGTCACAACGTCAACATCTGATACTGAGCAGGCTGCGCACCCGCGGTGCGGTGCGCATCACCGCGCTGAGCAAGGAACTCGGCGTTTCCGCCATGACCATCCGCCGCGACATCGCCGAGCTGTCCGACAAGGGACTGCTCAAGCGCGTCCACGGCGGCGCCGTGACCACCAGTACGTTGCTCAGCGAACCGCTGTTCTCCGTGAAGTCGCAGATGGACATCGGTTTGAAGGACGCCATCGCGCAGGAGGCCGTCAGATACGTGGCCCCCGGCGACGTGATCGCCATCGGCGGCGGCACCACGGCGTACGTTTTCGCGCAGCATCTGCTCGAATCCCAGCAGTCCAGCGGCATCACGATCCTCACCAACTCGATCCCCGTGGCCGAACTCGTGCAGGCCCTCGAATCGAAGGACGTCGAAGTCATCGTCACCGGCGGCGTCATCACCCGGTCCAACTCGCTCGTCGGCCCGATCGCGGACAAGGTCGTCGCGTCCCTGCGCGTCAACACCGTGTTCCTGGGCACGCATTCCGTGTCGCTGCCTCGTGGCTTCCTCATGCCCAACTCGCTGGAGGCCGCCACCGATATGGCGATGATGGACATCGCCGATCGCACCATCATTCTTACCGATCACACCAAATGGAGCTGCACCTCGCTGTCGCTGTTCGCACGCTTCGACCAGGTGGATACGGTGATCACCGACGACGGGCTCGACCCCGACTCGGCGAGCAAGACCAAGGAATTGGTAAAGGAGCTCGTGCTGGCCCACCAGAGCGAGCAAACGGAGGAAAGTGAGTGATTCACATGGCAGATTTTGCCAACTACGAACCGGGTGCATACGCGAAGGAGCACATCCGCATCACGCCGACCACGCTGGCCGACGGCCGTGACTTCTTCTACCTGGACGACGATCCGGAGTACGTGTCCGGCAAGAAGACGCGCGAACTCAAGGATCCGCGTCCGCTCGACTACCGTTTCGCGCCGCACCTCGACGCCGACGGCAACGAAGTGCCGTACGCCGCGCCGCAGATGCGCCGCGACCCGCTGACCGGCGACTGGATCCCGATGGCGACCGCGCGCATGAACCGCCCGATCACCGCAGGCCCCGGCGCCACCGCCAAGGGCAACCCGCTGGCCGCGCGCAAGCCCGGCGACCCGTACCAGGACGGCGAAGTGCCGGACACCGATTACAACGTCGTCGTGTTCGAGAACCGCTTCCCGTCGATGGTGCGCGTGCCCGGCGAAGACGATTCCGTGAAGTTCGTGAACGGCAATCCGCTGTGGGAGCAGAAGCCCGCCGCCGGCCGCTGCGAGGTCATCTGCTTCGACCCGAACGAGAACGGCCTGCCGGCCGACCTGCCGGTGACCCGTCTGCGCACCGTGGTCGAGGCGTGGGCGTTCCGCACCGCCGAGATCTCCAAGATGGAGGGCATCGAGCAGATCTTCCCGTTCGAGAACCATGGCCAGGAGATCGGCGTCTCGCTCGCCCACCCGCACGGCCAGGTCTACTGCTACCCGTTCATCGCGCCGAAGATGGAAAAGGAGCTCCAGCACACCGAGGCCTACCACGACAAGACCGGCGGCAACCTGCTCAAGGACATCATGAACGCCGAAATCGAAGCCGGCGAGCGCATCGTCATGCGCAACCATTCGTGGGTCGCCTACGTGCCGGCCGCGGCCCGCTGGCCCCTTGAGGTGCATGTCGCCCCGGTGCGCGACGTGCTCACGCTCGACCAGCTCGACGATCAGGAGCGCTGGGACCTCGCCTCGATGTACTCGCATCTGCTCAAGCGCGGCAACGCGTTCTTCGACAAGGGCGACGGCAAGGGCATGGACCTGCCGTACATCGCCGCCTGGCATCAGGCCCCGGTGCGCGACCCGCGCCGCGAGAACTACCGTCTGAACCTGCAGTTCTTCTCGTTCCGCCGCGCCGCCAACAAGATCAAGTACCTCGCCGGCTCCGAATCCGGCATGGCCGCATGGGTTTCCGACACCACGCCGGAGCTCATCGCCAAGCGTTTCCACGAGCTGGGCGACGTGGACATCGCCGACTGACCGAGATCGTCCACGCAGATCGCAAGCAAGGAAAGAAACACCAATGACTGCTGTTGAATTCATCGAACCGATTTCCCACGAGGCCGGCGTCGAGCAGGCCACCGCGCTGTTCGCCAAGACCTACGGCGTCAAGCCGGAAGGCGTGTGGGCCGCTCCGGGACGCGTCAACCTGATCGGCGAGCACACCGACTACAACGCCGGCCTGTGCCTGCCGATCGCGCTGCCGCACCGCACGTTCATCGCGCTGTCCCCGCGCGACGACACCAAGGTGCGTCTCGTGTCCGACGTGGCGCCCGACAAGGTCGCCGAAGCCGACCTCGACGGCCTTAAGGCCCGCGGCGTGGACGGCTGGGCCGCCTATCCGACCGGCGTGGCGTGGGCGTTGCGCGAGGCCGGTTTCGACAAGGTGCAGGGCTTCGACGCCGCGTTCGTCTCCTGCGTGCCGCTCGGTTCGGGCCTGAGCTCGTCCGCCGCGATGACCTGCTCGACCGCGCTCGCTTTGGACGACGTGTACGGCCTCGGCTACGGCTCCTCCGACGCGGGTCGCGTGACGCTCATCAACGCCGCGATCAAGTCCGAGAACGAGATGGCCGGCGCGTCCACCGGCGGCCTCGACCAGAACGCGTCCATGCGCTGTACCGCGGGCCATGCGCTGCTGCTCGACTGCCGTCCGGAGCTCACCCCGCTCGAGAACGTCTCCCAGCAGGAGTTCGACCTCGACAAGTACGGCCTCGAGCTGCTCGTGGTCGACACGCAGGCCCCGCACCAGCTCAACGACGGCCAGTACGCCCAGCGTCGCGCCACCTGCGAGCAGGCCGCGAAGATCCTCGGCGTCGCCAACCTGCGCGTCACCGCCGACGGCATCGCCAAGGCCGACGACCCGTTCCAGGCGCTCAAGGAGACGCTTGACGCGTTGCCGGACGAGACGATGAAGAAGCGCGTGCGCCACGTCGTCACCGAGATCGAACGCGTGCGCTCCTTCGTGCACGCCTTCGCCAAGGGCGACATCGAGGCCGCGGGCCGCCTGTTCAACGCTTCGCACGATTCGCTTGCCGCCGATTACGAGGTCACCGTGCCCGAGCTCGACGTGGCCGTGGCCGTCGCCCGCAAGAACGGCGCCTACGGCGCGCGTATGACCGGCGGCGGCTTCGGCGGTTCGATCATCGCGCTCGTCGACAAGGGTCGCAGCCACGAGGTCGCCCAGGCCATCGCCGACGAGTTCGAGAAGCAGGGCTTCCACGCGCCGAGGGCTTTGGCTGCCGTGGCGGCGCCGAGCGCGTCGCGTGAGGCGTAATCGCAGTCCGGTGGACTGCGATTAGCCACGGCCGAGACGAGCCGATAGGCGAGTCGAGGTGATGATGAGTCGGCCGTAGGCCGTCCGTAATTGCAGGACGTGGCGGCGCCGAGCGCGAGCCGATAGGCGAGTCCGAGGTAATGATGAGTCGGCCGAAGGCCGTCCGTTGTTGCAGGACTGCCGTGGCGGCGCCGAGCGCGAGCCGCGAAGCATAGCGCGACACGCCCGGGCGTACTTACGAAAAATCGAAAACCGTATTACGATCACGTCTCGTCTTGAATAATCGCATGCCATATGGTGTCTTTTCCGCCGTGTGGCATGCGATTTTTTGTTGCCGACCGTGACCCGGACGTTAGGGGTTGTCGGCGCTCGCCAATGAAGTCGCACACCGCAATCCCGCGGCAATCGTCACGGGAACGGCGATGTGCGGCCGCATGCTTTGACGGGCGCCGCGCGACGGCAACGACATCGATATGAAGAAGAGGATTTCCGTTGTCCGTCAACCAGACAACCGTTCGTAACATCCAACCGTCCAACGAAACGTCCGCGGCGAACGAGCCGCAGCATTTCGACCATCCGCACAAGATCATGCTCGGCCTGTACATCAGCGTGTTCCTGGGCATGCTGTCGGAAACGTCGATGAACATCACCCTGCCCGACCTGATGACCGATTTCGGCATCTCGTCCGGCACCGCGCAGTGGATGGTCGTCGGCTACATGCTCGCCATCGGCGTGGTATTGCCGTGCGTGGGCTTCATGCTCAAGTGGGTCAAGGCCAAGACGCTCGTATTGTTCGCGCTGGCCTGCTTCCTGATCGGCGCCATCGTGTGCACCGTCGCGCCCACCTTCCCGATCCTGCTGGCCGGCCGCATCATGCAGGGCGTGAGCACCGGCATCGCGCTGCCCACCATGTACGCGGCGATCATGCGCGTGTTCCCGCCGCATAGGATCGGCGCGGCGAACGGCGTCGCCGGCCTCGTCATCATGTTCGCTCCGGTCATCGGCCCGACCATCGCCGGCGCGCTCATCGGCGCGTTCTCCTGGCGTGCGATCTTCGCTCTGTTCGCGCTCGTCGCCGTCATCGCGATCGTATGCACGGCGCTGTTCTTCGTCACGCCGATCGAACGCACCCGTCCGAGGGTCGACGTGGTATCCATCCTCGCCTCGGCGATCGGCTTCGGCTGCCTCGTCGCCGGCGTGAGCCTCATCAGCGACATGGGCTTCTCGGCCGTCGTCATCGGCCTGCTCGTCGTCGGCGTGATCGTGCTCGCGTTCTACGCACATCGTCAGCTCACCATCGATGACCCGCTGCTCGACCTGCGCGCGCTGGGCATCGCCGCGTTCCGCACGCCGGCCATCATGATCAGCTGCTCGTTCTCCTGCACGCTCGCGTTCATGTATCTCGTGCCGCAGGAACTGCAGCGCGGCATGGGTCTGAGCTCCACCGTCGCCGGTCTGCTCATGCTGCCCGGCGGCGTCATCAACGCGCTGTGCACGCTCGCCGCCGGCCGCATGTTCGACCGGTACGGCGCGAAACGTCTCGTCTGGGCCGGTGCGGTGCTGTCCCTCATCGGCGGCGTGCTGTTCTGCATGATCGGCGTGTCCACTCCTGTCGCGCTGTTCCTCGCCGCGCACATCATCGTCATGGTCGGCATCCCGTTCATCCAGCAGTCCGCACAGTCCGCCGCGCTCAAGTCGCTGCCGGGGCGCATGGCCGCCGACGGCAGCACGATCATGAACACCATGCAGCAGGTGTGCGGCGCGATCGCCACGGCCGTGGCCACCTGTCTGCTCGGACTTGGCCAAGCGAACTACACGGCCGCCGGCGGCACGAACCCCTCCCAGGGCTTTGTGGACGGTTCCCGTTACGGCTACCTGTTCGGCATGGCGCTCGTGGCGGTCGTGCTGGTGCTCTCCTTCCTGCTCAAGGAGCATCACGAGGAGCCCAGGCTCGTGCCGGTGAGCGTGACCGCCGACATGCCAGTGGCCGAACTGGCCATGTGACACCATGGCGGACGCCGCCGCGCTGGACCACGACGGACGTCGAAACATGAACCTGCGGGTGACTCCCTATACTGGAAGTCACCCGCATTTTTCGTCTCGATCAGGGAGCCCCATGAACAAGGCAATCATCACCGTCGTCGGCAAGGACACCGTCGGCATCATCGCACGCGTCTGCACCTACCTGTCCCAGCACAACGTCAACGTGCTCGACATCTCCCAAACCATCATCGACGGTTACTTCAACATGATGATGATCGTCGACTACGCGAACTCCGACAAGGAATTCAGCGCCATGGTCGGCAACCTTGAGGATCTCGGCGACGACATCGGCGTGCGCATCCGCTGCCAGCGCGAGGAGATCTTCACCAAGATGCACCGAATCTGAGCCTCGCCGGACCGACCGAAAGGAACTTGACCATGCTGAACATCATGGAGGTCCACGAGACCAATCAGATGATCGAGCAGGAAAAACTCGACGTGCGCACCATCACGATGGGCATCTCCCTGCTCGACTGCGCGGCCGACACCGTCGACGAGACCTGCGACAACATCTACCGCAAGATCACCACCTACGCCAAAGACCTCGTCGCCACGGGACAGGCCATCGAACGTGACTACGGCATCCCGATCGTCAACAAGCGCATCACCGTCACCCCGATCTCGCTCGTCGGCGCCAGCTCGTGCAAGACGAGCGCGGACTTCGTCAAGATCGCCCATGCGTTGGATCGTGCGGCCAAGGAGGTCGGCGTCGATCTCATCGGCGGCTACTCCGCGCTCGTCTCCAAGGCCATGACCCCGGCCGAGCGCCTGCTCATCGAATCGCTGCCGCAGGCCCTCACGGAAACTGACATCGTCTGCTCGTCCGTCAACGTCGGCTCCACGAAGACCGGCATCGACATGAACGCCGTCGAGCTGCTCGGCCGCGTCATCAAGGACATCGCCTACAACACGCGCGACAACGACTCGTACGGCTGCGTCAAATTCGTCGCGTTCTGCAACGTGCCCGACGACAACCCGTTCATGGCCGGCGGCTTTCACGGCGTGACCGAAGGCGACGCGGTCATCAACGTGGGCGTGTCCGGACCGGGCGTCGTTTCGCGTGCGCTCGATGCGGCCAAGGGCAAGGATTTCGAGTTCCTGTGCGAGACGATCAAACGCACCGCGTTCAAGATCACGCGCGTCGGTCAACTCGTGGCGCAGGAGGCTTCGCGGCGGCTCGGCGTGCCGTTCGGCATCATCGACCTGTCGCTCGCCCCGACCCCGGCCGTGGGCGATTCGGTCGGCGAAGTGCTCGAAAAGATCGGCCTCGAACAGGTCGGAGCGCCCGGCACCACCGCGGCGCTCGCGATGCTCAACGACCAGGTCAAGAAGGGCGGCATCATGGCGTCCTCGTACGTCGGCGGCCTGTCCGGCGCGTTCATCCCCGTCTCCGAAGACAAGAACATGATCGACGCGGCGGCCTCCGGGTGCCTGACGCTCGAAAAGCTCGAGGCGATGACCTGCGTGTGCTCGGTCGGCCTCGACATGATCGCCATCCCGGGCGACACGACGGCGGCCACGATCTCCGGCCTGATCGCCGACGAGGCGGCCATCGGCATGGTCAACCAGAAGACCACCGCCGTGCGCGTCATCCCGGTGTACGGCAAGGGTGTGGGCGAGATGGCCAACTTCGGCGGCCTCATGGGTTACGCGCCGATCATGCCGGTCAACAACACCTCGTGCGAGGCGTTCGTGACCCGCGGTGGCCGCATCCCCGCCCCGATCCACTCGTTCAAGAACTGACGCGTTGCGTTAAATATTGGCTGAGTTAAGTACCAGCTGAGTTAAATGCCAGCGTACGTGACCGTGGTGCGGCGGGGTATATGCATCGTGACTGTAAGACTTGGGCAAGCGCCCTAGAGCATGTCACGATGCATATACCCCGCCGCACCACTGGTTAGATACGTTCCTATTGGACTTACGCTTCGCAACGGTGCTACTAAAACGAGCGTGGGGTCGGGATATGCGTTTCTCGACCGTATGACTTGGCCGAGCGGCCCGGAGCGTGTCGGGGAATGCGTATCCCGACCCCACGCGGGCACCGCACCGCACATTGTCATTCGAAACGAGTGACAGTCCTTCGGGCAGGGGCTGTTTTATGCTCGGGTGACGGAAATCGTACACGACAACAGACGGTGGATGATATGACGGAGCAGACGGAAGCGCAGAACCCCGAGGCCAAAGTCGAGAAGATGTTCGAATACGGGTACCGCAAGTCCAATTACGGGCCGGACGAGCTCGTGACCGACGCACACGGCAACCCGATCTCCGTGGTCGACGCGATGCTGTCCGCCGAGGACGCCGCCAAGGCCGAAACCGCGACCCCGCACCTGTGCTACTACAGCCCGCGCATTCCCGGAAACACCGGTTCTGCGATCCGCCTGTGCGCGGTGACCGGCACCATCCTGCATCTGGTCGAACCGCTCGGCTTCAACCTGCGCGACACGAAGCTGCGCCGCGCCGGCCTCGATTATCACGACATGGCACACGTCGTGCTGCATCCGAACTTCGACAACCTCGTCGAATCCATGCCGAACTCGCGCATCATCGCGTTCACCGCGCATGCGACGAAGCTGTACACCGAAGTCGAATACAAGCCGACCGACATCCTCCTGTTCGGCCCCGAACCGGGCGACATCCCCGACCCGATGGACATCATGGCCGGGCCGCACGTCGCCGAACAGGTGCGTCTGCCCATGCGTCCGTCCCTGCGCTCGCTGAACCTCACCAACTGCGCGTCCATCGCCATCTACGAGGCATGGAGGCAGCTTAATTTTGCCGGCGGCAGGTAAACAGTCGGCAACCGGTAAACGATTTCGCATCGTATGAACGATCTTCAACGTAACGAATCCGTCCGCCGCAAACTCGCCGCATGGTGGGATACGAACGCGCGCGACCTGCCATGGCGATTCGGACGGACGACACCTTGGGGCGTGCTCGTCTCCGAAGTCATGAGCCAGCAGACGCAGATGAGCCGCGTCGTACCGTACTGGGAGACGTGGATGCGCGCATGGCCCGACGCTGCGGCGCTCGCGGACGCGACCACGGCCGAGGTGATCACCGCATGGGGCCGTCTTGGTTATCCGCGGCGGGCATTGCGCCTGCAGGATTGCGCCCGTGCGGTGCGTGACCGGTACGCCGACGAACTGCCGCGCACCTATGACGAGCTGACCGGACTGCCCGGTATCGGCGACTACACGGCGTCTGCGGTATTGAGTTTTGCGTTCGGCGAGCGGATCGCGGTGATCGACACGAACATCCGTCGCGTGCTGTCGCGCGTGTTCCTCGGCGAGGAGTCTTTGGGAGGCTCGGCCAAGCCCGCCGAACGTGAGCTGGTGAATCGCGTGCTGCCGGCGGACGCCGCCCGATCGGTGACGTGGAACCAGTCGGTGATGGAACTCGGCGCGACCGTGTGCACGGCGAAACGTCCGCTGTGCGACGTGTGCCCGGTGGCGGAGCATTGCGCGTTCCTCGCAGCAGGGCGTCCGGGACTGGGGGAGCGGCGCACCCGTCCCCGCCAACGGTTCGCCGGCACCGACCGGCAGGTGCGCGGCATCGTATTGGATGCGCTGCGTGGGTTGCCGGATGGGCAATCGGTGCTGGAACGAAGCCGGATCGAGTCGCTGTGGGCCGATCATGTCCAGCTTGACCAGTGCATCGCCTCGCTGGACGAGGATGGACTGATCGACATGCTGCCGGACGGCGGCGTCCGGCTGCCACAGTGACGTGCGGTTCCGCGGGAACGGCAGCGTTCGTTGCCGGGACCATTGGCGGCGAATCGCGCCGGACGGCGTGGTATACACTGGGGGACTATGGTACAGCGGAAGTCGGTGCGGCCAGACGGGCGGCGTACGTCGCGCAAACGCAAGATCAGCAAGCGGCAAAGGGCGATCTATCGTCGTCGCCGGATCGTCGTGTTTCTGGTCCTGACGATCGTGGTCGCGCTGATCGGTTTCTGCGGCTATAGCCTGTTCCGTGGCATCGGCGCGATCGGCGCGGCCATCAATCATGACGAAATCTATGCGATTTCGCGTGATGCGGTGCCTGATCCGCCGAAAACCGGCGGTATTACGGACTGCGCCAAGGGTACGGTGAGTCTGTCGCTGGTTCCGGCCGCGCAGAGCGTTCCGGTCGGCGGATCCTTGGATTTCACCGCGACGATCACCTATACCGGTTCCAGCAAGACCGGATGCCTGATCGACGGGTCGGACGGAAACCGCGTGCTGACGATCACGTCGGGCAGCCAGACGATCTGGAAATCCGACGTGTGCCCGGTCGACTCGCGTCTGCTGCTGATGAGCAAGGGCGATTCCGACCGGCAGCAGATCACCTGGAACGCGAACGCGACCGGTTCCGAATGCAAGGCCGACGCGTCGCTGCCCAAGGTCAACGCCGGCACGTACACCGCGCGGCTCAGCCTCAAGGACCAGCCCGAAGTCACCAGCGACCCGGTGACGATCACGGTGCAGTGACCTTGTTCTTTGTCGAAACGGGCGACGTGTCATACACTGGGATGCTGTGTTCCGCATATGTGGCAAATGCCGCGCGGGAGTGATCCGGATAAGTAGAACGGGTTGATGAGTTCCCTGCAGGCGCGGGGGTGAATGGCGGAAGCTTATGGTATCATTATTTATAAAAGATAATTATAAAAGGTTTATATTAAACAGATATTGCGATAACTGTTCTCACAAAGGAGTGTTCATGACAGATACGGCGATGATTCCACTATCGGTGCCCCCCATGGGGAAAGAGCTACATTTCTGGCGTCCCGATGACGACTTGTATCTTTCTCGATCGGAACGTAAACGCGAAACAGGTGAGTACTATTCCGCAATCCCGGCGCGTATTGCGGATGTGTTATTCGATATTCCATCCGACATCAGCGCCAACTTGGAGGAATCTGCACGTGCGTTGGGAGAACTGGATGCGTATGCGGCGGCCAGATTCGGATCGAAAAGCCGTGTGATCGGACCTATGTCATCGATTCTACTGCGCACGGAGTCCACGTCCTCATCGCAGATCGAAAATCTGACTGTTGGCGCGAAGAATCTTGCGTTGCAGGAACTCGGCGAGGGAACGGGCGGCAACGCCGCAGTGGTGGTGGGCAACGTGCGCGCCATGGAATCCGCATTGGCATTGTCGGAGGATCTCAGTGAACGAAACCTGTTGATGATGCATGACGCGTTGCTTTCCGCGCAACCGGGATGGAAGTTGTACGCCGGAAGATTTCGCACCCAGCTGGTGTGGGTCGGAGGAAGCTCGTTCGGTCCGGTCCATGCGAGACATGTCGGTCCTCAGTCGGACCTGGTCGAACCGCTGATTCGCGATATGCTGGATTTTCTGCGCCGTGATGATATTCCGGTGGTGATGCAATGCGCCGTCGCCCATGCCCAATTCGAAACCATCCATCCATTCGTCGATGGCAATGGCCGAGTGGGACGTGCACTGGTCCATGCGATATTGAGGCATAAGGAACTAGTCCGTAACGTGACGCCTCCGGTATCCGCAGGCCTGCTTACGGATACGGAACGGTATTTCAATGCGCTGATGGAATACCGTTCCGGAGATGCACGGCCGATCGTCGAATGCTTCGCATACGCCTGCCGCTACGCCGCAACGACGGGCATTGAACTGATCGATCGGTTGACTGAACAATTGACCGTCTCCAGAAATGCCTTGAAAGGGATTCGCCAGGATGCCGCGGCATGGAACGTGCTGCCGGCACTCATCGAACAGCCGATCATCAATCAGGAATATGTGGTCTCCCACTTTGGAATGAGTCCGATGACGGCTCGACGTGCGATTGGCACATTGGCCGACCGAGGCGTGCTGACGCAGATCAAGGGCGGCAGAAGAAATACGGTATGGGCTCATCGAGGCATACTGCACGTTCTGGATGAATACGCCGCGCAACTGAGAAGGCGGTGACGCCATGCACGACGTTCATTTTCCTAAGGGCCGTCCGAATCTGCCTGCCCAAGCGTTGTCGATGTGGGCGAAAAGCGTGTATCTTGATCCGCGCGACGATCGTTATCTGCAGCTGTGGCAGCATCTGGAGGACACCGGCGAGATCGCATTGCGCGTATGGGATGAATTCGTCGCCGACGATATCAGGGGATTGATCGGCAAGGACATCGGTTCAGAGCATGCAGCCAGACTGCTGTATCGGTTCATCGCGACGATCCATGACATCGGCAAGGCGTCTCCCGCCTTCGTGGTACAGGTGCCCCGTCTTGCCGATAAGGTGCGCCAGACCGGGCTTTGTATCCATCCCGGTGTCGGCGACAGCCCGGACCGGTCGCAGTACCGTCATGAACTCGTCGGTTGCTGGACCGTCGAATCGTGGATGGCCCGCAAGGGTCTGCGCACGGGAAGCGGAACGTTGGCGCACGGTATCGCCGGCATTGTCGCCGGGCATCACGGCACATCGTTGACCGACGGCAAACAGGAGTTGCTGCATCGATGGGATTGCGAACGGTTCTCCGGTGACGAAGCATGGCAGAACGTGCGGTTCGAGATGCTTGACTGGATCGCCGAAGCCACTGGGATCGAACCGATCCTGCGGGAGCTGCATGAGCGCCCTCTGCGCAGGAGGACCCAGATTCTGCTGACCGCACTGGTCATCATCGCCGATTGGATTGCCAGCGATAGCAGATTGTGCCCGCTGAATGAACCATCTTCGGACGACCGAGACGAGAACCGTTTCGACCCGCAGCGTCGCGCGGTGCTGGCATGGAGCATGCTGGGATTGCCGAGACCGTGGAATCCCGTGCAGATATCGCGTGATCCTGACGCACTGTTCGCACAACAGTTCGACATCCCCGGAGCCGAACTGCGTCCGGTGCAGCGCGAAGCCATCCGCATAGCCCAGACGATGAGCGAACCAAGTCTGATGATCATCGAAGCCAACATGGGCGAAGGCAAAACCGAAGCGGCATTGCTGTCCGCGGAGATTCTCGCATCGCGATTCCATTGCGGCGGCATCTACTATGCGTTGCCCACGCAGGCGACCGTCAACGCGATGTTCGGTCGTGTGCTGGACTGGATCGGACATCTGCCGGCCGCCGACCGGTGCATGGTGACGTCGCTGTTCCTTGCGCACGGCAAACGCGAATTGAACGACGAGTACGAGACGCTGCGGGAACGTTGGTTCGACGACGGTCACGGACTTGACCTCTCTCTGCGGACGAGATCTTCGGCGGGCTACGTCGACGGCGATACTGACGGCGTCGGATCGTCCATGGGACTGCAGGCCGTGGTCAATTCATGGCTGACCGGCCGCAAGCGCGGCAACCTGTCCGATTTCGTCGTCGGCACCATCGATCAGGTGCTTATGGCGGGTTTGCGTTGCCGGCATGTGGTGCTCAGACATATGGCGCTCGCCGGCAAGGTGGTGATCCTGGATGAGATCCATTCGAACACCGCATATATGAACGTATACATGGAAACGGTGCTGGCATGGCTGGGCGCGTACGGGGTGCCGGTGATCATGCTCAGCGCCACGTTGCCGCAATCGAGACGTAAGGCGTTCCTGAATGCGTACCGGCATGGGTCGCATGCTGCGGATGCGGTGGAGAGCGTAGAAAAACGTTGCCAAACGGGCGGGGATGCTGTCTCTGCACGGCCGCAAGGCAGAAAAAGATTGCTGGATCGCAAAGCGCGATATAACCGCTCAATGATATCGTCGGCATTGTCGTCCGCATCGGCATCGGCAGAGGATGATGCCGGATCGGTTACACGCACGGCTGGCACCGCGCCCGATGCCGTTTCCGGAAAGCCGGATCTGCGCTATCCATTGATCTCGGTATCCAATGCCGAAGGTTTCGCCGACATATCTCCCGAACCGTCCGGTCGAGCCGCGGATGTAACCGTCTCCATGATCGCGGACGATGACGATACGTTGGTCGATACGCTGAAGACCTATCTGCAGGACGGCGGCTGCGCGGTCGTCATCCGCGATACGGTCGCACGGGCGCAACATACGTATGATCTACTGTCCCAGCGTATGAATACGGACGTTATGCTGGCTCACTCCCGCTTCCTGGCTTGCGACCGTGCCCGTATCGACCGTGAACTGATCCGACGCTACGGCAAACGCGGCGACAGGAATCGTCGCAGCGGCATCGTCGTCGCCACGCAGGTCGTGGAACAATCGCTGGACGTTGATTTCGACCTGATGATCACCGACGCGGCTCCGATAGACCTGATCCTGCAACGTGCGGGCCGTCTGCACCGGCATCGGCGCGGCATAGGGGAGTGCGAGCGTCCTGAGCCGCTGCGTCATGCGCGTATGATTATCACCGGCGTGGAGGAAGTCGACGATCGTCAGCCTCCGCGGTTTGCACGAGGATTGGAACAGGTGTACCAGCGGTATCTGCTGATGCGGTCTCTGTCGGTGCTGCGCATCGGCGCACAAGGCTCCACGACGATCCGTGTTCCGGATGATATCCCTCGACTGGTTCAAACGGTGTACGGTATCGGCGATATCTGTCCGGCTACATGGAGATCCGGCAAGTACGGTGAACGGTCGGCGCGCAACGACATGGAAGGGGTGATCGCGAACAGCGAGAACCAGGCAGGTCAGCTGCGGATCTTCACGCCTATGGATCGTCGCCGGCCGTTCTCGCTGGATGGGTGGCTATACGTGAACCTGCCCGATCCCGATGCTCCGGGCCGTTCACGGGAACAACTGGTATCCGCCGGTGTGCGCGAAAGCGACGATTCCTTCGAGGTCATCGTGCTGCAACGAGACATGGACGGCAATCTGCAGCTGCCGTCGTGGGCGTTTCCGTCATCTGCGCCGTTGCCGGCAGGGACCGGAGTCCCGGATCGGCAACAAGTCAGGGACATCCTGTCCTGCACGATCTCCCTGAGTCGGTCTTCGATGAAAGGCTGCGGCGTCGACGCGATCATCAAGGCGCTGGAGCACGCCGTTCCGGAGCAATGGGACGTATACATGGAGAACCGCGAGCTTGCCAGACAACTGCTTGTCGTGCTGGACGGCGATGGAAGCGCGACATATGCCGTCGATGATTCGAACAAGGAAGGTGAGATAATGAAAACGCTGCATGTGCGCTATTCGAAGGAGAAGGGGCTGACGGCGGATGTCGAATAATAGGGTTTCGTTCAATCTGATGGACCGTTCATGGATTCCGGTCACGATGCTGAACGATGGAAGGCACAGGGAACTGTCCATCATCGAAACATTCGAACAGGCGAGTGCCATCAGGAGCATCGACGGGGATATTCCGTTGCAGCGGTTCGCGATCGTCCGCATGCTCGTCGCCATCCTGTACGGCCGTTTCGGCAACGACATCACCGCCGAGGAGTGGAAGGAGGATCTCTACGACCACGGCGCGGATGATCCCGGCATCATGCAGGCGATACGCGATTATTGCGAGACATGGCGTTGGCGATTTGACCTGTTCGACGACAAGGTGCCGTTCTATCAGGTCGCCGGACTGCATACCGCCAAACATGAGGTCTCCGGACTGGAACGATTGATCTTGGACGTGCCGAGCGGCGAACCGCTGTTCACGACACGACTGGGCGAAGGACTGCGGTCCATCAGCGCGGCGGAAGCCGCACGATGGCTGATCGCCATGCAGGCGTACGACGCCTCGGGCATCAAATCGGGAGCGGTCGGCGATCCCCGCGTCAAAGGCGGCAAAGGATATCCGATCGGGGTCGCATGGGCCGGGCACCTTGGCGGATATCTGATTGAAGGAGTGAATCTGTGGCAGACGCTGATCCTCAACTATGCGGGATGTGAGGCTCTGGGACTCGGCGCATCCGATGCCCGATGGGCGGAGGATGCCCCGGTATGGGAGCGCGAACCGTTGGGGTCACCGCCCGCCCGGGGATTCGACCAGCCGGCCGAACGAACCGCGGACACGTCGTTCTTTCACGGACCTGCGACATTGATGACATGGCAGTCCAGGCGAATGTTGCTCGCTCATGAGGACGAAACGGTCACCGGGGTATTGGTGTGCAACGGTGACCGGCTGAAACCGCAGAACGGACAAGACTATGAGACGATGACTGGTTGGAGGCGCAGTCCGACACAGGAAAAGGCTTTGAAACGATCATTGGTCTATATGCCGCGCAAGCATGATCCCGCACGCGCGCTATGGCGTGGACTGCCGCTACTGACCTGCGGCGAGGACACGAACAACGCCAATACGGACAATGCGTTGCGACCATATACCATGACATGGCTCTCCCATGTGCGATCCTCGATGAGGTGGAACGAGACGGTACCTGTCCGGTTGCACGCATTCGGCGTCGAATACGGCAACAACGACGCGGTCATCGATACCGCCATCGATGACGTGCTCGACCTGAACCTCATCGTGATCACGTCACGGAACCCGAATATGGGACAGATGCTGCGACAGGCCGTCGACAACACCGACCAAGGCGTTTCCGCGCTGCGCATGCTGGCCGCCAACATCGCATCCGCGGCCGGTCTGCCGTCCGAGTCGGCACAGCGACGGGCATCCGAGCTGGGATACGCCACGTTCGATCGTGCGTTCCGCCAGTGGGTGCGTGGCATCGATCACGACGACGATCTCTATGAGCTGCAGGCGCAATGGAACCGTACCGCCAAAACGATCCTTCTGCGTCTGTCGGCGCAGATCACCGCACAGGCATCTCCTCGAGCCATCGTCGGCAGGGACATGACCGACGCTAACGGCACCGTTCGACATTACAGCGTGGCGCTCGCGGAGATCTGGTTCAGAGGCAAACTGAACTCTATTTTTCCAAAGGACGCTTCGATCCCTGAGCCTGCCGTTGCGGAACCATCACAAGACAAGGAGACTGAACAATGACGGAACAAGACAAGAAAGCACGGGATTTCCCTGTGCCCCGCCTCACCGCGTTCGGCATGTGGGTCAGCGGCCAGGCGCGCCGTCTGGCGACGGGAGGCCGTGACGAAGCAGATATTCTCCGTGCCGGATATCTGCGGAACGATCCATACTCCACCGCAGCGGTGGCACGTCTGCGTCACGCCGCAGGACATGAGGTAGGAGTCGATCCCGACGTGCTCGTCTGGACGATTCCGGATCCCCTGAAACCGGATGTCTGCGGGACGGACGCCAACCAGTATGCCGACGGTCCATCGCCTCGCGAACGTGCCGCACACGCCGCACTCACCCTGTTCGCGACGCACCAGCAGTCGATCCACGACAAGTCGATGCATACCGATGCGGATGTGTCCATGGGACGCGCGGTGGGCCGCATGGCCTGCGACAATTTCAATGAAGCCGGCATCCGGCGAATGTTCGGCCAGCTGCAGACGGCCAGCAGCTGGAAGGAACTCGTCCGTCACGCCCGCGGCCTGACAGGTCTGCTCAGACGTGAGCGGATCGCATTGAACTATGGTCTTCTGGCACAGGACCTGCTGGCGCTGCGATCCGATCGTGAACGCGCAAACGCCGTGCGCACCAGATGGGGGCGGGATTTCCAAAGCGGCTACCGTCGCAAGATGACCGACGACAGTGCCGGGGAATCATCTGAAACCGTCTGATCCATTCGAATCGACCCTCGTGATCCGAAAGCGTCCGGACCAAACATCAGTCACCGTGTCATTCCATGTTTTTAGAAAGGAACCAATCATGAACGCACACGACAACTCGAGCCGCACCATCGTGGAAATCCATATTCTGGAGACGACCGCGGCAGGCAACCTGAACCGGGATGATACGGGAAGCCCCAAAACGGTGGAATACGGCGGTGTGACCCGTGCCAGAGTCTCCAGCCAGGCATGGAAGCGGCCCACCCGCGAGGCGTTCAGGGAACTGCTGGATCCCCGTGACCTGGGTGTCCGTACCAAGCGGGTCGTGGAACTGCTGCGCGGTCGCATCCTCGAACAAGCACCTCAGGCGGACGGGGAACTGGCGACCAAGGTCGCGGAAAGCATCCTCAGCGACGGAGCCGGCATCAAACTGACTAAGCCGCGGGCGAAGAAAAACGCTGCGGGCGATGCCGACGATGAACTACAGCAGTCAGGCTATCTGCTGTTTATGGGCAACCGTCAGTACGATCGTTTGGCAGATGTCGCCGTGGAGGCGTTGGCGCAGGACGATCCGGTCAAGTTCGTGAAGTCGGAGAAGAAGCGTATCAAGCAGATCGTGACGGACGACCGGTCCATCGACGTGGCGTTGTTCGGCCGCATGGTCGCCGACGCCACCGATCTCAACGTGGATGCGGCGGCACAGGTCGCCCATGCCATCAGCGTGCAGGCCGTCGACGCGGAATCCGATTTCTTCACCGCGGTCGACGACGTCAAGCAGGGCAGCGATGACGAAAGCGACGCCGGAGCGGCCATGATCGGTCAGATCGAGTTCAACGCCGCGACCTACTACCGGTATGCGAATGTCGATGCGAACAGGCTGAACGACACGCTGGGCGATGCCGGCGCGACCGCCAAGGCCGTCGCCGCGTTCGTGCACGCGTTCGTCACCAGCATGCCGAAAGGCAAGATCAACACGTTCGCCCAAGGCACCCTGCCGGATCTGGTGGTGGTCAACATCCGTGACACGCAGGCGGTGAATCTCGTCGGCGCATTCCAGAAGCCGGTCGAACCCGATTACGTACGTCATGCGACCGAGGCATTGGTGCGGCGAGAGAAGGAGTTCGACGATGCGTATGGCATCGCGCCGGTGAATACATGGGCGGTGCGCGTCGGCGACGCGACTGAGGCCGTCGAAGGACCGGACGGGCTGGTCGAACGGCGTTCCACCCTGCGTCAGATGCTGGACGGCATCGAGACGGTGGTCGCGCAGCGACTTTCGGAACAATCGGGCCGGCTGACGCCGCAGACGGGCGCTCAGGAGTCGTGATATGCCGGTACTGCTGATGAGATTGGCCGCCCCCATGCAGTCATGGGGTGCGAGCAGCCGATTCACCCGCCGCGAGACCGAGATGATGCCGACGAAAAGCGGTGTCATCGGCATGCTGGCTGCCGCGTTGGGCATTGGCCGGGATGAACCGCTGACACGATTCGCCGGGTTACGGTTCGGTGTACGCGTCGACCAGCCGGGAACCGTGATGTCTGATTTCCATACGGCGGAGGATCTGAAGAACGAACGTCCCGGAAGCTCGAAGAAGGAAATGCTGCCGCTGTCGGTTCGATACTATCTGCAGGATGCCGTATTCTTGGTCGGCGTCGAGAGCCGGGACGGCAACGAGCTTGAGCGATACCGCCGTGCACTGGCATCGCCGTACTATCCGATTTTTCTCGGACGACGATCCTGCCCTCCCGACGGTCCGATACAGACATGGATGTCGGACGAGACGCTGGAGAATGCGTTGCGGAATGCACCGTGGCGTGCCGACGGATGGTACCAGCGCAAGGTGCTGCGTGGCGCGGCAACCTTTCCGGAACGGTGCTTCGCACGTATCGTCGTGGAGCCGGGAACCATGAAACCTGATGCGAATGATGAGGACAGGGGCGATTTCATCGACACGATCGCAGACGAGCCGGTGAGCTTCGATCCTCGCGAACGCCGGTGGAGGACGCGAGGCATCATGCAGCTTGCCGATGATGCGAAGCCGACTCCGACCGTTGAGGTGATGAAAGGCGTCGGTCATAGCGTCACCACCGACGGAGGGGATGCGATATTCGACGCCGTTCGCAACGCCATGCAGGATTCCGAAGACCCTCGCGACTTGCACGGTTCGAAGGAGGAAACGCGATGACACAGTTCACCAGAATCATGGTGGATCCGCACAGTCGTCATGCTCGCTGGGCAATGACATCGCTGGAACGACAGCATGCCATCATCTCCAGATCGCTGGATCCGGATCACGCCGGAGACCGACGTTCGCTGTGGCGTCTGGACAAGGGGCGGAACGGAACACCGAGCCGACTGTACATCGTGTCCGATGCTGTCCCGGATATCCGAGTGTTGCATGATGAACTCGATGTAGGGGCGAATGACATGGCATCCTGCGCATACGAGCCGTTCCTCGACCGCTTGCGTATCGGACAGGAATGGGGATTCCGCCTTCGAGCCAATCCGACCAAATCGATCGTCTCCGCAGAGCGTGGTCGGCGTGGTCGGCGCGTAGGCATCTGTCGCATTGACGAGCAGCTGCAATGGCTGGAACGAAAATCGCGGGAATGCGGATTCCACATGCCCATCAATCGTTTGGAATTACCGGAAGTGATGGTAAGGGACTCTCGAGCGGTTGATTTCATGCGACAAGGCTCGACTGTCACCCTGACATCGGCCGTATATGACGGCGTGCTGGCGGTTGATGATCCCGAGTTGCTGCGCGGTGCTTTGTTGAACGGCATAGGGCGAGCCAAAGGGTATGGGTTCGGATTGTTGACATTGGTGCCGCTGATGGGCGATCGTCGTACGGGCGGCGGTGCATGATGAGCAATGTCCCGGGCGTCAGGCCACCGTCGTTGCCGTCATTGGTGCGCATGCAGGATCGTATGACGTTTCTGTATGTGGAGCATTGCGTCGTCAACCGTGTGGACAATGCAGTGACCATCACTGACTCGCGAGGCACTGTCCACGTTCCGGCCGCCGCGTTAAGCGTGTTGATGCTCGGACCCGGCAGCAATATTACTTATGCGGCGATCTGTTTGCTGGCAGAGTCCCGTTCTACCTGCATATGGGTCGGAGAGAGAGGAGTAAGGTACTACTGCCACGGTGCGTCGCTCGCCCAATCCTCGCGTCTGCTGGAAGCACAGGCGAAACTGGTGTCGTCCGAACGCACCCGGGTGAAGGTCGCTCGCCGTATGTATGCGATGAGATTCCCGAATGAGCCAACGGACGGCCTCACCATGCAACAGTTACTTGGCAAGGAGGGAACGCGGGTCCGGCGCGCGTACGAACATGAGTCCGAGCGCACCGGTGTCCCCTGGTCGGGCAGATCGTACAAGGTCATGGATTTCGACGATGCCGATGACGTGAACCGTGCGCTGTCCGCAGCGAACACGGCGCTGTATGGCGTGGTGCATGCAGTGATCGTAGCGTTGGGATGCGCGCCGGGACTGGGTTTTATCCATGCGCGGAACGAACGCAGTTTCGTTTATGACATCGCCGATCTGTACAAAGTCGACATCACAGTGCCTCTCGCATTCGATCTGGTGTCCCAGCAGGTCGAGGACGTGGCCTCGGCCGCTCGCAGAGCGGTCCGCGATCGTATGAAAGACGGCAAGTTCCTGCAACGATGCGTACGTGACGTGCGATCCCTGCTGCTGACTGATGACGAGCTGGCAGCGGAGCCGCTGGATGCTCAGGACATCACCGCGCAACTATGGGCAGGTGCGTCGGGATATCGGGATGGAGGGCGGAATTATGCTCCTGAACGATCTATTGAGGAGGGCTTGGATAAGACGCGCGGGTATACCGATACCGATATAAGTGCGCGGATTCCCGTCAATGACACGGATGATAGTTATGCGTGGTATGAGAATCCGGATGATATGATGAGCGCGCCGGACGATTGTTGTGAGGGTCGATGATTGTCGTGGTGCTGACGGTGTCTCCGCCGAAGCTGCGCGGACACTTGACCAGATGGCTGCTGGAAATTTCGCCGGGCGTCTATGTCGGCAAGGTCTCGGCTCGCGTGCGAGAACTGTTATGGAACCAGATTCTTGACAATATCGGTAGTGGACGTGCCGTCATGGTTTATCCCGCAGATAACGAACAAGGCATGTCATTTAAAGTGCACGGACAAGAATGGTCACCGGTCGACTTTGACGGGCTGACGCTCATCATGCGTCCGAATGGCAGCCGTCGGCAACGCTCATACGGGAACCGTAAAACCGGCTGGAGCAACGCCGCACGTTATCGGAAATACGGTCGTTGAACGTGGCGGCATATACGTATGAGCAGGATATATCTAATGATGTGGTTGCCAGCATTATCTAAAGCGGACAGATATGCCGGCGAAAGCTGCGGGAAACGATGCATCAGATGTTGGTGAGACTCGAATGTGCAGTTGCTGCGTACATGACTGGATTCGTTGTCGGCACTGTCACAATCGAATTTTTCCGCTTGCTTTTATTCGAGATTTCCGTTTAGAATCAGACTGTTTTCCCCGCACCCGCGGGGATGATCCGGCGCCAGCCAGGAATTCACCGCCACGGTCACGGTTTTCCCCGCACCCGCGGGGATGATCCGGCGCCGCACCCATACAGCTTCGTCGTGGACGAGTTTTCCCCGCACCCGCGGGGATGATCCGTCGTACTGCGCGGTGCAGGTGACGTTCGCGGCGTTTTCCCCGCACCCGCGGGGATGATCCGGCCGAGCGGCATATCGGCGGCGGTGACGTCAAGTTTTCCCCGCACCCGCGGGGATGATCCGAGGTCAGCTACTACCCGCGCGGCGACGGCCTCGTTTTCCCCGCACCCGCGGGGATGATCCGGCCGCTGCAATGAGTGATTCCCTGTACAGCCAGTTTTCCCCGCACCCGCGGGGATGATCCGCGTTCACCAACTTCTCTCTGCATAACAATACCGTTTTCCCCGCACCCGCGGGGATGATCCGGAAGGCAGGAAACCGGGCTATGTGGTCGTGCGGTTTTCCCCGCACCCGCGGGGATGATCCGAAATGACCGACAACACCGATATCTCGCTTGAGGTTTTCCCCGCACCCGCGGGGATGATCCAGGGGAAAAATCGCTGGTTCTATGAAGATATGCGTTTTCCCCGCACCCGCGGGGATGATCCGTGCTCGGCCGGGACGGCTGGAAGTGCGCCATCGTTTTCCCCGCACCCGCGGGGATGATCCGGCACCGCACCCATACAGCTTCGTCGTGGACGAGTTTTCCCCGCACCCGCGGGGATGATCCGACGTTGAATATCACCTGCAAGGTCAATGCGACGTTTTCCCCGCACCCGCGGGGATGATCCGCACAGAAAGGCCCGCGCATGAGCATCGACATCGTTTTCCCCGCACCCGCGGGGATGATCCGCCAAGGCCGGCCGATCCGTTGCCGGAGGCGCGGTTTTCCCCGCACCCGCGGGGATGATCCGTCGAAGAACGCGGTGCGGTCAGGGATGTCGCCGTTTTCCCCGCACCCGCGGGGATGATCCTGATAATGACGCCGATCGCGTTACCGACGATATGTTTTCCCCGCACCCGCGGGGATGATCCGGAAGAAGACCCAATCGAAAAAAAACCATCGAGTTTTCCCCGCACCCGCGGGGATGATCCGATGCGAGTGGGTCAGCTCGAAAGATGCGCGCCGTTTTCCCCGCACCCGCGGGGATGATCCGAGACGCCGAACGTTTGTCGTAACGCTGTTGTTGTTTTCCCCGCACCCGCGGGGATGATCCGCCGGCCAACGCGGCCACGGCCTCGGCATGGTCGTTTTCCCCGCACCCGCGGGGATGATCCGTTCGTGCTGCCCCATGAGGTCGACGTGAACGGTTTTCCCCGCACCCGCGGGGATGATCCGGTGCACAGCCGCGACGTGATGCGCGACCTCGTGTTTTCCCCGCACCCGCGGGGATGATCCTACCTCTGGCGCTACCACAGCAAAGGCCGACCCGTTTTCCCCGCACCCGCGGGGATGATCCGAACTGGCGGACGCGCGGCAAAATGCCCGGCACGTTTTCCCCGCACCCGCGGGGATGATCCTAACACCCGACAGCATGTTAATTACACCGTTAAAGTTTTCCCCGCACCCGCGGGGATGATCCGTTCCGCAAGCAGGAACATGACGATCAACGTCCGTTTTCCCCGCACCCGCGGGGATGATCCGGTCATGGACGCCGACCCCGACGCGGCCGGCTAGTTTTCCCCGCACCCGCGGGGATGATCCGCGGTGCTGTCATTGAGCATGAAACCGCCCTCGGTTTTCCCCGCACCCGCGGGGATGATCCTTCGCCGGTGTCCATGTTCCAGTAGTTCAGGCCGTTTTCCCCGCACCCGCGGGGATGATCCGCGCCGTACTGCACCCCATCCCTGAGGTTGCCGGTTTTCCCCGCACCCGCGGGGATGATCCGGAATGATTCACGGAAAAGCTCACGCACGTTTTGTTTTCCCCGCACCCGCGGGGATGATCCGGTTTGTTGATAATCCCACGCCAGAGCTTGCGGGTTTTCCCCGCACCCGCGGGGATGATCCGGACGCCATCATGGCAAAGAAGGACAACGCGGGGTTTTCCCCGCACCCGCGGGGATGATCCGGCCGGGCCGGGTCTTCCTCCCTCATCCGGTCAGTTTTCCCCGCACCCGCGGGGATGATCCGGCGCTTACAACTCTCGGCACTGACGCCACATTGTTTTCCCCGCACCCGCGGGGATGATCCGTGGAAGGCCGATGACCTCAAGGAGGTCGCCGGGTTTTCCCCGCACCCGCGGGGATGATCCGAAAACGCCCCGCCCGGCAAGCAGTGCGGCTCAGTTTTCCCCGCACCCGCGGGGATGATCCGCCGGGCCAGCAGGTCAGCATCCTCCTGCGCTTGTTTTCCCCGCACCCGCGGGGATGATCCTGGTTCGACGGGCTTGCCGGCCCGGACAACGTGGTTTTCCCCGCACCCGCGGGGATGATCCGTAACAGGAATTGGGCGGTTTGGTCTTGTTTTGGTTTTCCCCGCACCCGCGGGGATGATCCGGCATAGATCGATGCTGGGTCGAAGAAGCGCAGGTTTTCCCCGCACCCGCGGGGATGATCCGCCGTCCAGCAGCGCCTTCTTCTTCGGGTCGAAGTTTTCCCCCGCACCCGCGGGGATGATCCGCTCCTTGCCTCGCATTCGATGGGCAGGCCGGCGTTTTCCCCGCACCCGCGGGGATGATCCGTCGCCGAGGAACGCCTTGATGCCGGTGTCCGGGTTTTCCCCGCACCCGCGGGGATGATCCGTCGGCAAATGGATACCCGCCGGCATGGCCCAAGTTTTCCCCGCACCCGCGGGGATGATCCGTTATGACGCCATGTCAGGCTATAGGCCTGAGCGTTTTCCCCGCACCCGCGGGGATGATCCGCATGCCGGCCGTGTTCGGCACCTCCACGGCCAGTTTTCCCCGCACCCGCGGGGATGATCCGCCGGCAGTACGACCCACGCGTGGATGAAACCCGTTTTCCCCGCACCCGCGGGGATGATCCGGTCAAGATCACCCTCAAACAGGCCACAGCCACGTTTTCCCCGCACCCGCGGGGATGATCCGGAACGGTTCGAGGCGAACATGCGCGGCGTGAAGTTTTCCCCGCACCCGCGGGGATGATCCGGGCAAGGCAGCGGTTTTTTGAGCTGACCAGCGTTTTCCTCGCACCCGCGGGGATGATCCGCGGACTACCGTATAAGTACATCAGGCTCAATTTTTTCCCGCATCCGCGGGGATGATCTGTTGGGTGAGGCGCAACTCGGCCAGGAGTGCGAGTTTTCCCCATGCCTGCAGTGATCCGCCGCCGGTGGTTAACGCGACGATGATTTTTCTGTTGTTCTCCGTACAGGAGGGATAACCTCGTTGTGGTTATTGCTTGCCGATTTGCGCCTTGGCTATGTCTTATTCGTGTTTTCGTGTTCTAAAGAGCATATTTCGGCGGTAAACGACGATCAGGCACCGTATGGAATCCGGTTATCCGATATCGCCGGTCCCGTCCGATCAGCTTGCCAGGAATGCGGGGATCGCCTCGGCGGCGGCGTAGCCGGCGCGGTACATGCGCTCCAGGCCCTCGAACGACTTGCTCAGCGTCGACAGGCCGTACAGGCTTTCGGGCGCGAGGATGAGCACGCGGCCGTCCTTCTCGTATTCCTTGGCCAGCGCCACCTCGTCGTTGTACGTCTTGTACCGTTCCATCAGCCGTTCGGCAGCGGCCGGATACGAATGGCGCAGGATACGCGCCGGCGCGATGTCCTTCTTCTGCTCGCGCAGCACGTCCTTCAGTCGCGTGAGCACCAGCACCACGCGGTCGTAGCCGTCGTCCAGGGCCTTCTGCACCGGCACCGGGTCGGCGATGCCGCCGTCGAAATACGGCACGCCGTCGATCACGTACGGTTCGCAGGCGACTGGCACCGCGCTTGACGCCTTCATGATGTCGAAATCGTCGTAATGCACGTCCGACTTGTCGAAATACTTGGCCGAGCCGTCACGCGCGTCGCACGCGATCACCGTGAATCCGGTCGGATTCGTCTCGAACGCCGCGTAATCCACCGGATACTCGCCGTCGTGGTTGCTCAGCGTGCCGTACACGTAGTCGAGGTTTGCGAAATTGTGGTTCTTCACGAACGAGTCGAAGCTCGCGTACTCCTTGCGGAATGCGTATTCAGTGTAGAACTTGTGGTTGCGGCCGTGCTGGCCGGAGATGAACGAGACCATGTTCGCGCTGCCCGCGGAAACCCCGTAGCAGTGGTCGAACGCGATGCCGTCCTCAAGGCAACGGTCCATCACGCCGGCGCCGAAGATCGCGCGGAACCCGCCGCCCACATCGATCAGCGCCGTTTTGTGCCGTGATTCCTGCAGCTGCGTGTCAGCCATACCAACCCCCAATGCCTATCCGTATGTCTTGCCTGAGCTTACGTGCCCAGCCGGGACAAACCGGCACATCGGCCGATTGAAATTGTGCGGTCCGGCCGAGAGTGCGGAATATGCGGGGCGATCCGAAGATTGCTTCCGTGTTTTGCCCCGCAACCGGCACGCCTCACGGGGCGGTTGCCGACAGCATCCGTGGTTTGCCCCGCAGACACCATCCTTAGCGAGGCGAGTCGCCGAGATTATCCGTGGTTTGCCCCGTTAAGAGTGCCGTTTGCGAGGCAAATTCCGGGCAATCCTGTGAGCGGCCCCGCAAACGGTGGCCCTGGCGAGGCGGATCGCGGCAAACGTGGCGGAACTGCCCCGCTACGGGCGTTGCCGCCCCAGCAGCTCGCGCGACAGTGCCGCGATGCGTTCGCTCGGATCGGAATTGGCGAGTTCCACGCCGCCTGCCGCGTCCTCGGGGGCGAGCTTGCCGAGTGATTCGAGGACGACGCCCAAGTGACGCACCGTGCCTTCGTTGCCGTCGATGATCGCGGTGGAATCCGGCAGCAGTTCGCGGAAATAGTCGCGGTAGAACACGAAATGCGTGCAGCCGAGCACCACCGAATCGATCGAATCGAGATCATATTGGTCAAAGTAGCCGTGCAATGTGCGCATCACGAGGCCGTGGTCGCCCAGCCGGCCGTGTTCGACGATCTCCACCAGACCAGGGCACGGTTCGGGGAAGATCGTGTTCTCCGACTTGAACCGGTCCATCAGCGCGGCGAATTTGTGCTCGCGCAATGTCAACGGGGTTGCGGCCACGATCACGCGCTGCGGCTCGTGTCCTCCATCCGCCCGGTCGCCGCGGTCGCAGGCGACCTTCAACGCCGGTTCCATGCCGATGATCGGAATGTCATAGTGCTCGCGCAGATCGTTCACCGCCGCGGACGTGGCCGTGTTGCATGCGATCACCACGGCCTTCACGCCTTGTTTCACGAACTGTTCCACGATTGCGAAGCTCAGCTCCCGCACCTGCTCCGGCGTTTTCGTGCCGTACGGGGCATTCGCCGAATCGCCGAAATACAGCACGCGCTCATGCGGCATGTCACGCATGATCCGCCGCGCCACCGAAATGCCGCCCAACCCGGAATCGAACACGCCGATCGGTGCCGTCGAAGCCATGCCGTCTGCCTCCTGGAAATCGCCTATATGGACGTTCACTAGAGTACTCCGAACACCGCGCGCTAGAGTGACGATCATGAGCATTCCGCAAGTTGTATACAAGGCCCACGCCACGGGCAACGATTTCGTCGTCTACGCCGATCCGACCGGCGAATACGAACCCACGCCCGACGAGGTGCGTTTCCTGTGCGATCGTCATTTCGGCATCGGCGGCGACGGCCTGATCCGTCTCGCACATCCGTCCGACGTGTCCGATCTGTCCTCGGCCCAGGTCGCCGAAACCGAGGCGGGCGGAGCCTCATGGTTCATGGACTACCGCAATGCGGATGGCAGCCTCGCCGAGATGTGCGGCAACGGCACGCGCGCGATCACGTTGTTCGCGCAGCGGCAGGGCTACGCCGAACTGGCCGGGGGAGCGCCGTTCCGGCTCGGCACGCGCGCCGGCGTGAAGACGCTCACGTCGCTGGGCGAGGTCGCCGGATTCGGCAAGGACGTGTTCCAGGTGGACATGGGCGCGTGGAAGCGCGGCGAGACGGACGCGTTCGACGTGACGATCCCTGGCACCGACGGTTCGGCGCGCGGCACGTTCGTGGATATGGGCAACCCGCATGTGGTGGCCGTGATAGAGGATTCGTTCGCGACGCTGCCGCCCGTGGAGTCATTGGACCTCGTGACGAAGCCCGAGGTGCATCCGGCGTTGGAATCCGATCAGAACGTCGAATTCGTGCGCATCGACGACATGGACGAGACGGCGGACGCCGGTGAGGCGACCATGCGCGTCAACGAGCGCGGCTGCGGCGAGACGCTGTCCTGCGGCACCGGCCTGTGCGCGACCGGCATCACGCTGCGAGCCAAGACCGGCATCGACCATTGGACGATCGCCGTGCGAGGCGGCACGCTGCGCGTCGACGTGAGCGACACGGACGTGAAGCTCACCGGCTCGGCCACGCTCGTCGGCCGCATCGAACTGCTGTAGGGGCCGTCATGATTGCGATGAACGGATAAAACCGCTGATAATGCACCAACGCTGAAGGTGAGATAACGCTCCGTCATCTCACCTTCCGAAGATCGCCGCGCCGTCCTTGATGAGAATCAGCGCCACGATCGCGACGATCCACACCGCGTCGACCATGAGATCGTAGTTGAGCCGGTAATAGGTGCGCAGCCCCTGCGAGCGCGCCGGCAGCCCCTGCACGGTCACGGTCGCGTGGCTGAGGGCCATGAACTGGATCGTCGTGGAGAACATCAGCGCCAGGCACCACGGGCACAGCGCGTTGATCACGAACAGCGACTGCGAGGTCAGCCAGTACGAATACGCGAGCGCCGCGAGACCGCCAAGCCAGGTGCAGGTCGCGAACCAGCGTGGCACGGCCACACGCGACAGTCCGATCACCGCGATCGTGACGAACACGGATTCGGCCGCGATGCCGAAGAACGCGTTCGGATAGCTCAGTCCGCCGAACTTGACGATCTCCGACTGCCAGGATTGGGCGACCGTCGAGCAGGACAGCACGCTGTTGATGTCGCAGTCGAGGATCTGGTTGGGGTCGCGCGCCAGCTTGAGCGTTTCCGCCGACAGCACGAACGAGACGGCCAACGCGACGGCGGACGCGACGAGCATGACCAGATACGTCCATGTCGCGCCGTGGCGGCGGCCATCGAGCCGTTCGATCGTGTTCGAGTCCTGTTCATCGGCCATACGAAACCCCTTCCATGATGGTCGTCGTTGATGACGGCATGTCTTTCGGCATGGTTGTGCCCGTGTTCAGATTACGATGGTCGTATGACTCGCGTTGACATTCCCTCCCAACCGCCTCGCACGGGATGGGACCTGCATTGCCATACGGTGTTCTCCGACGGCACGGAGACGCCGGCCGTTCTGGTATCACAGGCTCGTTCGCTCGGCTTGCTGGGCGTCGGCATCGCCGATCATGACACCACCGCGGGATGGTCGCAGGCGGAACGGGCTTCGAGCGAGACGGGATTGCCGTTGCTGCGCGGCACGGAGATCACCGCCGACGACGAGGGCGTGTCGGTGCATATGCTCGCGTTCCAGTATGATCCGCGCAATCGTCATATCTGCGAGCTGTTCGCGACCACGCGCGCCTCGCGTCTCCAACGCGTGCGACGCATGGTGGAATTGCTGTCGTCCGACTATCCGATCACCTGGGACAGCGTGCTGGAGCAGGTGAAGGAGGGGGAGCGGACCACGATCGGACGGCCGCATATCGCCGACGCCCTGGTTGCGGCCGGCGTGTATCGGACCAGGTCGGATGCGTTCGCCGACGCGGTGAGCACGGCCAGCCGCTATTACATCCCGACGCCGTCGCCGAGCACGCATGAGGTGGTGCGCGCGGTGGGGGAGGCCGGGGGCGTGACGATCGTCGCGCATGCGGGCGATCTGAGCCGCAATCGTCGGCTGCTGTCCGACCTGCAGATCGAGCGTCTGGTCGACGAGGGACTCGACGGGTTGGAGATCTGGCATCGGGGCAATACGCCCGAACAGCGCGAACGGCTGCTTTCCCTGGCCCGGCGCTACGATCTGCTGGTCACCGGAGGATCGGACTGGCATGGCAAGGGCAAGCCGAATACGTTGGGGGAGAACCTCACCGATGAGGCCACCGTCGCCGAGATCGTGCGTCGTGGCGCGATCCCGTTGTGGAAGTAGGGATGATGCGAAAGGGCGGTTCCGATGACCCGGAGGGGTGTCGGAACCGCCCTTTCGCGTGCCGTCCGCGTCGCATGCGCGATGATGCGCAGACGGCATGATGAAAAACCGGCCGGTCAGAGCGCGCCGAAACCGACGGCGTGCTTGGTTTCCGAACCGATGATCGCGTAGCCGAGCGCATCGGCGGGCACCACGATATGACGGCCCTTGTCGTCGGTCAGTTCGATCGGCTGGTGGTCGGCTACGGCCTTGCCGATCACCGCGTTCACTTCGTCCGCGCTCTGTTCGGTGCTGAACGTGACGGTGCGCGCCACGTTGCGGATGCCCAGTTCGATGTCCATATGATGCTCCTTCGTGCGGTTGATGCGGGTTCTTGGTAGATCCGTGCTCTATTGTGCCAATCGGCGGCGATGGCCGGGCCCGTTACGCTTTCGGCGTGGTTTCGCCGGTGTCGTCGTCGTCATCGGCCTGCGCCGTCTGCGAGGCGGTGTTCTGATGCGCGTCCGGCGCCACGGTGCGCGTGATGCCGGTACGCGAGGCGAGTCCGAGCTGCGCGTCGCGCAACGCACGCTCCTCCTGCTCGAGCAGCGGGATGAGCACGGTCTGCGCATCCTGCTCCTGCTGGGTCGGGCCCTGCGCCTGATGCACAAGATCCTGATACGGCTGCGAACGGTATGCCTGGGGCTGGCCTTCCGGGGTGTCGTCGGACGGTTCCGCCGCGAACATGGCCCGCGCCTCGTCCGGGCTGATCGCCATGGTCTGCGAGCTGGACGGCGAGGAGGCCGCGGCCGGCACCGACGTCGGCGTACGGTCGGAGGTCGCGTCCGAAACGTGTCCGGGAGTCCGGTCGGAGGTGCGGTCGGACACGATTTCGGCCGATCCGGTGCGATCCATGTCGCCGGTCGCGTCGGACGGAACGGCCGTGGACGGACGGGAGGATGCCGGGGCCTGGGTGTTGGCCCGGGTGCCCGCCTGTGCGTTGGCCTGTGCCAGACGGCGTTCGCTGTCGCGCAGCAGCGTGCCCACGGTGATTGTGGACGGCGAACGACGTTCCTGCGCGTCGGCCGCGGAACCCGACGAGGAACCGGCCGCCGCCGGACGGCCCGATGCCGCAGCCGCCGCCGGAGCGGGTGCCGAGGCGGCCTTATGCGTGGCCACGCCCAGCTGGTGCGCCAGCCGGTCGACCTGGGCCTTGAACTGCATGATCTTCACGTTGTCGGCGCGGTTGAGCGCCTGGATGAAATCACCCACCTGCTCCATTTGCAGCCACAGGTTGGCGCGCAGCATGATCAGGTCGTCGAGACGTGAACCCATCATGCGTCCGTACGATGACAGGACCGCGTTACGATGCTCCTCGTCCAGCTTGGCGAAGATCCACGCCAGATCACGCGCCGGATCGTTGACCTGCATGCCCTGCCAGTTCGTGACGGCCGTGATCGTCGAACCGGAATACAGCACGTCGCCGTCCACGAACCCGCCATGCACGAAGCAGGTGCCGAACGACCACAGGCCGTCCGTGGCGATGATGCGCTCCCAGCTGCCCGTGATCTCGGACGGAATATGGCCCGCCGAACGCAGCCTGCGGATCCAGCCGGTCAGCTGCGCGTGAATCTGCGACGTGCCGAATGCCGGATAGCCGCCGGTCTGCACCATCGTGCCCGGCAGACGGTGGATCGCACCGATCGCGGTGCCCATCGCGGAGCAGTCGTCCAACGTGAGCAGGTCGAGGTTGCGGGCCACGCCGTCGAGATGGTTGATGACCATTACCGCGATGTCGCCGGTCGGCCCCTTGCCGTCCTCTCCCTTCTGGAACGCGACGACCTGATCGAGGGCGAACCCCAGACCACCGGGCTCGCGCGCCTCGGCCAGCACGCGGGCCGCGCGTACGCGTCCCTGCAGACGCTTGCGTCCGGCCTCGGTACCGGACGCAAACACGTCGTACTGCCGTCCGGTCGCATCCAACACGATCGCCTGATCGATGCCGGCGGCGGAATCGGCCGCGTTCGACGGGCCGGCCCCACGCACCCCGGCGACGGTGATGCCCGGCATGGCCGCAGACGCCAGGGCCGCCAACTGGAATTTGCTTCGTTCACTCACAGTTACACCCTAATACATGCCGTGACGCAAACCGCGTGTTGCCGTACCGTTGTTTCGCTTCGTGAGCCCCTTTGCTCCCCTCCGCAACGCGCATGGTGCGCCGGTCCCGTGGGAACTGCCACAATGGACGCATGACAAGTGCGGACGGCAAACAGGCGGAAAGCATCCTCGAAGGACTGGACGAGGCGCAATACCATGCGGCGACCACGGTGCACGGGCCGGTGCGCATCATCGCGGGCGCCGGCGCCGGCAAGACGCGCACGGTCACCCGGCGTATCGCCTACGCGTGCGCGAGCGGCGCATGGGAACCGGCCGGCACGCTCGCCGTGACGTTCTCGGTGAAGGCCGCGGCCGAAATGCGTTCCCGTCTGCGCTCCCTCGGCGTGGGCGACGCGGTGACGGCGGCCACGTTCCATTCGGCCGCGTTGCACCAGCTGCGCCGCGTCTGGGAGGACATCTGCGACGCCCCGTTCCCGCACGTCGCCGACGACGGCGAACCGCGGCGCCTCGTCGCGACCGCCATGCGGCAGGCCTGCGGCGGCATCGAACTCGACGACCTGACGGTGCGCGACGTGCAGGCCGAGATCAACTGGGCGAAGGTGTCGCTGGTCGCGCCCGGCGACTATCCGCGCGTATGCGCGTCCCTGCACCGCCGTCCGCCGGCCGACCTCGACCCGCAGCGCTTCGAGGACGTGTACGAATGCTACGAACGGGAGAAAACCGCGCACGGGCTGATCGACTTCGACGACATCCTGCTGATCGCATGCCACGTGCTCGACGAGTTCGACGAAGCCGCCGAGACGATCCGCAGATCCGTGCGGTGGCTGACCGTCGACGAATACCAGGACGTTTCGCCATTGCAGCATCGGCTGATGACACTGTGGCTGGGAGACAACCGTGACGTGTGCGTGGTAGGGGACCCCGCGCAGACGATTTACTCGTTCGCCGGCGCGAGCAGCTACGACCTGCTCGCGTTCGCCGACCAGTTCGGCCCGTTGGCGGCCGACGTGAGCCTGAACGTCGATTACCGTTCCACGCCGCAGATCGTCGGGTACGCGAATCGTGTGCTTGCCAGGTCGCCCGAACGCGCGGACTACCTGCGGCTGACGTCGGCGCGCGACGACGGCGCGCGCGTCAGTCACATGGTGTACGGGACGGACGCCGAGGAGGCGCGCGGGGTGGCCGGACGCATCGCGAACATGGCGGCGCGCGGCGTCGATCCTGCCGACTGCGCGATCCTCACCCGCATCAACGCGCAACAGCAGGTGTTCTGCACGGCGCTGCGCGAAGCCGGTCTGCGCTACCGCGTGCGCAGGGATGCCGGATGGTCGGGAAGCGGGGACGATCCGGTCGGGCGGCAGGCATTGCTCGAATCGCTGGGCGTGGACGGTGGCGCGCAGCTCGGCGCCGTGACCGTGTCCACGATCCACGCGTCCAAGGGCCTGGAATTCAGGCATGTGTTTCTGGTCGGCTGTTCGGAAGGACTGCTGCCGTACGGTTCGCCGACGGACGGCGACGCTCTCGAGGAGGAGCGGCGGCTTGCCTATGTCGGCGTCACCCGCGCGGAGGATTCGCTGCACCTGTCCTACGCGCGCACCAAGGATGGGCTGGCCGCGCGCGAACGCGTGCCCAGCCGTTTCCTATAGGATCCCGTCTACTGCTGCGGACCGTCCCCGGTCTCGTCCGTCGCGTCGCCGCCGTTCTCGTCAAGCAGCTTGCTGAGTTCGGCATCCCAGTCGATGGCCGCGCCGGTTCCATCCGACGTGCTGCCGGCCGTCGCGTCCGTGGCGGAACCGTCGCCGTCGGCAGCGACATCGGCCGCAGGACGTTCGTCGGGCAGCGACGGCAGCAGATCCGGATGGCCCCACTTCGCGTCGCGGGCCTCTGCGCCCTCGGCGGCGCCGATCCGCTCCCACAGCGCCGCCGCCTCGCGCATCCGCTTCGGGCGCAGTTCGAGGCCCAGCAGCGATTCGAACGTGCGCTCGGCCGGACCGCCCACCGCGCGTTCGCGGCGGATCATCTCGCGCAGCTGTTCGATATGCGCGATATGCGGCATGCCGGCACGCCACGTCACGCAATCGACCCAGCCCTCGACCAAGGCGAGCAGCGTCTCCAGAGAACGCTTCGCCTCCTGCTGCTCCGGGGTGTCCGCGATACCGACCTTCGTCAGATTCACCGCACCCGAAATCGCCTCGGGATCCATACTCGACGCCTCGCGCAGCTGCTCCTCCATCGCGTCGAGATCGATGTCCACGCCGCGCGCGTACTTGCCGATCAGCGCCTCGAAACGCGGCATCAGCCACGGCACGGCCGCGAACAGACGCGCATGCGCCACTTCGCGCAACGCAAGGAACGACATGACCTCGCCCACGGGAATATCCAGCGTCTTCGCGTATTCCTCGACGTTCTGCACGATCAGACCGCCCGCCGGGTTCGACAGCAATGCGATGCCCTGGTCGAAACAGCCGCGCACCTCATGGGACAGGTCGCCGGCGGCGCGCCCCAGCTGCATGGCGAACGACGTGTTGCCGAGCAGCCTCATCAGCTGGGCCGGGTTCTTCATGCCCTCGGGAATCGGGATCGACACGGGGCCGGCGAACACGCCGGCGATCTCGCCGTCGAACGAGTCGCCCAGACGATCCGAGATCACCGAGGCAAGCGCGTCGTTCATCGACTCGGCCACCGGCGCGGCGAATTTCGCCCACGCGTCGATCGTGCCCTCGACCCAGCCCGCGCGGGTAAGCACTTCGGGGCTGCCCGTCACCGGATCCATTTCGCAGGCGGTGTCCAGCCACAGGTTCGCCTCGCTCATCGCCCGCCGTGCCGCGGCGCCCGATTCGGCGCTGACCGAAGCCGCCGATCCCTCGCCGTTCGCCTGCTGCAACGCGATAGACTTGGCGAGCTTCACGTTGATCGGCCCCTCGGACATGGTCTGCTGCATTTCGCTCGGCGTGTTCAGCCCGCCCGTCGTGAACGCCTGCATCAGCGCCTGCACCTCGCTCGGCTTGGGCAGCTTGGAAGGATCCTGGCTCATGAGCTGGTCCTTGATCGCATCCGGCAGGTCATTGAGCTGCTTGAAGGCCATTTCGCCCTGGATCGGGCCGAAGCATTCGATCAGCCACCGGTGGATTGCGTTCTCGTCCATAGTCGGTTCCCCGCTTCATGTGTTAACGTCGGTTGGTTCCATAGTATGGGAGGTATGCCGAACATGCACACGAAACGCCAGTCTCACGCCAAAGGCATATTCCGTCGGGGCGCCTCGCGCGCGATGCGCTCGTTCCTGCGTCACCCGATCGCCGCCATCAAGGCGTACTACGGCATCGGCACCCAGGTTCCGGCCCGCTATTTCGCCGGTTCGCTCGCGATGCTGCTGTCCGTCGTCGTGCTGTGCCTGCCCAGCGCCTACGCCGTGGAAGGGCCCGGGCCGACCGCGAACGTGCTCGGCGAAACGAACGGCAAGGCGATCATCACGGTCACGGGAGCGGACACACACGACGACGGCGGCAAGCTGCTGCTGGTCACGGTGAACGCGTCCGGCGTCCCCGGCTATCCGGTCACCAACGCGCAGGCCGTATGGGCTTGGCTCGACCCCGACCAGACCGTCATGCCGCAGGAGGCCGTCGTCCCCGTCGGACAGACCGCCGAGGAATATCAGAAGGAAAGCGAGCGGGAGATGTCCTCGTCGCAGACCGCCGCGACGGCCGCCGCGCTCGCGTATGCGAAGAAGCTCGGGCTGGACACGGACGGCGTGAAGGTCACCATGCACGTCGATGACATCGGCGGTCCGTCCGCCGGCATGATGTATGCGCTCGGACTGATCGACAAGCTCACGCCGGAGAACGAGACCGGCGGCAAGACCATCGCCGGTACCGGCACGATGTCCAAGAACGGCAAGGTCGGTGCGATCGGCGGCATCCGTCTCAAGATGCTCGGCGCGAAGCGTGACGGCGCGACCTGGTTCCTCGCGCCCGAATCGAATTGCGACGAGGTCGTCGGCCACGTGCCTCAAGGACTGCGCGACGTGAAGGTCTCGACGCTTGACGACGCGTACCGCGCGCTCGTGGCCATCGGCAAGGGCGAAGGCGACGACCTGCCGCACTGCGTGGCCTGATGCCCGCTTTTCGAGACGCGCCGCGCTCGTTAACGCACCTGTTCCCAGCTTGTTGCTAATGTGTGTTCCGTGAATCAAACGGCATCTGATAACGCTGAAGAGTTCGGTTTCCACCAAGGAGACATCGTTCAGGAATGGTTGTGGGACGACGACGTGGACGATTCCATCCGCGCCAAGATCGAGAACCTGACCGGCGAGGATCTGGTCGACGAGGATTATGACTCCGCCGTGGACGGCGTGATCATCTGGTGGCGTGACGGAGACGACGAGGACGAGCTGTCCGACGTGATCGTGGACGCCTATGCGGTGCTCGGCGACGACGGTCCGCTGTGGGTGCTCACCCCCAAGCCCGGACGTCCGGGAGCCGCGAGCTCCAGCACCGTGCAGTCCGCCGCGAAGACCGCCGGCATGAACGCCGCAACCCCGCTGACCATCAGCAAGGACTGGAACGGCATCCACCTGCGCGCCTTCGGCAAGGGCCGCTGAGACCGATCCGCGGCCGAACGAGGCCGTCAGGCATCCGATACGACGAATGCCGCGCCCGACCCGTACGTCGGACGCGGCATTCGCGTAATCGTGGGCGATGAGGGACTCGAACCCCCGACGTCCACCGTGTAAAGGTGGCGCTCTAACCAACTGAGCTAATCGCCCGCGATGCACTACCATAGCGTAACCGGCAGGACGTGTGCGACACGGCGTGGCTGCCGCGTCCGGTCGGCGCCGTGTGCGCGTCCGCGCGACCTGCGGCGCGCATGAGTCGAAAGCGCAACGTACAGTTGGTTCACGTCAGTACTTATCCATAGGAGGTTGATATCCGATGGCGCAGGAAGCTGAAGCCGAACGCGGCGGGTCGTCCATTGCCCGTGCCTCGAATCGCAAGCAGGGTTACGATACCGGGCAGGTCGACGCGTTCCTCGAACGGGCGCACGCGCTCTACGACAGCGACGAGTCCGCGCTGACGCAGCAGGATATCCAGAACGTCTCCTTCGACCTGGCCAAGGGAGGCTATGACATCGCGCAGGTGGACGCCGCGCTGTCGCGTCTGGAGCGGGCCGTCGTGGATCGCCAGACCGCCTCGCAGATCGCCGAACAGGGCCGTGTCGCATGGCGCGCCCAGACCGAGGAGCTGTACCGCCAGATCGCCGAGCACGCTTCTCGCGCGCCGCGCGAACGATTCCGTGACGGCCAGAAGAAGCGTCCCTCCTATGACCGCAAGCAGGTCGACTCCCTGATCGACGACGTCGTCGACAAGGCGGCGGCATCGCTCGGCGTGGACGGCATGGACGCGAAGGACGCCGAACGGTTCGCGAATGTGACCGCCGCCTCGGTGAGCAATGCCATCTTCACGCAGCGCAAGGGCAAGCGCGGATATGACGAACGACAGGTGGATTATTTCCTGAACGCCTGCGTTCGCCTGCTCAGCCGCATCGAGTCCTTCGCTCGCGTGTCCGATCTCATGCACGGCGAAGGCGAGGAGACCGCCGGCGAAACGGCGGCAAATCCCGCCGGCCAGTACGGCGGTGTCGCCCCTCTGTTCCCCGCCGGCGCCACGCAGCAGGCGACGGCCGCGGCATCCCCGGCCGTGTCGGATGCCGACAAGGAATCCTTCGACGCGTTGCACAAGGCCGAACAGGCCATCTTCACCGCTCCGGCCGCCGCTCCGGCCGCCACGCCGGTGGTTCCGCCCCAGCCGTCCGCGGCGGTCGAACCCGCACCGACCGTTCCCGCTCCGGCACCGGTGGCTCCGTCCTTCGCTCCGGCCTCGGCTCCGCAGGACGATGCGACGCCGTCCGTGACCGCGACGGCGGACACGGCGACCTCGGTCGCCGCCCAGCCGCAGGACGACAAGCCGTCGGTGCTGCCTGGCGCCGGCGCGCATGCCGCCATAACCATCGACCCCGACTCCTCGCTCGCCCAACTGGCGCATATGGCCGAGGCCTCGCAGGAAATGGACGCGCCGAGCGCGTTCCGTCCCCATATGCCGAGCCTGTCGACGCCGAGCGTGCCCTCGGTGGAACAGATCATCGCATCCGTCAGCGAGCCCGAACCCGCAACCGACGGGGCCACGACCGAAACCTTCTCCCCGGAGTCCATGGCCGACGCCATGCCACAGTCCTTCGCGCCGGCGGTCAAGCCCGTCCGCTCGACGCCGCGCGGCCGCGTAAGCCAGTCCGTCGTCGCACAGGAACCGGCCGTCGCCGAAACGCCGGCGCCCGCCGCCGCTCCGGCCGCCATTTCGGTCTCCGCTCCGGCCGCCGCGACGGTCGCTCCCGCGGCCCCGCAGTCGTCCGAGGACGGCGCCGACCATGACGACGCGGCGTCCCAGCCGAAGGAGAAGCAGGGCACCACGGTGTTCCCGTCGCTGTTCCCGCCGGTCGACACGGACATCCCGGACCTGTCGTTCCCGTCGCTGTACGGCGGCGACGACAAGAAGCACGAGTAGCAAGGCCGCGGCCGCATCGGCGGCCACCGGCGGGCGCCGTGGCAAACGGCGCGACAAGACACTCAGCGAAGAAAGGCGCAACGTGAAACAACAGGCGTCGGTCGTCATCCTCGGATCCACCGGATCCATCGGCACCCAGGGTCTTGACGTCATCTCCCGTCATCCGGACCGGTTCACCGTCACCGGTCTCGCAGCCGGCGGCTCCCATGTCGAATTGCTGGCGCAACAGGCGGCGAAATTCCATGTGCCGCAGGTCGCCGTGGCCGACAAAAACGCCGCCAAGGCGGTGCGCGAGGCCCTTGACCGGGCCGGAGCCACGTACACCAGCGTGCAGGCCGGGCCCGACGCGGTGATCGGCCTGGCCGGATCCGGTGCCAGCGTCGTGCTTAACGGCATCACCGGTTCCATCGGCCTCGAACCGTCGATCGCGGCGCTCAAGGCCGGTTCCCAGCTCGCCTTGGCGAACAAGGAATCGGTCGTCGCAGGCGGACACCTGCTGTTCGGTTCGCAGACGCGCGACAACCAGATCAACCCGGTCGATTCCGAGCATTCCGCGATCTGGCAGTCGCTGCGCGCCGGCACGCACGGCGAGGTCAGCAAGCTCATCGTCACCGCCTCCGGCGGCCCGTTCCGTGGGCTCAAGCGTGCCGACATGACCGGCATCACGCCGGAACAGGCGCTGAACCATCCGACCTGGCATATGGGCCCGGTCGTCACCATCAATTCGTCCACGCTGATGAACAAGGGCCTTGAGGTCATCGAAGCGAGCCGCCTGTTCGACATCGCCCCCGATCGCATCGATGTGACCGTGCATCCGCAGTCCATCGTGCATTCGATGGTCGAATTCTGCGACGGCGCGACGATCTGCCAGGCTTCGCCGCCGGACATGCGACTGCCGATCGCGCTCGGCCTGTCCGCGCCCGACCGCATGGACGACGTCGCCGCGGCCTGCGATTGGACGAAGGCCGCCAATTGGACGTTCGAGCCGCTGGACGACGAGGCGTTCCCCGCCGTGTCGCTGGCACGTCACTGCCTGAGCGCCTCGGAAAAGCATACGGCGGTACTCAACGCGGCCAACGAGCAGGCCGTGCACGCGTTCCTCGACCATCGTCTGCCGTACCTCGGCATCGTCGACACCGTCAAGGCCGTGCTCGACGAGATGGACGCCGAACTGCGCGGCGATCCGTTGTTCGAATCCGTGGAGGAAATGAGCCGAATCGAATCGGAAGCCCGCCGTCGTGCGGACGATCTGATAGACAAGCAGTAGACACTCGAGAATACGGGCCGTGCGTTCAACGCCGGCCCGTAACCATGACCAGACCCGTGCAAAGGGAAACGAACCAGACCATGAACCTGTCGAATGCCGAATCCATGTCCGAGACCGCAGACGCGTCCGTCGCCAAGCCGTTCCGCAAAACCGGCGATCCGGTCGCACTGACCAGCGAATCGCCGCTGCACCCGCGCCGCAAGTCACGCCGCATCATGGTCGGTCCGGTGCCGGTCGGCGGCGGCGCACCGATCTCCGTGCAGTCGATGACCAACACGCTCACGGCCGACGTGCCCGCCACGCTCCAGCAGATCGCCGAGCTCACCGCGGCCGGCTGCGACATCGTGCGCGTCGCCGTGCCCAGCCAGGACGACGCCGACGCGCTGCCCGAGATCGTACGCAAGTCGCCGATCCCGGTCATCGCCGACATCCACTTCCAGTCCAAGTACGTGTTCCAGGCCATCGACGCGGGCTGCGCCGCGGTGCGCGTCAACCCGGGCAACATCCGCAAGTTCGACCAGGTCGGCCCCGACATCTGCAAGGCGGCCACCGACGCGGGCATCTCCCTGCGCATCGGCGTGAACGCCGGATCGCTCGACAAGGAGCTGTACGCCAAGTACGGCGGCCCGACCCCAGAAGCCCTCGTGGCGTCCGCGCTCAAGGAGGCGCGCATGTTCGAGGACGTCGGCTTCCACGACTTCAAGATCTCCGTCAAGCACCACGACGTGATCACGATGGTCGAGACCTACCGTCTGCTCGCCTCGAAGGGCGACTGGCCGCTGCATCTCGGCGTCACCGAGGCCGGCCCGGCATGGCAGGGCACCATCAAGTCGTGCCTTGCGTTCGGCGCGCTCTTGGCCGAGGGCATCGGCGACACGATCCGCGTGTCCCTGTCCGCGCCGCCGGTCGAAGAGGTGAAGGTCGGCTGCAAGCTGCTCGAATACATGGGCCTGCGCCCGCGCAAGTTCGACATCATCTCCTGCCCGAGCTGCGGCCGCGCGCAGGTAGACGTGATCCAGCTCGCCTCCGCGGTGACCGAAGGCCTCAAGGACGTCACCGCGCCGATTCGCGTGGCCGTCATGGGCTGCATCGTCAACGGCCCGGGCGAGGCTCGCGAGGCCGATCTCGGCGTGGCGTCCGGCAACGGCAAGGGCCAGATCTTCATCAAGGGCAAGGTCATCAAGACCGTGCCCGAAGACCAGATCGTCGACACGCTGCTCACCATCGCCAACGACATCGCCGCGCAGATGGAAGCCGACGGCCAGGTGCCGGCCGGTTCCACCGGCCCGGTCGTCGTGCCGATCCAACACCCGAACCGCGCGGCATGACGCAGCGGGAACGGCAGGACGCATCGTCGGCCGCGCCGCGTCCATGGACCCGCGGGCGGCGCCTGATGCTGCGCCTGCCGATCTTCGTCATGCTGCTCGGCATGCTGGTCTACGTCTCGAACGCGACCACCGTGCCATGGGACAACGAGCCGACCGGCCGCACGATCGCCTCGCTCGCCGCGGACACGTCCGTCACGTTCGCGAATCCCGATCACGTCACGCTGCACGGCATCGGCGACTACGACGTCGCGCAACACGAAACGGCCGTCACCGCGACGCGGCCTTCGACCGGCGAAACGCAGCGCATCCACGTGCTGATCCGGGAGCCGAAGACGTCCTCCGGCAACGGCACGGCGCTGCGCGATCTGCCGGCCGTCGTGTTCATGCACGGCGCCGGCCACGGCGGCACCCCGGACGATTCGTTCGGCGACATCGCCACCGACATGGCATCCGCCGGATTCGTCACCGCCGTCATCGACAAGCCGATCTGGTCCACCAACGACGTCACCCGCGACTATCCGGCGTCGGCCGCCGCCTACGATCAGGTCATCGACTATCTGCGGAATCTTTCGAACGTCGACGGGACGAAGGTCGGCATCTACGCGACCAGCGAATCGACGTGGATCTCCACGTACCTGCTGGAACGGGACCGCGACGTCGCGTTCCAGGTCCTGCTCAGCCCGATGGTGTACTCGCCCCGCCAGTCGCTCGGATTCCTCGCCGCGCAGGATTTCACGCTCGTCGGCGCAAGCGACGGATACCAGTCGATCGTGCGTCGCGTGTTCAACGCCGACACGTCGCTGCTCGGCCTGACGAACCTCGACCTCGACGGCATGCCCGGCAAATCGGCCTATTCGATCCCCACGTTCGTGGCGTACGGGTCGAAGGACGTGATGACCGCGCAGGTCGACGGCACCGAAACGATCTTCGACCTTGCGCGGCGGACAGGCAATGCCGACGTCACGGTGCGCGCCTATCCGATCGCCAACCATGTGATGCGGCTCGGCAGCGACGAGGAGGACGGTACGCCGTTCGCCGACGACTACGCGCGTGACGTCGTCGCATGGGCGGCCGGCACCGTGGCGGGTCTCACGCAGACCAGCGAACGTGTCGCCGGCGATTCGCTCTACCAGTCGATCGCTGTGCCCGACGATCTGGGCGCACGGCGAGGGCTGACCGTCTATGGATTGGCGTTGCACATCTCGATGATCGCTCTGCTGCTGATCTGGCTGACCACGACGATCGTGGCCGCCGCGGCGACGATCCGGGTGCGTCTGCATGGCCGACGCAACGCGTTGGGATTCACCAACGGATTCGGCGGCGCGATGCTGACCCTGACCCTGACCACGCTGGCGACGATGCTGCTGTTCGCCGCCGGCCTCGGACAAGTGATCATGGGCGTCGTGCGGCTCGCATGGGGGAGTGCGCCGGACGCGGATCCGGGCATCATGCGATGGAGCTGGCCGGTCATCCAGATCGTCTGTACCCTGGTGGTGTGGGCGTGGAGCGGCGTGTTCGCACGGCTGATAGAAGTGGCGGCCGTGCGCGGCATCCTGCAATGGCCGCCGCGGTCCGGTTCGATCAGGGCCGTGGTGAGCGGACGCGAGCCAGTGCTCGCCTCCACGCGGCTCGGGCGCGTGCTGTTCTGGATCACCGCCGTCGCGATGGTGCATATACTGTTGTTCTTCGCGTTCTGGGGACTGTTCGTGTATTAGCGTTGGTTGGATTTGGTGTGAATGTGTCGGGTGTTTCGCCCCCTCAGTCAGCTTCGCTGACAGCTTCCCCTTCAGGGGGAGCAAACCAGACGGATACGGGAAGGAGCCGTGCCATGCCGCTGTACCGTGACGAGGCCGTGGTGCTGCGCACCGCCAAACTCGGCGAGGCGGACCGCATCATCACCATGCTCACGCGCGGCCACGGCAAGATCCGCGCCGTCGCCAAGGGCGTACGCAAGGTCAGGAACCGTTTCGGCGGCCGTCTCGAACCGTTCATGCGCGTCGACGTGCTCATCGCCACCGGTCGCTCGCTCGACGTCGTCTCCCAGGCCGACGCCATCGCCGCATACGCCGCTCCGATCTGCGCCGACTACGACGCGTACGTCGCCGCCGGCGTCATCGTCGAAACCGCGGACAAGCTCGTCTCCGCGGAACACGAGCGCACCCCCGTGCAATACCAGCTGCTCATCGGCGCGCTGAACGCGCTCGCCAAGCACGCGCATGCGCCTGCCATGGTCGGCGACTCGTACGTCATGCGCGCGCTGGCTCTGGCCGGATGGCTGCCGCGACTGGCCGCCTGCGTGGTGTGCGGCGACCCGGCCGGCTCGCCCGCGTACCTGTCCGTGGCGTCGGGAGGCGTGATGTGCGCGGCCGACCATACGCCGGACTCGCATCGGGTCGAGCCGGTGGTGCTGAACCAGTTCGCGGCGCTGGTGCGCGGCGACTGGACCGTGCTCGATTCGGGGGAACTGCTGCCGGACACGCGCCGGTTGGTGGAGGAGTGGAGCGAGTACTACATGGAACGGCCCATTCGTTCACTGCGGTTGCTAGATTAGCGCTTATGGCTTTTGAGAACGTCGACTACACGTCGCTGGACATTCCGGCGGCGCCTTTTTCCGACCCGTCGATCATCCCCGATTTCCCGAAGAACAAGGTGCCCCGTCATGTGGGCGTGATCATGGACGGCAACGGCCGGTGGGCCAAGCAGCGCGGCATGATCCGCACCAACGGGCATCAGGCCGCCGAACCGGTGGTGTTCGACACGATCGCCGGCGCGATCGAGGCGGGCGTGCGCTACCTGTCGCTGTACACGTTCTCGACCGAGAACTGGAAGCGTTCCCCGCAGGAAGTGCGCTTTCTGATGGGCTTCTCGCGTGAGATCATCCACCGCCGCGTGGCGCAGATGGACGAGTGGGGCGTGCGCGTGCGCTGGTCGGGACGCCGTCCGAAGCTGTGGAAGTCGGTGATCGACGAGCTTGAGGTGGCGCAGGAACGCACCAAGAACAACAAGGTCATCGACGTGGTGTTCTGCATCAACTACGGCGGCCGTGCCGAGATCGCGGACGCGTGCGCGGCGATCGCGAAGGAGGTGCGCGACGGACGCATCTCCGGCGACCGCGTCACCGAGAAGATGATCGCCGACCATCTGTACCTGCCCGACGTGCCCGACTGCGATCTGGTGATCCGCACGTCCGGCGAGCAGCGCACGTCTAACTTCCTGCCGTGGCAGGCCGCCTATGCCGAACTTGACTTCGTGCCCGAACTGTTCCCCGACTGCGGACGCGAGGTGCTGTGGCGGTCCATCGACCATTACGTGCACCGCGACCGTCGCTTCGGCGGGGTGACCAAGTAGCGTCTCCGGTTCCCGGTATCCGCCCCGATGATCACGGGAACCGAAAAACCGCACGATAACGCACAGAGGCCGGAATCACATTGGCGTGATTCCGGCCTCTGCCGTGTTCATATGAATCAGAGCGAGGAGAACTACTCCAGTCCGATGGACTTGAGGTGGTGGATCTTCAGGCTGTCGACCTTCAGCGAACCGGACTCGGCCACCAGCTTGACCGCGCGCGGGCCCTCGGAAGCGTAGGCGTAGGAGCTCAGGACCTGGTGGCCGTGGTTCACATACACCTCGACCGAACCGCGGTCCACGAACACGCGCAGCTCCAGCTTGCCGGTCAGCTCATCCACGTCGAGCGGCGCGGCGCGATAACCACGGTCACCGTTGGCCATCGCACCACGGTCGACCACCACGCGGCCGATCTGCTCGTCGAAGCCGATCGCCGTGTAGGCGCCGTCGCCGGTCGCGTGCACGCGCAGGCCCGCACGTTCCGCAGTGGAGACATCCAGATCGATCGTCATTTCGATCTCCACGGCCTCGGCGTCGTCCAGCAGCAGCTTGTCGCCGTCCTGTGCCAGTTCGATCGCGCCGAAGTCGATCGTGTCCTCACGCAGACCCTCGACCTCGGCGACCGGCGCGGTGTGGATATCGCCGCACCGGTCGCCGAGCGTGATCTCGCGGGGGAGCGTCAGCTGGCCGCACCAGCCGTCGTCCTGCATCGGGATCGGCTCGATGAACGGGCTCATCCAGCCGTACATGATCTGGCGGCCGTCGCGTCCGGGCGTCTCGGTGTCGCCGGCCGCCGTGTTGAACGACTGCGGGGCATAGAAGTTGTGGCCGCAATCCCACAGGTGGAACTCGGTTTCCGGCACGAACGCCTCGCCCGGCGTCCACGAACCGATCTGGTAGCCGGCGGCCGAGGTGCTGTGGCTGTCGAATCCCTGCTTCTTCGCGCCCATCGCCGAGTAGCCGATGACCCACTTCTCGTTGCCTTCCGCGTCGCGGATCGGGAAGAAGTCGGGGCATTCGAGCATGAACACGTTCGGATCCGGATGCTGGAACAGGACGGTCTCGAACGTCCAGTCGACCATGTCGCTGGAGGAGTACAGCCACATCTGGCCGCGCTGCTCGGCGGAAGAGACTCCGAACGTCATCCACCACTTGCCGGCGGTCTTCCAGACCTTCGGGTCACGGAAGTGCCAGTGGACCTTCTCGCGCGGGCAGTCGACCACCATGCCGCGCTTGGTGACGTGCGTGAGGCCGTCGTCGTCCGGTTCGGCGAGCATCTGGACCTGCCATTCGCCGTCGGAGCCGTCCACGCCGTTGGCCCAGCGATGACCGGTGTAGAAGAACTTGACCTTGCCGTCGTCGCCGATGACCGCGCCGCCGGAGAACACGCCGTTCTTCTCCTGTTCGAGGCTCGGGGCGAACGCGATCGGCTCGCGGCGCCAGGTCACCATGTCGGCGGAGGAGACGTGGCCCCAGTGCATCGGGCCCCACTGGGTGCCGTACGGATGCAGCTGGTAGAAGACGTGCCAACGGCCCTGATAGAAGCACAGGCCGTTCGGGTCGTTGATCCAGCCGCCGTTCGAGGCGATGTGGAACTTCGGATACCAGCGGTCGTTGCGGGTGGCGGCGAGCTTGGCGACGCCGGCCTCGGCCTTGGCGAGTTCTTCGTCGTGGTCCTTGATCGGGGTGTAGATGGGGGATTCGCTCATCGTTGAGTTCCTTTCTGTATGTTGTGCTGTTGGATCGAAGTACGGATATCCGTCGCCGATTCCCCGCCGGCGACGGCTGCAAGTAGGTGCGACGCCCGGGCGGAAAAGGGGAAACGCTACCGGGCGCCACGAATCGGTGGGCGGCAGGGGCGGGGTGCGGCGTGATACCCGTCCGCCCTTGTCCTGCCGTCGGGGGATCAGGCCTTGGCCGCTTCCATCTGGCGCAGCTGCTTGTCGGTGTAGAACGGGTCGCCGCCGACTTCCTGATCGTCCTTCTTGATGATGAAGAAGCCGTAGATGAGCGCCGCGAGCACGATGGCGGAGATCAGCCAGAAGGTGACGCGCGAGCCCATGTCGTTGTCCGGCAGGAGGCCCTTCATGTAGTCATGGAACGCGCCCAGCGGGGTGGAGAAGATGATCTGGCCGACCTGCGAGGCGATCTGGAAGCCGACCATGTACAGCGTGGCCGACAGCTTGGTGTCGAAGTGCAGGGTGAAGTAGCGGAACGCCGGCAGGCAGAACAGCGGCACCTCGATGGAGTGGAACAGCTTGACGATGGAGACGGTGATCGGATCGTGGAACACGCCGCACAGGCCGATGCGCAGGAACATGACGGTCGCGCCGAGCAGCAGGGAGTTGCGCACGCCGATCTTCTTCATGATGATCGGCACGACGCCCATCATCGCGGACTCGAGGAAGACCTGGAAGCCGTTGAGCGTGCCGTAGGTGGCGTTGCCGATTTCGGCGGTCGGGAACAGGCCGGCGTAGTAGACCGGGAACATCTGCTGGTCGAACACGACGTAGAAGGTGTTGGTGAACAGCATGAAGACGATGAGCACCCACAGGGTCGGCATGCCAAGCACGCCCACCATCTCCTTGAACGTCGGGCCGGACTTCTCTGCCTTCGGATCGGCGGCCTTCTTGAGCTCGGCCTTCTGCTCGGTCGGGATCCACAGCAGGTAGATGCACAGCATGACCAGGCCGCAGGCGGAGCCGACCCAGAAGTTGATCATCGGGTTGACGTTGAACATGAAGCCGGCGCACAGGGCCACGATCGCGTAGCCGAAGGAGCCCCAGGCGCGCGACTGGCCGTATTCGAAGTTGAACTTGCGCGAGTAGCGTTCGGTGACGGCCTCAAGCAGCGAGCAGGCGGCCATGAAGCCGGCCGACAGCACGATGGAGCCGAGGAGCGCGCCCGCCCAGCGGATGGAGCCGCCGGCCGCGAGCATCGGATGGTAGATGAACTGGACGAACGGGCCGACGAGCGCGGCGATCACGGAGATCACGATCACGAGGTTGCGCTTGATGCCGAGCTGGTCCTGGATGGCGCCGTAGGCGAACATGATGACCATGGTCGCGGCGGAGTTGATGGAATAGATGGTGCCGATCTCGGTGCCGCTCAGGCCGAGGGACTCCAGCCAGATGCGGAAGAACGACCACCAGACACCCCATGAACAGAAGAACATGAAGATGCCGAACGAGCTCTGCAGGTAGGAAGGATTCTTCCATGCCGCGGTCTTGCTTGCTGCCATTGCATTTCCCTTTTCTCTTGCGGCCGCTGCCATGCGGCCGTCTTTATGCGATGTTGCGGTTGGTGTTGTTGTTTGGGGTTCCACTCGGGGCTGCCGCGCCCTTGCGGGGAATCGTGGTTTCAGTATAAAGCGTCAAACGATTTACGTCAAACGATTTACGTCGTATTCGGCGTGTCGTGTCAATCGATTGACGTTCAAAGGTCGAAAGACGACAGAACGAGTTCGAAAACTCAGTCGAGGGAACGGTTTTCGCCGCGCACCGATTCCTTCTCGACCAGCGTGCAGTGAATCTTCGCAGGCATCGGCACGTCAAGCGCAGGCAGGGGCGCCGTGGTCTTCGGCCGTTCGAATGCCGCGAGATCACGGTCCGGCTCGATCATCGATACGAGCTTGACGGCGGCCCAGTAGCCCATCTCGTAATGCGGCAGCTCCACTGTGGTCAGCTTGGGCGCCAGCGTCTCCGCGAACACGCGGTGGTTGTCGACGCCGACCACCGACACGTCCCGTCCGATCGTCAGTCCGCGCCGTGCCGCGCATTCGTACACGTACCATGCGCGGGCGTCGTTGAAACAGAACGCGCCGTCCGGATTCGCGCGGTCGAACAGGTCGCTCACGGCCTTGAGCGCAGGCCCGTTGTTGAGCACGTTCGTCACCAGCGACTCGTCGAAAGCGCGTCCGGCGTCTTCCAGCGCGCGCCGATAGCCCTCGAGGCGGCCGGCCTGCGCGATCAGCGGCTCCAGGCAGCCGATGTAGGCGATACGTTCGCATCCCGCGTCGATCAGGCGTTTCGTCGCGTCGTAGGCGATGCGGAACTCATCCGGTTCGATGCTCGCGAATCGTCCCTCGCGGTCGGTCGCATCGACCAGCACGAGGGGCCAGTCCCTGAGGCTGTCGGGCACGTCGACGTATCGGTTCGACATCTTCGCGTACATGAAGCCATCCACGCCGTATCGTTTGAGCGTGGCGATCTCGTCAGCCTCGTTCGAGGTGCCGTCCGTGTTCACCGTGAGCAGCATGTATCCAAGCGAGCTGGCCGCGTCCTGCGCCCCGAGGATGATGCCGCCCGCGTACGGCGTGGTAGCGACCTCCTCGCTGACGAAGCCGAGAATGCGCGTCTTGCCGGTGCGCAGGGAACGGGCCAGCGGGTTCGACTTGTAGCCGAGGGCGTGCGCGGTCGCGCGCACCCGGCGGGCGATTTCCGGCTTGACGCGTCCTTCGTCGCGGTTGTTGAGCACCAGCGACACCGTGGATACCGACACCCCTGTCCGGCTTGCTATTTCCTTCATCGTCGTCATACGTCAAACGATACACCCCGTGCGGCGGCAAGGCGGGGCGACGCGGCGGTAGAGGTGGCGGGCCCGTGATGGAGCGGAGCGGAAAGTCTTTTCCGTGCTGACTGCCTTACCCCCTCGTCAATACCACAACGGGGTAAGATTCGACGTTCGACACGCCGAATGGGGTGAGGAAAGGGTTTTCCGGGGCAATGGAGGGGGATGCCGTTTCGTACACTGTCCCTACGACCCCTCCCTCTGTGGGCTGTGCTGGGGTGAATGAAGTGACGCAAGAGGGAGGTGGATGTTGTCATCCGTGGAACCGGTCCGCGAAGTCGTATCGTCGACTGCCGAACGGCTTGGCCTGATGTCTCGCCAGCGGATGGCGAATACGTTGCACTGGCGTTCCGTCGTCAACGCCGTGCTCATGGCAAGTGACGCACTGATGTTCGTCATCGCCGAAGCCCTTGTGCTCGGGCTGCGCCGCGAACCGGCGCCCGCGCATGCGACGCGTTTCGATCTGCCCGTCGACATCGCCGTCTGCCTGCTGGTCTCCGCGGTGATCTGGGTCGTGTGCCTGCAGGTCGTCGGCATCTACCATCGTCATGTGATGGGCGACGGCTACCGGGTCAACCTGCTGGTCATCCAGGCCGGCCTGACCTGCTGGCTGGTGCTGTGCGCGCTGTGCTTCCTGATGGAGATGGACGTTTCCCTGACCGGTCTCAACCTGACCGTCGCATGCGGCGTGCTGTTCACCATGATCGAACGCATGGCGCTGCGCCCGGTGGTGCGCAGCCGGCGCAGGAATGGCTCCTTCGCCTACAACACCGCCGTCGTGGGCTCTCCCGAAGGCATCCTGGAGACGCTGCGCATCCTCGGTCAGCGCCAGCAGCTCAACTACAACCCGACCGTCGTATGCCCGGTGCGGTGGAACGCGACGACCTGCCGCGTGGAATCCGATCCCGACGTCGCCGCATTGCGTGACAACCTTACGGGGGGGGTACGCGGTGCGAGCTGATCGGGTATGACGGCACCGATCTAGCCGAACGGCTCGTCGAACGCAACGTCCAGACCGTGATGGTCTGCGACGTGTTCCACCGGTTCTCCGACCAGTTCAACACCTTCTCGGTGGGCATGGAATCGATGGGCCTCGACGTGGCGCTCATCACCTCCGCCGCCGACGCGGCGGGCCATGAGACGCAGATCCGCTCGATCCAGGACACCACCATCCTCACTCTGCGCCTGCCGCAGTACTCCACCTCGATCCGCATCGTCAAGCGCACGTTCGACGTGATCCTGTCGGCGCTCGCGCTCATCGTATCCGCGATCGTCACCGTGCCGGTGGCCATCGCGATCAAGCTCACCGACGGCGGTCCGGTCTTCTACACGCAGCAGCGCGTGGGGTTACGAGGCAAGCCGTTCTCCATGATCAAGTTCCGCTCCATGGTCGTCAACGCCGACGCCCTCAAGGCGGAGCTCGCCCGGCAGAGCGGGCAGGAAGGCCGTTTCATCTTCAAGATGAAGGACGATCCGCGCATCACGCCGGTCGGCAAGTTCATCCGCCGGTTCTCCATCGACGAACTGCCGCAGTTCCTCAACGTGCTCAGGGGCGACATGTCGATCGTGGGCCCGCGCCCGCCGCTGCCCGAGGAGCATGCGCAATACAACCAGATCTACGCCACCCGCATGCTCGTCAAACCCGGCATCACCGGCCCCTGGCAGGTGTCCGGCCGTTCCGACCTGTCCGCCGAGGAAAGCGAACGCCTCGACGTCGCCTACGTGCAGAACTGGTCGATCATCGGCGACATCGTCCTCATGCTGCGCACGGTCTCGGCCGTGCTGGCCCAGAAGGGCGCCTACTGATCGGTTGCGGCTTGCGCCGTGCCGCTCAGACAAACTTTTTGCAACCACCGACCGCAGGATCTTGCGGCACCTGATTCCCACAGCGCCAATTTGACGGTCCTGCCTCAGAACACACGAAACCACAGCACATACAGGAACGAAGGACGGAACAACAGTGACCCTCGCGGATATTCTCGGCACGCTGAAGAAACATCTCGTCGCGGAACTCGTCGTACTCATCGTCGTGCTGGCGGGCGGCTTCGTCTTCGTCAGCCGCCAGACGCCGGTCTACACCGCCACCGCGCAGATGTTCGCCAGTTTCAACCACAATATTGGGGATAACGGTTCGAACAATGGCGAGCAGGATCCCGCAGAGCTTGGATTCAACCAGATCCAGACAGAAAACACGTATGTCACATCAATGCTGGAGACCTTGCCAACGCTCGTGACTACGCCGGCAGTGCTTCAGCCGGTCATTGCCGATCTCGGACTCAATACGTCGGTCGCTGAGCTCAGCGACCAGATCGCGATCGGCACCTCGTCGTCGTACTTCGTGAATATTTCGGTCAACGACACCGACCCGCAGCGCGCGGCCGACATCGCCAACGCGGTCGGCGACAGCCTCAAGACCCAGCTGTCCGACGATTCGTACTCCTCCGAAAAGACCTACGTGCTCAGCTATCTGAACCTGTCGGTGGTCAAGGAGGCCTCTGCGCCGGCCGAACCCAGCTCTCCGAACGTGAAGTCGTTCATGTTCAAGATGGCGCTCATCGGCCTGGTCGCCGCCGCATGCGTCGGCCTGATCATTGAGGTGCTCGACAACCGCCTGCGTCAGATGGCCGACCTGCAGCGCATCGTGGCCGCACCCGTGCTCGGCACCATCATGAAGGACGCCGCGTTCCGGGACGCCAAGCCGGTCGTCGTGGCCGACCCCGCGAGCAACGCCTCGGAAAGCGTGCGCCGTCTCGCGCTCAACCTCGCGTTCATCTCGCCCGACCGCACGAACCGGTCCAACGTGATCGTCATCACCTCGAGCGGCGCGCACGAGGGCAAGACCACCATCGCCGTGAACCTCGCCGCGGCCCTGGCCGAAAAGGGCGAGAAGGTGCTGCTCATCGACACCGACCTGCGCAAGCCGTCGGTCGCCCGGCATCTCGGGCTCAACGGCGCGGTCGGACTGAGCCATCTGCTTACCGGCCAAGTCAAATCCACCGACGCCATCCAGCAGTACTGGAAGCCGAACTTCCACATCCTGCCGGCCGGCGACCAGACCACGAACCCGAGCATCCTCATCAACTCGAACTCCATGAAATCCCTGCTCGACGAAGTGTCCGGCCTGTACGACCATGTGATCGTCGACACCACGCCGCTGCGTGTGGCCAACGACGCCGTCGTGTTCGCCAAGGACGGCGCGCGCATGCTCGTGGTCGCCAGCCAGGGCGTCACCATCAAGAAGCAGCTCAAGGACGCCATGCAGGAACTGGCCATGATCGACGTGCCGCCAGTCGGTTCCGTGTTCAACCTGATGCAGGCCAAGCAGGGCGGCGACTACTACTATTACGGCTCCTATGCCGAGCACGAAGGCAGAGGACTTCGAACGTCGCTGCTGGGCAAGTTTGCAGGAAAGGACCGCGCATGAGCTGTTTGCAGATGAAGAATGATGGCAAGATCCGCGTGCTCATCATCCAGGAGGCCATGGGCGGCTGCGGCCGTCATGTCGTTGACCTCGTGAACGGGCTCGATCCGCTGCGGTTCGAGATCACGGTGATCTACGGCACCTCGCGCATGGACGACTACTACCGCGCGGCGCTTCCTGGTATGTCCCAGCATGCGCACATGATCCCGTGCTCGGATCTGGTGCGTGACATCAGCCCGAAGCACGAGCTGCGCGCGCTGCGCACGGTCGCCCGTGTGATCCGCGAATTCAAGCCGGACGTGGTGCACTGCCACAGTTCGAAGGCCGGCGTGATCGGCCGTGCCGCGGTGCTGCTCGGCGGCGGGCGCCGGATGAACGGCGTCAGGCGAGTGTTCTACACGCCGCACGCCTACTCGTTCCAGGCCCCCGAGTTCTCGGGAGTCAAGCGTGCCGTGTTCGTTGTGTTGGAACGCCGGATGAGCCGCCGCGTCACCGACATGACGTTCAACGTGTCTGCGGGGGAGCGGCAGGCCTCCTTGGTGGAACGGATTGACGACCCGGCCAAGTTCGAGGTCGTGTACAACGGCATCGCCGACGAGCCGGTGCCTTCGCGCGCCGAAGCGATGCGTCTGCTCGGATTGGACGGGGTGATCCCTGACGGCGCCCCGGTCGTGGGCGTGACCGCGCGTCTGGTCGAACAAAAAGATCCTATGACCTCTCTCGCCGTGGTACGCAAGGTCATCTCGATACGTCCGGACGTGCACGTCGTCTACGTGGGCGATGGGCCGTACGAGGATGAGATGAAGCGGTACTGCGCCGACCACGGCATCGCCGACCGCGTTCATTTCGCCGGATACCGCACGGACGCCGAACATGTGGTATCCGCGTTCGACGTGTATCTGCTCACGTCGCTGTACGAAGGCATGCCGTATTCGCTCGTCGAGGCGCTGCGTGCCGGCGTGCCGATCGCCGCGACCGACACGGCCGGCAACGACGAGATCGTGCAACCGGGAGTCAACGGCATGCTGTTCCCCGTCGGCGACCCCGCCGCCGGCGCCGACGTCGTGATAGACCTGCTCGACCATCCGATGCCGGCCGATCAGGTACGTCGCACCTATCTCGAACGGTTCACCGTGGACCGCATGTTGGATCGGATCGCCGCGCATTACGTCGGAGAGCCGATGACGGACGATACGGACGGCAAGGAGACGGCGCGATGATCCTGCTCAAACTCTGGTACCGTTTCACAGGCCTGCTGCTCAAGGCCCTGTACCGCGTCATCTACGGCCGGCACCTGACCTGGGGCAAAAACCTGCATATGCGCAAGGGCTTCCAGGCCACCTGCGACCGCGGCGACAGCGGCAAGGTCGGACGCATCGTGATCGGCGACAACGTGTTCTTCAACAACGGCTGCGCGCTGCACGCGATGGACCTCATCACCATCGGCGACGAGACGATCTTCGGCGAGAACGTGAGCGTCTACGACCACAACCACCGTTTCTCCGACCCTACGCTGGCCATCAAGGAGCAAGGCTATTCCACCGCACCGGTCACGATCGGCCGGCATTGCTGGATCGGTTCGAACGTCACCGTGCTCAAAGGCGCCGCGGTCGGCGACAACTGCGTGATCGGCGCCGGCTGCGTGATCAGCGGCGACATTCCCGCCAACTCGGTTGTGAGGCTGGACTCGGCATTGCGCATCGAACAGGTGCGGGTACCGTCCGACGTGAACGGTCGCGGTGACGGTAACGATGCCACCGTCACGGATGTCGCGGCTGGAGTGGATTCCGCGGAATCCAAGGATGCCGCTGGCATCACAGGTGCTGTGGGCGACGAAAACCGTCCGACCCGCGTGCTCGTGCTTGACACCGTCATGGACCGCGGCGGTGCCGAAACCATGATGATGAACTACCTGCGTCACATGGACCGTTCCAAGGTCACCTACGATTTCCTCGTCAATCGCACGTACAAGGCCGCCTATGAGGACGAGATCGAGAAGCTCGGCGGCAGGATCTACCGCATGTGCCCGATGTACCCGCAGTACTTCGGCCGGTACAAGAAGGAATTCCGTGCGTTCCTGAAGAAGCATCCCGAGTATCGGATCATCCATTCGAATCTCGAGGAACGCAGCTACTTCGGCCTGCGCGAGGCCGCGAAGGCCGGCGTGCCGGTGCGTATCGCGCACGCGCACAACCGTCCCGTCGGCTTCGACGTGAAATCGGTGTTCCGCGAATACTTCCGTATGCGCCTGCCGCGTTACGTGACCCACATGTTCGCGTGCGGCGAGGAGGCCGGCGACTGGCTGTTCGGCCGCAGAAACCGTGACCGCGTGATCCAGCAGCGCAACGCCATCGACACGGCGCAATACCGGTATGATCCGGCCGTTGCGGCCGAGGTACGCGCCGAATTCGGCACGGCCGACGGCACGTTCGTGCTCGGCCATGTTGGCCGGTTCTTCCCGCAGAAGAACCATGAGTTCCTCATCGACATCTTCGCCGCGTTGCATGCGATCCGCCCGGACAGCGAGCTGTGGCTGGTCGGCGGCGGTGAACTGAACGACGAGTTGAAGAACAAGATACGTGAGAAGGTCGCCGCTCTTGGTCTTGGTGACGCGGTGCGTTTCCTCGGCGTGCGCTCCGACGTGAACCGCATCATGCAGGGCATGGACGCGTTCGTGTTGCCCAGCCTGTTCGAAGGACTGCCGGTCACCATGATCGAGGCGCAGTCCTCGGGACTGCCGTGCACGATTTCCGATCGCGTGCCGATCCAGTGCGACGTCACCGGCAACGTGCAGGTCGTGGCATTGGATGCCGCACCCGAGGAGTGGGCGAAGCGCATTCTTGCGCAGGCGGAGTCGTATTACGGCGGCAATGACGTGGCCGCTGCCGAAGGCGGTGCCGCGTATGCGGTCAAGCGAGAGCAGGGACCGGAACTGGTCACCAAAGCAGGATTCGACATCGTCGCCAACGCCGAGTGGCTGCAGCGTTTCTACTTGGACGAGCTCGCCAAGGCGGAGGCGGCCGGCCGTGCGATGGAACATGTCGGAACGAGCAGTCAATGAATGTGGACGCCATCGCCAACATACGGCACATGACGCGCAAGGAGCGTCGCCAGCGCAGGCTCGCTCTCGAACTGCGTAACAAGAACACGCTCCTTGCCCTTATCGTGCCGGTGATGATCGCGGCCAAGATCATGGTCGCATATGTGTTGCCGGATAAGTATTTCTACGACAACAACCGTATGCTGCGTATGATGCTCGGCACGGCCGGCGATATCGCGTGGAGCGGCAGCTACGAAATCGCCGCCGACCTGTTCCGCAGCATCAACTTCGCTGGATTGGAGACGATGGTCGACTGGTCGATCTGCTTGGGCATCGTTTTCACGACGTTGGTGGTGTTCATGATACTGCGGGCCGATGCCCCGGACTTCCTGCAGTCGCTGTTCATCCTCGCGACCGTGGGACTGCTCAACATCTACATCTTCACGATCGGCAAGGATATCATCCAGTTCGCTTTTTTCCTGGCCGTATACGTGGTGCTGGTCCTGCCGGTCGATAATTCGTTGATCAAAGTATTGTTGAGTTGCGGTGTCCTGTACTATGAGAGCACTTTTTTCCGCGCATATTATGTGATGATCGCCGCGTTGATTTTTGCGGTTTACGTGATCCTCGAGTTTTTCCGTACTCGACGTCAATTGGGATTCGTCTCGATGACGATCATCGTTCTGCTGCTCATCGCGACGATTTATGCCATGATGGTGACGGCTCAGACCATCATGCCTGACGAATACCAGCAGATCATGGACTTGCGCGCGGGATATGACATAGCGTTCGGCGATAGCGCCGATTCTGCGACCTTGATCCTCAATGTGATTCCCGGCGAAAACCTGCCCATATTCATGGTCAATTATGTCATCAATGCATTTCGCATGATGATACCCATCGAACTGGCGATGCGCGGCGCCTTTTATCTGCCGTTCTTTGCATTCCAGTGCATGGTGACGGCCTATATGGTCAATCTGTTGCGTCAGATCAACAACATCAACGAGCCGACGTTATTCCTTGCGCTCTGCGTGTTCCTCGGATATGCGCTTGGCTCCTTCATTTTCGAGCCTGATTTCGGATCCTGGACGCGCCATGAGGCCGCCACGTTCCCGGTATTGCATCTGCTCGTGCTCAACCAGTACCAGAAAGTGCCGCTCACCCAGGAGGAGCGTCTGCTCGTGAAAGGACTTGACTCATGAACACGCTTCACGTCGCATTCTTCTCCGGCGACATCACCCGTTCCGGCGGTACCGAAAACGTCTCCATCATGATCGCCAATGCTCTGGCCGATCGACAGGATCCTGATATCAGGATCAGCTTCATCAGCCTGTTCGAGGAGAAGTCGGAACCGTTCTTCCCTATTGACCCGCGTATCGGCCGTTTCACCGTGTATCCGACCGTCACGCACGGCATCCAGCATTACTTCGACACGGTCCGCCGTCTCAAGCGCATCGTCAAGGATCAGCACGTCGACATCCTCGTCGACATCGACGGCATCCTCGACATATACTCGCTGCCGCTCAAGCGGTCCACCGGCGTCAAGGTCATCTCATGGGAGCATTTCAACTACCATCAGAACCCCGGCGTGCCCTACCGCAAACTCACCCGTCGTTGGGCCGCCCGCAAGGCCGATGCGATCGTCACGCTCACCGAGGCGGACAAAAAACTGTACGAGGACAACGCGCACCCCAAGTGTCCGGTCATCGCCATCCCCAATCCGATGCAGCAGATCACGCCCGAACCGGTGTATGACGCGGACTCCCGCACCATCGTCAGCTCCGGCCGACTCACCTACCAGAAGGGCTTCGACATGCTGGTGGACGTGGCCGCGCAAGTATTGCCGAAGCACCCTGATTGGCGTTGGCTGGTATTGGGTGAGGGCGAAGACCGTCCGATGCTGGAGGAGAAGATCGCCAAGGCCGGTCTTGGCAAGCAGCTGATCCTTAAGGGGCGCGTCGACAACATGGCCGATTACTACCGCAAGGCCGCCATGTTCGTCATGACCTCGCGCTTCGAAGGCCTGCCGATGGTGCTGCTCGAAGCTAAGGCATACAAATTGCCCATCGTCAGCTTCGACTGCGAAACCGGTCCCGCAGAGATCGTGATCGACGGCGTGAACGGCGATCTGGTCAAGACCGGCGACATCGCAGACATGGCCGAACGAGTCAGCCTGCTGATCAACGATGGCGAGCGTCGTGTCCGGTATTCGGCGCATGCCGATGAAGGAATGGACTGCTTCGATCGTGCTTCGATCATCGCGCAGTGGAACCGGCTGTTGAAGGGAGATGAATGAACAGCGTTGCCAAGAGCACGGATTCCGGCAAAGGAAGAATCGCTTGGGTGGATTACGGAAAAGGCCTTGCGATCATGCTGGTTTTCTGGGGACATACCATATGTCCGGAGCCGGCTCTGATATTTTTCTATGCATTCCATATCCCGCTGTTTTATGCGCTTTCGGGATTCGTGTTTTCGATCCGTCGATATCCGTCATTCGGTCCTTTCGTATGGCGCAAATTCCGCACGCTCATTGTTCCCGGCGCCTTCTTCGGATGCATTATCAAGATATGTCAGTATGTAAGAGCATTGATCCATGGTGAAATGCCCATATCTCCCGTGCAGACGCTGATCGGTGTCTTTGTGGAATTGCGGGGCGGTGCTTATGAATTTTTGCCATGGTTTTTCCTAAGCCTGTTCATCATCGAGCTCGTGGCGTACTGGGTCATGCGCGCAGGCGTGTCACAGGCATTCATGCTGGCAATGGCGTCGATCGCGGCATTGATCGGATATTGCTACGGTACCTACATCGATCGTACGTTTCCGTGGTGCCTGGATACCGTTTTCACTGGGTCGTTTTTCTTCGTGGTGGGTTTCATTGCGAAACGCCATTGGCCTGCCATAGAAGAAAAAACGCTATCCGGGAAGACCCCCTGCCTGATGCTCTGCCTGCTGCTGTTCATCTGCAGCGGCGCAATGAGCTGGTGCAACGTTACGTTCAGCGGCGAGTGGCTGGACGTGTACTCGAACACGTTCGGTTGGATCGTGTTCTATGTCCCCGCGGCCCTGTTCGGCATTGGCGCCGTCGTGATTGGGTTGGTGATGCTCTCTCGCTCATCGGAATGGTCGGTTTTCCGCGGAGCGTTGAACTACTTGGGGAAGAATTCGCTCGTCTTCTATGTCATGAACCACGTCGCTATTTATGCTTGGACGGATCTTTTCGACTATCTGGGCATCACCGATTCGGGCCAAGTGACGGTCTGGCATACGCAGCTGTGGCAAGGATTGCTGATCGTGGCGTTGTCCATCCTGTGCTGCTGGCCGATTGCCGTGATCATGAATCGTTATCTCCCCGCCGTACTCGGCAAATAAAAACTGTAGAACACTCGTGAAAGGAACAGTATGAAATCGGTCGCCTTGATCACTTACCACGCCGCGCACAACAACGGATCATTCCTGCAGGCGTTCGCCACTCAGCGCAAGATCCAGCAGCTCGGATACGACTGCGACATCATCGACTTCTCCACGCCCCGGCAACAGTACCTGTACGACGTGTACAAGAAGGTGTCCGGACCGAAGGATGTGCTGAAGAACGCCTATGCGCTGTTTCATCACAAGCTGATCCAACGTCGGCACGACGATTTTGACCGGCTCATTCACTCGGCGTTGTCGCTGACGCCGAAGTTTTACGAGGACCTCTCACAGATGGGGGACTTGGAAAGCAAGTATGACGTGTTCGTCTCCGGTAGCGACCAGATCTGGAACATGGACGCATGGGACTACAGTGACGCCTACTTCCTCTCGTTCGTGCATGACAAGCCGAAGGTCTCCTACGCGTCCAGCATGGGTGGGCATATCCTCGACAAGCGTGGCGACAAGGCGCTCGCCGACCGGTACCGTAGGTTGCTGTCGGATTATGCCGCGATTTCTGTACGTGAAAAGACCGCACAGGAATATCTCACGCAGGTCATCGACAAGCCGGTCACGCAGGTCATCGACCCGACGTTGCTGTTGAATCAGAACGATTACACGGACATTACCGCGCCGCGGCTGGTCGACGAACCGTACATCTTCTATTATGCGATCGACTCTATCGAACTGAACGACAGTGCGGCCAAGGCCGTGCAACAGTACGCCGAAGCCACGGGTCTGCCCGTCTACGTGATGTTTACCGGCAACAAGTCGTACGGACTGAAGAAGTACGGGTTCCATTTGCTGGAAGTCGCCGCCCCGAACCATTACCTGAGCCTGATCAGGAACGCCGAGCATGTGCTTACCGCGTCCTTCCATGGCACCGCGTTCTCGATCCTGTTCGAAAAGCAGTTCCATGTGGTGCGCGGCAAGCGTAACGGCAAGGTCAACATGGACGATCGCATGAGTTCGCTGCTGTCCACCTGCGGACTGGACGACCGCAACCTCATCGAAGGCGAAGCATGGAGCGACGCCGCGGTCGATTATGCGGACGTGCGTCCCCGTCTGGACGTCGAACGCCGGCGTTGTACCGATTTTCTCGAAATGGCACTGAACGGCTGAATGATCGAACGAACGACGAAGGAGATGACGATGAAGAGCATATTGAAGAAGCTGACTCCGGAACCGGTCATCGCGTGGCTGCGAGGCGTAGAGTCAGACCTGAAGCTGTACCATGAGACGATCCGCCAGATGAGGCGGTTCCGTCGCAGCTATGCGCGACGCGGAACCGTCGGGAAAACGCAGGTGGAAAGCCGTCTTATTTTCTTCACCCATCAGATCGAAAAGGGTCTGAGCCACGAGCATTTCCGATATGGATTCGGCAAAACGGTACTGGCACAATTCGCCCCGTTGCTGAAGCAGCTGAAGAACATGGATGCCAACGTACAGTCCAATCCCGTGTGGATATCGGCACTCGATGCATTACACGAATATCGTGTTCGCCATGAGGAGGTGAACAAGGATCTCGCCTATGCCCGTAAGCTTTTCGATCCTGCCATCTGGGATGCGATCGGAGAAGCGGATGGGGCGCACGGCGGTATTCTGGTCATCAAGGCCGCCGACAAGGCGGATAATGCATCCCGACCGTTTCGCGAACTGTCCGAGAGCCGTCATTCGCTGCGTGAATTCGCCGATGAGCCTGTGACGGCGGACGAGATCATGCCATGCATCGACGTCGCCATGCGTACGCCGTCCGTGTGCAACCGACAGCCGACCCGCGTGCACGTCATCACCGATCCTGATGTGATCTCCAAGGCGATGCCTTTGCAGGGCGGCTACCGAGGCTATGCTATGCCGCCTGCGCTTGTGCTCATCACCGCTGACAACCGTGCGTTCATGAGCCAGGATGAACGTAACGAGGGCTTCGTGGATGGTGGCTTGTTCGGCATGTCGCTGCTGTTGGCGTTGGAGGAAGCGGGGCTGGCCGCTTGTCCGCTCAATACGATGCTTCCCGCCAAGCGAGATGATGCGACCCGCAAGCTGCTGCACATCCCCGACAGTGAGTTTCTCGTCATGTATATCGCGGTCGGCCATTTCCTGCCTGAATCGAAGACCTGCCGGTCGCAGCGATTCAAGGCTTCCGACATCACCACGGTGATCGCATGAACGGAGGGGCGAAAGCGAACGCGGGTATCGGGCGAACACGGATAGGCAGCTCGTCTTCCGCAGTGAGCTATCGCTCCGGCCAAACGTATGACGGCAAAACGCTTGGTCTGATAACGGGATGGACCGCGAGTGCGCTAATCGCATTCGGCTTACGCAGGAATACACGATGGGAGGATTGATATGGTTTCGCAGCGTAGGGCGGGCGCGATTCTTGGGTATCTGAATGTGCTTGCGAAGAATTTGGTGAATCTGTTATATGTGCCGCTGCTGTTGCATTTCTTGGGGCAGGGAGATTACGGCGTATTCCAGATGACCAATTCGGTGGTTTTTGCCCTGGCCTTGCTGAGCGCCGGTTTTTACGGCAGCTACGTGCGTTTCTATATGCGGGAGCGGACGCACGGCGATGAGCAGGGTATCCGACGATTGAACGGCATATTCCTGCTCGTCTATATCGTCGTCGCCTGCGCGTGCCTTGTCTGCGGGTTGTTGCTGGTCATGAACGTGCATGCCCTGTTTTCCGGGGGTTTGACCGATCGTGAGGTAGGACTGGCGCGTGAACTGTTGATGATCATGAGCGTGAACGTCGCCGCTCAGCTGATGTCCACGCCGTTCGATTCCTATGTCGTGGCGCATGAGCGGTTCGCATTCCAGCAGACCAGACAGTTGTTCACCACGCTGGCGATGCCGCTGCTTGCGATCCTGCTCCTGTACGCAGGCATGGGGGCCGTGGGCGTGGCCTGTGCGCAGCTTTCCGTCAGCCTTGTGCTGTTGTTCCTCAACATCCGATATGCGGTGTTTTCCCTTAACATGAGATTCATGTTCACCGGTCTGCAATGGAACATGTTCAAGGCGATCGCCATGTTCAGCTTCTGGATTTTCCTCAACCAGATCGTCGATATCGTGAACAACAATGTGCCCAATTTCCTGTTGGGCGCCATGGCAAGTTCCAGTGTGGTCGCCACGTTCGCCATCGCCCTGCAGATCAGGAACATCTTCTTCTCGATGAGCACCACCATGTCGAACGTATTCGTGCCTCAGATCAACAGGATCGTCGCCGAGCACGACGACAACGACCGACTCACCAAGCTCATGACCAGGATCGGAAGGTATCAGATGATCCTGTTCTGGTTCATCTTTGGCGGATTCGTGGTCGTCGGCCAGAACTTCGTAAGGATCTGGGCAGGCGATGCCAATTCGGACGCTTACTGGCTGAGTCTGGTTATGACGTTGCCGGTCATGATCCCCTTGACGCAGACCACCGGCATTGAGATTCAGCGCGCGAAGAACCGTCACAAGGCACGTAGCCTCATCTACCTTCTCGCGGCGGTGATCGATATCGTCATCAGTGTCCTGCTCATTCCGTCAACCGGTTACTGGGCCACCGCATGGGGATACACGGTGAGCATTCTGTTCGGCACGGGCCTGTTCATGAACTGGTACTATCACTGTCGGATCGGCTTGGATATGGGATATTTCTGGAAAACCATGATGCCGACCATTATTACCAGTATCGGAGTAATCGCGATCTGCTGGTTTATCGTTCATGTCGCCGTGCTGCCTGATTTGGCCAGCTTGCTTGTGTACGGAATCGTCTACTGCATCGTCTATGCGGTGGCGGCGTGGCTGTTCATTGCGCGAAAGCAAGAACGAGGCATTATCCAAGACAGGCTGCATCGTCGAATGCTGCGAAAATAACGAATGCGCGCTTAGCGCAACATCTAGTGTTTTCATAACAACATTAATGGAATCTAATGTTAGGTAGATTAATGTTGTTATGGAAACATTAACCTACAGACTGTAGGCTGGGCCATCTGATCGACGCCGAACACATGTTTTCATGATGGGCGCATGGCCGTCCGTAGCATTCGTCTCCTCGCATATTGCGCGACACCGATCGGTTTGCGGTCAGATACGCGGCACATCAAACAGTGCATCGGTGCGTGCCGTGACGTGCTGCAGCTCGTCGACGTACGGTTGCAGCACGTCGATCACATGCGGCAGCTCCTGTGTGACTGCCTGATGCAGACGTGCGAAATCGAGTTCATCGTAATCGTGGACGATCCAGTCGCGGGTGCCTGCGATGGCTTTCCATTCGGTCTCCGACTCGGCATCGCGAAATGTGCGGGACAGACCTTTGACATGTTCCCCTACACGTGCCACGGCCATTGCGACGGCGTTTTGCGTCTTGTCGTCCGCATTGAATTCCGCCAACGTCATGTTGCCGAGAAAGCGTTGGGCATCGCGCATCGCACGGATAATGGCTGGGTGATGAACTTGTGTGGTGGATCCGGTGTAGAGTCCCATACAGCGTCTAATGTTTTTACGACAACATTAATAATGTATAATGTTAGATAGATTAATGTTATTATGAAAACATTAATCGTGTAGACCGTGGTTAAGTGGGTGAAGGCATGGACTTCGTAGGCAGGAGTGAGGAGCTCGGCACGCTGGACTACCACTATTCATTGGATAAGTTCCAGATGATCGTGGTGTACGGACGTCGTCGCGTCGGCAAAACCGCGTTGTTGTCCAGATTCTGTGAGGATCGTCCGACGCTGTGGTTTACGGCCAAGGAGCAGAGCGCGGCGATGAACCTGCGCGGCTTTTCCGCGGAGGCCCGACGGTTCTTCGGAGAGACCGAGGACAGTGGTCCGTTCAGGACGTGGGAGGACGCGTTCTCGTACGTCGCTCGAAAGGCCGGAGAGGATAAGCGGCGGTTCGTGTTCGTGTTCGACGAGTTCCCGTACGCGGCCGCCGTGGAGCCGAGCCTGCCGTCCGTGCTGCAGATAGCCATCGATCACCAGTTCAAGGACACCCGGATCATGATGGTGCTGTGCGGCAGCAACGAGGGGTTCATGGAAAGCAAGGTCCTCGGCTACCACAGCCCCCTGTACGGAAGGCGCAACGCGCAGATTCAGCTCAAGCCGTTCGGCCTGTTCGATGCGTGCCGCATGATGCCCGAGAACTCCGACTGGAAGGATCGCATCCAATACTATGCAGTGTTCGGCGGCACACCCTACTATCTCGAGCAGATCGACCCGACGAAGTCGTTCCAGGAGAACGTCATGGTGCAGTGCTTCAGCCAGTCCGGCCTGCTGTATCAGGAACCCATGATGCTGCTACGTCAAGAGCTGCGCGAACCGGCCGTATACAGCTCCGTGCTGGACGCGATCGGTTCGGGGCGGACAAGACCGAAGGAGATCGCCGAATATTCCGGCATCGAACAGAACGCGATCGGAGCGTACCTGCGCACGCTCGAACAATTGAAAATCGTTGAACGGCAGATCCCGTTCGGCGAAGATCCGGTTCGTTCCCGCAAAGGGCTGTGGAAACTGCGCGATCCGTTCTTCGCGTACTGGTACCGGTTCGTCGCGCCGGCCACGCAGATGATCGATGCGCAGCGGGGACGCGCGGCCGGCCGTGTCGGCGTCGAAGGGCCGGCATTTGACACCTATGTCGGTCAGCAGTTCGAGATCATGTGCCAGCAGTGGCTGCTTCGTCATTACGATGAAGGTCAGAACGAGTTCGTTCCGACATCGATGGGCAAGTGGTGGGGCAACGATCCAATGCGCCGTGAACAGGCCGACATCGACATCGTCATGGTCGATTCGTTCAACCGCAAGGTGTTGTTGGGCGAATGCAAATGGCGGGAGAACGTGAACGAAACCGAGACCATTGACACGCTCAAAAGCAGATCGCCGCTGGTGAAGGAATCGGGGGAGAGGATCTTCTACTTATTCACCAAGCATCCCACAGGCGAAGCGACCCGACGCAAAGCCGAACTGGAAGACAACCTGCATCTGATCGACGCCGAACACATGTTTTCATGATGGGCGCATGGCCGTCCGCAGCATTCGCATCTCTGAGTGACGCGGAATGTCAGCCGGAAATACGGATTATCGGCCGGAAGATGACGCTGCCGATGAACGATGCCCGCTGCCTTGTCCTGAGCCGGTCCACCGGTGTGGGGTGATGCAGCGGGCATGGCTAATTTCAGTGGAGCTGGCCTTCGGTGAGGAAGAAGGCGTGGGCGTCGCCGTGGCGCTTGTTGTCGATGTAGCGGCGGAACAGGGCAAGACGTTCGACGGTGCTCTTGGCGAGCGGCTGGGGGAGCGCGTCGAGGTCGAACCAGCCGACGTTGAGGCTCTCCTCGTCGCCGACGAACGGGGTCGCGTTGCCGCCGGGCTTCAACGCGCACAGGAACGAGTGATCCATGTACATCGTGTTGTCGCCGTTCGCGTACGTGGTGACCTTGTCGGAGGAGATCACGGCGACCAGATCGGTGACGACCGCGTCCACGCCCGTTTCCTCCTTGATCTCGCGGATCACCGTGTCGCCCGGCTGCTCGCCCGGCTCGTTGATGCCGTAGACCATCGCCCACTCGCCGGTATCGGAACGACGGCCGAGCAGGATGCGGCCGGAATCGTCCAGCACGCAGCCGGTCACGCCCATGAGCCAGAGGAGATCATGACCGATCTTCTTGCGGAGTTCGAGTACAAAGTCCGGAGTCGGCATAGATAAGTCCTTTCATAACGGAAATGGCTCCCCGGATTAGGGGGAGCCAAAGGAATGAGATCAGTCCGCCGAGCCGGCCGCTGCGCGTTCGGCCATCCAAGCCTCGACCTCGTCGATCTGCTTCGGGATGCCGGCGGAGAGCCATTCGGGGCCGTGCTCGGTCATGAGCACGTCGTCCTCGATGCGGATGCCGATGCCGCGCATCTCCGGCGGCAGCAGCAGGTCGTTCTTTGCGAAGTACAGGCCCGGCTCGATCGTGAAGATCATGCCCGGGGTGATCGCCGCGCCCTGATACGACTCGTAGCGGGCCTGCGCGCAGTCGTGCACGTCGAGGCCGAGGTGATGCGCCACGCCGCAGGCGAGCCAACGGCGGTGCTGCTGGCCGTCGGGGGAGAGCGATTCCTCCACGTCCACCTTGAGGATGCCCCACTCGTGCAGCCGCTCGGCGATCACGCGCATGCAGGCGTGGTGGATGTCCGAATACGTGGCGCCCGGTTTGGCCGCCTCGAAACCGGCCTGCTGGGAGTCGAGCACCGCTTGGTACAGGCGCTTCTGCAGGTCGGTGAACTTGCCGCCGACCGGGAACGTGCGGGTGATGTCGGCCGTGTACAGGCTGGTGACCTCCACGCCGGCGTCGATGAGCAGCATGTCGCCCTGACGCACCACGCCCGTGTTGCGCATCCAGTGCAGGATCGGCGCATGCTCGCCGGAGGCGATGATCGTGTCGTAGCCCAGGCCGTTGCCCTCCTCGCGGGCGTTCGAGTTGAACGCGCCTTCGAGCATGCGCTCCGAACGCGGCTTGTCGATCACCTGCGGCAGGCGGGTGAGGATGCGGTCGAAGCCGTCCTTGGTGGCGGCGATCGCCTTGCGCATCTCGCCGATTTCGTACGAATCCTTGATCATGCGGGCCTCGGACGAGAACTCGTGCAGCTTCGCGTCGTCGGCCGCGTTGCGGTCCGGATCGGAGAATCCGTTCGCGCGGCGCACGTCGTCGACCAACGCGGTGACCTGCGGATCGGCGTCGGCGATCACGCGCACGCGAACCGCGCCGGATTCGGTGCCGACGTCCTTGCCGAGCGCGTCGGCCAGCTGCGCGATGTCGTGTGTCTCCAGGCCGGTCATCGCCTGCAGTTCCTTGAGACCGGCGCGCGGGCCGACCCAGTACTCGCCGTAATGCGCGTCACGGTAGTAATCCGTGGTGCTGTTGTCCGCGCGCGGGGCCACGAACAGCTCGGCCGTATGCGTCTTGCCGGCCTGCGCCTCCTCGGAATCCGGGTCGATCGGGTTGAGCACGAGCACGGCGCCCGCCTCGTAGTCCTCGCCCAGACCGGTGTAGTAGGCGAACGAGGTGTCCGGGCGGAACATGTAGTCGCAGTCGTTGTTGCGCACCTTCGGCTGGCCGGCCGGGATGACGAGGCGCTCGCCTGGGAAGCGCGCACCGAGCTTGGCGAGGCGCTCGCCGATGTACTTGCTGGATTCGAGCGGCTGCGCGTCCGGTTCCTGATTGTCCCAGCCGGTCTTCATGAACTCGGCGAACACGTCGCTGTTCGGCCTGAGGGAACGGTTGTTCACGCGCTCCTCGAGCGGCTGATCGTCGCCGGGGGCCTGCGCCTGTTCCTGCTCCTCGTACTCCCTGTCCTTCTCGGTCAACACGTCGGTCACCGTTGCTGCTCCTTATCTTGCGATCGTTCCACGCGACGATCCTGTTGCTCTCTGTCGCTTGCATATCGTAGCCCAGTCCGTATGCCGACGACGTTACGTGCGATCGCGTGGACGGCGGATGTCCGCATGGCGGACGGCGCGGCGAGCGAGCCGCGACGTGAGCGAGCCGCGTGCGTCAGTCGCCGCAGACGCGCAGGTGGAAGATGCGCGACAGGTTGTCGCCGGCGTCGATCTGCGGATGCAGGTCGCAGTTCGACCCGTCCACCAGCGCCAGCCCGACCTGCGCGAGCTCGTCGCCGTAGCGCGGGCGGTGCGGCGGCATGTCGAAGCCGATCTCCTCGATCGCGTAGCGTAGATCGTCGCGCAGACCCTGCAGCCGCAGGTGACGTACCGGCATGTTGACGCCGGTGCGGGTCCGGTAGTAGCCGACGAGCGCCTCCTGACGGTTGTCGGAGACGACCATCCAGGCCGCGTCGTCCGGGTCGAACGGCATCTGGTCACGGCGGAACGGGGACAGCAGACGGTACAGCCTGCCGTTGCCGATCAGCGGGGCGAAGCGTTTGACGACGTCGATCTGCCAGTGGATCCGCCGGCGTTCGTCGTCGGTGAGCGTGCGCGGGTCGAGCTCGTAGCCGAACACGCCGAACATCGCCACGTCGCCGCGCGTCTTGAGCGATGCGACGCGGCCGGTCTGCGCGTTCGGCACCGGGGTCACGTGCGCGGCCATCGAGTCGAGCGGGTATACGAAGGACGTGCCGTACTGGATGCGCACGCGTTCCATCGCGTCCGTGTTCTCCGAGATCCACGTTTGCGGAGCGTAGGCGAGGATGCCCGGGTCGGTGCGCCCTCCGCCGCCGGAGCAGCCTTCGATGAGCAGGTCGGGGAAGCGTTTGGCGAGACGGGAGATCAGGTCGTAATATCCCAGCACGTAGCGGTGCTGCAGCTCGCCCTGCCGTTCGGCCGGCCACCGGTCGGAGAACACCTCGGACAGGGAGCGGTTCATGTTCCATTTGATGTAGTCGACGTCGTTCTCGCCGATCACGCGCGACATGGCGTCAACCAGGTAGTCGCGCACCTCGCCCTTGGTCAGGTCGAGCGGATACTGGTGGCGGCTGATGCTCAGCTCGCGCGTCGTGTCGCCCAGCACCCAGTCGGGATGCTCCATGTACAGCGCCGAATCGGGGTTGACCATCTCCGGCTCGAACCACAGGCCGAACTTGAGTCCCAGCGCGTGCAGCTGGCTGGACAGCGGCTTGAGTCCGTTCGGGAACTTCTCGCGGTTCGGCGTCCAATCGCCCAGTGACGTGTCGTTCCAGTCGCGGTGGCCGAACCATCCGTCGTCGACCACGACGAGCTCGATGCCCAGATCGGCGGCCTGCCTGGCCACCTCGAGCATGCCCTCCTCGTCGATGTCCCAGTAGAACGCCTCCCAGGTGTTCAGCGTGATCGGGCGGCGCCGGCCGCGCCACGGGCCGCGCACGAGCCTGGTGCGCAGCAGCTCGTGGAAGGTCTGGCTCAGTTCGTTCAGGCCGTTGCGCGAGTAGGCGAGCAGCGCCTCCGGCGTCTGGAAGGACTCGCCCGGCGCCAGATGCCACGAGAACAGGTCGGGGTTGATGCCGATGCGCATGCGCGCGTCGCTCATCGTGTCCACGGCCACGTCGGCGTCGAAGTTGCCGCTGTACACCAGCGTCATGCCGATCGCATCGCCGTGCGATTCGGTCGTGTTCGGACGGGCGAGCGCGATGAACGGGTTGGCGTGCTGGCTGCTGCGTCCGCCGAGGCTGGACACGCCCTGCAGTCCGGTGCGCAGCCTCGCACGTTCGACGTTGCATTCGCGCGACCATGCGCTGGTCAGCGTGATCATGTCCCAGTCGGAGTCGGGCAGGTCGAGGCTGGCGCTGAACGCGCCTTCGATGGTGATGTCGTGCGTGCCGGCCGAGGTGAGCCGCATGCTGCGGGCGATGACCGGCGCGTGTTCGAACAGCGTGTACGACAGGGTCATCTCGAGGCCGATCTGATCGTCGCGTAACAGGACGTCCAACGTCTGCGCCTCGCCGGGATGCTCGGCGTAGGTGGCGGGCAGGCCGTCCAGCGGCGGCTTGCCGTCGGTGATCGTGTAGCCCGCGTACGACAGGCGGATCGCATGGGAGCCGCGTTCGTCGTGGGCGGTCAGCGCGCATGGCCTGAGGTCGCCGGAGCCGGCGACCGGGTATTCCTGGCGGATCTGTTCGAGCGAGAACACGCCGCGGTCGTCGCTGACGGACAGCGTGTCGCGGAACAGGATCTCCTGCAGGTCGCTCAGCGGGCCGTCGTCGCGCAGGCGCGGGCCGAAGTACAGGTGGTTGAGCTCGCCGCCCTCCAGCACGCGGAACACGTAGCTGATGCTGTCGTTGCGCAGATGGAACTGCCTGTTCTGCTCGAGATACGAGATGCTCATGACGGCTCTCCCTTGATGGTGGGGTCTGATGGCCCGCGATGGTTCCAGCATATTACCGGAAAACACGCGCCACCGTGTTTAGTTAACTGATGGATTGAGTGGCGACGCTGACGCTCGCACCATGCGTGGTGTTGTTTGAAAAACG